>JAEKNX010000040.1 GCA_016839055.1 Spirochaetales bacterium
TTCGAGTTGCTGTTAAGCAGTTTGTCTCATCGACTGTGATAAGGAATATAATGAAATAGCCCCGCTCTGTCAACGGATTCAGTAATAATCTTTGATAAAATTCAGGAAAATCGAAATAATCAGATAGTTCTTCAAAATCTATAATAATATCAATTCTACCGGTTAAAATCACTAAAGACTTCCCTGCGACAGACCGAGAATATCAGTTGCACTAATCCATAAAGTCCCCTTCGGGCGTATAATACAGAAGCTTCCTAAAGATATAGTAGAAATAATCGTAAACTGAGAGCTTTTAAAGCTTGGCCGATTGAACCAGACTATAGAGTGTAGCAGAAGCTTTTGCACTGCGCACCGTTGCCGAAAACATCTAGTTCTTCCGACCAATGCAAAAAGGTCTGATAGCTCTTTCCGCAGCATTGTTAGACGGGGTCGGATTCTCAAGATACAGCTTCAGTAGGAGCCAATTGTCCAATGTATAGGCAATAGCCTTCCCCAAAGCCAGCGTTGGAGGGACCTGAGAAGAAAGTACAGTCAATGATTTGAATAGGCTCCTCCAGACTAGGGCCAGCCCTGTTCTTTCATTGTTTCAAAAACCCCTTTATCGAAAACTCCACACGTAGTTTTTCCAAATTCAAACAAATCGTGAATCAAATCAAGTATGCGCTTAGCATCGGGAGATTTAGATATTTCCCAGTAATTATAAAACCGCCGCCTAACATGCGCCCGACAAAGAACATGCCTGATAGATTTGTTTCCCTCAGCGCAAAGTTTTCTTAGATCCGTATGATAGGCCTCATAATCATCAGTCTGAAGCCATCCTTCGTAGTCATTCAGGAAATCACAGACTACTTTACCAGAACGGCCGGTTTCATATTGAAATACGACAGATTTCTTGGCAGCTTCACCTCCGAGAAATACCCACATCCATGATTTTTCTCGTGCGCTGCGTCCCGGTTCTTTCAGCACCTGCAATTGCGTCTCATCAGCATTGATCACAGGACCGGTTTTGATATGATTTTTCAGCAAATTATAAATATGGTTACACTTTTCGGCGCGCTTGATTGCCAGAGTGCTTATAGTCGCACGTGGAATGGGGATTCCTATAACTGTAAGCCTCTTGCTCTGACAGTAAAACGGAAGCGAATATTCAATTTTTTCGTTTATGCTCCATGCAAGAAGGCTCTCATCCGCAATGCTTCCAGCTATCAGATGCTTATGTCCTTCAGCTGTCTGAACGATCATCGTCAGTTGTCCATTCGCAGTTTCGGCTTACATACTTTTTCCGTTTCTCCGATGTCATCTTCCACGATTTCACGTGGAAGATCTTCAGAGACAGGTCTTCTTCCTACTCCTGTCCGAACCGTTTTTGTATAAGATTTGATTTTCAGGGTTTCTGTTTCAACTTCAACCTGTTGCTCAAACGCAGAATCTTCTGCTTCATTAACAGCGTGGCTTGTTTTTTATCCTCAGAAGTTAGTTTCTCAGACTTGATTCCGAAATGAAGCCTCTGCAGTAACTCAACCTGCTCTTTCAGTTGAATAACAAGATTTTTAGTTGATGAAATTTCACGGTCTTTAAGTTTAATAATTTCTTTGAGTTGTGTAATTTCCGCCAACATCACTTCAGTACTCACACAAGAATTCTAGCATTTTAATTCGAGCGTGAAGCCCTAAACGCGAAAATATGATAATTTTTTGTGAGCCTTAAAGAAATCTATTCCATCAAGCAACATCTTGAGTTCATCAAACTCTATCTCTCTCGCCTCTTCTTCTGTTTTCGGCCATGGGAATTTACTCTTTTCCAGCCTTTTCTGCCATAAGCAAAAACAGTTGCGATCCCAGTACGTTATTTTGAGAAGTTTTCTCTGGCCGTTACAGAACAAAAACAGGCTTCTCGAGAAAGGATCATTCTGCATAATATTCTGAATCAGGAGGCTCAGTCCATTAGCACTTTTTCGAAGGTCAGTTTTCCCAGGCCTGATGAAATATCGGTAATCTGTGTAATCGAAGATCATTCTATCTCTCCGATTATCTTCATTACTGATTTTAGTAATGCTTCATTAAATCCTTCAGCTATTGATATAGAGAACTTTTTCGCTTACAGAATAATCGGTGCTGAGCATACGGAGGCAACTAGTTTGACTTCAATAATGCCGCATCTTCCGGTAATTTTTCGGTGCTTATAAAAGATGTTCGGATGTATTCCAATTTCATTACAGAATTGCGTTATGGACTTAGCGCTCTGACGATGTTGTTCGAATATATGTTCCCAGTTTGTAATCTTTTTGCCCATCTTTTCCCTCCTCGAGTTTTCAAGAAGAATATTATATTTTCAGGATTCTTCAAGAAGGAAAGAATTACCGCTTACAATGTTGTTGGATTCTGTAAAAGGAAAAAAATAAAAAAAAGCCTGGCGATGACGGAGGAATGTTCCTTGCAGTCTCATTCCTCTGGAGTTTTGCTTCGCAAAACATCCATGCAGCGTATTCAGGGTTTAAAGCTTTTTATGAGGTTAATCGTGTAAGATTTTGTATTCGCTTTGTCCCGCGAGTAAACCACTTTTCACGGCACTCGGGTGACTAACAGAGTTCCAACGCTTTCTGCGTTAGCGGGTGGAGCAACCTGCGGTTGCTCTGGAGTTTTGCTTTGCAAAACATCCATGAATTATAAGGCAAGGGATTAATCTGTTATCTGTAAAAATGATTTAGCCTGGCGATGACCTACTCGAATGAAGTTTCAGCTTCGCTTCGACTTCATCTGCACTTTCGCAGTCAGACCATATGGCTCAACGTGCCCCCGAGGCTTTCAACCACATTTCTTCGACATTTGCAGGTCAAATTAGGTTCCAACGCTTATCGCGTTAGCGGGAGTGAGTTAATAATAAGTTAAGGGGTAATTCTGTAAAAGGAAAAAAATAAAAAAAAGCCTGGCGATGACCTACTCGGATTCAGGCTTGCGCCTTCATCTGCACTTTCGCAGTCAGACCATATGGCGTAACGTGCCCCCGGGGCTTTAGGTAAGTTTTTAGTTCTGGTGTATGTCAAACAGGGAGATAACGCTTTCTGCGTTAGCGGGAGTGAGTTAATAATAAAATATGGGATTTAGCTGTGATTTGAAAAAAATAAAAAAAAGCCTGGCGATGACCTACTCTCCCGCTAACGCAGTACCATCGGCGAAGAGGGGCTTAACTT
>JAEKNX010000008.1 GCA_016839055.1 Spirochaetales bacterium
ACTTCATCAACTTCATCAACTTCATCAACTTCATCAACTTCATCAACTTCATCAACTTCATCAACTTCATCAACTTCATCAACTTCCGGAACTTCCTCAAATTCCTCAATCTCATCAACCAGTTCCAGATCCTCGACAACTCTGGCATCTCCAAAAGAATCGGGCTCTCCCCACTTGAGCGGAATAGGGGTAAATGAATGCTCAACAATTTCGGCGACATATTCAGGCTGCGGTCGCTCAGGCTCGCCTTGCTTCTTCATCAAAAGACGGACGATCAGCAAATTTTCAGCAACGAGCAGCAGCCCTAGCAGCATCGAACTGCCCCTAAGCCCGAATGAGGATAGGAAAAAATCAACGGCAGCAGAGCCCGCCGAATAATCAAGAACCCTGAGAAGGAGGGATATAGTAAAAAACGGGATGAGCGACAGGAGCATTGCCGCAAAGATTCTTCCGTTATAGTAGTCAGCAAAAAGCAAAAACCCGCTTATCATGAAATAAAGAGGAAGATAGAATGCGGCACCTCTGAAGCATAAATATAAAAATTCCCCGGGAAATAAGAAAAAACCGCCAGGAATAATTGGTCTCATTGAGTTTAAAAGAGTTATCAGCAGATACAGCCCTGCTGCGGTTATTACCACTGCCGTGCTCAGCCTTATGGCTTTTTGATTCAAAATACTCTCCTTACTACAAGAAATTAAAAGGTTTCAATACAGAAGTATCCGACAGACAGTTTCTTTAAAAACTGTCTGATAATGCGGACCTCGATTAGATTATCGGTTTTTTTTTCTACCAGCTGAGCAGAAGTTTACAGGAGGAAAAAACTGATTATTCCGAAAGGAATGAGATATATGCTGAAATAATGCAGTTTATTACGCTTAATTAGCCGAAGCAGGAAAAGGACTGAGGCAAGACCTACGATAAAAGCCGTCAACATCCCGGCGGAGATAACAAGAGGATCAACAGTTCCGCTAAGCTGCTCTAAATCACGGAGCTCAAGCAGAAGGGCGCCTGCTATGGCAGGAATTGATAGAAGGAATGAGTATTCTCCAGCCTTCTCCTTGTCGATTCCGACCCAAAGCGAGGAAGCGATAGTCATCCCGGATCTTGAAATTCCGGGAAAAACTGCCAGCCCCTGTGCTATTCCGGTGATCACGGCTGTTTTCACTCCGGCTTTTTCATAACCAGCCCCTTCAGTATTTATGAACCGGGTCAGCAGAAGAACCGCCGCAGTAACAAGAAAGAGAACCGAAACCAGCTTTGGTTTATGTGAGACATCGAAACTCTGAATAAAAAGACCAAGAACGGCGGTGATAGCACTTGCAAGCAGAATAATCAGAATAAGCCTCAGGTTCACACTGTCACTCTCATCAGCTTTACGCGTGATGAATCTGAAGAGTGATTTTATCAGATCGACGATGATCCTCCTGAACACGATAAGGACTACCATGAGAGTAGCCACATGCAGCAGAATATCAAAAAGCGGCGATATTTCGCCAAGATGCATGAAATTTCTAAAAACAACAAGATGACCGGAGCTTGAAACAGGTAGAAATTCGGCAATGCCCTGAAGTGCCCCGAGAAAAATGGATTGTATAAGTGTCATATTAATTCCTCTTTATTATAGATGCTCAAATCATCCCCTGCCGGATAGAACAGGGAAGAACAAGCTGAGACTCTCCGCCGGCTTGATTTCATAATACAGCAGTCCGTAAAGGACGGAAGCAGTTAATACTCTTTTCCCATAATCATGAGTTTCCTTCACAGGAACGGCCTCAAATAGCAGATCAGGGGGGAAATCCGGATATTCACGCATCCAGCGTCTCACCCTGCCCGGCCCTCCGTTGTACGATATCACGGCAGCAGCTTTATTTCCAACGTAGCCGTTAAGCCAGTTCAAATACCAGCTTCCGGTTAGAAGGTTCTCAGCCGGATCAGTAAGATCCGGGATATCCCGTTTCATCCTGATGGCCACATCCTCAGCGGTCGAAGGCATCAGCTGAGATAGTCCTACCGCCCCGGAGCGTGAGACGATCTCCCGCTCAAAGCCGCTCTCCTTCCACACGAGCCCGAAAAGAACCTGGGGTGGAATATCATTCAAGGCTGCGGCATACTCGACCTCTTCCCTATAGATATCGGGATAAAGACTCAGCAGACCGCCGGCGGATAACTGACCCTGATATTGATACATCATCCTGATTGAGTCAAGATGAGCCAGGCGGCCGACGGCTTCCGACGCGCAGTATCTGAGAAAAGACTCGGACAGCTCATCCTTATGCTGCTTGATCGCATCAAGCAGCATTTCATCAAGATTCCATTTAATCAGGCCGTATACATACAGCTCTGCCTGATTCATTTCTCGATCGACGGGGATCGCTGGTTCGGAAGTCTTTACTGCGAGTTCCGGAAGGCTGTCACCAGTTAAAATTCGGTAGTATAGATCCGTATAGGTTCTACCTTCCCGCGGTTCCCCCCGGAGAAACCCTTCATCCGCCGCTCTGCGGGCAAGATAAATATACCGGTCGCCGACATCCTTCGGTCCGGACTGCCGCAGCAGATCTGATACCGACGCAATCTCCTTCCATTTTCGACTACGCACGAGTCCGGTGCATAGTTCATCAAGGACATCGGCAAAATAATCCGGATCATCCCAATGCTCAATATAGAACGGCAGTCGCCTGGCAGCCTCTGCCGGATCCCGTTTTTCGGCTATATCCAGGGAATACCATAGAATCCTATCGGAAACATCCGGGCCGGAGGCCTGGATAATCTCATCAAGGCAGCGCTCAGCATTGCCGTACCAGCCACCCCTACGGTACATCCTGGCGGCGGCAAACCTATAATAATCAGACTCAGCTCCCTCTGCCGCGGAGGCCGCGAGATCTTCAAAAAATTTCCCGCCCTTGGCGGTTGTCCCCTGCCTGATAAAAAGCTCTTCCAGATCAGAGGCGGCAGTTCTACTGTACTTTCCTTCAGGATTCCCCTTAACCGAGCTCTCAAGCCAGGCAGACAGAAAAACGCCGGCTTCCCGGTAATTACCTACTGAAAAAAGATATTTTCCTTCAATGAGGTTCTCAAATCCTGGAAACAGGAGGTAAGGCTCATCGTGTTCGGCGGTCAGATAATCCCATCCGCGCCTTATATATTCGGAAGAAGGAACATTCTCAAACATAAGAACCCATTCCTCTTCCCATCCGGATTCGCCAATTCTGTAGGCAGATACAGCACTGAATAAAAAAAGCTCCCAATCCTCGGATGATTCAGCGTATTTTTTTAATCTGCCGATTTTCTCAGGTAACTCGGTGTCTTTTCTCTGCCAGTATGCCGATGCCGCGGCGGTCCTCCTGAAAAAATAATTATCAGGATACTCCGCGGCCGCCAATGAGGCGGAAAACCCGGCATCCGCCCACCGGTTCATACCGGCTGAGGTCAGAACACAGAGTTCTGCCGCCTTCTCTCTGAGCAGTCCGATGCTGTTCTGCCAGCTGTATCTCGAAAGCAGGAGGGCTGTTTTTTCATAGCCGAGTGATAAGGCCTTTAAGGCCAGATAGTAGGACGCATCAGGGTCAAGTTCAGAGATACGGGCTTCAGAAAAATCTTCTTCCTGATACTGATTTTCTGTAATTATCTTCTCGAGTTCGATAGCGGTCAATCGGCCGGCTTGCTCGACATTACAGGAACAACAAAGAAAAAGAATGAGAAATAAAACAGGTAAGTATTTCATATTGCGGATCAATCCTGTTTGAAGCGGCAATTCAGGTGTACCGAAAGCTAATTCTCCGGAATAAAGATATCGGTACCGGCATAAATAAGGTCAGGGTTTTTTATCCCGTTTTCGACCGCAATCAGACCAAACAACCAGGGGGTTCTGTAAAAAGATATTGAAAGATTCCATAGAGTGTCACCCCATTTCAGCCTGTACCAGACTCCGCCGCCACGGCCCTCAGGCGGTACTTCCGAAGAGCCAACAACCGCCGTGCCGAGATCTTCAACCGGCGCAGGCTTCACGGCCGCAGGTTTATCCGCCTGTAAGTTTTCGGCCGGAATGGCTTGTTCAACCTGCTCGGCAACGGGAGCGGTGTTTTCATCAGTATCAGATGCGGTAGATTCTATATTATTGTCCGCGACCAGCGGCGGGACTGACTTGTCATCGGCTCCGCGAAGATACATAAAGACTCCGATTCCCGCGATAAGAAGAATAATTATAATTATAGCCGCTAGGGCAAGAGGACTCCTTCTCTTTTTATACGCTGAGGGCTCTTCCTCATCGTCTTCAGAATCGAAATCATCCGAGGCACCTAGGGGAGAGATTCCCTCATCTTCAAAATCCGATTCCTCGGAAAAGGAAGGAAGATCATTAAATCCCTCAAGATCCTCATCAAAACCTGATTCTTCTCCAAAACCTGATTCTTCTCCAAAACCTGATTCTTCTCCGAAACCTGATTCTTCTCCAAACACCGATTCTTCTTCAAACATTGCCTCATCATCAAAAACAGGCTCCTCTCCGAATGAAGGAATCTCATCGAAAGACATTTCCTCATCGGCAGCCATGGTCTTGTCAAATTCAGGCTCATCATCAAAAGAAGGCTCATCATCAAAAGAAGGTTCACCATCGATAGAGAGATCCTCATCAAATACAGACTCATCTCCGAGGGATATTGCATCGTCAGACAACGGCTCATCATCGAGAGAAAATTCCTCATCAAAGTCAGGCTCATCGCTAAGCGGCGAAACTTCGTTAAATACAGACTCATCGTCAAGCAACTGCTCTTCGTCTAACGAGAGGAGATCCTCATCTTCAAAATCGGGTAAGTCCCCAAAATCAGATTCTTCATCAAAGCTCTGATCATCTATCTCGAAATTTGGAGATTTAAAACTGTCTTCATCGAGTGATTCCAGGCTTACGCTGAGACTCTGTTTTTCACTGGAACCGACATCGCCGGCTACAGCATTCAGATTACCATCCTGATCGACTCCGACAATAAGTTCTATTTCTGGCTCACCCTTTCCACCGGGCATAATATCTTCAATCACTATACTACCGACATATTGGGCGTCCGCTATCTCTTGCCCGTTACCGCGAAAGAGATCTATCTGGACACTGCCCTGATCGTCATATACTGTTGTAAGAACTAGTTTCTTCTTCTTAAGACTATCACCTTCAATAATCGGATAATAAGTTCCATCAGCTATTTTTATTCCGATTGTAGAATTCTCCATTTCTGTACCTCTATCTAAAGCGTATTACCCGTCAATTCTTTTGTCAATAAATTTTAACCAACTTGACATTTACTTTCGCAACAACAATAATAAACGATGATCGAATTAGAATCTTACATAGTTATCCCAATTATTGCTTCGATTGCCGCTGTTATTATTATCGTCGTATTCATCATAAAAGGTAGAAAGAATTCTAAAACCAATTCAAAACTTGAAAAGGCGAAAGCAACAGACAGAAACGCGGTAATTAAAGAGGCGAATAGAAGGCTGGCACAGAACCCCAAGGATCCCGCAGCCCTACTCTATCTGGCCGAACTCCATTATACCGAGAAAAACTGGGAGAAATCATATAAATTATTCGAGATGCTTCTTGAAATATGCGCAACCGATAGTGATTTGGACGAATTCAGTATAACTTTAAAGCATGCTGTCAGTGCTATAAACGTCAAACAGTACAAGTCTGCATATAAAAGCTTCATGCTCGCAAGAACGGTTAATCCGGACGAATTTGTTATTAATTACAATCTTGGATACCTTGAGTTTATGCGGAAAAATTATGAAAAAGCCGCGATTTTTCTCAATCAGGCAAAAAACCAGAAATCTGATGACGCATCAACATATAAATATCTTGGCCTAAGCCTGCACAAGATGAACCGTTATAATGACGCAGTTGATGCCCTCAGGAAGGCTATTGACCTCGATCCGGAAAGCAAGGAAATGATGTTTGCGCTCGGCGAAAGTCTCTTCAACCTCGGCCAGGCCGACGCCGCCATCAAGGTTTTTTCTACTCTGAGAACCGATGCCCGCTATGGAGCTCATGCCTGTATATATTCAGGCACAATTGCTTCAAAATTCCGTAATTACGACCAGGCCGCAATGCATTTCGAGCTCGGTCTGAAAAACCCCGGTATCAAGCAGGAATTGAAGTTTGAATTACTCTATAGACTTGCAAATACCTACATCAAGGCAGAGAAAATATCTAAGGCTATTGCTCCTCTCGAAGATATTGTCGCGGCTAATCCTAACTATAAGGATGCCGGGAATCTGCTGAAAAGATATGGCGAGCTCGATACAAACCTCAACCTTAAGATATACCTTATCGGAGACAAGGGTCGATTTATCAGTCTCTGCCGAAAATTTACATCGGTAATGTTTCCCAAAACCAGAATCAAGGTCCTCGATATTTCAACGCCTCAGAACGATTATACTGATATGACCGTGGAAATTGTCTCCCCGAAATGGGAGGATGTAGTCGTCTTCAGATTCATGAGGTCTACAGGCCAGGTAGGCGAACTCATTGTCAGAGACCTTTACGGAAAGATTAAGGAAGTGAAGGCAGGACGGGGTATCTGCGTATCGGCCGGAAACTTTTCAACGGGAGCGAAGAATTTCGTTGAAGCAAGGCTCATCGATCTCATGGAGAAGGAAGATTTGACGAAAATCCTCAAACAGATAGAGTCGCCAAAATCTGCTGATTAGTTAATAATCAGCAGATTCCTTTCTTCCTCAAGAAAAGGTACCTTCAGTCCTATAATTTCCGCATCCGACATCTTAATACAGGCGGCTTTGAGATCTTTTTCGATTACTTCCATGCGTCCCTTATACGCGGCAATCCTGCCGCCTGGCGCGGTTATCTTCCGAAGAGGAGAAATGAAGTCGCCCAAATCACGGAAGGCCCGGAGGGTCACAATATCAAATACTCCATCAACCTGTTTTAAATCAACATCAAGAACCTCCACCCTGTCAACCAGACCAAGGAGTGCAGATGTACTCCGCAAAAATCCGGCCTTCCGGCCTGACCTCTCGACAAGCGAAACGGTCCGCTTTTCAAGGAAAATAGCAAGGAGCATCCCCGGAAGGCCTGCCCCTGTTCCGATATCCGCAATAGAGCTTCCGCCCATATTCCGGATAATCTCGAGTCCGGAGAGGCAGTCAAGAATATGCCTGACTATCAGCTCCTCCCTGTCGGAGGCCGATACAAGGTTCAGTTTACTGTTCCAGACCAGCAGCTCTTCTATATAGGCATTGAGTCTTTCACGCTGAATATCAGTCGGTACAATTTTCAATTCGGCGAGTCCCGCTTCAAGCATTATCATCTCCTCGCCCAAGGAGGACAAGCAGAACCGCGATATCAGAAGATCTGACACCGGAAATTCGCGATGCCTGACCGACTGAGAGCGGCCGTATTTCCTTGAGCTTTTCCATCGATTCACTGGATATCCCATTTACGCCTTCATAGTTGAAAGCCGCCGGAATCTTCAGGTTTTCCATTCTCTTAAACCGGTTTATCTGTTTCTGCTGACGATCAATATAGCCTTCATATTTAATATCGATAGCCGCCTGATCCAGCCACTGTCGATGGGTTTCGGACAGCGAAGGCTCTATGACCAATAGATCCTCAGTCGTGAAATCGGGAACCTTCATGAGTTTCTCAAAGGTATCTCCGAGACGTTCCTTAAGTCCTGTTACCCGGAGTCCGGCTTCCTCCACATCTTTCCCGTTTACCCTCCGACCGCGCAGCAGTTCCTTGATTTCTTCGATGCCTTCTATTTTCAGATTCAGGCGTTCTACAGCCTCGGCACTCTGGAGTCCGGCATCAAATGATTTTTGGGTTAGCCTGATGTCAGCCGTATCCTGCCTCAGACATAGACGGTACTCGGCTCGGGAGGTAAACATCCGATACGGCTCCTTCGTTCCCAGGGTTACAAGATCATCAATCAGAACTCCCGCATAGGCCTCTGAGCGGCTCAGGACGAGCGGCGGTTTGCCTTGCATGTACATTGCGGCATTTATTCCTGCAAGAAGCCCCTGACAGCCAGCTTCCTCATATCCTGAAGTGCCGTTTGTCTGGCCTGCACTGAAGAGTCCCGCTATTTTCTTGGTCATAAGAGATGGGCTGAGCTGCAGAGGATCAAGGTAGTCATATTCAACCGCATAGCCGGGCCTCATCACCCTGACATCCTCAAGCCCTGGAATGGTCCTAAGGAAGGCCTCCTGGACCGTCTCCGGCAGAGAGGATGATATTCCGTTCAGGTACATCTCTTCCGAGTCGAGCCCCTCGGGCTCAACGAAAATCTGATGCCTGTCCCTATCCGGAAACCTGACGACCTTGTCTTCGATAGAAGGACAGTATCTGGGGCCGGTTCCGACAATCTTGCCGCCGTAGAGCGGAGATTTGTCCATATTATCCCTGATAATCTTATGAGTCCTCTCATTCGTATATGTGATGTAGCAGGGAACGGCCGGCCGGACAATTGTATCGGCGGCGAAGGAAAAGGGTACAATCTTATCATCACCGGGCTGAATTTCCATCTTACTGTAGTCTATTGAAGAGGAAGCAACTCTCGCCGGGGTTCCTGTCTTCAGTCGTCCGAGAGAGAATCCCATCCTGCGAAGGGAGGTTCCGAGCCCCACAGCCGCAGGCTCACCAAGCCTTCCGGAGGATGTGACCCAATCACCGATGAAGATATTGCCTTCCATGAAGGTTCCGGTAGTCATAACAACAGTGCCTGCGGTAAACCGCCTGCCCCTCTCGGTAATTACCCCTTGAATCTTCGTCTCCGACGAATCGAGAATAAAATCGACAACCGTATCCTGAAAGGGATGAAGCCTGCTCTGATTCTCTACCGTTTCCTTGGCAAGCCGGGTATAAAGGAATTTATCGGCCTGAGCCCGGGGCGCCTGAACTGCAGGGCCTCTCCGCTGGTTGAGGATGCGGAACTGGATCATTGATTTATCGATCAGTTTCCCCATCTCTCCGCCGAGGGCGTCTATCTCACGTACAATATTGCCCTTTGACAGCCCCCCGATAGAGGGATTACATGAGAGTCTTCCAATTGCATCAAGGCTCTGGGTTATAAGCATTGTCTCATACCCAAGCCGCGCGAGGGCAAGCGAGGCTTCAATACCCGCATGGCCGCCGCCTATCACTATCGCGTCATAATCTGCGTTATTCAATCTATTTACCTACACAAAATTTTAAGAATATATTATTCAGTATATCTGCCGAACTAACCTCGCCGGTAATTTCACCGAGAGCATCGACCGCATCTTTAAGTTCCATCGCGACAGCGTCAAGGGGAGCCTGTTGAGCCGTAGCAGCCTGAACAGTTCGGACGGCTTCGGCTGCCCTTGAGAGAAGATCCCGCTGCCTTATTGAGTCAATAATAACCTCGTCATCGAGGCCCTTCTTTCCGAGGGCCGAGTCAGATAGTGCCTGCTCAAGCCGAGGAAGCCCCTCTGCCGTCATAGCGCTGACAGGGATAAACCCCTCAGGCACGGAATTGCCGCCGCGATCTATCTTGCTCCATACCGGAATAAGCCTCGACTTATCTTCAAAATCCTCGAGGAATGTCTCATCTTCACTATTCAGCCCCTCGGCTGAGTCGACAAGATAGAGGACAATTCCGGCATCGGCAATTACTTCTCCGCTTCTCTTAATCCCCTCGGCCTCAACTGAATTTTCCGAAGCCCTGAGTCCGGCAGTATCAAAAAGACGTAGCGGAATACCGTTTACATTTATCCATGATTCAATATAATCGCGGGTAGTCCCGTGAAATTCGGAAACGATAGCCCTGTCTTCTTTCAGAAGCAGATTAAATAGGGACGATTTCCCGGCATTCGTACGTCCCGCGAGAGCTACCGGGACGCCTTCCCGGAAGACCCTCCCGGCCCTGAAACTTTCGGCAAGACATTCTATATCCTCACAGAGACGGCTGAGCTCCGTCTCATCAAGCGGATATCCCGAGGCCTGACCGTCGAGCTCATCTTCAGGATAATCGAGGAGAAGCTCAACCTTTGACAACATATCAACGATACGCTTTTTGAGTCCGTCAATACGCTCCTCGAGGGCGCCCGACAGCCTGTTTAGCGCCAGGCTGTGAGCCCGGGGGGTCTTGGCTGTTACAATCTCATGAACCGCCTCTGCCCTGGTTAAATCGAGCTTTCCGTTAATAAATGCCCTCATTGTGAACTCACCGGGTCCCGCGTCCCGGAAGCCCCCCTTCTTCAGGGCGGAGAGCATGGTAGCCACCGCCGGCAGACCTCCGTGGCAGAAAAACTCAACGCTGTTCTCGCCGGTGTAGCTTTTCGGTGCCCGAAAAACTGCGGCAAGGACTTCATCAACCTTCTCACCGGTTTCCGGATCTATAACAAAGCCATAGATAATCCTGCCGCCTTCGGCCGCAAGCATCCCGGCGCTGTTTGAGAAGATTGCAGCCGCCCTTTCTATAGAGTCAGTTCCGCTTGTTCTGATAACCGCGAGCGCGCTTTCCTCCCAGCCGGTGGCGAGAGCCGCTATGGAATCATCTGTGTTGTATTCTAGTTCTTTCATTGGAGTACAGAATACTGAAAAAATAATTTATTTTCAATCGGCTATTAACAGCAGAAACAATAGGTGATAGTATTTCCGCATGAATATTTATCCCGGAGAAAAAAAACCTTATATTTTTGCGCACAGGGGCTGTTCGAAAGCCGCTCCGGAGAACACCCTTGCCGCCTTCGAAGAAGCTCTGAATCAGAAAATTCCTGGTGTCGAACTTGATATCCACCTTTGCAACTCTGGAGAACTCGTGGTTACCCATGACGATAACGTTAAAAGAGTCACAGGCTTTGACGGCATTGTTGAAGAATTAAGCTACACCGAACTTAAAAAACTGGATGCCGGAAACTGGAAGGGTCCTCAATTTTCCGGCGAAAAGCTGCCTCTGCTGGAAGATGTCTTCGATCTGCTTGGCAGCAGCGTCTACTATGATATCGAAATAAAGAGCCGGAAAACCGTAAGCTCCGGACTTGAGGAGAAGCTCGCGGCCCTCATTGCAAACCGCGGACTCGAGGAGCGCTGCATAGTCTCTTCATTCAATCCGATGGCGCTAAAGTTTTTCAAGAAATCAGCTCCTCATATTCCTACGGCGATAATCTACTGTAATGACGGGGAACTGCCTCCGTATCTACGCCACGGAGAAGGGAAATGGATTGCTTCCGCCGACATACTGAAGCCTGATTACAAGAAAATCAACAGGACATCGATGTTCTTCAATCACACAATCGGCCGCCGGCCCATTCTGCCATGGACTATAGACGATCCTGAAACAGCTGTTAAACTTATAAAACTGGGAGTAGAGGGAATTATCTCAAATGATCCGGCATCCATTATCATCGCGCTTGGCATCTGGGCCGGGATTAAGGAAGATCGGTAGTAAGCTTATCTCCATACATCTTGCCAAGGCTTGTGAAAGCCGCCGCTATTGTACTTGAATTACTGCCGCCCCTTGCCCTCTTCTGCTCGGAGGCAGAAAAAAGGATACGGCCGGACTCAAGCTCAACGGCTTTTATCTTTCCCGTCACCTTCACAATAACATTGCCGCCGGTTTCTTCATAACTGCTAATCTCGGCCGTGCCGAAGACCATCCTCTGATAAAGATTACCGTACTGCTCCCTGACAATCTTTATCAGTTCACTGTCGCTCACAGCAGTCATTCGGTAATCAACGGGGATCATGAATATCTCAAAGCCGGCCTCGGTGAGTACAGATACTATACCCGAAGCGGTATCTGTCTTATCAAGCGGATTTCCGCTTCTGTCAACGTCCATTACCATAACGCAGGTAGGGACTTCGACTGCCTTAGAGAAGACCTCATATTCAAAAAAAACCTTCTTGCTGTTTACCGCCTGCTCAAGACTGTCGACATATTGCAGAAGATCAAAGTTGACATCCTCAAGAGGTTCGATGACCGCCCTCATATCCAGAAAAAAGGTAATCTTGTCTAGCCCAATCCATTCCGGAATCGGAGAATCAAATGAGGCAAGACCGTCTCCATCCGTTAAAATAGTGTGGGTCCGGACAGCCTTCCTTCCGTTCGCCCTCAGTTCCTTATAGCTAACGGTCACCGGAAGACCTACAGCGGGCAGTCCACTATAGCTCAGTTTCACAGTAAATTTCCCGTCGAATTTTTCGCCGATGTAGGCAAAATCAGGCCCAGAGACGGCTTCAATTTCTATCTGTTCCACCGCATCTTCAGCCTTTGCAATATTACGTTCAAATTTCAGCCCGACGTTCTCGATATCCGAGACAGATACCATAAGTGCCGCGTCAATAAAACTAACCGCAGAACGGTAGTACTTTTTCTGCATATAGAGCTCATCCCCTTCCTTCTCAGGACCGGAGAGAGCCTCCACCTTTTCCCTGAAAAGATCTTCAAGCTTCTTCTTTTCCGCCTTAATCTCCGCCGCACTGTACTCGACAAGCATATGCACTACTACCGCCGGATCACCATAATCGATCCAGCGGTCCGCAACCCGCAATCCGCCCAGACTTGCTCCGGGCTGTTCGCGAATAGCCAATCTCAGGCTGCTTTCAAATTTACTATACGCATCCTTTGATTCAACCCTTGTGTCAGAGGTTATCCTGACTCCGACATATCTAATAATTTCCGACACTATCAGATCTGCAGCTTCATCTGCGGCCCGGTTAATATCTCCGTCAGAATCAGAACCAATGCCGATAAAATATTTATATTCAGATGTATCCTCCGGAGAGGTCGAAACCCATTCCGGAACACCGCTTGTTGTAGCACAGGCAGACAAAATTGCCGCGGCGGCTGCGAGAATACTGATTCTGAATATAAACTTCGTCATCTTCACATCCCTGTATCAAAAATAATGGAATTCCGCCTCTGCATTACAAGCATCAATCCCTCTAGTCCGGGAATACTAGCTGCAGTGTCATATATTAGATCTTCAAGATCGGCAATATTTCCTATGAGGTAAACCTCAAATATACTCTCTTCGTGAGAGAACGAAGTTCTTTTAACGGATTTCACGCTACTTTCCAGTTTTTGCTCAAAATCACCTATTATTTTTGTGTCAGGTGTATTTTCCATAGTTAAATTGAATTTGAATCCCGTCGAGGCAGCCTTCGCGCTATGGGCTTCGGCTTCCTTAACGGCGGCCTCCATCCCCTTATAAACGGCTGATGATAGAGCGTTTTCGCGAGCAGCCTCGGCTGAAACAAGGCTGTACTCCGGAGGATTAGTCTGTGCGGCAACAACCCCGCGACCTTCAATAGTGGAGGCCTCATAGCAGTCAAGGCTGACATTCGCGGAGCTGGAGTAACGCCCACCCTCGATCCCGCCGGAGACCTCAAGTGATAATTCTATGTAGATGTCGGCATTCACTTTATGGGCTATCCACTGAATTATGCTGACGGCATTTCCGGTTTCCTCTTCGTAGACGGCTGACTGCTCTTTTATTATGGTCTCTATCTGCGAGAGATCAACATAGTCACGCCCTTTCTTTTCGAGGAAGCTGTTTGCGCTGACCACAGCCGAGCGGGCAAGAGAGGGATCAGCGCATGTCTGTTCATTGAAGTAAACCATGAAGGTAAGATTATCAAGATAACGGCTTATCACCTCAAGTTCTGCCGCACTCACATCGGGAACGACAGCCTGAAAGGCGGTGTTTTCAGCGGGACGGTTTTGATAGGAAGCGGCCTCGGCCTTGTATTCGGCGGGGCCGGTGGATAGATCAGGAGGTGGCTGATCATTCAGAATATAGACGGCCGACAGGCTGCCGTCAATCTGTCCTCCGAGAATATCATTTGCTATGAGTTTTGCGGCAAGAGCTTCGAGATTTATCCTGATTCCGAGATGATAGTAAAATTCCTCGTTGCTTCTGCTGTCAATTGTCTGCTGAGTATCGTTTAACAGATAAGGGCCGAAGTCTTCAATTGAATCAAAAAGAAGATCAAGTTCTGCGCCATGCACGAAAGCGGCCAGGAGTCCAAGAAGATCATCGGCGGCTTGACGGACAGCATTCCTCTTCGCACATTCCATTGCCATGAAAGCCGAGTCTCCGCTGCCTGTTCCATAATAAATCGGAGCAGAACTGGTTACTTTTTTTCCCATGCCAGAATCAGAAACTGTCTGGCAGGACATAAGGCCTGAAAAAATTACAACTGTAAAAATCAGGGTAAGTCTCCGCGTAATTTTTCTTGTATATATACTATGCATTCATAACTCCGTAATTGAGGAAATTTCAAAGATCTGTTTTTTTGAAATTCCAACCTATTATCTAAATGAAATTTTTTGACAACTTATTATACTATTAAAGTTTTAGTTATCTGCCGTCAAAACCCTCGATATTACAATTTAAATGTAACACCTAATCCTCCGAATATCCCGCCGAATTCAGAAACACTGGTTAGCGCCTTCGGCGCTATTGAAAACCAGTAGCTGTATCCGCCTTCAGCAAATAATCTCATATTATCGCTGAACATCCAGTTTAATGTTAATGCGACACTTCCGCCTATATGTGTCATCAGAAACTCATCAGTCTCAGCGATGGGAATAAGTCCGGTAGCTCCAAGAGCTATAGACGGTTCAATCTGAAACCGCCCGATATACCATAGCAGCTCACCCCCGCCGTAAACAGTCAAAGGAAGTCCGGGCCACAAACTGTTCAGAGTTCCGGTTAGTAGAGGAACTTCGATACCGAACAGCGGCCTCAGATCCCAAAAACCACGGGATAGCACCGAACGTACTCCAACTGTACCTCCGGAGAGTCCTGTCAAATCAAAAAACCCGTGCGCATAGACCGAAACATCACAACCAAGCCTCGGCACTTCACTGAGCTGATCTCCTGAATATACAGGCTCATCACTGTAAACGACTAAAGCGTATGACAGTTCCTGCCTAACGTCTGTAACAACGAGGAGTCCGTTTTTATCCTTTACCGTGCCGCCTGACGATAAGACCCTTGAGGTCACTAGCTGGAATTCATCGCCGACAACCAGACCCATGTTACTGCCAAGTTCAAGAATAACCCTCCCCCCGCTCATAACCTCAAGGATTCCGGATTTAAGCTGAAATTCCTCAATACATCTGAGTTCAAAATCAAGCTGGGCTGATACGGCATCGGCCGCATTCCTTGCGGCTTCCTCTAGGGTTTCACCGCTTCCATAGGTGCCTATCGTAAACTGAGCGGCCAGGCTCGAGTCCTTCACCCGTATTATTGAAAACGCAGTCTGCAGTTCAACTTCCCATTCGGCTCTGTCATCGGAATCAACGACAACAGAATCATAAAAGGATAAAGACGGAACGACAATCAGAGAGAATTTGGTCAATGCCATAAAATCGGCTTGAGTAAAGGTTTCGGTGCCGAGACGGTATTTTTCATCCGCAGCCATGTTTGATTCATTTATTTCCTGGATTTTTAAAATAAACTCGGAAACATCATCAGATCCAAGCCTGCGATCGAGGCCCTTCACTTTAAAGCGTCCCAGATTTGTGAAGACCCTTATAACCTGCTGATCAACCAGGCTAAGCGCTCCGGAAGGAATGAGCCAGTTCGAATAACTGAGGGGAAAAATCGCTATTTCTTTTTTTTCCGGTACATCCTGAGCTGACAGGGCTGATATACTTACTATAGTACAGATCAAAAACAAGAGGACTTTTTTCATTATAATTTCCTTAACTGCCGATGCTGACTCCAGTGCTGACCTCAAGTACAGGTTCATCCGCAAGCCTGATATCATTAAACCCGGCCTCTGATACATTTATATTTTTTCTTATAATGAGAACACTTTCAATCTCAAGGTCTACAGCCTCGTCATTATTAATCAGCCGGTAGACAATTCCCCCGAAATCGCCGGAAAATCCGGTTTCACCATCCTGAGCCTCAGTTTCCCCGACACTCACTGTTTCAGTTGAAAAAATCAGGCTGAAATTAACAGGGAGAACACCATCTGTCTCATCTGACAGATCAACCCTGACTATTTCACCGCTTTGTCCGTCGGGATAAAAAACAACTTCCATCGCCTTGGTGCTTGTTCCCGCAATGGCAACCGTGAATATAATCTCTTCATATCCCGGGTAAATCGGTGGAAAAGCAGCAAAGCTGCCCGGCGCTATGATCATCCTGCTGCCGTCTATCTTCACATTCTGCCCATCTACAATCAAGCCTTCCGGCTCTCCGTCGAAACCTTCGGCGTACATCAGAAACTTCCCGTATTCAAGCTCCATTGATCGTCGATATTGATCGGGATCGACCGCTATTCCGTCTGTAAGACGCTGATAATATATTCCAAGCTCATCAACAAGCCCTTCAAATCCGCCTGTTCCGGCAAATCTCGTTTCCCATATTATATCGACGGTTTCGACTTCCTGCCAGGCAGGAACTCCTGACGTCCTTTCAGCTGTCAGATTCTCTTCGGCAACTGGAACACCGTCCCGGTACCAGACAAGGTTCAGACGGTTATCTTCCGGATATACCGCGAGCCCTATGGAGGAATATACATCCTCGGCAATAAGCGGCAAGCCGGAATATATTTGATACTCCTCCCCCCCGAAGGCAAAAACCGCCGAAAGCTGCCCATCCGGTAACGCGTCTACGGCCAGATAAAAGCTGCCGTCGGCACTGCCTGAATAAAACAAGCCGCCGGGAGCAGAAGACGGCTGGAGGCCGGATAAATTCCACGGAATAACGGAGAACATCAATGAAAAACTCTTCAGAATACCGTCTTCTACCGGCAGAATCAATTTATCGGACTTAAAGCCTGAGCTATTGTTAAGCGAATATCCGAAGACGCCGTTTCTTACCGAAAGAGACGGTTTTCCAATTGCAGAAAAAGCTTCAGGCCCCGAGAGGCCGGCATCTGCTGAATTAATAAGATTTCCTCGAAAATGAAATAGCGAATAAAAATCCTCTTTCGGACCGAACTCATTCACCCCGGATTTCTGGTTAGTATTCACATAGACGGGGATTGATTTTATAACCGTCGATTTATAATCATACCCAGCCCTATCCTCAGGAGGAAATGGAAAGACCTCGAGATTCAATTCATAGACACCCTCGTTCTTGGGCGCGTCTATCATGATACTCTGGTAACCGTCCTTTTTCATTCCTGAGGCAATCTGCTTCCCGTCGAGCGACCATCTCAGCCAGCAGTGTTCAAGCGGACATTCAATATCTGCATAAAAAAGGCCCCCTCCGCCGGGATATAGAACAGGGGGATAGGATGTAATACTCCTTATGTAATAACTGGCATCAGAAATAAAGAACTCGCGCTGCTCTGAATAATAAAGTTCATCTTCTCTATAAAAGGAGAGCAGCAGCCTATAGCTGCCGTTCGGCAGTCCCTCATCAATTTCGATGGGGGGAACCCATTCCGTCAGGGGCTCTTCCTCTATGACAAGCTCATTAATAACAACGTTCTCGGAATCGGTCACAGTAATCACGAGTTTATTCAGCAGAACACCCTGATCATTTATCCTATATTCTATCTCCAGATAATCAGCAGCATGAAGAATTTCGCCCCTTGCCAGGGTTGTTATCTCTACAGGCTCTTTTTCAAAAGACGATCCGCCGCCGACAGAGGGATCACTACAGCCTGAGAGAATAATGAGGATAATAATAATGATAAACAAACTCTTTCTATACATACCTATTCATTATAAGTATAACTCTTTTTAATTTACTTTTCAAACGCTTTTCAAGAAAGCAATTAACTATTAGAATATTTGTCATGAGAGCAACAAAAGCCGTTATACATACTGAAAACCTAAAACATAACCTGGATTCCATCCGGGAACTCACCGGACCGGAAGTTAAAATATGTCTCGCCGTAAAAGCCGACGCCTATGGACATGGAGCGAAGGGGATAGGCAGGGCGGCTCAGGCTTTCGGTGTCGAATATTTAGCCGTAGCGGCAATAAGTGAGGCTGAGATCCTCAGAAAAGAAGGAATCACTATCCCCATCATCATCCTCAGCCCGGTCCTTCCCGAGGAGGTCAGGGAAGCGACAAAACTGGGGCTCGAAGCGGTTATATCAACCGGGGCAGAGATAGAAAATTTCATCTCCGCCGCCGGAGACGTCGAGACAGCTCTTCATCTCAAAATTGATACGGGCATGGGACGTATAGGCTGTAGTATTGCCGAATCAATCCACCTTGCAGAGACTATCTCAAGATCAAAGGGGATCAGACTAGCCGGGCTCTGTACCCACTTCCCGGTCAGTGACAGCAGTAAGGCAGATGATAGAGAATATACAAAAAAACAGATAAGGCTTTTCAACTCCGCCGCCAATGACATCAAAGCCGCCGGAATAAATCCCGGACTATTGCACGCCGCTAACTCGGGTGCAATTCTGAATTACCCCGAGGCCCATCTCGACATGGTCAGACCCGGCATCTTCGCCTACGGCTTTCTGCCCGGAGGACCGGGCGGACTCCTTTCCGAGCTGGAGCCGAGGCTTAAACCTAAACCGATAATGAGCTTTGAATCGAAACTGATTCATATAAAAAAGGTCTCGGCCGGCACCGATATATCATATGGGAGAATTTATACTACAGAGAGAGACAGCTGGATAGGCACAATACCGGCAGGATATGCCGATGGATACAACCGGCTTCTATCCAATAAAGGATGGGTGCTCATTAACGGTTCAAGCTACAAAGTCGCGGGCACGGTCTGTATGGATCAGCTGATGGTTGATCTAGGGCCGGAACTGAAGGCTGAACTTTTTGACCGTGCAGTCCTGTTCGGATTCGAAGACGGGGCGGCTACAGCCGAAGAATTAACTGATATTACCGGTTCAATACCCTATGAACTGCTCTGCGCAATATCAGAGAGAGTTCCCAGGGTCTTCGTTTAGATTGCTGAAAAAAAGAACCGTCCGGGAAAGGACGGTTCATTAGGTTGTACTGGATCTGTCTAAAAATTAGTTTTCGGAAAACCGCCCTGCGGCATATTACCCTGAGGCACTCCGGAGCCCATAGGGTTCCCGCTCATAATCACATCATCAAAGAAGGAAGGTTGGTCCTGACTCCCCGGGGTAGCGGCCCGGCTTATATTCACATATAGCTTGATGTAATGTCTCACATCGGCCAGTTTATTCTTAATATCGTTCTTGTTTTGTGCAAAATCCGTGAAAAAATCATCAGACGTCAGTCCCGGATTGATTCTGGTAAGTCCTATGCCCTGCGCATGATACTCCTCAAGAACCTGGACCGCGTAGAACGCGTGCTCAAACAAGGGCAGAATACTACGCATCATTATGAGCTCATCAGTCGTTTCAGCTTTTACTGTTATCATCCTAGATGAAAAACCGGCGGATACCGAATCTTCCCTTCCGTAAGTTTCAAGAACATCGGCAATCAGGCTTAAATTCTCGAATGCCTCGAGAAATCTCGGTAGATAATTCACATACTGTACGGCATAACCCTTAACAAAGGTTTCGGCTCCGGCTCGGAAAATTTCTTCCCTCTTCCCTGTCCAGTACATTCCGTATAGGTTCTCATCACCGACATCAATCTCCACTCTGGAAAGGATGCTTCCTGACTTCTTCTCTACAATGCTGCCGGGCATTGCAAATCTCTCCATTTTTCTGTCATCTTCGCAGGCGACCTTCCCCTCTACACAGGTGACGAGAACCGAGCCCTCCGGGGCTCTCTGCACCCTGAAATCCGTACCCCTGACGCCCATAACAGTACTCTCAGTTTTCACATTCAGCTCTTCATTGCCGGTCAGCCTCTGCACCTTAAAGGAGAGCGCTCCGGACATCATCATCACATTGGTTTTGGAGTCACCTGCAATCCTGGCCGCGTCAAAATAAAAAGCAGTTTGATTTTCGACCTTAACCTTCGTGCCTCTGCTTCGCTGTCCCGTAAGTTCAATTTCAACAAAGCCGTCATAGCCGGTTTCAATCAGATCATAATTGTAAATCTCAAGTCCGATGTCTGAATCCCAGAGTTCGAGAATATCTCCGTCGCGCTGAAGATCAACGACACCCTCAAGATATACTATCCTGCCTATCGCCTCTAGCGCAAATGCTGACACGGAGACAAAAAAAAGCACAGCAACAACAGCCGGGAAAATCAGTTTTTTCCTGTTTATATTTTTCATTTTCCGCCTTCCAAAGGTTTTATCCTATACTTCAAGCGTTGTACGCTATGAAGTATACCACAATGCCTATGAGACATCAGGATTAGCCCATAGCTTTACTATATTTATAATAGTCATACAAGATTTCTCCATTGTACTGAGTACCGCCCATTCCTTGCAACTGTGGAAATTATGTCCGCCTGTAAAGATATTAGGGGTTGGTATGCCCATCTCCGCAAGTCTAGCGCCGTCGGTTCCTCCACGGATTATTTCAAACTTGGTTTTCACACCTGCTTTTTCGGCGGCCTTGAGAAGATAATCCATCCCCTCTGGAACTTTCTGCATATGCTCTTTCATATTCAGATACTGCTTGACCGGGATAACATTCACCTTTCCGCCCGGAAATCTCGCCTCAACAGCGGCTGCGAACACCTTAACCGCCTCGATTCTTCTATTAATCTCATCCATATCGAAGTCGCGCAGAAAAAGTTCAAGCTCGGCATAGCCAAGTTCTGCCTTCATTTCGAGGGGACAGTAGTAACCCAACCGCTCGTCTGTGGCTTCAGGACTCTCGTTCTGCGGCAGCATCGACACAAAGGCCGAAGCCATTGTTACCGCGTTTGCAAGTTCGCCTCGGGCTGAACCGAGGTGAATAACACGGCCTGTAAACTCAACCTTCACTCCGTATGCATTGAAACATTCAGAGTCAACCTCACCTTCCTCGCCACCGTCAAGGGTATAGCAGAAGACTGATTTCAGCTTTTCACGGGGAAACTTGTCCATGCCTGTTCCGGTTTCCTCGTCCGGAGTGAAGATTATCTCGATGAGTCCATGCTCTATTTCAGGATTATCAGTAAAATATTTAACGGCTGTCATTATCTCGGCCAAGCCGGCCTTATCATCGGCACCCAGAAGAGTTGTTCCGTCCGAGGTTATTATCGTATGCCCCCTGTATCTGCCGAGGTCCGCATCTTCAGCCGGATTAATGACTATACCGTTTTCGAGAGTAATCAGCTCTCCGTTATAATTTTCATGAATCCGGGGTTTGACATTTGTCCCAGATACATCGGATGAGGTATCAACATGGGCCATGAAGCCTATAACAGGGACATCTCTCTCCGTATTTGCCTCGAGGCGGGCAATGAGATACCCGTGTTCATTTAAATCAATATCATTGACACCAAGCTCTCTGAGTTCTGACTCGAGCAGCCTTAGGAGATCCCACTGACAGTCAGTAGATGGGGTGACATCTTTACTTCTGTCAGAAGTTGTCGTTATTTCCGCATAGCGGACGAATCGTTTAAGTATATCATCTTTCATGGGAGCAATGATAACCTCTGCCCGATGCTAAGTCAATGTACAAATCAGGCTCAGACAACTGCTCATTAGAGTTCGGAAAATGGGATCAAAAAGCCTATTCAACCTCAGAAACCAGAATTTAATAGTTTTTGATTTATACTATTTTTTTTTCACATTATATTGTATATAATTTAAGGATGAGAAGAAGTCTTATCGTTATAATTACAGTTATCACCCTGTTTTCAGCAGCATCCTGTATCTCTGTTGAAGACATCGCTTTGGATTCCGCCGCCGATATTTTGACATCGGGCTCAGGCGGGATGAATATCTTTACGGCCGATGATGATCCGCAGCTGATTGCCGACGCGCTGCCGCTTGCGCTGAAACTTTACGAGATGATACTAGGTTCAAGACCGGACCGAGCAGACCTTCAGTATGCAACAGGAAAGAACTTCGTGATGTATGCAAACGCGTTTATCCAAACACCGGCCGGGATGCTCCCTGACGAGGAGTACCGGAAACAGGAAAAAATGATCATCCGCTCCAAGAAGATGTACATCCGGGGTCGTGATTATATCTTAAAAGGGATTGATCTGACCCATCCAGGCTTCAGTACTGCTATAAGGGAAAAAAGACTCGATGACGCCATGCTGATGTTCACTGAGCCAAATGACGCCGGCATGCTATACTGGGCCGCCAGCGGCTGGATAGGAGCCTTCAGCTGTGATCCTTTCGATTTCGAACTGGCAAATACTCTATACATTCCGGCTGCCATGCTTCTAAAAGCCTTGGAGCTCGATGGCGAGTTCAGCAACGGCGCCATTCATGATATCTTGATTCAGATTTACAGCAGTCTCCCCTATTCCCACATCCAGAAGGCCGCGGCCGACGCACCCCTGACAATAGGGAAATTTCAGAAGGAATACTACAAATCCAACAATACCGGCGACAGCCCCGGAGATAAAGCTCTCTTTCATTTCAACGAGGCGCTCAGACTCTCCGGGGGTCTCAACCCCGGCACCTACATAAGCTATGCCACATCAATCAGTGTAAAAAAACAGGATTACAATGAATTTAAAGACCTGCTTGGCCGAGCCCTCAGCATCTCGGCTTCGGATGTTCCCGAAAATGAGCTTGTAATCACAATTTATCAGGATAAGGCCCGCTGGATGCTTGAAAATGCGGAAAATTTCTTTATTCTGGATATAGAGGATTATTAATGAAAAAGAAAATACTTGTTTTATCAATTGTTTTTATTCTATGCGGACTGATGCAGACCCATGCCTTGACTTTCAAATTTGCCAGCCTGCTTCCGGAAGGTACCGAATGGGACAGAACCTTAAAAAACATGGCTTCGGAATGGAGTGATATATCAGACGGCAAGGTTAAAATAAAAATATATCCCGGGGGAATAGCCGGAGGAGAGGCCGACGTTATAAGAAAAATGAGGATCGGCCAGATTGACATGGCAATCTTGACAGCAGTAGGAATGACGACTATCTACCCCGATATTTTTGCAATCAACATGCCGTTTCTTCTTGAATCTGAAGAGGAACTTGATTTTATAATTGAAGAAGTGACTCCGAAATTCGATGAAAGCATTCAGGAGAAAGGCTTTGTAGTGCTGGCCTGGTCAAAATCAGGCTGGGTTAACATCTTCGCCGATGAAAAGGTAATAAGCCCTGACGATCTTGCAAAGTTAAAATTCGCGGGCTCGGTTACCCAACCCCAGCTCACGGACGCATTCAAGAAGATGGGTTTCAATGTAATCCCGGTAGACACCCCTGACATGCTGATGGGCCTTCAGAGCGGCATGGTCAATGCATGCTATGCTCCGCCGATGGCGGCGGCCTCATACCAGTGGTTCGGACTGGCCGAGCACATGCTGGATATGAGGATAGCTCCGGTTATCGGTGGAATCGTCATAACCGAGAGAGCATGGAGGAAAATACCGGACAAATACAAGGAAGAGCTGATCGAGTCGACAAAGAAAATGGCCAGTGATTTTTACGATGAAGCCATAAACCTTGAGAAAAAGGCTACCGATGTAATGCTCGCTAACGGCCTCATTATTCATTCAGCCTCACCTGCCGTCCGCAAAGAGTGGCGAGCCCTCATGGGTGATAATTTCTCGATCATGGTCGGCGATGGCGGATTTGTATCAAAAGAAAGCTTTGAAATAATTGAATCCATGCTTGAGGAATTCAGGAGCAGGTAATAGTTGAAACATATAAAAATCATCATCAGATCTGTTGAAACAAGACTGTCTGAAATTCTAGTAATTGGACTGGCATTAATTCCAGTTCTTCAGATGGCCGCAAGAACTATCTTCTCAACCGGAATTCCGGCCTATGATTCGATCCTAAGACATCTAACCCTCTGGACAGCGCTGATTGCCGGAATGATATGCACGAGGGAAGAACAACATATATCTCTCGGATTCAGCAGCGGCCTGAAAAACAGGAAATTCAAGGCCGCAATTGATGCCGCGGTAATGCTTTCCGGCAGCGCCATCTCTATCGCGATTGCAGTTGCTGCAGTATCATTCTCGATAATCGGCTTCGACAGTGAACAGAAGATAGGCTTTGTAACCCTCGGAGCCTTGAGCGGAATTATTGCGGTTTCCTTCGCTATAACCGGATTCCGCTTTCTCAGCAGGACACAGAATGAAACAAGCCGAAAATTCAAACTTGCGGGAATAATCCTCGGGCTGCTCCTCAGTCTTCCGTCGATCATCAACCTGCTCTACCTGACACCCTTCATGCCGCCGATGTGGATGGAAAGCATGCTCGAAGGATATTACATCTTCTTTGAGGCGGCAGACTTGTTTCTGGTACTCGGTTTCATCGTTTTAACGGTATTCGGTCTTCCGATTTTCATCCTCCTCGGAGGAGTGGCTTACTTCCTGTTTGCCGGAACCTGGAGCGTTCCAGAAGTTATTCCGAACGAAATCTACAATCTCTTAACAGGTTCTGCAATTCCGGCGATTCCGCTTTTCACCTTCACCGGTTTCATCCTGTCCGAAGGCAAGAGCGGCGAGCGGCTGGTTAATCTATTCAAGGCCTTCCTCGGAAAAATGCCCGGCGGCCTCGCAATAATGGCTGTAATAGTCTGCGCCTTCTTCACAACCTTTACCGGAGCCTCGGGTGTTACAATTCTCGCCCTCGGCGGACTCTTGTCTTTCATACTGGTAAAAAGCGGTGAGTATACCGAAGATTTCACAAAGGGATACCTGACGTCGGCCGGCAGCATAGGCCTTTTATTCCCTCCAAGCCTCCCGATAATAATGTACAGCATTCAGGCAAAGATCAGCATCAAGGAGATGTTCCTAGGCGGCATAGTACCCGGATTAGTCTTTGTAACCGCACTGTCGGCTATGGGAGTTTTTCATGCCGTCCGTAACCGGAAGAAGAATCCCCACCACTTCAATGATGATCCGGAAAAAATGCCGGGAAAACTGTCATCACTTCGTAAAACCATGGGAGATCTCTTACTTCCGGTAATAATTCTACTACTCTATTTCGGCGGGATTACAACCCTGGTTGAGACCGGAGCCGTCGCGGTAGTTTACTCGCTTATTATTGAGATGTTCATCTACAGGGATCTCAGACTCAAAGACCTCGCGAAGATAATCAAGAAGGCTGTTCCGGTGATAGGCGGAGTGCTGATGATAATAGCAACGGCAAAAGGATTGTCTTACTTCATAGTCGACGCCGAAGTTCCGATGATGCTGACCGCCTTCTTCAGCAACCACGTAAGCTCTCCGCTTGTGTTCCTGCTTCTGCTGAACATAGTGCTGCTGATAACCGGCTGCCTGATGGACATCTTCTCGGCAATTATGGTAGTGGCTCCGCTTATTATTCCTCTCGGAGAGATGTACGGTATTCATCCGGTTCAGCTTGGAATAATTTTCCTTGCAAACCTGCAGCTCGGATACCTGACTCCGCCTGTGGGCCTGAACCTCTTTCTGGCCTCCTATGCATTCGAGACCCCGCTTGGAAAGATATACCGAAGCGTAATACCATTTTTCATCGCGATGTTTCTGATGGTGCTGCTGATAACCTATGTGCCCTGGTTCTCGCTTAGCCTGCTGGGAAAATAATTCAATACATTGAGTTTCTTTCAAAACTCGGTTAGTGAAAACTAAAGTTTTATAAAAGGAAGGTACTTCATACATAATTTATGAATAATAAAATACAGCACAGGATTTCAGACAGCCTATCAGTAATTTCAATTATTGCCATTACATTCATAATATCCGGACAATTAGAGTTTTTTGAAAAATTCAGCAAATTCTCCGAACAGTATGAGCAGTATCAGCTTGATGAAATTCTGATAGTCTGTGTAGTACTGACATACTATCTACTATTTATTTTTCTTAAACAGAAACAAGTGCTGAAGAAAAAAAATATAAAGGCAACAGAAACTCTAGTAGAAAAGACCTTGCTGCTTAAAGAGATTCATCACCGTCATAAAAATAATATCAATACTATTCTGAGCCTGCTGAAACTAGATGAGAACTCATTCGCTACTGCCGAAAGTAAAGGGATATATTACAAAATGGTCTCACGTCTTGAGAGCATGAGTGTTTTATATGAAAACATACATAACTCTGAGAATAAAGATTATATTTCAGTCAAAGATTATTTCACTATCTTCTTCAATCGCGAGGATTCATTATTTAACAATAAAATCACAACAAGCATGGATATTGAGGATTTTCAAATAAGTACAAGGCTGCTGACACCTCTTGGAATAATAATCAATGAGCTGTATACCAATTCAGCCAAACATGCTTTTCCAGACCAGAAAAGCTGCAGGATATTTTTTTCTGCAAAAAAAACGAAAGATATGATCAGCATTAATTTCTCGGATAATGGTATCGGGATGCCGGAAACAGTAAGGCCGGGAGGATTCGGGCACGAACTGATTCACTCGCTGACAAAACAGATAAATGCAGAGATTGAAATAAAAAATGATCACGGCACTTCTTATAATCTCATATTCAATGCAGAGGGCGAATAGCACAACCCTTTAAAGAGTCAAGATAAATGCATAATCCTACTTGATTTCCGGACCTTGCAACTAGCCTGCCTGCCCCATGGAGGCGGACTTTTTCATTCTACTAACCCAGCATGTATCTGGAAAACATGAGAGCATCGGAGGCGGCTTTATCCATTTCAGCTTCCGTAGCCCCGTTTGAGAGATCTCGCCATACTTTGATGTCAGAGCCTACTGTTCCGCCGGTTTTCACAAACGGCTCCATCACAACGGCCCTGTCATATCCTATATCACGCAATGCTTCGCCAATTTCAGCCCAGGGAGTTCTCCCTCTGCCAGGAACCTTCCGGTTGCACTCACCTGTATGAAAATGGCCAAGATATTTCCCTGCAGTTCTTATGGCACTGCCGATACTGTCTTCCTCGATATTCATGTGGAAGGTGTCAAGCATCAGCTTTACGTTAGGCTTACCGACTTCTTTTACATAGGCGAGTCCCTCTTCCGCGGTATTCAGAATATAATTCTCAAACCGGTTAAGAACTTCCAGGCAGAGATCAATTCCCAGATCGGCTGCGTAATCAGCCAATACCTTGAGTTCTGCAATACCGCGAGCCCTGTCGCCTTCTTTATCAACAGGTTTTGAATAGTCGACCGGCCAATAAGAATAGAGGGCTCCTCCGATGATATTTATGTTGAGTTTCGAAATATTTAAAAGGGTCTCTCTGAAAGAAGCCCTACCGGCCTTCCGGATATTCTCGTCTGCAGACGAGAGGTTTTCATCCTCAGCCGGACCGATGCCGGCTGTGAGGATTATGTCATTGTCTTCCGCGCATTTTTTAATATCATTAAGCTGAACTCTGTTGTAGGCGGTTATATGCTGAGCGGCTATCTCAAGAATATCAAAGCCGATATCAGCCGCTTTTTTTATATAATAGAGGTAGTCACCATCCCACTCCTGTTCCCAGTATGCGTAATAGATTCCATGCTTCACAACCCGCCTCCTTTTTAATCTATCTTACCATTATCCTGTGCTGAACAATATCATTTTCGCGGCTGTAGCCGAATTTGCCGTAAAAAGAGTGGGCTGTCTGAGTTGTGAGTATTCCCCGGAGGCCGCGGAGTTCATCGATTGAATCAAGATGCTTCATTAAGAGGTGCCCGATTCCCTTATTCTGAAGTTCGGGTATAATGAAGATGTCGGCAAGATAGTAGACCGTAGCAAAATCCGTGACGACGCGGGCAAAGCCTATCTGCCGCCCGTCCCGGTAGGCGCCGATGCAGAGCGAGTTTTCAATTGATTTTTCAATCTTCTCAACCGGCCGGCCTTTCGCCCAGTAGGACTCATTATGCAGATAGCCGATAATAAGATCGAGATTCAGCCTGCTCTTGTCGTCCGAAAACTCGATATTATTCATTCTCAAGTATCTTCTCGAGCTCGCTACAGGCTACAGTAATGCAATCAGGGCAGACCTTCTCAAAGATATCAAGCGCCTTCGCCTCTGCATGCTCCTCTTCTGTATAAGTCGGAACACCGAGAAGCTCGCGGCAGGATGAGCTTCCAAGTCTTCCCTCGACTGTCTCAATGTAATCGTGGACGAGGGCATAGGTCTTTGACTTTGCGTCTGTATCATCTTTTACTTCATTTCCATACCTGAGACTAAGAACGGCAACAGCTCCACTTACAGCCCCGCAGGTGTACTGCTTTCGCCCCATTCCGCCGCCAAAGCCTGTTCCGAGTTTGTGAACAGTGAGCTCGTCAAGGCCTGTATAACCGGCATAAGCCGCGAGGACAGCCTGCGAACAGGCCGACCCGCTTCTATATTTCTCTACCTCAAGCTCCGCCCTTGTTTTTTCCATATCAATTTCTCCTGTAAAAATTTCCTGTAAGGGCTGCAAAGCAGCACCGAAGGCAGGCATTTAAAGTAGTTTATCATAATAACCGCAGGTTCCGGTTTCGGCAATCTCGCGGATTAGTTTAGCCGTAAATACCCCTATCCCGCGCAAACTGGTGAGCTCTTCGATACTCATCGATTCGATTGGACTTTCCTGACTTGAAAGTGTCCATGCGGCCTTCCCGTAAGGGCTGTTATGGCCTGCAAGACGCGCAAGATATTCGAGCTGGTCGAGAATAAGCAGAATTTGTTCGTTCCGGGAAACAAGCTCCGCCCAGATAGCGGAAGGCATTCGTTTCGGCATACGGTATTTTAAAGCTACGGCAGAGAAAAATCCTTCAGCTTCATATGCGTCGTTTGATGATGGCGCCCCCCAGGGGCTGTTGTTAGAATAAAGTTTCTGCAGATCCGGCAGCTGCTGCGGAAAATGTTCTTTAAAAAAGGTTATGAAGTAATCCTTCTGCCTGCCCGGCTTCAGGGTCATTCCGCTGAAGATGACGAAATCAACTCCAGCCTCCTTCGCCGCGGCTACCGTCTCTTCAATCATTTCAGCGGAATCAGTAATGAAAGGAACAACAGGCATGAGGTACATCCCGCAGTCAAAACCTGCGTCCTTGAAACGTCTTATTGTATCAAGGCGTTCTGACGGGGCCGGCACTCCGGGTTCCAGCAGACGGCTTATTTTATCATCCACCGAAGAAAAACTGAAACTGACAACAGCTCCGCGCTCCCGTCTGATTTCAGACAGAACATTAAGATCCCGCTCTATCAGAGTAGACTTCGTCAGCATATGAACAGGATGTCCATACTTAAGGAGAAGCTCTAGAGTTTTCCTTGTCATTCGGTACTCCCTCTCAAAATGCTGGTAGGAATCACTCACCCCGCCGCAGACCATCATAAAGCCGCCCTGAAAGGGTTTGCGTTTCCGCGCCGGGTCGAGCTCACGGTCAAGAAGCTCCAGGGCATTAGTCTTTATCGACACATCCCGGCCGAAATCACCTTCCACCTGATAGCGCTCATCCCGGCCGTCACAGTAAACGCAGTTATGACTGCAGCCGCGGTACAGGTTGATGGCGTAGGAGCTTATAAACCAGGAGTCGATCCTCTTTTGCTTCCGCAGTATGGATTTTGCCGTTATTTCATTTATCACTCGTAATCCTTCCGGTAGTACTTCCTGTCCTTATAAATGTAGCTATCGGTCTTGAGAATATCCATTACAAGGAGGGGGTCCTTCTTTACGAGGTTACGGCAGGCGCGCGCGGCGATCCAGTGCGAGTCAGGATCTCCATTGGTCGCAAGCTCTTTTACGATCGGCATGGTTTTCTCTTCATCAACCCTCATCCAGTCGCTTAAGGAGTTCCCGGCCGATGTCCTCGGGTAGTCGGCGGACTCATGATATAGGTGTTCCAGAATTGAGAAGGCAAACTCAGGGGATTTTTTAAGCCAGCCGTTGTCCGCCACAGGCCGGAGAGACTCGCTGGCAAAGCGCCGCCTTAAGGGATCGTCTGATTTCACCATCGAGATATACCACTCGCGCACAGGCTCAGGATGGCTCTTTACGAGTTTCCGGACAAAGCCGGACGAACACTCACGCACTACCCAGTCATCATCGGAGGCTGCCTGCTCAAAAAAACTGAGAACCTCTTCGAGTTCTCCGGTCTGCTCTCCGGTCACCGATATAAGCTGAATGCCGAGGCTCCGGATAAAGGGCTCAGCCGAGGACTGCCGGAAGAGTTCGGCTCCGAAAGCTATAGCATCAATACCCTTTTCAAGCAGGATGGGATAAATAAAGATACCAATCTGTTTGATGATACTGTAGCGACCGAGCGAGATCCGTTTCTTCTCGGGGATATCGGCCCTGATTTTCTCGATCATCCCAGCTAATTCACCGGCAATATCAGCAACAACGGCTGTTTTAATTCTGTCGATGAGTTTAATAATTTCTGTTTCGTGATTCGATGTGATCAGATTAAACATACAATAACTCCTTTAAAAACTAAACTGTAAACCTGTAGCCCACACCCCAGATTGTTTCTATATATTGCGGATTTGACGGGTCGTACTCAATCTTCTCTCTTATCTTTCTAATGTTAACCGTAACTGTTGTAATATCGCCGAAGGAGTCCTCCCAGATACGGCTGAAGATCTCCTCCTTCGTATAAACACGGTTAGGGTTCGAGGCAAGCATGTAGAGGAGGTCAAATTCCTTACCTGTCAGATTGACTTCTTTCTCATTCAGAAAAACCCGGCTTGACTCCTTCACTATCCGGAGTCCCCGGATAGTGATGCCCGTGCTCTTTTTCTCAACTCCGGTGAGTCTTTCAAAGCGGCTTATATGTGACTTAACGCGGGCAACGAGTTCTCCAGAACGGCCTTCTTCTGTTTCAATAAAAAGAAAGCCGAATACCGGATAGACCTTATATCTTTTTCTGCCAGACACCAGTATATTCCCGGACGATGCCGTCTCTGGTAAACTTAAGATTACTGCCCATCTCTTCTCCGAAAAAAAAGCCCATAATTCTTGCCGCATCCTCATTTGAGTCAAATCTGTAATCGGTCTCCAGTACGGTTCTTGAGAATCCGTGCCGGCCCTCAAGCTCCGAATAAAAATCCTTCAGATTCTTGTTCGGAGCCTCCGGAGATTCAGTGTTTGTCCCGAGAGATTCTAAAAACACGAGACTCCCGCCGCGCTTCAGCCTTACGTTGCAGTCTACGACAAGCTTATTTACCGTCTTTTCAATTTGACTCTCATTATCGCTGACGGTGTGTCCGAAACTCCAGCCCTGAATAACTATATCAGCGCTCACATCCAGACTGTCAATATTAAGATTATCACAAACCGAAAACTCAATTTTATTCCCATACTCCGAAAGAGCCTCCGAGGCTTTTTCAAGCATATGGGCAGAGCGGTCAAAGCAGTATACCTTATCAGAGAGACCGGCATACATTCGGGTCATACGCCCTGTACCGGTGCCGAACTCGAGGACAGTCTTCCCCTGGAAATCGAAACAGTTCTTTAAATATTCCGGAATATGATTCAGGTAATCTTCATGAGCCACAAGCTCATCATATTCAAAAGAGTGCTTCTGATATATTTCATACATAGTGGGCATTTGATTCTCCTCATTATTGTTTATTTAATATCTTCCTTGGTGACCACATATAAAGAACGAAGCGATCGTTTTCCATCAAATGATCATCCCAGCCTATCACTTCAACCTTACAGGCAGTACCGAAGGAAAATGGAAGCGTCTCGCCGGTACATCCCGAGAGAAGAAAACCCAGGCAGCACAGAAGAATTTTTAACATAAAACATTCTACCATGAAATAATATTATTCTACTTGAAATTCGTCCGGCCGGATGCAAAAATGACAGACGGAGGACAACGAATGAACTTTATAGAAACAATAGCCGCCAGACGCTCAATCAGGGTTTTTACGGATGAGATGGTAACAGATGAACAGATAAAAACCCTGCTGACAGCCGGTATGAATGCGCCTTCCGCCCGGAACATGCAGCCCTGGCATTTCATGGTGATCAAAGACAGAAAAACAATCAACAGAATCATAGAAATATGCCCTAACGGAGCACTGCTTAAGGGCGCACCGATGGCTATATTAGTACTCGGAGATCTCCACATCAGCGGTGATTACTGCGCCCTTGACTGCTCGGCGGCCGTAGAGAATATCCTTCTTGCCGCCCAGGCGGAGGAACTAGGTGCCTGCTGGATTGGGGTATACCCGAGACCCGAGACCCGAGAGACTCGGGGGCCTCAAAAAATTGTTCAAGCTGCCTGATAATATTCAACCGCACTCACTTATTGCCGTCGGGCATCCCGGTGAGACTAAAGAGCCGAACAACAGATACATTAAAGAACGAGTTCATACTGAAAAGTGGTAGTCTTTAAAAAACACATGAAATAAGACTGCAATTCCGTGAAGCATTACGCGGAAAAACAGCGCGGGCGGGGGCAGCATTCCGCCCTCACCACAGTCGAGTATTTTTTTCCGTCATCGGGAAAATCGGATTCAAAAATCCCTATTGGAATAAAATAAAATTAATTGTTGTTTTGAAGATCTACTTACTCCTTCATAGCTGCCCTTAAAATGCTCCTATGGCAAGCTCCTTATCGAGCTGCCTGCCATAGGCTGGATGAATACAGTCATCGTTATAGTATTTGCGAGACTGTTCTTCTTCAAAGAGAGGAACAAGCAGGAATAACCCCTTTTCACAATTCAGTAACTTACACTTCAATCTAAAAATTAATCTGGACACTCCCCGGGTTTATGTTAAGCTGTTATCATGATCGAGAAAGCAGGCCAATACTTCATCAGACTGGATATTTTATCTTTTGAGCAGGCCGAAGAGATACTGATAATTCAGCAGTCCTCGCCTGAAAAAAAATTCGGTGAAATAGCTATGGAACTCGGATATATTTCACTCGAAGATCTGGACGATTTCCTTAAAAAATAATCTTTATTGTGCATCCGCTTTAAACTTGTTTACATCACGCTTAAGTGAGCTGGATAAAGTGTTCAAAGTTACCGCCAAAATTTACAGACAGGCCAAAGTTGTGAAAACAGGCTGCCGGCGGAGGACAAGTCAGAAGATCCCTTCCTTGACTATAAGGATTGTATTTTCTACAATTAGTGACTGAAACCTCAAGGAAAACACAGAATGCGGGAAAAATATGAAATTACCAGAATTGCAGCCTATCTCTTTATTCTTTGCCTCTTCTGTTCGGGTGCGGTTTTCGGAGAAACACTAAATTCATCCAACTCTGTTTTCGATCTGTCGAAGCAGGAATTTTCAGGAAGGCCCTTCAAGCTGAAAGGGCAGTGGGATTTCTACTGGAATACGCTGATTTCACCTGGACAGATGCTGCCGGAGGAAAAAGATATAATCAATCTGCCAGAGGCCTGGAGTCTGAATAAGGAATATCCCATATTCGGCTATGGAACCTATCATGCCACTGTATATCTTCCAGCTGACCAGGTGACCTACGGCCTTTCTATTCCTTTTACGCTTAGTCATTACCGGATGTTTGTGAACGGCAGCCTATTTGCGGAAAGCGGAATTGTAAGCCTGGTTCACTCTAAGGAGTCCTATTCGGTAATGCCGCCCAGAGTACTGCCTCTTCCTGAAGTGCAAAAGCTGGATATATTGATTCAGGTTTCAAATCAGGATGACTTTCATGGCGGGCTGACCGATGCGGCAGAGATAAGTCCTTATACTGTTCTAAGCCTAAAAAAGACACGGCAGGAGCTTATAGAAGCAATTCTATTCGGCGTATATTTTATTACGGGACTACTTTATATCAGTTTTTTTATAAGCCGGCGAATTGATTACAGTTCTCTTTTTTTCGGACTCTTCTGCACTGTTTTATCGTTCAGAACAATTCTTTACGGGGAGTATCTTATCTTAATATTTTTCCCCGGCCTATCCATGGAATTCATCACGGCTGCAGGACATATTACATATTATCTCGCTTTTCCTATTTTCATGCGTTTTATTGCGGTAGCCTTTCCACTGAAGGTCTCCCGATGGCTTGAATACCCATCTTACCTGATCAGCTTGATTTTTATTCTACTTGCTGTTTTCCTCCGCCATCGTGTTTACATATTCTTTCTTACATATTACCAGATCCTTTCAGTACTCGGCTGCCTGTATATTGTTACCGCCTTAGTTATTTATTCGAAAAACAAGAATATTTTTGCCAGGATAACCATTATCGGCTTCGTTGTTTTTTTCGCTGCAGCTATAAATGATATCCTCTATACTCAGAATATTATACAGACATTTCATATGACCCCGTTGGGACTGGGACTTTTCATCCTTACCCAGGCAAGCCTGATGACCTGGAAGATCGCAATAGCATTTTCCCAGGCAGAAAATCTTTCACGTGAGTTGACTGTGACTAATCAATCGTTTAGACGTTTTGTCCCGGCAGAATTTCTCAAATATCTGAAAAAGGAAAAAATTGCCGACATTGCTCTTGGTGATCATACTCAGATGATCATGAGTATTATCTTTCTCGATATCAGAAATTTCACCTCAATGTCCGAAAAAATGGCTCCTCATGATATTTTTGATTTCCTGAATTCTTTTTTCGACAGGGTCTGTCCGGTAATAAGAGAGAACGGCGGTTTTATTGACAAGTATCTTGGAGACGGTATTATGGCTCTGTTTCCCGGCAAAGCAGATAATGCTGTTAAAGCCGCAGTTAAGATGCTGGATATGCTGAAGATTTACAACATGCACAGAGACAGCTGCGGCTATCCTCCGGTAAAAATCGGGATTGGCATTCACACCGGATTACTTATGCTCGGCACTATCGGCGAGGCCGAGAGAATGGACGGAACCGTTATTTCTGACGCCGTTAATCTTTGTGCCAGATTGGAATCAGTTACTAAAGAGTACAGCTTCAATATCGCAATCTCTGAGGATACTTATAACGCACTTGAAAACAAAGATTTTGCCCATGTAAGGTCGGTAGGAAACATCCCTCTCAAGGGAAAACAGAAGCTCATCTCCATATACGAACTATTCAATGGAGACAATGCTCCCCTGCTTGAGAAGAAAATGAAATACAAAGCGGAATTCGAGCTGGCCGTCAGGCTTCTGGATGAAAAGAAATTTGATCAGGCAAGATCGGCCTTCCTTAGCCTTAAAGAAAAGTTTCCTGAAGATGAAACGACACAGGTGTATCTGAACAAGATCAGGAAACCCCGAACAACTTAAAAAATTTATACAGAGGCATCAATTGTACAGGGACTCGGGAAGATGTTTCTCAGATTCTCTACCATCTTCGGGTTGTCGGCGCTCCGCCTCAGATCCTCAGCAAACTCTTCACTCCACCTTGTAGTTTAAACTTCATCTCACCCATTGATTTCATTCCAGGTTAATCATTAAATTATCGAACTGCCGAATCGAAAGGGTTCCGGCATCACCCTGAGGAAATACTAAATGAACCTCATCACCCGGCCTCGTCCACTTGAGTTCCTTAAAAGAATCGCTGCTGCTGAGGTTATTAAAAACATAAAGTTCTCCTTTAATACAGGCTACTAATAACTACACTGATGAGACTGTTTTATTCATTTTCCACCGACTTCATTACCTCGAGATATCTCTTCTCCAGTTGTTCAACGTGGATTTCCAGATGTTCGATGTAGTCTACTATGAGAAACTCCAGATTCAGTGATTTCCCCTCAATTTGCCATGTATTATTCAGTGATTCACTATCTGCATTATCAATAATATGGCAGAGCAGCAGATTATACTGTTTCCATAATTCAATAATCTGAGCGAAGGGGTAGGCATTATATTTGACAATTTCAATCCAGTTATAATCATAGCCCGGAAACGTTAGGTTGGAGGTTTCCTGAAGCCGGATAAACCGCTGATAGTTATTAGCAGCGGAATCAATGAGATGACCGAAGATTTCTTTAATCGACCAGCTGTCTTCTGACAGCTTTATCGATGCGGTTATTTCATCTATATCATGATAGGTTTCGTAGAGGGCTGAGATATGATTTTCGAGCTTCTCAATTTCTTTTTTCATTTTCATTTTTCCTTCCTTCTCTCAAGATTAACTGCTAGCATTCCGGCAATAATAATGCACATAGTGATAATAATAAAGTTCCCGAACCAGATTGAGAAGTACAACAGAATTGTTGCCGGTATTATAAATGCCCGAAATTTCCTGCCGGCAGACAAAGACGCAGAAGATCTGATATTATCCCCCTAATTCTTAACCGCTTACTTGCATCAGAACGGCTAATGGCGAATAATTAATCAGGGGTATCCTCAGCATGACTAATATCATAGATTTACTTATCAGACACCGGAAAAAGGTTCTGTTTTCAGGAATTATCATTACAATCTTCTGGGGAATCAATCTAATAAATCTCAGCATTGACGGCAGTTTTTCCTCCGTCCTTCCTGAAACAGATCCGGATTTTCTTTTTAACAGATCGGTTGAAGAAGACTTCGGCTCCTCGGATGAAGTGATAATTCTAATCAAAAACCAGGAAGGTATTTACACAAAAGACGTCATTGAGCTGATTCAGGGATTCTCCGAAGGCCTGGCGTTAATCAAAGACATAGAGGAAAGTAAAGTCATAAGCCTGCTCACATTATCCGGTTTCGAAACTCCCGGTGCAGGGAACTCTTCCTGGAACGAAGCACTGACAGAGCTGTCAATTTTCATGAAAACAGATCCGCTTGCAGCCGGAACGCTTGTAAATTCCGAAGGAACTACAACCGTTATAATGGCTCCGGTCTCCGGCGAGCTTGCTCTCTCAGAAAACAGACTACGGTCTCTGGTTAATCAGGTTGAAAACCTGACCCTAAAATACCAGCTGGAATATCCTGGTACTGAGATTCTTCTTTCGGGACATCCGATAGTAAATGCAGAGATTATGGACAAGATGGCCAACGATCTCTACCTATTGTTTCCTATTGCGGTGTTGGCAACAGCACTGATGCTCCTCTACATCCTTCGGAGCTTCCGGGGGATGCTGATTCCGCTTCTCATAACACTGATGTCGGTAATCTGGACCTTCGGACTCAAGGGACTTCTGCGTTCCCCGCTGACCATCACCGAGACGGTAATTCCGGTTATTCTGATATCGATCTCCTGCGCCGACGGCATTCACATAGTAAGCGAAGCCTTCCACTTCATGCACCACGGCATGAGCGCGCGCAAGGCCATCATCCGTACAATCGGAGATCTCTGGAAACCGGTGGTGCTCACTAGCCTGACTACCGCCCTCGGCTTCGCCTCATTCGCCTTTTCAAGCGGACAGTCTCTCCGGAACATGGGGCTCTTTCTTTCCTTCGGGGTTATGAGCGCCATGCTGTTCTCGCTCTTTTTCATTCCTGTCCTTTTTTCCTGGTACAAACCTTCAAAAAAACACGAAGAGCGGACTCATTACAACAGGCAGTACCGCCTGTTGAAGAAGATAGAAAAAGCTACAGTATTCTTCATAAGATGGAGGATTCCCGTCATCATCGCTTCGATCCTTGTACTCGGAATCTCAGTCGGCGGCATGCTGAATATCAATACCGATACCGATGAAATTCGTTATTTCAAGGCCGACAATCCCGTTAGACAGACTGCTGAAATGATAGAGAAAGAGATGGGGGGACTATCAATTCTGCAGATAGTTCTTGAAGGAGAGGAGGGAACCTTTCGCGATCTCTCTATGCTGAAAAGTATGGCGGTCCTCCAGAGGAAACTCGAAACCAGGGCGGAGGTCAGCCAGAGCGTATCGCTGAGTGATACGGTAAGCTACCTCTTCTACACAATGAGAGACAGAAACCCGGATTATTTCATCATTCCTGATAACCAGAACTTCCTCAACCGCCTGATCACGATAATAACAACCGGAGATGATAATAGGTCTTCAATGCTATCATCCTATGTTACCGAGGATTTCAGCCGGGCCCGAATCATGGTTAGAATTAATGATTCAAACACGAGAGTGATGGAGACCCTGCTCCGGGATATTGACGGGGATCTTGACCTGTTCAGGAACCAGGGACTTGAAGTAGGATTTGCCGGAGACTACCTGCGCTTGAGTAACGGCAGAGTAATAGTTAAGAGCCAATTGATGAGCCTCAGCATGACCCTCGGGATAATCCTGCTGGTTCTGTCTCTCATCTACCGTTCATTCCTGAGCGGTCTGATAGTAGCGCTGCCGGTGATGATTGCCGTCCTCTTTAATTTTTCAGTGATGTGGGTTTTTAAGGTTTCACTTAATCCGGCAACGGCAATAATTGCCGCGGTGGGACTCGGTGTCGGGATAGATTATTCGATACACATCTTCTCGCGGCTCCAGCTCCTCCGCCGAAAGGGAGGAAGTTTTCAAAGCTCACTCGTCAACGCTGTCGCAGAATCCGCCCGCGGAATTCTCTCAAATGCACTGTCGGTCGGAATCGGGTTTTTAATCCTGCTGCTCTCAGCCTATAGAATCATAAACGACATGGGCTGGATAATCGCGCTGACCATGCTTACGACTTCCCTCGCATCGCTCATCCTGCTCCCTTGTCTGCTGTCGCTGCGGCAGAGGAAGGAAACCTCCGCCCAGTAGAATGCCGGCTCTTAAGCTTCATCTATTATGCTGTTTCCCGGGGGATCAGTTTGGTCTCTACAAAATAATGGTTAGGGCTTAGGTTCTGCCGCTCGGATTCATCAGTCTCAAGAAGGTTTATAAGAAGTTCTGCAGCCCTCTCGCCCAGGAGGTCTGCATTTACATCGACGCTTGTCAAACCGGGCCTCTGATATATTCCCCGGACTGTATTGTTAAATCCGGTCACAGCTATCCCTTCAATCCCGTTTTCTTCCATATATTTCAGAAGACCGAAGGCCAGCTGATCATCGGTAGTTGCTATCGCGTCCGGCATAATGCTCCCCAGAATTTCCTTACCGCCCTTCATGCCGGAGTCTTCAGTAAAATCATCTCCCATGAAGACCAGCTCCTCTTCAAGAGGAAACCCCCTACCCTTCAGGGCCTGGATGTATCCGTTATACCTGTCCTGAGTGACCCTAAATGTTTCCGGCCCTCCAAGGAAACCGATCTTCCGATGTCCCTTTTCGAGGAGATAGGTTACAACCTGATACATGGCTTGAAAATTATCATTATCAACCCAGCAGGTGGTCAGAGGATCTGCGGCATGACCGATGAGAACAAAGGGGAAATCTGATAATTTGAGGTAATCAACGCACCTGTCATCTTTTCTTGCCGCAAGAAGGATCACACCCGAAACCCACCCGCTGTTAATGTAATTCCGGATAAACTGGATCTCATCCTCCTCGTCTCTGGAAAATGAATACAATAGAAAATACCCTCTCGCCTGGGCGTATACTGATATTCCGCGCATGGCGTTTATGAAAAATGGGTTTTTAAACAGCTCGCCTGGATTGTTGGGAAGAACCAAGCCCAGAGTTCTGGGAGTTCGGCCTGCCAGGGAGCTGGCCGCGGCATTGGGCACATATCCAAGCTCTACCATGGCATTGCGTACTCTTTCCTTGGTTGCCTGACTTATTCTGGAATTATCGTGAATTACCCTGGATACCGTTGAAGGGGAAACCCCAGCAAATTTAGCTACATCCTTTATATTGGCTCCCAAATTACCCCCCCCCTGGAACGGAAAGTCTATACGACTTCACCACCTTATGCAATCAGACCTTGACATATCATAAGCCCGCATAATATTTTGTGCAACCGTTTTCGCATTTGAAATAGATAACATTTGAACATCTCCTGATTTTCGGTATTTAAACAGCCATTTATTGAGATATCTAATACTTTTAAAAACTTTTTCTTGACGCCACCCACCTGCGGTGGTATAAATTAATTAGTGATGCGCAAACGCTTTCACTAATTAATTAAAAGAGGTGTTTAAATATGAAACGGATCTTAATAGTACTTTTAGTACTAATTCTTTCAGCCGGAATATTCTTTTCGTGCAGTAAAGAAAACAACAAAGCTCCCATAACCATGATGCAGAACAAGCCGGAGATCGATGCCGCACTTCAAGCCTATGGCAAGATCTGGACCGGAAAGTCCGGAACCGAGATTACAATCAAATCTGTCGGCGGGTCCACAGGCGCTGACCTGGGCCAGCAGCTCAGAGCTGATTATGCTGCAGGCGAAATGCCCGACATCTTCATCATTGCCGGAGTAGAAGACTATAAAGAATGGGAATCAATAATTCTCGACCTTTCAGATGAGGCATGGGTAGAAAAAACTTCGGTAGCTTTTACTAAAGACGGTAAAGTATTCGGTTTTCCCGTTGCTGTTGAAGGCTGGGGAATGGCTTACAATGCGGACATTCTCGCAAAAGCAGGTGTAAATCCCGCAGGCCTGACAACCATCGGTGCATACAAAACCGCATGCGCCAAGATAGACTCCATGAAAGCCGAACTCGGACTTGATTCTGTTATTTCCATGGCGGCAAGCGCAGACATGGGCTGGGTAACTGCACATCACAACTTCAACTCCCTGCTGTCAAACGGTCTTCCATACGGCGATCTATCGGTAGTAAACGACCTTCTCGCAGGAAAGGTTGATAAAAAGAGACTCTCCGAATACGCCGACTGGGTAGAACTTCTTTTTAACTATGCGGATAAAACAGTCCTGACAACGGGTAACTACGACTCTCAGGTTGGCGCATTTGCAACCGGAAAAGCAGCCTTCCTCCACCAGGGCAACTGGACAGATCCTAATATGGCATCAGCCAATGCTACTTTTGACATGGCGTTTGCGCCCCACGGCTCAATGTCCACCCCGACTGAAGGCATCTTCGTTGCAGCACCCTCCTTCTATGTAATCAACAAGGAATCAAAGAATATTAAAGCTGCCAAACAGTTTTTAAACGATATGGTTTTCACTGACGAAGGCAACAACTACATGGTTAATGAAGCCGGAATGATTCCAGCTTATTCAAATGTAACTCTCAATCCCGCCGGAAAGCTCTCTAAATCAGTTCAAGAGTGGGCAGCAGCAGGAAAGGTATACTCTTGGAGCCAGTACTATTTCACAAACGACTTCAGAGACCAGAGTCTGGCCCCCATCTACAACCAGTTTGCCAACGGTTCAATCGGTAAGGTAGAGTTTATTCGTTACATGACAGAAGCATTCGAAGGTCTCAAATAAAAGGACGTTCACTAGGCTGCATAAGTCTTGATTTATAATAAAAAGGCGTCCGGACTGGACGCCTTTTTATTCACCGGAAAACAAGATTAAAGGAGGAGTTATTATGAAAAAAATAAACGGGAACAACCTTACATTCTGGCTGTTTCTTGCTCCAGTATTGCTGGCATTTTTGATGATAATAGTAATACCATTTTTTGTGGGGGCATTCTACTCTTTAACTGACTGGAATGCCACCGCAAGAACAGGAGCCGAACTTAAGTTTGTAGGTTTAAAAAACTTCACCGACAGCTTCGCGGATCCCGCATTTCTATACTCTTTCATTATCACAACAATCTTTACGATAATAAACGTAATTGCCATAAATGTTGTCTCTATTGCCCTGGCTCTTGTAGTCACCAGTAAACTTAAGCTTAGAAACCTTCACCGAGTTGGATTCTTCATCCCCTATCTAATCGGAGGGCTGATCCTCGGATATCTCTGGCAATTCATCTTCAACAATGCCGTTCCGGCAATCGGAAAAGCCATCCCCTTCATGGGCTTCCTTGCCGATCCGGAGAATCTCCTCCTCAGCAAAGTAGGAACCTCGGTAATTGCCCTTGTGATTGTCGCATCCTGGCAGTACGCGGGATACATCATGATGATTTACGTGGCGGCAATCGAAGCTGTTCCTACCTCTCTATATGAGGCGGCAAAAATTGACGGTGTTAACGCATGGCAAAGGTTCCGATATATTACAGTTCCAATGATAGCCCAGGCATTTACTATAACCATGTTTCTAACCCTGGTTAACTCGTTCAAACAGTTTGATGTTAACTATGCCCTAACAGCAGGAGGTCCTGCAACCATATTCATGGATAAACCCATCTACGGAACAGAGCTTCTTGCCATGAACATCTACCGAACAGCCTTTGTCTCCAACAACCTTGCCGCAGGCCAGGCGAGGGCTGTTATCTTCTTCATTGTCCTGGTCATCATCACCCTTGTGCAGGTGAGGATCAATAAAAAGAAGGAGATCGAACTGTGAACAGAAAACCCTTATTACACCTCTTCGAAGCACTAATGGTTATCTTTCTTGTTATTTTCCTATACCCCTTCGTAATAGTATTCATCAACTCGGCAAAGGATTCATTCAGCGTTACTCAGTACCCGATGAGGCTCCCGGAAAACTGGGGACAGATTCTATTAAACATGAAGTCCATTCTGACCAGCGAAAACATCAGGTATGCCTCATCCTTTCTTTCATCTATAATAATTACGGCAGTATCGCTTCTGGCGGTTACAATTCTCCCAGCCCAGGCGGGGTGGGTTCTTGTCAGAGCCAAGACAAAAACCAGCCAGTTTATATTTTTCATGTTTGTTGCGGCCATGGTTGTCCCGTTCCAGATAGTCATGTTCCCTCTAATATCCTGGTTCAGAACTATTTATGAGGTAACCGGGATCAAGCTTCTGCGGACCTATCCTGGAATAATTCTTGCCTATCTTGGGTTCGGACTCTCCCTTTCGGTATTCATGTACCATGGTTTTATAAAGGGAATCCCCTTCGAACTGGAAGAGGCGGCAACCATAGACGGCTGTTCGAAACCGGCGGTATTCTACCGGATCATCTTCCCGCTGCTTACCCCTACCCACGCGACAATCTGCATCCTGCACGGGATATGGATATGGAACGACTTTCTACTGCCCCTGCTTATACTTGGAAAGGGAAACAAAATTCAGACTCTGCCGCTGGCAGTGGCAAATTTTGCCGGAGCCTATGTGAAACAATGGGACTTAATTTTAACTGCTATTCTGATGGCAATGATTCCGGTGATAATCCTCTTCCTTCTGGCGCAGAAGAAGATCATCAAGGGCATGGTCGCAGGCTCAATAAAAGGATAGAAACTGACTTATGAAGAATTATATAGTAAAAGATCCATGGCATATTATTGAAGATGGATTTCATCCCGAATATAACAGAACATCCGAATCGATCTTCAGCATCGGCAACGGACATATGGGAATGAGGGGGAATTTCGAGGAAACCTACTCAGGAGACAGCCTGCATGGAGTATATATGGCCGGAGTATATTATCCGGATAAAACCATAGTAGGATGGTGGAAAAACGGCTATCCTGAATACTTCGCGAAGGTTCTTAACTCCACAAACTGGATCGGACTTGAAATTCAGATTGATGATCAGATCCTGGATCTTGCAAAAGCCGAGATAAAGGAGTTCCGGCGAGATCTGGATATGCAGAACGGGATTCTTTCAAGGCGTTTCAAAGTCATCCTCCCCGACGGGACAATTGCAGTAGTTGATACCTGCCGTTTTGTCAGCCTTGAGAGGCCGGAAACAGGCGCCCTGAGCTACTCGATTACATGCCCGAATAAGAATGTAAAATTACGGGTAAAATCCTTTCTGGACGGAAATATTCACAACGAAGATGCGAATTATGACGAGTTCTTCTGGGATCACCAGTTCCAGACGATAGATGACCAGCAGATGGCAGTCTCTCTGACCACGAGGAAAACCGACTTCACCCTATGCGTCACAGCCTCGCACAGACTGTTAATAAACGATATCGACCCGGCTATTCCGGTTGAAATGAATGATCAATCCGAAGCAGGCTATACTGCAAAGACTTTCAAACTTGAGCTTGAGGCAGGAAGCAGGTTCACCATAGAAAAATACGCAGCCTGCCTCACGACGAGGGACCACCGAAAAGAAGAACTTGCACAGCTGGGAAAGGCGGCTCTTTCAGAGGAATCAATACCCGGATTTTCATTATTGAAGGAAGAGCACAGCCGAAAGTGGAAAGAAATATGGGCTCATTCGGATCTTGAAATAAATGGCGAAACCTCAGCCCAGCAGGGGATCCGATTCAATATTTTTCAGCTTAACCAGACCTACACCGGACGGGACGCCAGGTTGAACATTGGACCGAAGGGCTTTACTGGAGAAAAATACGGCGGATCAACCTATTGGGACACCGAAGCATACTGCCTGCCCTTCTATCTTGGAACCTCTGATCCTGCTATTGCCCGGAATCTTTTAAAATACAGGTACAATCACCTGTCAAGGGCCATTGAAAACGGCGAAAAACTGGGGTTTACAGGCGGTGCAGCCCTCTATCCAATGGTCACAATGAACGGTGAAGAGTGCCACAACGAGTGGGAAATCACCTTTGAGGAGATCCATCGGAACGGCGCCATTGCATACGCGATTTACAATTACATCAATTGCACCGGTGATAAATCTTACATGGAGAACTTCGGACTCGACGTTCTTATTGGAATATCAAGATTCTGGACCCAGCGCGCCACATTCTCCAAGGCAAGGGAGAAGTATGTGATTCTCGGAGTCACCGGCCCTAATGAATATGAAAACAATGTAAACAACAACTGGTACACCAATAGAATTGCCGCCTGGTGCCTTAGCTACACTCACAGTTCATGCCTTGATTTAAAGAAAAAAAATCCCAAGAAGTTTACGGATATTTCAACACGGCTTGGGCTCACGGAGAAGAATCTTGATACTTTCAAAAGTATCAGCGACGAGATGCACTACCCAAAAGATGATAATCTTGGAATTTTCCTCCAGCAGGACGGCTACCTGGACAAGGAAGATCTTACGGCATCTGATCTGAATCCGGCCGAAAGACCGATCAATCAAAATTGGTCCTGGGACAGAATTCTTCGTTCCCCCTTCATCAAACAAGCCGATGTTCTGCAGGGGTTATTTCTCTTCGAGGATGAATTTGACCTTGAAACTATAAGGCGGAATTTCGATTTCTATGAACCGCGGACCGTTCACGAATCATCCCTCTCGCCCTGCGTCCACTCGATCATAGCCTCCAGCTTGGGTTACGCGAAAAAAGCCTACGAAATGTACTTGAGAACTGCCAGGCTGGATCTGGATGACTACAATAACGACACCAAGGACGGCTGCCACATAACAAGCATGAGCGGCAGTTGGATGGCCATCGTAATGGGGTTCGGAGGCTTAAGGTACGAGAAGACCCGGCTGAAACTCTCACCCTCCATCCCTGAAGCCTGGAGCTCCTACAGCTTCAAGCTGTTCCATCTGGGCCGGACACTCACTGTCAAGGTTAGCAGGACATCTGTCGCTATAAAAAACAGCGGGACTGAAGACATTTCAATCCTGCTGTACGGGGAAGAGGTAGTCATAGGCTCCGGCTTGGAAGCAAGAAAAAGTCTTAAGCAGGCCGAATAAAAAAGAACTCTATCCCGACTACAGGGCGACAAAAGTCAAAGCACATTCGGCTCTGCTGAAGTTCTGCGCATCCGAAGAGCGGCCAGGAACAAAACATCTCCCGGCCGGGCCTTCTGCCTGATGTCTTTACTGAAACGTTCATAGAAAGCTGCTTAGACACAGCATAAAACTGTAATCAAGATATTATTCACTATCTTACATCACAAAGCACTTTACAATACAAAGTTAAGGTATTAAAATACTGATGATGGACGTAAACAAAGCAGTTAATCAGATTTCCGAGATTCACAGGCATCTGGCAAAATCAGAAGTATTTTACGGCTACAAACCCAAAACTGTTCTGATAGTAGGTATCGCCGCCTTTGTAACAGCTGCAGTGCAGACCTGGTGGATAATACCGGCGAGAAGTATAATTTTTTTGCTGCAGTGGCTAACCGTCGGCAGCGCGATTATTGTTATAATTGGCGGAAATATCATATATAACTATCTTAAAAGCGGCAGTAATTTTGAAATCCACCAAATGAGTAAGGTCTTTCTCCAGTTCGTACCGAGTTTAATGGCCGGGTTCATAATAACAAGTGTGATAATTCTATTAGAGAATTCGGCTATCGAATTCTTGCCCGGCATATGGGCCATGCTTTTCGGTCTCGGGATTTTCTCCATGCGGCCATATCTTCCCAGAATGGTGGGCTATGCGGCACTCTTTTATCTTATTGCCGGCTCCGTTCTACTTTATCTGGTCCGCTATAATCTCAGTTTTTCACCCTGGGGTATGGGTTTAACTTTCGGCATAGGCCATTTATTTGCCGCCCTGATTCTGCATCTGGATATTGAAAGGAAGACAGGATGACAAAAGCCAATGAAACCGGCGGAAGATATGCTTATGAGAGGCTGGACAGACTGATGCACGAAAAAGCGCGTCTCAGCATTATGGCATCACTCTACACAAGGAAAGAGGGTCATAATTTCAACGAACTTAAAAAATTATGCAGCTTAACAGACGGTAATCTTAGCCGGCATATCAGCATACTAAAAGAGGCTGGACTGCTCGAAGTTATTAAAGGCTACGAAAATAACAAACCTTATACTATTTGTAAATTAACAGAAACCGGACGCAGACGTTTTAAAGATTACCTGAATGAATTGGAGCAGATTATTAAAGATGCCCGAACTGCCGGAAAGTACTCTGAACGCGCTGATGATATATATGGATTTTCTCCGGCCTAGGATTTAAAATGATGACAGACAACGATAATTTTCTAATGCCGAAACCCGAATCCGGTTTCGGAAACGACAGAAGTAACTGGAAAAACTATTTCCACCGGCGATTAAGAAAGAACGGTGATTCTTCCGGCAGGTCTTCCCCTTCTATACATGCAAAACGCCGTATCGTCCTGCTGGGCGCAACCGGCTCAATTGGCGAAAGCACGCTCCAAGTTATCCGCGCTCATAGCGACCGGCTCGAACTCATAGGCGTAGCGGCGGGCCGCCAGGGGGATAAACTTGACGCCATCGCCCGAGAATTCGGCGTTAAGGAAACCTCTCTCTTTTGCCGCGACGGGCTGCAAGGCCTTGAGCGTCTTGCATGCCTTCCCGAAGCCGACATTGTCCTTGTTGCGACAACCGGCACCATAGCCCTGCGGCCTGTCCTGTCCGCCATAGCCGCCGGCAAGGATATTGCCCTGGCCAATAAGGAAACCCTCGTAGTCGGCGGTCACCTCGTAATGAGCGCGGCACGCGCCTCGGGCAGCCGCGTCTACCCCATCGACAGCGAGCATAATGCAATTTTCCAGTGCCTTGAAGGCAACCCAAAGCGAAGCAGCATCAAGCGGCTTCTCCTCACAGCTTCGGGAGGACCTTTCCGGGAAACATCTCTCGAGGCACTTAAAAATGTCACTGTTGAAGACGCTCTCCGTCACCCTAACTGGTCGATGGGTCCGAAAATAACTGTCGACTCCGCTACAATGGCCAACAAGGGCCTTGAAATGATCGAAGCCCGATGGCTTTTTGATGTGCGTCCCGACCAAATCGACGTCGTTATCCATCCGCAAAGTATAGTCCACAGTATGGTAGAATTCTGTGATGACTCGATTATTGCGCAGTTGGCTCCGCCGTCTATGACCTTTGCGATTCAGCACATCCTCCTCTACCCCGAGCGTGCCCGAGGCATTAATGAGACTCTGGATTTTACAAAAGTGCTCTCTCTTGAGTTCAGGCCTCCCGATGAGAAGAAGTTTCCATGTCTGCGCCTCGCTCGTGAATCACTGGATGCCGGTGGGTTCTTTCCCGCGGCCTTCAGTGCCGCAAACGAAGTCGCAGTTGATGAATTCCTCCATCGCGGGCTCCCCTTTCTTGCCATCCCGAAGGTTATTTCCCATGTTCTTGAACGTACATCTTTCGAATTACCAAACAATGCAGACGATTTAATCGAAGCTGAAGCCGCCGTTCACACTCAAGCCGAAATCTTTCTCAGACAGATGAAGACTCTGACTGCCTGAATAAAAAGGAGGGATAGAAGCCGTCTCCAGAGAGGATAGCCGGACACTGATGCTTTTCAGAATAACAGGCGCCATAACAGGCAGGGTACAGGAAGGAAAGGTAAAAGAGAGGGGCCAACCTACACCGGCAGCCCCTCTTGTTATTATCTATTATTTGGCATTAGCTGCCGATTCTCCGGCAATCTTACCGAAAACTGCTATGTCCGGCAAAGCGTTTCCGCCCAGACGGTTCGCCCCATGGATACCTCCGGTTGCCTCACCGGCTGCAAAAAATCCGGGAATAATCTTCCCATCAACGTCCAGGACTTCACCCTTAGTATTAATCTCGATTCCTCCCATCGTGTGATGGACGGTAGGCTTCCTGGCTCCCGCATAAAACGGAGGCGTATCAATTTTCTGATCAAACAATGTCCTTCCGAAAACGTCGGGACCGCCTGTTCCTACAGCCTTATTGAATTCATCAATTCCGGAAATCATATTATCAGCATTAACACCAATTTTCTCCGCAAGCTCTTTAAGACTGTCTGCCTTAACTGCCTTACCGCTTTCTACAAGACCGTCAATTGTCTCATTGAAATTGTTCCTCGTGTCTCCTGTAGGGTAGGAATGCCTGTCAAGAACGATATACATGAATGCGTTCTCCTGGGCAAAAAGAGCGCTTGTCATGACATCGCGTCTCGCGCCCTCATCGACAAACCTCTTACCATCAAGATTAACAAATATCCTGTTTTCGACACCCTGTTCGATATTTCCAAGCAGGCTTCCAGTTTCAGGATCTCCCATCGGCAGAAGCTGAATGTGCTCGAGACCGATTAAGTTTGCTCCGACATTTTCTGAAAGAGATAATCCGTCGCCGGTAGCGCCAGGATGATTGGTAGTCTTTATTTCAATAAGTGACGGCCAGATCTTATTATATTTCTCACGAAGCTCAATATTGGCGCCAAATCCGCCAGCGGCAATTATCACGCCCTTAGCAGCATTTAAAATAACCTTGCCATCGGGACCCTCTGCAACGGCTCCACAGACTCTGCCGTCCTTCATGATGATTTCGCTCACCTTAGTGTCGAGGATTACATCTATTCCGTCATGTGATTCTACGTAATCCATATAAGTCTTGATGTAACCTGTACCAAGAGGCATTACAGGTTTGTGCGCACGCGGCCAGAGTCCGCCTAAAACAGTAAAGATTTTATCCTTAAACTCCATTCCAAGACTCTCAAGCCATTGCAGAGTCGGGTAAGCATTTTCAACAAAGGTTCGGATCATCTCAGGTTTACCGAGCTGGTCTCCGCCGTCATAAGTCTGCTGATAATGTTTCTCGATAGAATCCTCTATACCCAGAGGCTCCTGGCGTGAGGGGTCTACGCAATTGAAGGCGGAGCCGGACATGATTGTGTTACCGCCTACGCTGGGCATCTTCTCGACAACCATAACTTTTGCACCATTCTGATGAGCCGACACTGCCGCGGCAAGCCCCGCTCCACCGGCTCCGACAATTACAACATCTACATCATACTCTGTTGTTTTCTTATTCTTGTCTTTCAGAACTGCCTGCTTCTCAAAAAGAGCTTCAAGATCTCCGCCGGCTTTTCCCAATGCTTCAGAAACTGCATCAATTATTGCCCGGCTTGTAAAAGTAGCACCCGAGACTGTATCAACAGCAAGAGACTGCGTCTCGATGATTGCTTTCGGAATTCGTTTAAAGGCCGCATCTGATATTCCAGGGGATTCATGATGCTCTAAAATTACGATTTTCTTTATTTTTTTAGAATCTACAGTTACCTCAACAACTACATCCTGTTTCTGCACTCCGGGGGCCGCCCCCTGATATTTACCCGGCTCATATGCCGCGTCAGCCTTACTTCCGCATCCGGCAAAGGCAAAAACAATAACTGCTGCCAATAGCACAAAGATTAGTTTTTTCATAGGATTCTCCTCGCGTATTTAATTGTTCCTTATCACTGAAACTTTCACTGAATACATTCAGTTTGAAGAAAGAATAAACCCGGCGGCGATCTTTGTCAATAATTTTTTATCTATTTTTTCAGTCTTTGAATTAACATCTCAATAAAAGATTCAGAATAAGCCTTGAGATCATAGGCTCCTTCATATAAACACCAGTCAAAAATGATACCACGCATAACGGTAAAGATAAATCTAACCCACTCCGAAGGGCTCCTCGCCTCGTCAATCTCGCCAGCGCTCTGGCCGTCTCTGATTACAGTCTCAAGAACAAGCTGCATTCCCCGGCCCTTTTCAATAAAACTAGTATTCGTAGGAACATATAGATTCCGAATAAGCTCTATCTCATTATTTTCAACAAACTCAATATAGCTTCGCAGATATTCCCGGAGCCGGCCAGGCGTATCATCGCTCAAAATTCGCTTCTTTATCTCATAGAGAAAATAGTCATCAGCCCGCTTGTACAGCTCAAAAATTATGTCATTCTTCGATGGGAAGTAGTAGTAGAATAGCCCGACAGAAACTTCTGCGGCCTTGCAGATATCACCGATGGCTACATTGTCAAATCCGTCACGTTCTATCAGTTTCAATGCACAGTCATAAATCCTGTTTTTAGTCTGAATTGCCTTCAACTCTCTTGAGGTTGGTTCTTTAGATATCATAAGGATAAATCTTAAGTTATGTCCGCCTTTATGACAAGAGGGAGGGGGGAGGACTTTGATTATTATCGAAGTAAGCTGATTGTAAGTGCAGGTTCCTCCGTATCAAATAGAGGCAGAGGAAAAATCAGCGTTTTTCCATTTTACCCTTAATGTTCCGCGTTCAAGTCCGCCCATAATTTCCATGTTTACAAGACTTTCTCTAAACGTTATCATACGCGCATGAGCAAATATCCTTTTAACGAAATAGAGCCGAAATGGCAGCAATACTGGGAAGAGAACAAGTCCTTTAAGGTGGAAGAGGACGAGAGTTTCCCCAAAGAAAAACGCATGTACGTACTAGACATGTTTCCTTACCCCTCAGGCGCGGGCCTTCATGTAGGTCATCCGGAAGGCTATACAGCCACCGATATTTACTGCCGTTACCTCAGAATGAACGGCTATAACGTGCTTCACCCCATGGGTTACGACTCCTTCGGTCTGCCGGCCGAGAATTACGCGATCAAAACAGGTACTCCGCCGAGATCGACTACCGAGAAAAACATAGAGCACTTTACAAAACAGATTAAGAGCCTCGGTTTCAGCTATGACTGGGACAGAGAGATTAAAACACATTCCCCCGAATATTACCGCTGGACTCAGTGGATATTCTTAAAGCTATACAAGAAGGGACTGGCCTACGAGTCAAAGGCGCCTATCAACTGGTGTCCGTCCTGTATGACGGGCCTCGCCAATGAAGAGGTCAATGACGGAACCTGTGACCGCTGCGGAGCCCAGGTTGAGAAGAAGAGCATCAGACAGTGGATCCTGAAGATCACCGAGTACGCCGACAAGCTGCTTGAGGGCCTCGAGGATCTGGATTGGCCGGATTCCATCAAGGCCATGCAGCGAAACTGGATAGGCCGGTCTACCGGAGCCAATGTCCGATTCAGGCTCGAAAACTTCGATGACGAGATTGAGGTCTATACTACCCGCCCGGATACCCTCTTCGGCGCGACCTACATGGTCTTATCCCCTGAGCACCCCTTTGTCGATAAAATTGTAACCGCCGGACAGGCCGATAAGGTCAAAGCCTACATAAGGCAGGCATCCCTTAAATCAGACCTCGAGAGGACCGACCTTGCAAAAGAGAAAACCGGCGTCTTCTCAGGAAGTTATGCTATTAACCCGGTTAACGGCGAAAAAGTTCCGGTCTGGATTGCCGACTACGTTCTTATTTCCTACGGAACCGGTGCAATAATGGCCGTTCCTGCCCACGATGAGCGTGACTGGGAATTTGCGAAGGTTTTTGATCTCCCGATTATCGAAGTCCTTCAGGGCGGAGATGTTGATGAGGCAGCCTTCACCGGCGACGGTCTCCATGTGAACTCAGGAATGCTCGACGGACTCGGAAAGCAGGAGGCAATAGACAAGATTACATCCTGGCTCGGCGAACAGGGAACAGGCGAGGCCGCGGTCAACTTCAAGCTGCGCGATTGGATCTTCAGCCGCCAGAGATACTGGGGCGAACCGATACCTCTGGTTCACTGTGAACACTGCGGCATTGTACCGCTCCCCGAAGATCAGCTCCCTCTATTGCTGCCCGAGGTTGCAAGCTACGAGCCCTCAGGAACCGGCGAGTCACCGCTGGCCCGAATAGAGCAGTGGGTGAACACTACCTGCCCCGTCTGCGGAGAGCCTGCAAAACGAGAGACAAATACAATGCCCCAGTGGGCCGGCTCATGCTGGTACTATCTGAGGTTTCTTGACCCTGAAAATACTAAAGAATTCGTCAGCGAGGCTGCCCAGGATTACTGGATGCCGGTTGATCTCTATGTCGGAGGAGCCGAACACGCCGTCCTCCACCTTCTGTATGCCAGATTCTGGCATATGGTGCTTTTTGATATCGGAGTTGTTAAGACCAAAGAGCCCTTTTCAAGGCTTATCAATCAGGGTCTTATAACAAGCTTTGCTTACCAGAGACCTAACAAATCACTTGTTCCGACCGATGAGGTAGAACAGAAGAATGAGAATGAGTTTATTGAGACGGCAACAGGAAAGAAGGTTGAGCAGGTAATTGCCAAGATGTCGAAGAGCCTGAAAAATGTAATAAACCCCGATGACATCATACAGGAATTCGGCGCCGATTCGATGAGGCTGTACGAGATGTTCATGGGACCGCTTAAGGTATCAAAGCCCTGGCAGACCAAGGGCCTGTCCGGCGTACACCGCTTCCTCGACAGAGTATGGCGCGCAGCCGATAAACCTCTGACCGATGAACCACCATCTTCAGAAATCGAGAAGGTTCTTCACAAGACCATCAAGAAGGTTAGCGGAGACACGGACGCCCTCGAGTTCAACACAGCCATAAGCGCGATGATGATCTTCATCAACGAGCAGTTCAAGGAAGAGAAGCTCAACCGCGGTGTCTGGGGAAAATTCCTGCTTTTGCTCGCCCCCTACACGCCCCACATTGCCGAGGAGCTATGGGAAAAACTCGGAAACGAGCCGTCGGTCTGCGGCCAGGACTGGCCAAAATGGGACGAGGCTCTCATAGTAGAAGATCAGGTTACCATCGTCGTCCAGGTTAACGGCAAGCTCCGTGACAAGCTTGAACTTCCCCGAGGAACCGCCAAAGACGAGATGGAAGCTCTTGCCTTCGAAAGTGAGAAGATTAAAGCATTTACCGACGGAAAGACAGTAGTGAAGGTAATTGCCGTGATGGATAAACTAGTTAATATAGTTATTAAATAATTGCGATTGGTTATCGCAATTATTTAATCAGGAGATTTTTTACCGCCTGTGAGGCGGTAAATAACTCCACTTACATCTAAGGTAACCAATCAAAAATTGATATTTTTGATTGCCAATTCGCGATCGGTTATCGCAATTATTTAATCAGGAGATTTTTTACCGCCTGTGAGGCGGTAAATAACTCCACTTACATCTAAGGTAACCAATCAAAAATTGACATTTTTGATTGCCAATTCGTGACCGGTTGTCACGATTACTTGATTTGAAGATTTTCTGTCTGCCTGCGGCAGTCAGATAACTTCTCTTACATCTAAGGTAACCAATCAAAAATTGACATTTTTGATTGCCAATTCGTGACCGGTTGTCACGATTACTTGATTTGAAGATTTTCTGTCTGCCTGCGGCAGTCAGATAACTTCTCTTACATCTAAGGTAACCAATCAAAAATTGATATTTTTGATTGCCAATTCGTGACCGGTTGTCACGATTACTTGATTTGGAGATTTTTTACCGCCTGTGAGGCGGTGAAAAAATCCACTCAGCCTGAAAACTGCTTAATCCTTCTACTCTTGAAGTACAGCCCGATAAAACCCGCTATTGCAAACAGAGATATAATTCCACAGATTTTCCAGACAAGATTCGGATCATAATTATCCATTATCATTCCGGCGCCCCAGGGTCCGGCCATAGAGGCCACCGACCAGGAAAAACCGGATGCGGCCATATAACGCCCCCGCATATCTTCCGGTGACAGTTTCGCTACAATAGACATCTGAACCGGCATCATAATCATTTCACCTATGGTGATCAGTACGACAGCGCCAAGAAAGAAGAAAAAGCCGTGCACATAGCCGAAGGCTGTATATCCAAAGAGATAAAACACCGTTCCTAATGCCAGCATCAGAAAGGGATTACGTTTTCCAACCAGCCGGGAAATCCAGAACTGAAAAAGAACAACCAGCACGGCATTAAAACTCATCAACATCCCGAATCCGCTTTCAGAAATGCCCCTGTAATCACGCAGAAAAACCGAGAAGGTACTGTAAAGCTGCTGATATACAAGAAGCATCAGCAAGGATACCAGAACGAAGGCAACGAAGATCCCGTTCTTAAGAACATGTCTGTAACCTGCAAGAATGGCCCGAAAACTCTGATGCTCATGCTCTTCTGCTTTCTGCGGCTTTGTATCAAATATAAACCGGAGGATAAGGAGAGCGGTAATTGTACTCATGACGGCATCGGTTACAAACAGAGACATGTACGATCTGGCTGCCAGGAATCCGCCTATCGATGGACCTATTACCCATGCCAGATTATGAATCACCCGAAAAACGCCGAAGCCTCCCGCTCTCTGCTCGTCCGGAAGGAGATCAGCAATCATCGCTTCTCTCGCGGGCCTTCCTATATCAGATAGAAGCCCGACAATGACGGCAACAAAGTAGAAGACCTCAAGCTCATTGATGAATCCCATTACGAGGCTGCTGCCTGCGCTAAGCAACAGGCCCAAAATAATCATTATCTTCCGGCCCAGCCTGTCAGCCAGCGCTCCGCCGACAAGACTGCCAGCCATCCCCGACAGGGAAAAGATCGCCAGCAGTATTCCGGCCTGGGCCATTCCTATTCCAAAACGTTTTGTAATGTAGAGAGTAAAAAACGGAAATAAAATTGTCCCGCCGAGGCTGTCGATAAATGAGGAGCCAATTAGAATCCAGAACTGGCGAGGATACTCCTGTACCATTTTTTTTAATCTGCTCAGACGCTTTTTAATCACCCTACTTTCTCCCGATTCCAATGGATAAATACTTCAGCTATAATACCATAAATATCGGGAGCATGGCTGAATGAGTGCATCGATCATCGGGAAGCCCGCCTACCCTGCATTCTATAATAGTGAAGGGTGCTTGTTTGATTGACAGAGAGCCTATGCTGACTTATTATTTAGCCTCTGAGAAAAATGGAGATGACAATGGTAAACAACCCCTATAAAACAAGAGTGAACAACTTATGCAGCTGGATGGCGGATGAGAATATCGATGCCGTCGTAATCGAAGACTCGGAGGGAAGACGCAGTGCGAATCTGGCTTACCTCTCCGGCATGCCGTCGGATGCGCTGCTCATAATATTCAAAGAAGGAAAGAGTGTGCTGCTTCCGTGGGATGAGATTCTCGCCGGTAAAATGGCCTCGGCCGGAGAAATTATCGGCTATAGCGAGTATGAGCGAGACCCGGTTAAAGCTGTATCAGGGCTGTGCAAAGACAAGCTCTCAGCAGGTCGAATTGAGCTATCCTCACAGACGCCCCACCTACTGTACATCGAGATTTCAGGCGGCCTGCCGGCCTTCGAGATAGTCTGCAGAACTAACGGGGCCGCCGAGAAACTCCTGGAGATGAGAGCTGTCAAGGATGAGACTGAGATTGAAATCTACCGGGAAGCCGGCCAGATGACAAACCGGATGATTGATGCACTATGCGGAGGCTTCAAGAGCGGCGAGATAAAAACCGAGCTCGATGCCGCTCTCTTTATCGAAGCAGAATCCCGCAGGCTCGGAGCCGAGGGATCCTCTTTCGAGACCCTGGCTGCTGGCGCCTCCCGCTCGTGGGGAATACACGCCTTCCCGTCCTACACAGCGGGATCAATCGGTGATACTGCCGTCGGATCCTCGGGAGGACTCTCAATCATCGACTGCGGCCTTAAATACAAGGGCTACTGCACCGACATTACTATAACAGTCTGCCGGGGGACTCTTTCAGACAAACAGGAGAGAATGGTCACCCTCGTTCAGGAAGCCTACGATCTCGCATCTAAAGCTGCCGAGAGCGGAATATCCGCCGCGAAGCTGGCAAGGAAGGTGGACGAACACTTTGCCGCGGGCGGATATGTCATGCCGCACGGCCTCGGGCACGGAGTCGGCCTTGATGTTCACGAGTCCCCGGGAATAAAGGACAAGGATATCTATGACAAGCCTATTCTTCCGGGAATGATCTTCACAATCGAGCCGGGACTCTACGATGCGAAAGAGGGGGGCACGAGGCTCGAGAATGACTTCCTGATGACAGAAGGCGGGGCCGTACCTCTTACCTCCTCCCGGATTCTCCGGCTCCCGTAGCGGAATTGCTCCAGCACCAGAGTGAATTATTAAAATAAACTGATATAATTTCGCCGCCTTCACCGATGAAGGCGGTTTTTTTATTAATCGGCACGCTCACCTGCAGCACCCCTCCCGGCTGAACTTCGGCTTCCGGCAAAAACGGATTGTCTGAAGCATAGCCGCCGCCGAGAACAGGAACCTGAAACTCCATCACCTCGGCGGTTCTCACGGCGGACTCCCGAAAAATCCCGTAGCCGAGGCGGCAGAGAATGGGTTCGGGATCAATCATCCAGAGGTCACCGCCGGCCTCCTCTACCGCCTTTGCTGCAAGGACTTCTCTGAACCTGCTTATATCAAACCCTCGGTACAGCGGGCTGCTTAATGAACAGCAGCGGATAATCTCGGCCGCGGCTCCGCTTTCCCAGCTTAGCTGTAGCCGCCTTGTGTCATCGAGATCTAGGGGAAAGAACGAGGCCGCCGGGAATCCTCCGCGAACCTTACGCCCTCTACCGAGGTCAAATACCGGATAGGCGAGCACTGGAAGATTGATACCCCTTGCCAGGCTAAGAGCAGTCTCATCACAGCCGGCAGGCGCGGATATTTCATTGAAGAAGGGAATGTCTGCACTCACCGATTCAGGGTAGACCAGAATCCAGGAAACTGAGGCTCGGGCGGCTGCCGGTAGTTCAGGAAACCGGAGCAAGATCTCCACCTTCTCACTAAAAAAACTACAGGCGGATAAGAGAAAAATGGCTAGGAAGAGGGCAAGAATCCGGTTCACATAGAATTAAACCGGATTTTATTTCCCCTGCTTCAGGAAGAGCAATTTAAAATCAGTTTTTTTAAAATTCCCTCAGCTCTTTAATCTTCAGGCGGTAGAGAGTGCGGATTTCCTTTAGAATTTCAATATATTCAGGACTCTGATAATCAGGATATGTCCACTTTAGCGGGTGAAAATCCTTTTTCATGTATATGAGGGTGATCTCTCCGTAAATCCCAAGGCTCAAGGGTATCCGGTGTCCTACATTTTTAGTTGTCGCAAGAATCAGGCGGTTCAGATCAAGGAGGCCGGGATCAAGATTAACCTTTCGGTTTCCATCCCGCAGGTGACGGTTTTCAATCTCATTTGTTTTTATCTTGACAGCAGGAAGCTGCTCTGGAGCCACAAGTTTTTCAAATGAATAAAACCACCGTTCAATCCCCTGCCCCATCTCGTCGTCATAATAGGTGGTAAAGTTGAATTCCAGCCTTTTACTGACAAAATCTACCGATCCAAATTCAATCTCGAGTTCAGTCCGGAGATCCTGCTCTGAGGCATTCTCGGTAGACAGCACTCCGATTATCAGATTCTCCTTCATGAATCCCGCTATTTCTCCCATACCCGCCTCTTTAATTATATTTGCAATTTAAAAATCTATTGCTTGATAAATCACTCATGTTCTTATAACCTTTATTGTATGGAAGAATCAAGCGGAGAGTATTCAGAGAGGCTCCGGGCCATAATCGATGAAAAACGAACATTCATCAGTCAGTATGTTCTTGGGATCGTTTCCGAGTCCATCTCGGAGTACCGAAAAACCTTCGAGGCGATACTAAGCACTCTCATTCGCGGCGGACTTCTCAACAAGGATATCTACGCGGGATGTATTCCTGCCCACAAACTTAAACTACCCTCCTCAGCCCCTATCAAGGGTAAAGCCTGGAGGGAAGAAATCAGTATCAGGCTCTCGGACTATCTTAAGCAACTTATCTATCTGGAAAATTATTACGAGCTGAGCCTTGAATCTCTGAATCAGGACAAAGTAAGAGGACTCAAGGATTTCTTCGGCTACATAAACTGGAACACAATGTCTCAATCTTCAGTATCTCCAAATGAGAAGATCCTGGTGGAAATAGAGAACGCTCTCTCGGCCGGAAATGACAGTCTAAGTCTCAGCGTATTCGTGGATGGAAAGAACCGTCTTGCTCTCCTGACCTCGAGATTAATCTGCGCGATAGAGGATCTGAGTATTTATCTGCGCGAAGAATATAAACTGGAAATACGGGACAGGATAATAATGACGGCGGCAGTCACGCCGGATCTAATCAACGGAGCGCCTGATGAAGCCGTTCTATCAGTAAAAAAAGAGTTCAAGACCGCGATGGGAGAAAAGCCTTTCCATCCTGTACTCATTAAAGAAATATTCAGAGAAGATTACTCAGAACAATCCGAGCGGCTTAGAGAGGCGGTACTTACCGCCATAGGGACAAATAAGACAGTAATTGAGGATAAACCCCAGGACTCCGGAGCCGAGGCGGAGGTTAATACAAAGCTGCTTCTCGAGGGATTCAGACTGCTCGCCGGAGCGGGGCCGGCATTGATAAATATTTCAGAGAAACTCAACATCAACGCCCATATTGTTGAAGACAAGAGGCTTAGTTTTTTCCAGAGGCTTCTTCTTTTCTTCAGAAAAAAACCTTCGGACGAAGATGAGTCGAGAATTTACAAGGTTGTCATTTTCAATCCTGCCGAGGAGGCATGTAACAGCGTCAGGATAAATTTCAATGAATACATTTCCAATTTAACCGAAGAAGGACAGCTGCTGCTAGGATACGGCAACAGGAGCAGTAATGAGTTCCTGCGCATTCAGAAATTATCCGCCGAACAACTGACAAAAGAATTGACAAGACACATCAAGATTCTCTATGGATGCCTTAAGAAGCTTCCATTACTTGACCTACACCTCCGGGACAGGGCAAACAATGCAAAGCTCGGATCCATGAAGGGCATCAGGCTTGATCTGAACGACATTCAGAGCAGCATAATAAAATCAAATAACCGCCGGCTTGAATATCAGACCCGGCTCTCCGGCGGCTTCAAATAACCGCCGGAGGCAGCCATGGCCTGTTTTTTAAAAAACCCATAAAGAACCAGCTATCAGGGCCTATATGCCAGCCTTATAAATCCCTAAGACACGGAAATCCTCGGTAGCTTTCCTGATATTCTTAGACGCAATATTGATGAAATCATCAGGATCCTTAATCTCAACATCCGAATAAAACATGTACTCCCAGGGTTTACCGTGAATGGGGCGAGACTCAAGCTTCTTCATATTTAGTCCGTTTGAATCCATTACCTGCAGAACACCGCAGAGACTTCCCTTCTCATCAGGAACAGAGAAAACTATAGTGGCCTTGTTAGTATTTTCAGGTTCGGGATGCTCGCTGCGGGCAATAATAAAAAAGCGGGTAAAGTTACAGGGATTTGTTTCTACCCCTTCCTTCAAGATTTCCAGTCCATATACGGCGGCAGCTCCAGCGCCCGCAATAGCGGCGAGCTCTCCTGACTTCTGCTGGGCGACAAAAGAGACCGAGCCGGCGGTGTCATAATAGGGAACCTGCTCTACATCAAGAGTCTCAAGGAATTTAGCGCACTGCATAAGTCCCTGGGGGTGAGAATATACCTTTTTGATATCCGTAATCGCGGTGCCGGGCAGAGCAATCAGGTTATGCTGTATTCTTATCTGCTTCTCACCGACAATCCGGATATCCGGATAACGGAGAAATAGATCAAAACATTCATGTATTGAGCCTGTAAGAGCGTTCTCCACCGGAATAACGCCGTAATCGGAGGCTCCGGTCAGGACAGAATCAAATACAGCTTCAAAGCTCTTGGACGGCCTGAAGGATAGAGCCTTTCCGCTGAAGTGTCCGGCCGCGGCAAGCTCACTGTAGGCTCCGGGCTCTCCCTGGTATGCAACTCGCAGATCTCCGCCATCTTCGGCGGCGTCTCTGTCGGCAAGTTTATGCACTATGAAACTCTTCCTTACGGGACGCTCAATTTCTTTTCCGATAACCGGGGCCAGGGCCTGGATGTCCTTCATCAGTTTATCAAACTGCTCAGGGTAAAGACTCTGCGGCCCGTCCGAGAGTGCCTCTTCCGGATGAGGATGAACCTCAATCATAAGACCGTCGGCACCGGCTGCTACTCCAGCCAGGGCCATTGGGTGAACCTTTTCCCGAAGACCTGTGCCGTGGCTCGGATCAATAATTATCGGAAGATGACTCAGCTTCTTGATTATTGGAATTGCCGAAATATCGAGGGTATTTCTGGTATAATTTTCGAATGTTCTAATCCCTCTCTCACAGAGAATTACATCATCGGTGCCGTGGGCAAGAAGATATTCCGCGGCCATGAGCCATTCTTCAATTCTCGCCGACATTCCGCGCTTTAGGATTACTGGTTTTCCGAGTTCTCCGACAGACTTCAAGAGTTCGAAGTTCTGCATATTCCTCGCACCTATCTGATATATATCTACATAATCACGCATAACATCTATGTGAGCTGGTGATACTATCTCGGTTGCAACCGGCATATCATACTTCTCACCGGCGGCTTTCAGCCATTTAAGCCCTTTCTCGCCATGGCCCTGAAACGCGTAGGGCGATGTCCTCGGCTTGAACGCACCGCCGCGCAAAATAACCGCGCCGGAATTAAAAACAGCCTCGGCGGCTTCCATAATCTGCTCTTCTGATTCTACGGCGCAGGGCCCCGCAAAAACTGCGACCCGGGGACCGCCGATTTTAACATTGCCGATAGTAACGACTGTATCTTCTTTTCTAAGCTCTCGCGAGGCCAGTTTATATGGCTTCGAAATGGGTATTACCGATTTAACACCGGCAAGGAGTTCTACGCTTCTTGGATCAATGGAGACAGCTCCAACCGCGCCGAGGACAGTTTCCTCTTCGCCTACTATCTCCTTGACCTTGAAACCCTTATTCTCAAGGTAATTGAAGATCGCTGTTTTCTGATCCTTCCTGATATCTCTGTTTAAAATAATAATCATTCCTGAACTCTAAATCGACTAACCGGTCGGTGTCAACACCGATGACTGCTATTCCCGCAGAGATCGGGATTAAATCAGAGGCCTATTTTCCGCGGTTTGCTATTTGAGACAGCAGCCGGAATGAGGTTTTTTCCGGAAGCCTTATCGGTTCGAATTTTCCCCTCCTGAGAGATGAAACGGTCAAAATCACGCTCAAGCTGTTTCCTGAAATTTAGAATATTCGAGATATGCTCAAGCGTCATAAGAGGAGCTCCCTGGCTGTTAACGCGGTACTGTCCTGCGTTATACATCGCCAGCGCGATAATATCGGTTTCTCCCATATCGAGGCAATACCGCAGATAGGCCAGCCCCGTAGCGGCGTTTGTTTCTATATCGTAGAATTCCGTGGTACTCATTTCCGGAAAAGATGCGGAATTAAGCTGAAACAGGCCCCTGTCTATCGTCACGGAATTCCGATTAATAGCCCTCGGATCAAATCGGCTCTCGGCCCACATCAGGGAAAACGCCAGAGTGAAAGGAATTCGATTCTTGAAAGAGTTCCGGAGAACAGCATCGGCTACTTCTCTTGAGCCGGTAATTCCCTGATAATAAAGCAGAATCCGCTCCCTGAAAGCTGGATCATCATATAGAGCAAGGCCCAGGTCCTGATTATCGGACACTACCACCCTCTTCAGGAAATCCTCAGGTGAATAAAGATTCATATCTGCAGCCGCAGTGGAAATGGGAAAATCCTTCCCTATTGTTACTTCATCAGTAATGCCGGCTGAAAAAGCCGAGACTTCATTGTCAAAACTACTGCCCGCATGTAAAAGCGGAAGCAGAAAAAGTACCAGAACAGCGGCTGATATACTCAGCTGTCTGGAAAAAGAGCTATACAAAACTGTCTCCTTAATATTATGAACCGCGAAACCGGTTCTTCTGTCTACTTGATATAATTGAAGTTAGAAGGAATTTGCCCTATTAACCCATAAAGATCAAGCACCGGATCGTCATTGCAGAATATAAATATCATTATTAACAAAGCTTCTTTCAAAACTCGATTAGTTAAAACTAAAGTTTTATAAAAGAAGCTTTGAAGTCTTATTAACACCTTTTAGTAAATGCTTCCTGCATAGTTAGTTGCCAAAATACTCCATATTGTTGCTTTGCAACAATATACGTCTCAAGTTGGAATTTCAGAAAGATTGGAGGAATTCCACCCTCCCGCCTGCTAATTAAAATGCATCAGAAATAGTTGACTCAAAACAAGGAGAGACATAAGATACCCCCTCAACATCAAGGAGATTACAGATGCCGTCAGTTACCAGCCCACAGATAATAAATAAACTCCACAGCCTGCTGCCCATAGCAGCAATGGTACTTGCCATACTTTTCTGGGGGCTTTCATTTGCAGGCATGCGCATTGTACTGCGCGAGCTAAGCCCGATGGTCGTAATGTGGTGCAGAATGATAAGCGCATTCATATTTATTCTTCCGTTTATCAAAAAGCTGATTCCGGAAAATTACCAGAAGGGAGACTGGAAACTGCTTGTTCCAATGGTACTATTCCAGCCATGTCTTTATTTCTTTTTTGAAACAAAGGCTCTTATGCTGACAACATCCACCCAGGCAGGGGTTATAGCCGCCGCGGTCCCTATTTTTGCGATAATCGGTTCATTGTTTTTCTTTAAAGAAGTATTGAGCAGGGCTGCAATTGCAGGTCTTGCAATCTCAATTCTCGGGGTAGTCCTCCTGACAGTCAGTCAGGGCTCTAGTGAGGCTGCGCCGAATCCGGTTCTGGGCAATCTGTTAGAACTCGCCGCTACAATATTTGCTACCGGCAATATCCTGATTATTAAAAAATTAAGCGGAAGATACCGCCCATTAACCTTAATAGCTATGCAAATTATTGCCGGAGTAATCTTCTTCACACCGGGATTCTTCCAGCTGATCAAAACAGATCCGGCCATATGGTCGCTTCAGCTGGTACTCATTCTGCTTTATCTGGGAGTTTTTGTCTCGCTGACAGCCTTTGCTCTGTACTATTGGACGATGACAAAACTGACGATTGCCAAGGCCTCTACATTTATCAATCTCATACCGGTAGTTGTAATACTCACCGGCTGGATATTCTTAGGTGAATCACTGACACCCATCCAGCTGCTTGCGGCAACCGGAGTAATAATAGGTGTTATGCTGAGCCAGAGGGCAGTCAGACAGAGCAAGATTCCAGAGCATCAAAAATAAAACCCTATGGACCATCAGCCTCATTAGGGCAATTATTAAGTTTGACCTTTTAGTGCTTTAAAAACTCCTATAACTGAAAGAACAAGGGAACAAGAACAGGAACAAGAAGCGACAAGCCTGCTCCGCTTGTAATTGAGACGGGAACAGCCTCTGGCCCGCAGCATTTCTCGATGAGCGGTAGAGTAACATCCATACTAGTAGCGCCGGCGATGCCGATTCCGATGTGCGGAAAGCGGGTCCGGCTGATTAGCGGAATTGTCAGCAGAGCGATTGTTTCCCGGAGAATATTCGAGACGAAGGCTGCCGAACCGAGAATCTGGTCGCCCATATCGGTTATAAGCACCCCCGAAAGCGAGTACCAGCCGAAACCTGAGGCTACAGCTGCGGCTTTTCCGGGTTCGATGCCGAATATCACGGCAGGGATGAGACTGCCGAGAAGAGAACCCAGAATTACGCCCGCCGGCAGATAAATTGTCTCGGGGCGCGCAAGCGAATCTTTCAGGTTTACGCTGTTTTTAACCATATCAATGCCTATACCGAACAGAAGAAACCGCAGCATCCAGGTAGAAACAGTTTCCCCGGTGAATCCGGGAATCTTTACAAACCATCCAACGGCAAATCCGCAAAGAACTATAAAAAACAGCTTGAGAGGCTCCCTGAGGTTGACAAGACTAGACTGGCCAACATTCTGTAATAGATACCCGTCATTCTGCTCCAGGCCGTTGTCTGCGCGGTCATCTTTGTCGGAGACGAACACGGTCATGGGCTTTCTCATAACCGAAAACCTTTGTGCGGCTGAATAGATAACTATAAGAACCAGGGCAGTACCCGCAGCAGTTGAGATAGCGAACACCAGCGACATGCTGCCAATTTCAAGAAGACGGTCAGCTCCGGTGCAAGAGGCGATCCGAAAACCCATAAAAAATAATAGAAGATATAGGGTCCAGGAAGACAACTTTGAAATAAGGGCGTTCTCCCGGATAAATCTGATCTGGCCTAGAGCCATACCTGCCGCGAGAAATATAAAAAGTGTAACTATAGAAAAAAAAGCTGCCATTACACTTAGCTATACCTGATTCAATAAAAATTTTCAACACACTTCAGGCTATTTGCATTGCGGCCTATGCGCATAAGCAGAGCGGCGACGTAACAGGCAGATCAGATAATCAATTTATACAGGGCCAAGATCATTTAAATCCTCCATATAAGACTGAAGATAGTCGATTTTATATGGAGAATAATTGACATTATTCTTAATCTTGATATTCTTATTACTGACTCTACAAAAAACAACAGTTTAAGGGGAAAAAAATGAAAAAATCATTATTAATTCTGATGGCAGTTCTGCTGCTTGTGGTAGGCGTATCATGTTCAAAGAAAGACGACACAACGGCAAAAGCCGCTGAAGAAGTTACAAAGCTTATCATCGCTTCAGACTGCACCTGGCCTCCTATGGAGTTTATAAATACCGACAAGAAAATAGTCGGATATGATATCGACTTCATCAAGGCTGTTGCAAAAGAAGGCGGATTTGAGGTTGAAATCAGAAACACCGCATGGGACGGAATTTTCGCAAGTCTCGGAAACGGTGAAAGCGACGCTGTCATTTCATCTGTAACAATCACAGAAGACAGAAAAAAAGAAATGGATTTCTCACTGCCCTATATTAATGCAGGTCAGGTCCTCATCGTTTCAATAGACAGTTCATACAAGACTCTCGCTGACCTTGCCGGCAAGGAAGTAGGTGCCCAGATTGGCACAACAGGCGCTATAGAAATTGACAATTCGGACGCTACTCTTAAAACATATGATGAGCTCGGGTTCGCAATCGAAGATCTTGCCAACGGCAGAATCGAGGGAGTTGTGGCAGACACTCCGATAGCGGCGGACTACGTTCTTCAGAATGATAACTATAAAAGTTCTCTCATGATTGTAGGAGAGCCCTTTACCGATGAGTACTACGGAATCGCCGTTAAAAAAGGCAATTCAGAAGTTCTTGCCCTGATTAACAAAGGCGTCAAGGCCGTTCAGGACAAGGGTATCGACAAAGAGCTGGAAGACAAGTGGCTGAGATAGATAAAGTGCCAAGGATTGAAATTACAGACGGTGCTCTGATTCCAGACGATGCCGAGAAGTCAATCTTCTCGGCCTGGAATATTTCATTTTTCGGCGCACTCCTGATCCTTATTATCCTTCCGATAGCGTCTCCAGATCCATTTCTGGAGATCCTTCTTTTTGTCCCGGACGGCGTTGTAACTACTTTTCAGGTCACGATTCTGTCCATTATTTTTTCACTTGTTGTCGGACTGTTCGCGGGCCTCGGAAGACTCTCACGAGTTAAGGTCGTCAATCGGATAGCCACGATCTATGTCGAGGTTGTACGCGGAATACCTCTGCTTGTGCAGCTTTTTTATATTTATTACGCCCTAGGAAAGGTCGTGCAGCTGCCGAGGCTTACCTCGGCGATAATTGCTATGACCTTCTGCTACGGCGCATATATGGGAGAAATCTTCCGTGCTGGTATTCAGTCTGTTCCCCAGGGGCAGATGGAAGCTGCCCTGGCACTCGGCATGTCAAGAACACAGGCAATTTGGACTGTAATAATACCCCAGACATTCAGGATAATCCTGCCTCCTGTAGGTAACGAGTTTATTGCTCTTCTCAAGGATTCCTCTCTTGTATCAATTCTCGCCGTATCAGATCTCCTCAGAAGAGGACGGGAGTATGCGTCGACTTCTTTCCTGTATTTTGAATCATATACCGTAGTTGCCCTGATATATCTGATAATTACATTATTTCTCTCGAAAATAGTTGCTAACATGGAAAAAAGGTTGAAATTACATGGCAGAGTATAGAATACAGATAAAGGATGCCTGCAAAAACTTCGGTGACGTGCAGGCACTCCGAAACGCAAACCTCAATATTGCCAAAGGTGAGGTTGTGCTCGTAATCGGTCCATCGGGAAGCGGCAAGAGCACAATGCTCAGATGCATAAATAAACTCGAAACCCTCTCATCAGGAAATATCTGGATTGATGACGATTGCGTGACAGATCCTAAATCAGATATCAGGAAGATTCGGGAGGATGTCGGGATGGTTTTTCAGAACTTCAACCTCTTCGCACATCTGACGGCGCTCAAGAATATAACTCTCGCGCTTACCACAGTAAAAAAGACTCCTAAAGAAGAGGCAGAAGCCGCCGCTAAAAAACTTCTTGCCAGAGTCGGTCTTTCGGATAAGGAAAACGTCTACCCCGGACAACTTTCAGGCGGCCAGCAGCAGAGGGTGGCAATAGCGCGCGCACTGGCAATGAATCCCCGGGTCATGCTCTTTGATGAACCCACAAGCGCCCTAGACCCTGAAATGATAAAAGAAGTACTCGATGTTATGCTTGATCTTGCAAAGGAAGGAATGACAATGATGGTCGTCTCTCATGAGATGGGATTTGCCAAGGCCGCGGCCGATAAGGTAGTCTTCATGGATGAAGGTGAAATAATCGAGACAGGGACTCCTCTTGAAGTCTTCAATTCGCCTAAAGAGGAAAGAACAAAAACCTTCCTCCAGCATATTCTGTAGGCTCCGGTTTGAGAATAAAGAATCTGATAAAAAAAGCGGCTGCAATTCTGTTTTTATACTCCTTCTTTCTGCCTGCCGCCTTTGCGGACGATGGGGGGAATACTGGAAGTATTTTAAAAGTAGGCTATACAAACGGAAGGGTGCAGCTTGATCCGGCCCATTCTTTCACGACCACCGAAGCCCAGCTATATACCGCAATCTATGAGGGACTGGTAGGCTATCATCCGCTGACCCTCGAGCCGGTTCCGGCCGCAGCCTCCAGGTGGATAATCTCTCCGGACGGGAAAACATACAGCTTTTTCCTCCGGCCCGAAGGACGCTACTGGAATGGTGATCATGTAACAGCCGCTCACTTCAGAGACGCCTGGATGAGAATCCTTAACCCGGAAGAAAATGCCGAGTACTCCTTCATGTTCGATATAATTGAAGGTGCCCGGGCATTCCGGAGCGGGGAGACGCTCGACCCCGCCGACGTCGGAATCAGGGTTATTTCACCCCTTATTATCGAAATAAAGCTGAATGAGCCCGCAGATTACTTTCTAAAACTTCTATGTCATCATTCATTTTCGCCGGTGAATCCTGAAAATCTGAAGAATGGTCACTGGAAAAAGGGGCCTTCAGCCGTCGGAAACGGGCCGTTCTATATAATGGAACGCACAGAACAGCAGCTGAAACTCAGGCGTAACGTGCTTTACTGGGACAGGGAGCACGTGAGACTTTCGGAGATTCATCTTCTATTTAACGATGACGCCGAGGAGGCTGCTTCGCTTCTAAACAGCGGAGAAGTACATTGGGCGGCTTCAGGAATCTACCTGTCGATGGTTGATAATCCTGAAAACATCGTAACAAACCCGCTTTTTGGAACAACTTATTTCTTCTTTAACACCACAGGAGACGCCGCGCTAAAAATACCTGAGGTCAGGCGGGGTCTAAGCCTCATTCTCCCATGGGAAAATATAAGGACAACCTCAAATTTCTTTATTCCATCCTCCACCCTCGTTCCCGGAATACCGGGATACCCTGAAATAGAAGGGATTACAAAAAGAGACATGAGACAGGCACTCAGTCTTCTTCATGAAGCAGGCTACACGAAGGGCCGCGGCCTAGCTCCCATAGTCATCATGATTCCAGAAAGCCGCGACAGCATGTTCATCGCAAGCCTCATGAAACAGGAATGGGAGAAATTTCTCGATATCAAGGTTGAAATAGTTACTTCGGACTTTGATAATTATTACAATAAACTCAAAGAACCGGGCTACTCACTTGGAACAACTACCTGGATAGGTGATTATGCCGACCCGCTGACCTTTCTTCAGATGTGGACAGCCGACAGTAATCTGAATGATTCAGGACACGATGATCTTATTTACGACAAACTGCTTGAGGAAGCAATAAAAGAACAGCCGAAAGAACGATACCGGATAATGGCAGAGGCCGAAAAAAGGCTACTTGACGGAGCGCTCGTCCTTCCGATTGAAAACTATCCAGCTTTCAATGCGGTGAATATCGCGGTGCTGAAAGGATGGTATCCTAACGTTCTGGATATCCACCCGTTCAAATATTTAAATCTGCTTGTCCCGAAGCTCCCCGATGGACTGGCCATCTCCGACAGCCCCTCCGCCATGACAGTATTTTGGCCGGATAAACTATAAAAGATCTCCTGAGGGCGTATAAGTTATTCCGAATACGTCCGCAACACTTTTGTATACACAGAAACCCTTATAGGTGTTTAGACCCTTTCGTATTGCTTCAGATTCACGCACAGCGCCTTCAAGCCCTTTGCCGGCAATCTTGAGCCCGTAGGAGAGAGTCGCTCCCGTCAGGGCCAAAGTGGATGTCAGGGAGACTGCCCCCGGCATGTTCGCTACACAGTAATGAATAATTCCATCAACCATAAAAATAGGGTCATCATGAGTTGTTGGATGCGTGGTTTCAATGCATCCGCCCTGATCAACCGCAACATCGACGATGACGGCTCCCGGTTTCATCAGTTTCAGGTGCTCTCTCTTTATAAGATGAGGCGCACGGGCTCCCGGAATCAGGACTCCGCCGATTACAAGATCACTCTCTTTCAGTACGAGCTCGATATTCTCCTCATTACTATAGAGTGTCGTTATTCTTGATTCAAATATATCATCTAAATACCCTAGTCGTTTAGCGCTGATATCAAGGACTGTAACATCGGCGCCAAGTCCTATTGCCATCTTTGCCGCATTGGTTCCGACAACACCGCCGCCGAGAATTGCAACCTTTCCTCTAGGAACTCCCGGCACTCCGCCGAGAAGGACTCCACGGCCGCCGTACGGCTTCTCTAGGTATTTTGCACCTTCCTGTACCGACAGTCTGCCTGCGATCTCGCTCATCGGAGTAAGACAAGGAAGAGAGCGATCTGCCTCCTCAATTGTTTCATAGGCAACGGCCTTTACCTTCTTTTCCATCAGCGCCCGCGTAAGCGGTTCTTCGGCAGCAAGATGAAGGTAGGTGTATAAAATCTGATCTTCATGGAAAAGATCATATTCTTCAGCCTGCGGCTCCTTGACCTTTATAATCATCTCACACTCATCAAACAACTTTTTCTTGTCGGCTTCGATTACCGCTCCGGCATTGATATAAGCCTGATCAGTAAAGCCCGCATTAACTCCAGCATCTTTCTCGATAATGATCTGATGGCCTTCATTAATGTATGCTCTTGCATTAGCTGGTGTCAGACCAACCCTGTATTCATGCTTTTTTATTTCTTTTGCAACTCCAATTTTCATGTTTCCCTCCGTATTGCGTAGTAATTAACTAATATTAATCCATATTCGTATTATGTCAAGCATTTACTACGTTTTATGCGTTTTAACAACTCTAATCGAGGCATATATTTACTATCATTTCCAAATAGTCTATAATAGACGATATGGCCACTAGTAATATCAAATTAACGACCTTCAAGGTCAATCAGGAAATTGTATACCCTCTTCAGGGTGTAGGAAAAGTTATAACTATTGAGAACAAGGAATTCAAGGGTGAAGAGGTTCTCTACTACATCATCTACCTCGAAGTATCGGATATGACCATCATGGTTCCTACCGATAAGGCAGAAGGCCTGGGCATCAGGGCAATCGTCAGTAAAGATGAATCAAAAAAAGCCCTCAAACTGATCTCAGAAGATTATGAACCGATAACGGCTGACTGGAAAATGCGTTACCAGATGAACCTCGATCTGCTCAAAAGCGGTAGTGTTACCGATATCGCGACAGTTGTACGAACCTTATATCACCGTAGTAAGGTTAAAGAATTACCCATCCTCGAACGCAAACTTTTTGACAGCGCCCTCAAGCTGCTTGTTGATGAAGTTTCTTTCTCACTTGGGAAAACCAAGGCTGAGGTGGAACAGCTTATCTTCAGTAGATTAGAAATAGAAGAATGACCCCTGAAAACTCTTTCACACCTCCTCTCGCTTTTCTTGTTACCGCAGCAGGTTCCGGGAAAAGGATGGGAGGCGGAGTAAAGAAAGAGTTCAGGAAAATCGGAAACAGATCCGTTCTGGAGACAACCGTATTATCGATGATCGAAGCCTCTGTCTTTAGCTACGGACTCATCACCTGTCCTTTCGGACAAATCAATCAGACACAACAAATCCTTTCATCCCTTACCGGCAAACTCAACAAGCACAAAATAAAAATAGAGTTCTGCCACGGCGGCGGTGAAAGACAGGAATCCGTCTTTCTTGGACTCAAACACATCGAGGAAAACCTACCTTCAATGCTCGAGCGCGGAATTATCCTTATTCATGACGGTGCAAGACCCTGGGCAAGCCCCGCGCTCATCCGGAAGGTTGCAGAAGGAAGCATCACCCACCGTGCATGCGCTCCGGTTACCCCATCGATCGACGCGATGAAGCAGATTTCCAATGACGGAATTATTACCGCCCATCTTCCTCGAAAAGAAACCGTGGGCGTCCAGACCCCGCAGGGATTCATCTTCTCTGATATTCTCAGAGCCCACCAGAGTGCCTCCCGTGACGGCAGGCGTTATATCGATGACACTGAAATCTTCAGCCGCTATATCGGCGACGTACATACCATTGCAGGCGAAAGCGCAAATAAGAAGATCACTTTCGCTGAGGACATCAATGCGGCAAAACTGGAGATCAGCAGGTGAGGATTGGACAAGGCAGAGATCTGCACCGGCTCGAGGAAGGCCGAAGGCTAATCCTCGGCGGCATAGAAATTCCGTTTACAAAGGGATGTGTTGCCCATTCAGACGGTGATGTCCTCGTACACGCGGTCATAGACGCAATCTTCGGTGCGGCAGCCTTGGGAGATATAGGTTCACATTTCCCCGACACCGATCCCGCATACAGGGGAGCCGACAGTATGGATCTTCTCGCTAAGGCTGTCAGGCTTCTAAATGCTGAGGGTTACCGCCTTGTTAATGTTGATTCCACCGTTACCCTCGAAAAGCCTAAGCTCAGAGCATTCATTGAACCCATAAGAATAAGTCTTGCCAGAGTACTGAGAATAGAGCCGGGCTCTGTATCGGTAAAGGCCAAGACGAATGAAGGACTCGATGCCGCAGGGCGCGGAGAAGCCGTAGAAGCCCAGGCTGTAGTCCTGATTAAAAAACACAGAAACAGATAATGAACCCCAAAAAAATCAAGTGGGAAGAAATATTTACCGGTCTTGAAATTTTTATGAAAAACCAAGCCAAACCTTCAATTTCATTAATAGCTGAGATCAATAATGATCCGTACAGAGTTCTGTTTTCAACAATTATTTCACTTAGAACAAGAGATGAAGTGACAATTACAGCTTCCAGTAGGTTATTTGAAGCAGCACCGAATCTGGAGAGTCTTGCAAAACTCACGGAGGAGAATGTTGCACAGCTAATTTACCCGGCCGCCTTCTACCGCAACAAGTCAGCAAGTATATTGAAGTGCGCTGCTATCCTGCAGGCTGAATACAACGGAAAGGTTCCCGGCGACAGAGAGCTGCTTCTCAAACTTCCCGGAGTCGGACGCAAGACGGCAAATCTCACTCTGAACCTTGGATTCGGAGTAAATGCAATCTGCGTAGATACTCATGTTCACCGGATATCAAACAGAATGGGATGGGTCACCACAGGAGCTCCAGAGGCAACAGAGGCGGCCCTCGAAATCATACTACCTGAGAATTACTGGATCCCGCTTAACGAAATGCTGGTAAGTTACGGGCAAAAAATATGCACCCCGCTCTCACCCCGCTGTTCTATCTGCGGGGTGACGAAACACTGCCGGCGCATAGGAGTAGAGCGGAGCCGCTGACGGAAAGATCAGCTGAGCTCCTCGTATTCAATACCAGGGGCCTCTTCATCAGCCAGGGTCACGGCAGTGCTCCCTTCTTCCGAATCTATTATTACCTCATGGTTTGATAAATCAGGGACAGCTTGGGCCGTAATTTCGGCTTCAGCAGTCTTGAATTTCATAGCTTCTTTCTCAAGGTTGTCGGTAATTGCGCCAAGTTTTCCTGAAAGCTCGGTAACCAGGATCATAGCCCCGCTTACTTCGGTTATACCAATACTTATTTCAGAAGCACTTCCGGATACTTCGGCTGTAATTCTCGACACCACGTCGATGGCCTCGGTAACCTTCCCGGACGCTTCATTCATCAATTCACTTCCGCGGCTGACTTTCACCGATACATCCTGTAGATTGGTCATTGCTTCGAGAATCTGCCGACCGCCGACACTGAGCTCATCCATACTTGAAGATATTTCATCGAGTGATTGAGAAACATCTTTAACTTCCAGATCTATTGCCCTGAAGGCGTCTTCGGTCTCTTTACTCGATTGCGATGCAATCTCGATTCGGTTGACAACCTCTTTCAGTACTCCGCTTATCTGCTTTGAATTCATGGATGAGGCCTCGGCGAGTTTCCGTATTTCGTCGGCAACTACCGCAAACCCCCTGCCCGCGTCTCCTGCATGAGCTGCCTCTATAGCCGCGTTCATTGCCAGCAGGTTTGTCTGACTGGCAATCTGCTGGATAATTGATGCTGTTCCTTTTATCTCATCGAGATTATTAGTAATATCATTTATAACAGCGGTTGTAGCGCTTAGTTTACTGCCGCCTAATTCTGCTGTCTTTACCAGAGTCTCGGTTGCTTTCCGTTTTTTCATGGTTATATCGGCGACATTATTTATTGAACTGATCATCTCGGTTACCGATGATGTTGATTCTTCAACCATAGCCATCTGATCCTGAACCCACTCATCAAGGGACTGCAGGCTGCTTTTCATCTGGTTATTCGTCTCGGCTGCTCCTGAAACACGTGATGTAAGCGCCGTGAACTGATCCTCTATGGCCCGGCTTGTGGAGGCAATCTGCGTTGCGGCAGCCGAGGTCTGATTTGCGGAAGCCATCAACTCTTCCTTAAGCTCAACCCCCTCGGTGGAACTATTCTTCATAGATTCAAATACTTTTCTAAGACTCATGATCAGAATATTCAGGTTCTGTCCCAGTTGGCCAATTTCATCGTCACTTTTAATCATAATCTCGGAAGAAATATCTCCTGCACTGAGGGTTTCTATCCCTGCTCCGGCAGCTCTGACATTTCGGACAATTCTATGAGCAACAGCATAGGCGGCAATAAAGGCGGCAATTCCAAGTAAAACAATTGCAATCAGTCCGGTAACGTACGCCCTTGCCTCTCTCGCGGCAATTATGCTGTCAACAACTTCAAATTTTTCAAGGACAACCATATGCGTAGAGATCAGATTGCTGTCAAGAATGGCGATAGTAGATTTAAGGTCCCGGACATTATTCTGAACAATACTCTGCTTCTCGGAGCTTTCGAGCATTTTGGAGCTGATAATCTCATCAAGCTTCACCTGGGTTGAGAGAAATATTTCTTTGAGATCGATACTCATAAGCTCAATGTCGTGCTCAAGCTTTCCATAATTGGCATCATACAAGCTATAGAGCCGGGCGATAATATCCAGGACATCACTGATAGCAGGGTCACGCCTCAGAACTTCAACTTTATCAAGCTGTCCGAATGCATCCTTCATCGTCTGATGCTGCAATTTAATCTCATCAACCTGGCTTGAAAAGGATGTCGATGCAAGTTTATTGATGTCAGCACGAAGCTCAGAGACAGAGGAATCAAGCCTTAACAGCGAGTCTTTCTCTGTCCGCATACTCAACACTGGAATATATATCAATACAAAAACCACAATACCCATAAACATGGATAGAATTACACCAATTATTAGAACATTCATTTTCTTGCCGATTAGCATATGCTGCCTCCAGAAATATTTTGGGTTGTACTTTAACAAATGAACTTCCAGAACAGTGGAATTTTAAATATTATAAGATTATAGTCTTCTTCCTGTTTTACTGCAAGTACGAAAAAAAACCGGCCGTCCACAATGAACAACCGGCTTTTATCTGAGGCTTCTTATTGCTATTTTTCCGCGATAAGAAGTGTTTTAGGATCTAGTTTTAGCGACATTTCTTTCGGCGAAAGATCATCGTGATCCTTTACTACTTTGAGATGTACATGATCGCCCTCATACATAAGAGTGATTATCACAGAAAGAACATCAAGGTAATCTTTCAGGATGAGCGGAACACCGTTCTCATCATATGGAGCGTCTTTCTGAAGAGATACACTAGTCCATATTTCAAGATTCGTCTCTTCAGCGAAAGCCTTAAGTGCCGCCAGGTCACCCCTGGATGCTTTTGCATAATCATAACCATCAATAATAATAGAGTCTGCCGCAAAATGACCCTGCTTGATCATTGCGGTGATAGAACTGAGAACCTTTTCAGTTTCGATTCCATCCTGGTTGAAGTTCATGATAACCCGATTCTTGATAATCTCGTTATAAACTTCTGTAACATCTTCAAGTTCATGTTTCTTTGCAATTTCCTTGAATATATCTTCATACCATACTGCTATATGATCAACCTTCGATGAAAACGATACATGTATTACATGACTGCCCCGGAAGAGTTTATCCATTGCAATATGTACGAGGCATGCTGTCTTTCCGACACCCTTCCTTGAAGTAAGGACACCGATATTACCTTTTCCGACACCACCGTTTATCGAATTCTCGAATATTCGAAGAGGGCTTCTTTTATTAAGTTCTGATTTAACCATATTTTTACTCTCCCTTACTTATTCTGTTCTCTTTTCTTCTGTTCATATTCCCTGATAAGCTCCTCAGAAATGCTTTGAGGAACCCTTCCATACTTCAGGAACTCCATTGTGTATTCGGCCTTTCCCTGGGTAAGCGAACGAAGTGTTGTTGAGTAACCGAACATTTCACTTAAAGGAACCTCCGCTTCGACTGTAGAATATGTTCCTTCTTCAGCCGAGCTGACAATAACGCCACGGCGCTGGTTAATACTTCCAAAGACATTTCCCTGAAATTCTGTAGGACCTTCAACAGAAACCTTCATGATTGGTTCGAGAATCTGTGGTTTTGCCTTAGAGTAAGCCTCTCTGAAAGCTCCAATTGCTGCAAGCTGAAATGCCATATCCGAGGAGTCGACCGAGTGGGCCTGTCCATCGTTTATTGTTACCTTTACGCCTACAATTGGATGGCCTATAAGTGAACCCTTTGCAAGTGAAGACTGAAAACCCTTGTCACAGGCAGGAATATATTCGGTAGGAATAGATCCACCCTTAATCTTGTTTTCGAACTCATAATTACCTTCTTCAAGCGGTTCGATAAAACCAGCGACACGTCCGTACTGTCCGGAACCACCTGACTGCTTCTTGTGAGTATAGTTGAACTCAGCCATTTGACCGATGGCCTCACGGTAGGCAACCTGCGGCTGTCCTGTTACAACTTCAGCCTTATACTCTCTCTTCATTCTCTCGACGTAAACGTCCAGGTGAAGCTCACCCATTCCTTCAATGATGGTCTGATTTGACTCAGGATCAACATGAGTTCTGAATGTCGGGTCTTCCTTGGTGAATCTGTTAAGAGCCTTGCCCATGTTATCGCCAGCTTTCTTGTCTACAGGTTCGATTGCGAGCGAAATGACTGCAGCCGGTATGTACATCGATGTCATCGAGTAGTTCAGACTTGGGGCACAGAAAGTATCACCTGACGCACATTCAATACCGAAGAGAGCTACAATATCTCCGCAGCCTGCTTCTGTAATATCTTCCGTATGGTTTGAGTGCATTCTGATAAGCCGTCCAATCTTGAACTTCTTCTGGCTTCTTGTATTGAAAAGTTCTGACCCCTTCCTGACAGATCCCTGATAAACCCTGATGTAAGTCAGCTGACCATACTGTCCGTCTTCGAGCTTGAAGGCAAGGGCTACAGGCAGTTTATCAGAATCAGAAACAAGAACAACTTCTTTCTCATCATTATCCAGGTCTAGAGCAATATTTTCTACTTCACTAGGCTCCGGCAGATAGTCCACTACCGCATCCAGGAGTTTCTGAACACCCTTGTTTTTGTAAGCGCTTCCAACAAAAACCGGACAGAGTTCATTTGCAATTGTCCCCTTTCTAATAGCCGCCTTAAGCAGCTCTTCTGTTACAGTCTCTTCCATTACCGCTTCCATTAGCTCATCACTGAACATCGAAACTGCATCGAGCATTGTAACTCTGTATTCTTCAGCCTCGGCAAGCATGCCGACTGGAATATCTTCGATGATTATATCATCGCCATTCTCGCCTCTAAAGTAGTAGGCCTTCATTTCCACAAGGTCAATCATTCCCTCATGTTTTTCTTCCAGTCCGATGGGCAGCTGAACCATTACAGAATTCAGCCCTAGTTTAGACCGGAGCTGACCGCAAACCTTAAGCGGATCCGCACCTGTTCGGTCACATTTGTTTACAAATGCGAGTCTGGGGACTTTATAGCGTTTAAGCTGTCTGTCTACTGTAATTGACTGGGATTGTACTCCACCAACTGAACAAAGAACAAGAATAGCTCCATCAAGAACACGGAGAGCACGTTCAACTTCAATTGTAAAGTCAACGTGGCCCGGAGTATCAATAATATTTATCGGATAATCTTTCCATTCAACATTAGTCGCCGCTGAAGCAATCGTGATTCCTCTTTCCTTCTCCAGCTCCATAGAATCCATTGTTGCACCTACACCGTCTTTACCGCGTACTTCATGAATGGCATGAATTTTGTTACAGTAATACAGAATTCTTTCTGTAAGGGTTGTTTTTCCAGAATCGATGTGCGCACTGATACCAATGTTTCTCATTTTCTCAAGTGTTGTCATTATATATAAACCTCTCAAAGTAATTATACTCGTTAGAAAATACGAATTCAAATTCGTATTTATTTCATTCTTTATCGGACTCGCATTGTATTAAAATATCCATATAATTTCAATAGCCAAAACGTTTTCAGATGATACCGGCAGTTTCATCCAAAGCCGTCCAATTCCCCGGCATTCTAAAGGTTAAAACAAGCTTTTTAATGTATTCCAGATAGCCCGCCGGCTGCCCGAGATCATAATCCGCTCTGATTAAATCAATCCTGGCTCTATCCTCCTGTGTCCGTTTGAAACGCTCGGCAAGAAGTTCTGCCAGCCTTCCTTTAAGTTCACTCTCCTCATTATATTCGAGAATATTTGAAATTCTAAGAGCATTCAAGGCTCTGTCGAGTCTCCGGGGGGGTTCTTCCATGCCGGAAAGTCCTTCATACACCTCAGAAAGTCTTTTAGAAGCTCCTGCCGACCTGTCCCAACCGGCTTCTTCAAGAAGAGAGTACATCACAGGAATAGCACATTCCAGATTCAGAAAGGCCTCAAGTTCGAAAAAGTTTTTGTTTTCATTGTGAAGCTTATTATATCCTCGAAACCGCAGAGTCCACCGGGCTATCTGCCGGACAACATTGTCCCATTCAATCTTCTGAGGATTCGCCACCGGATCAAACTCAGCGCCGGGATCAAGGTCTTCCTTCAGCATTTCAGTCATCTCGTCTATTACCGCCTTGCTGTATCCGAGTTCCTCTATACGTGAATCGTAATAGATCTCCATCGGATCATACCAGATCATGAGCACAGTCCGGCCGGCATTCATAGTAATAACTGATTCAGTAAGAACCCCACCTCGTATAGGGCTTGTGTTGTCCCGCCTGTTGCCCAACCTTACTTCTATCTTTTTGTCAGTTCTCGTGGCCACAGCCTCATGCCAGAGATCCAGCAATTTATCAATTTCACCATCAGCTTCTTCTCTGAGCCGAACCTCATCCAATATTCCGAATTGCATCTTCCCTCCGGGTTAATCGTGTTTATCAATTACGAATATATTATTAATCACTTTAGTTATTAATACCAGATAAGCCGAATTTAAGCTATAATACCGGCATGGCAGAGATTCTGATTGGTACATCCGGATACTACTATCAGGACTGGGTCGGTCCGTTTTATCCGGAAACTATAAAAAAAGAAGGATTTTTCGAGTACTACAGCAGAACCTTCCCCTTTTGTGAGCTTAACTTCTCATACTATCAGATGCCCAGACGTTCAAGGCTCATCGGCCTTATAAAGCAGAGCCCTAAGAATTTCATGTTTTCAATAAAGGCGCATCAGAGCCTGACCCATGAACGCGGACCTAAATCACCGGAACACGCATCAGAGTTTCTTCACGCCGTCAGCCCGCTGGTTGATGAGAAAAGGCTAGCCGCGGTCCTGCTTCAGTTTCCTTACAGCTTCCACTACAGCACAGCAAACCGTAAATACCTGTCTGAGCTGATAGAAAACCTGAAGGGCCTGCCGCTCGCAGTCGAGTTCAGGAACCGTGAGTGGATGCTTGATAGAGTTTATTCCGGGCTCGAAAGTCGTAATGCCTGTTTCGTTCAGACAGACATGCCGAACCTTGACAACCTGCCGCTTCCCACCTCGACGGTCACCTCCGATATCGGATACATTCGCTTTCACGGCAGGAACAGGACAAACTGGTGGAATGGAGACAACACAAGCCGTTTCGACTATCTCTATAACGAACATGAACTCCAGTCCTGGCTTTGCCGGACTGAAGAGATTGCGTCGAAGGTGAAAAAGCTCTTCATAGCCTTCAACAACCATCACAAGGGGCAGGCCGTACAGAACGCAGTCCAGATCTATAATCTGCTCAAAGAACATACAAGGCTCGAGCCGGCGGAAATAAATATTAAAGCGAGGTAAGGAAGTTTTTCTTCTCGGCCCGCTGCATCTTTCCAATCCGTTCGAGAAAAACTTTTGCCGTTTCGTCATCTGGATCTGAGGCGGCAACCTTATCAAGCAGTTCCGCGGCTTTTTCAAATTCCCGGCGTGAGAATTTCATTATTGCCTCTTCAAAGTTAGTCTTCGTGCGGTTCTTATTTTCAAGTTTCTCACTGCTGTCAGAATCAAAAATCTCAAAAAGGGCTACTGCCTTGTTCTTCCCCTTAACCTTGACCCGGCCGAGGAAGCGGAAGTTGTAGTCCATCGGATTCTCAAGCTTAACGAAGGTTTCCTGACTGATTACGACATTCGCCTTGTAGAGCTTGGTGACATCCTGAATACGGGACGCGAGATTAACCGCATCCGAGATTACTGTGCCCTGCATTCTCTTCTCATCACCTATAATCCCGAGAATCATGCTGCCGGTATGTATTCCTATTCCAATACCAATGGCCTTATAGCCACAGTTAGCCCTATGCCCGTTGTATACATTCACGTGCTCAATCATCTCGGCGGCCGCAGCGAGGGCATCTTCAGGCTTGTAAGGAAAGAGAGCCATGATGGCATCTCCGATATACTTATCAACAAAGCCTCCGTTGTTAGTAATCATCGGGCTGAAACGGCTAAGATAAGAGTTGATAAATTTGAAGTTTTCCTCTGGAGTCATGTTCTCGGACAGACTTGTAAAAGCCCGGATATCGACAAAAAGAATAGTCATCTCCCGCTGCACCTGATCCCCGAGGGCAACATCTACTATATTCTCCTGGCCCAGGGCTTTCAGGAATTCCGTGGGCACAAACCGGCTGTAAACGGTACTGATGCGTGAAAGCTGGAGGTGAGTATTCACCCTGGTCAAGAATTCCTCCTGAATATAGGGCCGAGTCAGAAAATCATTAGCTCCAGAGGTCAACCCCTCCATCATATCCGAGACATCTTCTTTATTTATAACAATGATAACCGGCAGTTCATCTTTTGAGAATTTCTCTCTAATTTTGAGGCAGACTTCATAACCGCTCATATCTGGCAGCTTCACATCGATTATAACCAGATGAGGGGGATCTTCCTCCACCCTGCCAAGCAGATCCTTTCCGGAAATCATAGGAATAACAGTATAGTTCATTGAAGCAAGCTGGGTCTTCAGGATCTGCAGCGCTTCAACATCCTTTCCCGCGACAAGAATCTCAATGTCTCGGTCCGAAGTAACCTCATCAAAAACCGGCTGGAGATTAATGAGAGCATCTATCTCCAGAACTTCCTCATCAGTCAGCGGAGCCTCCCCGGTCCATAGAGGAAGTGAAAATGAATATATGAGCACATTCTCCTCAGTATCTATTCCAAGATCTTCGTCATGCAGCTCTATCAGCTTCTTCGCAATTGCCAGGCTGAGATCAGAGACATCCTTATTATCAAGACTACTGCTCTGAGACTGTTCATACGCACTAAAAAGTTCGACAACAGTCTCAAGATCCAAATCAGAGCCTGTAACCCTCACGATAATTCTAACTTCCTCTTCAGAAATATCGGTTCTTATCTGCACATCACCGGAGTCTATATGACGGACGGAATTACTGACTATATTATAGAGAATCTGCTCAATCCGCTGTTCATCGGCCGCAACCCTCGGAGTATCACGGGTTACCTCGTTGGACAATGTCTTATCATGCACTGCCACAAGGGCTTCACAGCTGTTCAGAACCTTATGGGTAATCTGAAACAAATCGACAGCGGTTATGTTGAGATTCAGGGAATTATCCCGGATACTCGAGAAATCGAGTATATCATTCACCATATTAGAGAGCCTGATGCCGTTCGACACAATCAAAGAGGAATTGGCAATCTGCTCTGAATTAAGCGGTCCGATAGAGCCCCTAAGCAGGCCTTCGCCCAGTTCGACAATATTCCTGATAGGCCGGTATAGTTCAATCGAATTTCTTGAGAAAAAGCTTTCTTTCTGATTCGAAAGCGCTGTAAATTTATTATAAGTTTCTTCGGCAAACCGGTTATCCGCAAGACCATCCATTATTAACCGGTATGTCTGCTGAGCCGCAAAAACAATGAGCCCCGCAAAGACTAAACGCACTGACGCAATCAGTCCGATTGAGAAAAGAATGTCATTAAGCATGCACAGAGCCATTATAGAAAAACTGATTAAAGTGAGTTTTGACGCATATCTGCCATTCCGAACGGCGAAGATCATGCATATAATAAGATAAACCGCACAGACCACCCTCAGTCCGGTATAAATGAAAACCATATACCGCATTAAATTCAGCGGCAGAACAAAAACAAGAACGAGGGCCGCGATTGATACAATCTCGACAAACTTAATAACTGGTCGATGAACTTCATCAGGAAAAAGCGATTTCATATAATTAAGCATGACAGGAAAGGCAAGAACAAGGAAAAACCCCTCCATTCTGAAAATTAAATTCGCGGTGAACATCGGCAGCAGGTATGAAACAACTACTCTGCCGGTAAAAAGAGCGTAGAACGAATAGATTAGCATATACACAAAAAAGAACATGCTGTACGGATATTTGCGCTGATAAAAATAATTAAAGAGATGAATCATCGCGAATGAAAATAGAATAAAAATAATTAGAGACTCAAAAGCTTTCCCCTGATGGGCTCCGAACTCAACATCAGCATACCGGCCGTATGTCAGCCAAGTCATCATGCTTCCGCCATAGAAATGTACGGAATTGGAAACCTGAATGAGAATGTCGAGCTCATCAGTATCCTGCTCAAACGGGACTACCCGCGCCCTTATGAATGACAGCTCTTCGCAGTCTTCAGACGGTTTGCCGCAGATCGATATTTTTTCACCATTTATCCAGAGATTATATGCCGAATATATCGGATTGATAAGCAGAGCATTAAAGCCTTTCATCTGGGCGGTATTCAAACTCAGCTGCCAGTAATAATTACCGGTTCCGAATCTCCCGGGTTCGAGATCAACAGGATTTTCGAGTTCTCTATCGGTATACGCCTGCCACCCGCTGTCAAGTTTTAGAGTAGTTCCATCTGCCGGACTGTAGATCATTTCAGCACCGGTGTCATCTTTCATTGAAACAGAGCTGGTAAGAAAAGAATACCCAAATGTTCCAACGAGAAGAACGATAAATAAACTCGCGACTATAAAAATAATTCTTTTATCATTAATCATATCAGTTTTTGATTATATACTTGATAGTAAAGACTTTCCACTTGAAAAGATTTTTTCTGTTCATTATTCTGTCGTCAACCTAATCACCCACGGAGCATGTAATGTCGACGGAAGAAAAAATATACTTCACTTACAATCAGATTCACAATACCATCCAGAAACTCTCAAAGCAAATAATTGCTTCCGGATACGATCCTGACCTTATAGTTGCCATCGGCACCGGCGGCTTCATCCCGGCGCGAATAATTAAAACCTATATAAGCAAGCCTATTTTAACAGTCGGGCTCAGACTATACGACGCAAACAACAAACCAAAGGCTGCTCCCGAAAAGATTCAGTGGATTGATGAAGTTGAAAAGAAACTGAAAGGGAAAAAGATCCTGCTCGTTGATGAGGTTGATGACTCAAGGGTTACCCTGGAGTACTGCCTGAGAGAACTTCTAAGTGATGAACCGGCCGAAATTGCGGTAGCGGTCCTTCATAACAAGAATAAAGAAAAACGGGGCACTATTCCCGAAGAAGTTAAACAATACTGGGCCGGTGAAGAGCTCGAGGACAAATGGATCTGCTACCCCTGGGATGCTGTTGATATAGACAAGCACGGCCTTTAAACGAAATAAAAGAAATTCTTAAAAATCCATATTTTCTGTAACCATTACCAATTCCCTGACTCTAATGGATAAATATTTATTCCTAAGAGAGGTTAACAAAATGGAACAAAACTTACTAAAAGCATCTGCAGTACTGCTCAACCAGAAAGCGAAATTTAGATGCAGTGTCAACGGAAAACCACCAATCATATCAGATTATACTCCTCCCCATGGGGACGGAGAAGGCTACACATCACTCGAGCTGATGCTGCTGAGTCTTGCATCCTGTTTTGCATCAACTGTAAAATTCATCCTGACAGGACCAATGAAAAAGACAGTCTCTGCAATTAATGCAACAGCCAAGGGAGAAAGGCGAAGGGAGCACCCGACCTGCTTTGAGAAAATCGAACTTTTTCTTGATATTAATGCTGACTGCCTGCGAGCAGAGGAGTTAGAAAATGTGATCAATGCAGCTGAAGAATCAATCTGCCCGGTTTATGCAATGCTCCGGGGAAATGTTGAAATCGTGGTAAAATATAAAATCAAAGAGAAGGTATAGCATGGATAAGTTAAATGAAAATACAATTCAACCGAAACTCAAGACAGCGGCAGTCTGCGGACTATTCTGCCCCTCCTGCAGCCTGTATATTGCCACTAAGGAAGAACCGGCAAGACTTGAGCTGTTAATACAGAATTTCGGTCGACCAAAAGAAGAACTACAGTGTGAGGGCTGCAGATCGGATAAGCTATCATTCTACTGCAGAACATGCGTAATGAAAAAATGCACCGCAGAACGAGGCTTTGAATTCTGCAGCGAATGCGGCGACTATCCCTGTAAAGACATCAAGGCTTTTCAGGAAGAAATGCCGCACAGGGCTGAATTATGGAACTCGCTTGAGCAGATTAAGGCTGAGGGCTGGAAAAACTGGTTTGCTTATATGACGGCGATGACGTCCTGTCATAAATGCGGCACAATCAACTCCGCATACGAACCTGTCTGCCGAAGTTGCGGAGGGCAACCTTCAAGCAACTATGCAGAAAAGCATAAAGATCTGATTGCCGCCCATATTAATAAGCTGAAAAAACCTTAAGCTCCAAGGATACGGAGTTTTCCTTCAGATTTAAACCTTTTAACCCTGGTAATGAAATCATCATGGTCGGGAGCTTTTACCTGATTATTATACATATTATCTATCTGCAGGATTACAGACATTTCGGCCGAATAGTCTCTAACAGCGGCCTTTTCACTATTCTCAATTACTTCAATATCGTAGAGGATGTCTTTTCGATCATTCGCCACTATGAATCCGGCATATGAACGGCAATCGCAGATGGAACCGGGATGAATCAGCGAGCATCGGTCATTCATGTGTTCCTGTGCAATTTTGCGGGCCCTGTGAAGATTCACTTTTACCGCACTTTCCCCGATTTCCAGAATTTCAGCGGTTTCCGAGGTAGAAAAACTCAGCATAACCCGTAGGGTATATACGGCGCGATATTTTGACGGCATACAGTTCATAAACATCTGAAGACAGGTTTCACGCGTCAGCGCAGTCAGCACTTCATCCTCAACACGTCCGAAACTGTTTATGTGACCATAAAAATCCTGCTGACTGATGCCGTGCTCCTCAGTATACTCTATTACAGGCAGCTTTCGGCATTCTCTGTAAAAACGTTTAGCCGTATTAAGCACTATCCTATACAGCCAGGTATAAACTGAGCTTTGGTTCCTGAATTTCTCATAAGCCTTATAGGCGTTAATGAAAGCTGACTGCATAACATCCTCAGAATCTTCCCTATTCCCGGTCATCCGGAATGCTAGGGTGTAGAGCCTCTGGTAGTGCTGTTTATAGATTGAATCAAAATCTGTCATAGTGTAATTTTCTTTCACGAGGCAGGATGGTCCATTTTCATATAGAGTCTTCCTTTTTCAAGTCCGGCATCGGATGCTTGGAACATTTCATATGACCATTTTACACTAATTTTAGAATTTCTGTTGACAAAAATATCATCGTGATCAATACTAATTGTAATAATTACAATTTTATAACCATTATAAACAGGAGAGAAACTCTATGAAGAAATTTGTATGTTCAGTATGTGGATATAGTCATGTGGGCGAAGAAGCACCGGCAAAATGTCCTCAATGCGGCGCGGCTAGAGAAAAATTCAATGAACAGATAGCGGGAGCCGAACTTGTATGGGCCGACGAGCATAGAATCGGTGTGGCACAGGGCCTGGATGCGGAAATCGTTCAGGGTTTAAAAGATAACTTTATGGGAGAATGCACCGAAGTAGGCATGTACCTCGCGATGAGCAGACAGGCTGACAGAGAAGGATTTCCTGAAGTTGCCGAAGCTTACAAGAGAATTGCCTTCGAAGAAGCCGAACACGCTTCAAAATTCGCCGAACTTCTGGGCGAGGTTGTTTCACCTGACACCAAGAAAAACCTCGAACTCAGAGTCGCCGCCGAACACGGCGCAACCCAGGGTAAACTCGAGTTGGCTAAAAGAGCAAAAGAACTCGGATACGACGCGATTCATGATACTGTTCATGAGATGTGTAAAGACGAAGCCCGCCACGGTTCAGCCTTCCAGGGGCTTCTTAAGAGATACTTCTAATCAATTCAGATATACCGGCTTCATCACATAAGATGCGGCCGGGACATTGAGGGCAAATAATGGCAACAGCAGAACTGCTTAGAGAACACGATGTAAAACCGACAATAGTCCGGTTGAAGATATATGATTATCTAATTACGCAAAAGAACCATCCGACCGCCGATACTGTATACAAATCACTCCTCGGTGAAATGCCCACCCTTTCTAAAACATCGGTCTATAATACCATGGATCTTTTTGCTGAAAAAAATCTAATTCAGGCAATTACGATTGAAGAAAACGAAACCAGATTTGACGCGGACACCTCCGACCACGGCCACTTCAAATGCATAAACTGCGGAGAGGTATTCGACTTCAATGTTGATTTATCTGAAATGATGCACAGTCTTCCGAAAGATTTCAGCATTAAAGAGCGTCATGTTTATTTCAAAGGAACATGCCCCGCCTGCAGCTGAAAGAAACCAGTCAGCGGCGCTTTTTCAGCTGTACAAGAACTGCACCCGCCGATGCGACAACCATTCCTGCAATCTTGAACGCAGTCAGCTCCTCGCCGAGAAAGAACCAGGCAAGGACTGCAATCTGAATCAGCATGGTTCCGTTTATTACACTCGATTCCATCGCGGTCAATGTCCGGAGGGTCCTGTTCCAGAGAGTAAAAGCAAAGGCAGTGTTTACGGCAGCGAGCCAGATTAAGGCAAGCCAGGACGAAGGAGATAGACGCGGAAATCCGTCCCGAATTATTCCAGCCGAAGTCAAAATCACCGAGCCTATTCCCATACTGACCACGGTAATGGTGAGAGGACTCAAGGTCTTTCGGCTGTTTAGCCTGCGTCCGAGAACGGATGAAAACGCATTGGCAAGCACCCCGAGAGCCATAACAGCAATCCCCTTCCCTTGAGCCGAGACTGAAGCTGATGGAAAAAAGAAAATTCCTGTTCCCCCAAGAAACAGAAGAATGCCGCCAATTTGCCTGAGTGAAGGTCTCTCCTTCAGAACAACTGCTCCGAGGGCAACCACAACAAGCGGTGTAAAATTGAGCATCAGGCTGACAGTCGCGGAAGGAAGAAGCGACAGACCGACAAACTGCGCACCCTGGGTTATCACATAGAAGGTCAATCCGAGCAGCAGCAGATTAAGCCAGGTGGCTCTGTTAATCGATCCCAGCTCTACCCGGTATTTCCTGCCCGACAGAAAGGGAAGCAGGCAGACTGAAGCCATGAGATATCTGAGACCCGCAAAGGTGAGCGGAGGGATTTCAATAAGCATCTTTTTTATAATGACAAAGGAGGTCGACCATAAAAATGTAACAAGAAGCGCCTGAAGGACGGCAAAAGTGTGATGCTTTTCCTCTTGACTCGCCATCAACTACAAGCCTTGAGAGACCGAATGTCCACGTTCGACCTTCAATTGGAACATATTTTTACGCTTATAACGTTTTCTATACTGCCTCGGCGTCTGCTTCGTCTCTATAGAAAACTGTCGGTTAAAATTAGAAAGATTATTAAATCCGACCTGAAAACAAATTGCATTAATAGGCATATCGGTCTGAATAAGAGATTTACATGCGGCGTTAATCCTGACAGCATTTAGATACTTAATAAATGTAGTATTCATGGTCCTCCTGAATAACCTGCACAATGAAGGCACACTTAAATTGGCCACATCAGCTGCATCGCATAGAGAAATATCCTCATAATAATTCTGAAAAACAAGCTGCCTCACCTTCTCTATTTCAGTAAGTTCAGCAAGAGGCTGTTCACCGGATTCCGAATCCGCATAAAGGATCTTATCCTCTTCATCCTTGCTCAACAGGTCAATTATCTTAAGAAGATCTATAAATCCAGGCAGCCCGAAGTCCTCTTCTAGAGAAGTAATTATTTCCAAAACGGCCGTCGTTGTCTTTAAGGAAAACAAAATGCCGTCCCTGGCCCTTTTAAAAAGCCGATAAACTGGGGGAAACTCATTCCGGGACAGATGCTCCAGGCCTATCCGGCTCTTTGAAAACTGAATTATCACCGATTCAAAGAAGGCTCCGCTCTGATCCAGATCAGAAGCAAAAGCATGGGGAACATCAGGACCTATGAGGACCATATGAAGGTTTTCATAATCGACAACATTTCTTCCGACAAACAACTGCCCACTACCGCGCATTATCAGGGTAATTTCATACTCATGATGATAATGCCAGTCGAAATACAGCCTTCGCCCAACCCTTTTCTGAAAATAAAAAGGCAGGCCGGGAGAAGGATAGACTTTTTCAAATTTCGCATCCATCTATTTTTCTAAAATTGTACCATGTTTCAATTACCGGTCAATGAAAATACCCTCAGAATGATAAAAAAGTATCAGTCAAACCCAAAAATCAATAATTTCCATGAAGTTTCTGCGTCATCCTGTTGTAAAATTATATTAAATAAAAAATGGAGGCTGTTATGAAAAAAATAATTCTTACATTCATGATTATCCTGCTTGTTTCAATGATTATGATCACCGGATGCGCGAAAGAAGAAAAGGCCGCTGTGGGCCCGGTGGAAATTGAATTCTGGACAACAGAAACCCAGTCAGATCGAATGTCGACTATTCAGGTTCTGGTCGACTCATTTCAGATAATGTATCCTGAAATCACAATCAAGCTGATTCCTGTGGATGAAAACGACATGCCTACACAGATCAATGCGGCAGCCGCTGCGGGAACCCTGCCCGCAATAATCGAATGCGCCGCTGAAAATGCTGTGGCTTTCGGGTCGGAAGGATTCCTTGACTCTGCCGCCGCTACGGCTCTCATCAATGAAATCGGGGCCGACAAGTTTTACGCCGGCACTTTAAAACTCAATTCAAGCGGAAGCGGTGAATATTACGGTATACCCTATCACGGATGGGTTCAGGGGCTATGGTACAGGGCAGACTGGTTTGAGGAAGCAGGACTGAATCCTCCGTCTACCTGGAAAGATATTGAGAAAGCGGCAAAATACTTTTACAAACCTGATGAAAATAAATACGGAATACTCGTCGGAACAAAGGATGAAGCTTATGCAGAGCAGTGTTTTACCCAGTTTGCCATGTCCAATAACGCGAGTCTGTTCGATAAAAACGGAAAGCTGATTTTCAACTCTCCGGAGATGAAAGAAACCATAGAGTTCTATTCAAAAATCGCTAAATACAATCCTCCAGGCCCCCAGACCTGGAGAGCTCGGGATTATTATTTACAGGGCAAGATGGCCATGTTCTTTTATTCCACCTACATTATGGACGATCTCGCCCTCCAGGAAGTTGCAGCAGGCTCTCTTACCAGCGAAAACTTTAAAGATCTAGCGGGCTCCGATTTTAATCCGGAATTAGTTGAACACACCAGGCTCGCGTCGATCATCACCAATAAGAGTCCTGCAGGTTTCGGGGTCGTAGTATCCCTTGCAATGCCGAACCAAGGAGATCCGGCAAAGACCGCGGCAGCGAAGAAATTCCTGCGCTATCTCTATACACCTAACGCCTATATTACATGGCTTCACATGGCCCCCGGCGGAATGAACCCTGTCCTAAAAGAGATAGCGGTCAATGAAAGATTCCAGAATGATCCAAAGGGAATTTTCAAACATTACGGCAAAGAAAAGATGGCCGAAATAATTCAGGGCCTGGATAAAATAGAGACATTCAGCATCGTCGAAGGCAACCGAATTGCAGCTGCAAGCAAAATCTATTCGCAGCAGATTATCCCTCAGATGCTCTACAAGATCACCCAGGAGGGGATGAATGTTGATTCCGCAATGAAATGGGCCGAAGGTGAAATGAATAAACTGGCTGAATAATCTATTTGATATTACGGCGGGATTATCCCGCCGTAATACACCGGAGAAATTATGAGTATAGCTGTAAAAACCCTGAGCCTGAAGCAGAGAGAAGCCCGGTTTGGAAGAGTATTAATTGCTCCGGCGGTTATTATCATTGCCGCGCTGATTTTCTATCCGATTTTATATCAGATGTACATGAGTTTCTTCGACGTTAAACTTCTTGACCGAAGCGTTTTTGTCGGATTTGAAAACTACAGAGAAATTCTCACTGACTCATCCTTCTGGAAGGCGGTTTTCACAACAGCCGTCTATGTGTTCTTCACCGTTGCCGGAACAACCTTGACCGGACTCGGCGTGGCCCTTTTAATGAACAGGGATTTTCCTCTCCGAGGACTGGTAAGAAGCCTCATACTCCTTCCCTATGTTGCCCCGGTAATCTCGGTTGTCTATGCCTGGAAACAGATCTTCGATCCGGTAAACGGCATATTCATGCACCTAACCGTAGAAAAACTCCACCTCTTTGATGAACGCTTCAACCTTATCGGCTCCCCGGACAGCGCGCTGTGGATTGCAATAATCTTCAGTATCTGGAAAAACTTTCCGTTCACTTACCTGATGATCCTCTCGCGATTGCAGGCAGTAGACACCAGCCTCTATGAAGCCGCGGAAATAGACGGAGCCGGCGGCTGGCAGAAGTTCAAAGCCATCACCCTCCCGGAAGTCTATTTCGTGATGGGAGCTCTCATCCTGCTCCGGATCATCTGGAACTTTTTCAAGTTCGAGGACATCTACCTGCTGGCCGATAATGTGAAAGTTCTGTCCATCTACACCTACTTCAAAGCCTTCGTAGGAACAATGGAACTGGGTACAGGTGCCGCCCTGGCCATCCTGCAGTTCAGCCTCCTTGTGCTATTAATCCTGTTCTATGTAAAGAGGGTACTCAAATGGTAAAGAAAAAAAACATTTTCCGTTCGACCGGCATTTTGCTGCTGATACTGCTCGTAGTCCTTTTTTCAGTATTTCCTTTCATCCAGATGCTCTCTACATCCCTTAAATATCAATGGGATTGGGGGAATCCCTCGCTGATACCTACCAAGATAAACCTCGAAGCCTATAAAGAACTGCTCAATATCGGACAGGCGGAAAAGAACATTCCCGACTCAATCAAAAACCTTCTCGATGAGAATCCGGAACTGACGACCGAACAGAGAAAACAGATTCTAAGCAAATACGCAAGCACCGGTGATGTGTTTCCATTCATGAATTATTTCAGAAACTCCCTTCTATTGTCCTTTTCCGCCGCGTTTCTTTCACTCGTGCTTGCCGTGTTCGGCGCCTATTCCTTCTCCAGAACCAAATACAGGGGAAGAGGAGTAATCCAGCGGGGTGTATTATTCGTCTATATGTTCGGCGGCATCATCCTGCTCGTACCCTTATTCAAACTAGCGGTAGCCGTGGGCCTGGCAAGAACACCCTCCGGCAGCTTTCTTGCGCTTCTGATTATTTACATAGTACAGACCCTGCCGGTTTCCCTCTACATGCTCGGAAATTATTTCAGGACTATTCCTTTATCGATCGAAGAATCAGCCCTAATGGAGGGCTGCTCACGATTCGGCACAATTTGGAGGATAATCATTCCCTTGTCTATCTCAGCGATTGTTACCGTATTCATCTACTCATTCATGATTGCCTGGAACGAATATTTATATGTGTCGGTGTTCTTAAAATCCTACAAAGACCTCTATACTCTCCCTATCGGACTCCGCGCGCTTTTTGTTTCTAAAAACGCCATCTGGGATCGGATAATGGCGGCATCGATGCTGACGGCTGTGCCTGTAGTCATTCTCTTCATGACTATCCAGAAGAACCTTATTTCCGGGATGAGCGCCGGAGGGGTCAAAGAATAAAAGCAGGAGGCGCAGGGGGATTTTATTTTCTTAACCGCATATTTTCTTAACCACACTTGATTTATGTGTCTGCGGAGGGTAAAATATTCTTTAATTTTTCCAAAAGGAGCATTTAAAATGAAGAAAAACAGGGTAGTACTCGTACTGGTGGCACTTCTTCTTATCAGCCTGCCAGTTTTCGCCGGCGGATCACAGGAAGAAGCAGTAGCAGAAACTGAAAATTCTGCATTCAAGGTAGCATTCGTCTACATCGGAATCCCCGGTGATCTCGGATGGACCTTCGAGCATGACAGAGGCAGACTTGCCGCTGTTAAAGCTCTCGGTGACAAGATTGAGACGGCCTATGTTGAAAATGTACCTGAAGGACCGGACGCAACCAGAGTAATCAGGCAGTTCGCGCAGAAGGGATTCAACATGATCTTCACAACCTCTTTCGGATACATGGATCCGACTCTCGAGGTTGCCGCAGAATATCCCGATGTAGTATTCGAACATTGTTCAGGCTACAAGACATCTGACAACACCGCTAATTACTTTGGCCGGATTTACCAGTCAAGATACTTGAGCGGCATGGTCGCAGGCTCTGCGACAAAGTCAAACGTTATTGGATATGTAGGAGCCTTCCCTATCCCCGAAGTCGTCAGAGGAATTAATGCCTTTACAATCGGTGTCCTGAAAACAAATCCTAAAGCCGTAGTCAAGGTTGTCTGGACCAATACCTGGTACGACCCCGTTAAAGAGCGTGAAGCAGCGGTTGCCCTCCTCGATTCTGGCGCAGACGTAATTGCTCAGCACCAGGATACAACCGAACCCCAGAAGGCGGCCCAGGAACGTGGTCTCTATTCAATAGGCTACCATTCCGACATGGCGGGCTTTGTAGGCGATTCAGTACTTGTAAGTGCAATGTGGGAATTCGGTCCCTTCTATACCGAAAGAATCGAAGCCGCAATGAACGGCAGTTGGAAATCACAGTCATACTGGGGAGGCCTCGCCGACGGTATTGTCAAACTCTCCGACTTCAGCCCGCTTGTTTCAGAGGATGTGAAAAAACTTGTCCTTGCTGAAAAGAAAAAAATAGAATCAGGAAGCTGGGACGTATTCAACGGTCCAGTGATGAATCAGTCCGGCAAAACCGTCATTGCAGCCGGAAGCGTACCCGCCGACGGAGATCTGCTCGGAATGAGCTATTTCGTTAAAGGCGTAGTAGGTACTGTTAATCAGTAAAATATCAGCCCGGCATTAAAGGCCGGGCTTCTTCATTACCAAGGATTCCAAATGACAGCAGTAACTAAGGGGGCCGGAAATACAGCGCCCGAACTCATCCTCGAAATGAGAGGGATTACCAAATCTTTTCCGGGAGTAACAGCTAACGACAAGGTAGATCTAGAACTCTTTCGCGGTGAAGTCCTGGCTCTTCTGGGTGAAAACGGCGCGGGAAAAAGCTCTCTGATGAATGTGCTCATCGGTCTGTACAGACCTGATGCAGGACAAATATTTTTGAACGGAAAAAAGGTTCACATACACTCGCCAAAGGACTCAATGGAACTGGGAATCGGAATGGTCCACCAGAATTTCAAGCTTGTAGACACCATGACTGTAGTTGAAAATGTTATCCTCGGAGAAAAAGATCTCAAACTCATACCTAACATGAAAAAGGCCGCAGAGCGGATCAGGAGCATCTCAGACCATTATAATCTTAAAGTAAATCCTGATAAATACATTGGGCAGCTGAGTGTCGGCGAACAGCAGCGCGTAGAAATTCTCAAACTCATTTATCGGGGTGCGGAAATTCTTATTCTCGATGAACCCACTGCCGTCCTGACTCCCCAGGAGTCGGATGAACTCTGCAACATCATCTCGCAGATGACATCGGAAGGAAAGTCCGCCATCTTCATTACCCATAAGATGGAAGAGGTAATAAAGTTTTCAGACTGGGTCAGAGTCCTTAAAAAAGGGAAACTCGTGGCAGTGAAAAAAACATCCGACACCGACCCCTCGGATCTGGCTAAAATGATGGTTGGACGGGAAGTGCTGTTCAATATTGAAAAAATGCCTTTTACTCCCGGAGAGAATGTTCTGAAAATAATCAAACTGAATGCGTCCGATCCTAACGGCATAAAGGTTCTCGATAACATCTCGGTTACCGTCAGAAAACACGAGATTCTAGGCATAGCTGGTGTTGCCGGCAACGGACAGGTCGAATTGACCGAGGCCGTAACAGGACTCAGAACGTCTCAGAGCGGTGAGGTTCTGATAAACGGAGAAAACCTGACTAACCGTTCACCGATCGAGATGATTAGATCAGGAGTAAGTCATATTCCGTCTGACAGGGTGGCCATGGGAATAGTAGGAGACATGAGTGTTGCCAGCAACCTTGCAATGAAGGGCTACCGAAACAAGCCGATCGTCTCCAGGGGAATCCTCCGGACATCCCTCATCCTCGCTTTTGCAAGGAGGATGATCTCGGCTTTTAATATATCAACGCCCGGTCCTCAGACTCATGTTAAGTTTCTCTCTGGCGGCAATATCCAGAAGACGATTCTCGCCCGGGAAATTGATGCCTGCGGCGATCTCCTGGTTGCAGCCTATCCGTCGAGAGGGCTGGACGTCGGCGCAACCGAAGCAGTAAGAAAAGAAATAGTCCGGCAGCGGGACGAAGGACGGGCAGTTCTTCTTGTCTCTGAGGATCTCGAAGAACTCATTTCCATCTCGGACAGGATTGCTGTAATGTATGGGGGCCGGATAATAGGAATTGTCGATTCCGAAGGCTGTGACATAGAAAAAATCGGGCTCATGATGGCCGGAATTGAGAACCATCAGCAAGAAAGAGGGAGCAGAACTTGAGAATCCATTTTAAGAAACGGAAATCCTATTCCGCCGCAGCAGCTGTCCTTACACCGGTGATATCATTTATCATTTCACTGCTTCTGACCGGAATCATGCTGGCGGCCTTTGATATTAATCCTTTCAAAACCTATACCAATATGTTCCAGGGCGCATTCGGCACATGGCGGGATTTTACCGAAACCCTCGTGAAAGCAATTCCGCTGATCCTGACAAGTCTCGGCGTCGCTACAGCCTTCAAGCTGAAGTTCTGGAACATCGGGGCCGAAGGGCAGCTGGTTCTAGGCGGTATTGCCGCGTCAGGGGTAGCACTTTTCTGGTCATCCTGGTTGCCGCCTTTTCTGCTGCTTCCGGTCTCAATTCTTGTCGGAGCCGCAGCCGGAGGACTGTGGGCCGGAGTTCCGGCCATCCTTAAGGTAAAACTGAATGTCGATGAGACCCTGACAACCCTCATGCTGAACTATGTCGCAATCCTCGCCTATGACGGCATATACTGCGGCCCCTGGCGGGATCCAAACGGCTACGGCTTTCCGGGAACCGCTCAGTTTCCGGCAGCAGCCTGGCTTCCCCGCCTCTCAGGAAGGGCTCATATGGGGCTGATATTCGCGCTTATTATCGCGGCCCTCCTGTGGTTTGCGTTTTACCGGACAAAATGGGGCTTCGAGCTTCAGATGATTGGGCAGAACAAGAAGGCTGCCCGGGTTCTCGGCGTAAATATTGGACGGAATGTTATTCTTGCCCTCCTTGTTTCCGGCGCAATCTCCGGCATTGCCGGAGCATGCGAGGTCACAGGCATTGCAAGGCGGCTGCAACAGGGACTGTCCCTCGGCTACGGCTACACCGCAATTATCATAGCCTGGATGAGCCGGCTTAACCCCGCAGTCTGTGTTCCGGTATCAATCCTGATGGCAGGACTCCTTGTCGGAGGCGACAGCGTCCAGATAATGATGGGCGTCCCGTCGGCAATGGGCAAGGTAATGCAGGGAATGATCCTCTTTCCCATGCTCGCCGGTTCAATATTCACGGAATACCGGCTGGTGGTCTCCAGACGTAACACGGACATAAGTGAAGCGGAGGTGGCAAAATGATACTGCTTATATCATCAATAATCGCGATAACACTGAAGGCCGGAACATCGCTGGTTTTTGCGACCATCGGAGAAATTTTCACCGAAAAATCCGGCATTCTGAATCTGGGAATTGAGGGCATAATGTTGATGAGCGCTGTCATCGCTTTTACCGTTTCATACTATACAGGCAACCTGAGTGCGGCGATCCTTTCAGCCATGCTCACAGGCGGAGTTCTCTCCCTGATTCATGCCTTCCTGTCAATAACGATGCAGGCCCAGCAGGTTGTAAGCGGCCTGTCTATCACTCTATTCGGTACTGGAATGGCCAGCTTTCTCGGGCAGACCCTCGGACCAGAGACTAACAGCGGTTACCTGACAGGCCTCTCGGCGGCGAGACTACAAACCTTAACCATACCCGGACTTTCGAGACTCCCTTTAATCGGACCAGTCTTCAATCAGGATCCGCTGACCTACATAGTACTTCTTCTCATTCCGGTCTCCTGGTTTTTCATGTACAAGACAAAACATGGGCTCAACCTCAGAGCCGTAGGCGAAAATCCGCAGACAGCCGATGCTATGGGAATCAACGTTCCGCGCATCCGTTATCTATATACGATTGTCGGAGGCATGCTTGCCGGGATAGGCGGTGCGCATCTGTCGCTGTCATACACTCCCGGATGGACGGACAATATCACCGGCGGACGAGGTTGGATAGTAATAGCCCTTGTTATCTTCTCTCTATGGAACCCATCGAGAGCAATCTGGGGAGCATTGCTCTTCGGAGGCATAAACGCGGTGCAGTTCCGCCTGCAGGCATCCGGAGCCGATATTTCATCTACCCTCCTTAACATGCTGCCGTACCTTGTTACAATCGCTGTTCTTGTAATTATAACGGTCTGGGAAGACCGAAAAAGGACAACAGGATCACCTGCTGCCCTCGGTACTCCCTATCAGCGGGAGGAGAAGTAGGTCACAATAAAAAACCCGTTCGGTAATTCTTCGAACGGGTCTTTCCAGTCTTACGAATAATACTGAATCAGTTCTGGACCTGATCGAGGACCACGCCCACCGAATAATTCCCCGAGTAGTCTACGGTGAAAATACGGTAGTAATAGTGCGTGTCCGAGAGCCGTCGACTCCGGCAGATACAGCAACAGTGCTGCCGAATATCCCCACGAGAAAACAGCCGGTCGCGGACATACTCAAAAGCCTCCACTACGCCATTCCACGGCAATGGCAAAACACCAAATTCCAGCCCCATGCTTTTTACTAATCTTTCGCAATCTATGAATATATGGTATATTCATAGATATGGAAAAAGAGCATGATATTCTTGATGAAACAGTAAGGCTGTGTACAGCCCTGTCCCGGGAAACGAAACTATCTTCTATGATTTCAATCCTGGTTGAGCAGAGTCTTGACATCAGCTGCAGCGAACTTGCCGGACTATACCTTTATCCTCCGGCTGGCGGAAGTGCACGCCTTGCGTACAAGAGAGGGCGGTATGAACTGCCCGGCGAGATAAGGAAAAAATCGGAACTCGTCAGTTTCTTAGATGACTGTCGTGAGGCTATCGTACTGCTTAAAAGACGGCCTTCGCCCTTTTCCGAGCTCCTCCTTGATAAGAAGATGAACAGCGGCATAATCCTTCCGCTTAATGTACCTTCAGAGAATATCGGCTTCCTCATCCTCAACTCGGACAAGGAAAACTTTTTCAGTGCCGATAAATTCAGATTTCTGGAATCAATTTCGAAATTTGCCGGCGGTCTTCTTCACAATTCAGTCCTTTATGATCAGCTGAAAGAATACGTACGTAAGATTGAAGCCATGGAGCGCTATCAGAAAAACATCTTCTCATCCATGTCAGACTTTCTGATAACCACAAATTCCGACGGCAACATACATTACTTCAACAGAGCCGCGGCTGAGAAACTCGGCTTAAGCGAAGAACATATTGGGAAAAACATGACAACCTTTTTCAGCGAGAAAATAACCAAAAAAGCGCTGAACGCGATCAATAAGGCCGACAATGAGGATTCATTAATCCTGGGCCTGGAAGGAATTCTGACAACCGAAGCTGACAGCATCGATTACTCACTGAATGTGACCCCTCTCAAAGGCAAGCGCGGCAGAAAGGAGGGACTAACCCTTCTGTTCAAGGACCAGAGCGCCGAGATGGAGATGAAAAGCAAGATGAGTATGGCCGTCGAGGAACGAAGAGTAATCAAGGACATGTTTTCAAAGTACCTGTCCAACGATATAATAAACCATCTGATGGAAAATCCGAAACTTATCAATCCCGGAGGCTCCTTGAAAATCGCAACCGTATTCTTCGCGGATATCAGAGGTTATACTTCTTTTTCAGAATCTCAGGAACCCGAGGATATTATTGATATCCTGAATGAATATTTCAAAGAAGCCGTAGAGATTGTAATTGAATACGGGGGTTATATTGACAAGTTCATTGGTGACTGCATAATGGCCGCCTGGGGTGTCCCGCTGTCAAACGAAAAAGAGGACGCTATAAAAGCAGTCCAGTGCGCGGTTGAAATACAGCGCCTTGTCGCATCAAAACAGAGAAAATTCTTTCACGGCCAGGCGGAAACGTTAAAAATCGGTATAGGAATGCATTCAGGACCACTTGTGGCGGGTAATCTCGGAAGCTCCCGGAGGATGGATTATTCGATGATCGGCGACACGGTCAACCTCGCCGCCCGGCTCGAGGGAGTTGCCGAAGCCAACGAGATAATTATTACCGGCGCTACAAAAAACATGCTCGATGACAGCTTCAACCTTGAAAAACGCACCCCAGTAATGGTCAAGGGAAAAAAAGCCCCGATAGAAATTTACAATGTAGCCGTTTAACGGCAATGGAGGATTTTATAAATGGAAATCATACCTGGATTTTTTATGCCCCTATGGAGCATTATCACCGCAATCTCAGCCGTTTCGGCAATCATCATCCTGATAATACTGCGAATCTTCCTGAATATAAGCTTTCTCAGATTCTGCGACAGGGCCTTCAATGACCGGGAGGCGATGGAGATTTTCAAGAAAAAATATTCCGGCAGTAAACTCCTTAAACGTTCCAGATTTATTGAAAAGTCAGCAGAGAAAAACGGTAAGGGATTTATTGTTGATATCGGCATTGACAAGTTGTGGGAACAGCAGTTTCTAAATTATAAAAAAACCGGATATTTGAAGAAATTCATAAAATACTTTCCAGAAAAGGGGTTGTTCTTCTGCATCATAGCCGGACAGAACAAATCATCCTATCAGAAGATCTTCCAAAACATGGTATCACAGAACAACGACGCCAACCTTCTGAAGAAAATAGGCGCAGCCGGGGACGGTACTGATTTTGACGGGAAATACACAGCTTCAATGCTTGAGGACCGATTTCAGGAAATAATTGAATTGACCGGCGAAGCAGAATGGCCGGTCAGGTTTTTTGCTGTAAAACTTCTTATCTATATAAACAAACCACGGGCCCTCAGATCCGTATGGGAAGCCTTTTCAGATTCTTCTAAAAAAATAAGAGAAACCGTCGCCGCCGAATTCAACCCGGAAGACAGGAAGAAACTGGGAAGTACACTTAAAGAACTCCTCCTTGATGATCCGTGTTTTGAAGTTCGCAGGGCGGCAAGACTGAGACTCGATAAAGAGTTCCCAGAGCTGTACCGGATGGACACGGCTTCGCTTGCCAAGCCTCGGCTCATCCATCTGCTCGGACACCTTCACGACAATTCTGATGAGGATCAGAATACAGCTTTGAAGTTCCTCCTATCAGAAGATCTTGAAGTAAGGCTGCAGGCGGCCCTTTATCTGCAGCGACAGAAGGTCCTCAATCGGATATTTACCGAAACCAAAGCCGGCGACAGGACGGAGTTCGAACGCAGTCTGAACCTTCTTACCTGTGCCTGCGAGGTTAACTGCACATCCTTTCTGAATGAACTCGACCACACCGACAATCCTGCTTCAGTTCAGCTGGCCGCCGAACTGCTCCGGACAAACAGCAGCAAGGAATATATAGACAAACTTGCCCTCAAGATTTTCAACCCCTCTACCCGAACCTCGATGAGAGAGCATTTTGATGAAATATACAAAAAAACAATCGAGAGCATTTCACTACGCGGAACCGACAAGGCCCTGCAGATGCTCAATCAGGAACTACTTAGTAAGGCAGATGACGGTACTACACTGGACATCCTGCTGCCCCTCCTTCCCGAACGCGGTGAGTACATTTTCATACCAAGCCTCTTATCATTCTTGAAGAGCGATGACTGCCCCCGGCCTGAACTACTCCGTAAGACAATTGAAAGATTCCCCCCCTGCATGTATATAGAAGAGCTTGTTTCCCTTCTTCGGAACGCCGGAAGTACATCCCATTCGGTCAGAAAAGAAGCGTTCAAAATCCTCGGAGAGCTGAAGATGGCCTGCTGTCTGCAGATAATCCTCGAGAACCTCAACCTTCTATCACCAGCAGAACGAAAGGATTTTGCCTCTCTCATGTCTGTTTTCGATCAAGAGGCATTCGAAGATCGGGTCAGCGGGCTGCTGAACTCAGTCGATTCAACTGTCAAGGCCGCCCTGATAAGCGCGCTTCCCTCAACAGGAATAAAGAGATTCATCACAGAGATAAAGGACAGCTCCAAGGATCCTGATCCGGATGTAAGGGCCGCAGGAATTTGGGCTCTTGCCGGCTACGGTGAAATAAAATTACTTAGCCAGATGACCTCTATGCTCAGAGACCCCGTCGAACGCGTGCGCCGTGAAACAGCAGAAGTAATTGCATCATACGGCACTCCGGCAGCTCTCTTGGAGCTTGAGAAAATCATCGAGGATGAAAACGAAGTAATGCCGGTAAAAGCTGCCGCCATATACGGACTAGGACACTCGCCCCGTGTTGAATCGATAGCAATCCTCGTGGACATTCTCCAGAATGATGAACTGAGACAAGAAGCGGTACAAGCTCTTTCACTGAAGAAAAGCCTGAATGAGCTCAAAGCGCTTATTGAACTTTTCAAAGACTCGCCTCCTCAGCTGAGGGAATATATTGCCGAAGTGTTCAAGATGATGGGCAAGTCAATCGAACCTGCAGTAATAACCCTCCTAAGTGAAGACATATCTTCACTTAGAGAAATAATCGCGGAGATTCTTCATAAAACCGGCTTCATCGAGACGACAGTCAGAAAGCTTCGACATCGGAACTCTTTAGTCAGAAAAAATGCTGCTACCGTACTCTCGATGATACAAACCCGCGAAGCCTTCAAGGGCATCGTTCTTGCTGCAAGAGACCCTGATCAGGACGTCCGCGTTGAGGTTCTAAAGGCGATAGAGAAGCTAAACTCTCCCGATGGTGTCCCTATTCTCAATGAACTCAAAGAGGATCCCGACCGTAGAGTACGAAAATTCACCCTCTGGGCAATGGAAAGAATAGATGCCAAAAACTTGAATGAATAGAACCAGCGGACAGGAGAATACAGGCACTTGGTGGCGTGAGACAACCGTATACCAGATCTATCCTCGATCATTCATGGATTCCAACGGAGATGGAATAGGGGATATAAAGGGAATAATTTCAAAACTTGATTATATAAAAGATACCGGTTTTGAGACCATATGGGTTTCTCCGTTTTTCGCGAGTCCTCAACGGGATTTCGGATACGACATCTCTGATTACCTCCAAACGGCAGCAGAGTACGGAACAGAGAAAGATGTCGAGGATCTCATCAGCGAGGTTCATTCCCGCGGGATGTACATAATCTTTGACATGGTCCTGAACCATACAAGCGACAGACACCCCTGGTTCCTGGAATCCCGCTCTTCCCTTGATAATCCCAAACGCGGCTGGTATGTCTGGAAAGACGGAAAGAAAGCCGACGGCCAAAAACCTCCGAACAACTGGAGGTCTCAGGTATCAGGCTCGGGCTGGCATTGGGACGAGAAAACACAGCAATGGTACTGGGCGGCCTTTCTGCCGTTTCAGCCAGATTTAAATTACCGTAATCCGGAAGTCAGGGCCGAAATATTCAAGATGCTGGAATTCTGGCTCAATAAGGGAGTTGACGGTTTCCGCCTGGATATTATTGGTTCAATCTTTGAGGATGAGAACTTCCGCGACAGCCCTTTCATCTTAAAACTCTTCCCGGACGAACTGAACGACGGAATGTTTTTCCGCTCGACTTGCATGACTCAAAACCTTCCTGAGAGCGAGAATTTCGTAAAAGACCTGAGAAAACTCCTTGACCGATTCGACAGCCCTGAGCGGTTCATGGTGGGAGAAACATTCGGAACGTCCGAGGTCATAAGCAGGTTCTGCAAAGACGGAGGGCTGCATTCGGCTTTTGCCTTTGAGTGCACCGCCGTGCCCTTCAACGCACCTGCATTCCGCAGGATGATAACCGAATATGAAAGATGTTTCCCCTTCCCCCTCCTGCCGGTTTGGGCTTTTTCAAACCATGACCGCTCAAGAAGATTCTCCGCCCTCGGGCGAGACAGGCTGAAGGCTAAACTGAATACCGCCTTCCAGCTGACAATCCGGGGCCTTCCGTTCTTCTATTTCGGTGAGGAAATAGGAATGTCAGACGCAATACTCAATCATCATGACTCGCTCGATCCGGTCTCATTTCCCTTTAAAAAACTCCCCCGACCGCTTTTTAATCTAGCCGACCGCAAAGTTTTCGGCGCTCTCAACCGCGATAAGGAGCGTACTCCGATGCAGTGGAACGACAGGGCAAATGCAGGCTTCACGACCGGGGACGCCCTGCCCTGGCTTCCTGTTTCGCCGGATTATCAACTGGTAAATGTGGAGAATGAGGCCAAAAACCCGGATTCGCTGTATAATTGTTTTAAAAGGTTTCTCGATTTCAGGAAGGGATCCCCGGCGCTCCGCAGAGGAAGCCTAAGGATAATGGACGAGAAGACCCTTCCGCACGGAATACTCGGCTACATCCGCGAAGACATCGATTCGGGACAACAGCTGATAATCCTTCTGAATTTCAAAAACAGTGAGGTTATCATCCCCGCCACCGCCATGTTGCTCCAGACCGGAACAGAGGTTTTGCTTTCGACCGAAACCGAACATCCGGCAGCACCTGAAGCTGCCGGAGAAATAACACTCTCAGCCTTCGAGGCCATTATTCTCGGGTGACGAAAACATTCCCCTGAGCATTTCAGCTCCCATCATATCGGGACTCTTCATCCCTTCAAGCCCTCCGAGAAAATCCTTAAGTACAAGAATCTCCTCGAGCATGAGAAGTCTTACAAACTGCTCATGCTCGGGTTGAGTATTTACCGTAAGCGTCGTGTCATCAAGAATTACAGTTATTGTAAGGTTGTCCTTTCGGACATGGTAGATATCCCTATCCAAATCCATCTGCTGAACAAAAAACTCTTCGTTACGGAAGGAATCGAGAACAAGCTCCAGAATAAATCTAGACATCCGCGGACTAGGAAACGACAATTCGATAGACTGTACATTATGCTGACCGCCTGCAGCCGCGAATTTCTTCCGGTAACCCGAACCTCCGTCAAAGCTTTTTATAAGCAGCGGTGGCGCGACAACACTCGCCACCAGAAGGGTCATTATAGACACTCCAAAAAGATCATGACCGATTGCGCCGGAGGAAAGACCTATTCCCGCGACTATCAATGTTACCTCACCGCGCGGAAGCATTCCGCAGCCTATCCTTAAAACTCCACGCAGGTTGAATCCCGAGAAAAAAGCAGGGATACCACAGCCGATAAGCTTGCCGAGAATTGCTACAAGGCTGAACACCAGGCCGAAGGCCCAGATTCCCTTCATAGCCTCAAAGTTTACCATCATCCCCATTACCGAGAAGAAAACAGGGACGAAGAACTCATACACGCCGTGCATCTTCTTCTGAATCTCGTGGGAAATATCAGTCTGAGACAGGGCAAGACCTATTACATAGGCACCGATTATCATGGCAAGGCCAGCCAGTTCGGCGAGCCCGGAAAGAAGAAGAGCTATTCCAAACGAGATAGACGCAATCATGTCCATAGACTTAAATCGCTTAAGTCCCCTGGTGAGTTTCGGCGCGACGATTATACCAATTACCGTTGATGCTATCCAGAATCCGAACGCTTTAAGTGCAATCCAGCCAATATGAGCCCAGGGAATCGGTCCGTGTGTGGTGGAAACTTTTGATATTCCGACAACAACCGCTAGAAGGACAATCCCGAGAACATCATCAAGAACAGCAGCGGCAAGAATTGTAACTCCCTCAGGAGAAGACATCTTCCGTTTCTCACTTAGAATTCTCGCCGTTATCCCGACCGAGGTCGCGGTAGAGAGTGTGCCGAGAAAAAGCGCAGCAGGATCCATTACCGAATGAACCTGCGGCATCAGAAGAACAGTCAAGAGATCTCCGAAGACAAATGAGACAATGACACCACCGAGGCCGACAACCGAACCCTTCCCCGAAAACTTCAGAAAAGTCGGTAGATCAGTCTCAAGACCCGAGAAAAACAGCAGAACTATTGATGCTACTACCGCAAAGCCGTAGAGCTCTGGAGTTATGGCAAGTTCTGCTCCGGGCGGCATATGAAAAATCGGACCATGGAGAATTTCAAGACTTATTCCGCCCAGTGCGTAGGGGCCGATGATCATACCGGAAACAAGCTCTCCGAGAACCTTTGGAAGCTTCAGATATTTAGGGAAAAACCACCCCAGGAGCCTTGCTACTATGATTACTAAAGCGAGCTGTAGAACCAGCTTTGTCATTAAATGTGTCATACTTATCCGCAGAATATGGAAAAGATTTCTTCGGAAGATTCGGCCTCAAGCAATCTGGCGCGCTGGGACTCTTCTCTGAGAAGACGGCTTATTTCAGCAAGAAACTGTACGTGGGGTCCGGTCTTATTGAGCGGAGAAACAGTCATTACAAAAATATTACTGGGTTTCCCGTCAAGGGCTTTAAAATCAACTCCGCCCTTCTTAATCCCGATACAGCCTACAAGCTCATCGACAGCGTCAGTCTTGCCGTGGGGAATCGCAATTCCGGCTTCCATGCCGGTTGTCATCTTTGACTCCCTCTCGAGGATGCACTGCTTCACCTTGGCGGCGTCCTTCACCTTTCCTGCATTGAACAAAAGTGCAACAAGGGAATCAATTATTTCTTCTTTCGTTTCGCCCTTAAGGTCAGCGGAAATAACTTCTTTATTAAGTACTCTTTTAAGATTCATAAAAAATAGAATAATTGGACATTTATTTAATGTCAAGCTCAATCGCCGTCGCCGTATTGTGTTATTTTAAAGAATTCTTCGCTGCAGGCCGTGAATGCGTCAACAATATCAGGATCAAAATGTATGCCGCGTTCATCAAGAATCATTTTTTCGGCTTCCTCATGGCTAAATGCATGCTTATAGGGTCGTTCACTTATAAGTGCGTCATACACATCAGCAAGAGCCACTATCCGGGCCGAGAGAGGAATATTCCTGCCTATCAGCCCCTCCGGATAGCCAGAGCCGTCCCATTTCTCGTGATGATAGGAGGCGACTTCCTTACCAATTGTCAGGAAGGATTTATGGCCGACATCATCATCAATAACACTCAGCGCGTGACCGCCCATTATCGAGTGGTTTTTCATTATCTCGAATTCTTTCTCAGAAAGTTTTCCAGCCTTAAGAAGGATTGAATCCTCAATACCTACCTTTCCGATATCATGAAGTATTGACGACATTGACAGGTCTTCAATATATTCATCAGTTATATAGGAGGAATATTCCGGAAGCTTTTTCAGCGCGGTTGCCAGTACTTTTGTATAGAGTTTAATCCGGTCAAGATGCTCTCCGGTGCAGTGATCCCGGAATTCGGTGAGTTTTGCAAAGCCCATTATCGCCGCGGCCTGGGTTTCCTTTAGCTGAAAGAATGAATCCTCGAGCTGTTTCTCCAGCCTAATTCTGGTAGTAAGATCCTTCTCAAGGACAAAGAGGGCGAACATTCCCTCACCGCTGAGCTCAACCATGTAGTAGGTAACATAGGTATAGAGCTGCTCTCCGTTCTGCTTAGTACGGGGCACCCCAATTTCAATGTATTTACCGCCGTTCTTTCGAGTAAGCTCTATAAGTTCAAGAATTGTCGGACGATCCGCGCCGGTTGAAAAATATTTATCATATTTTTCACCCAGAACTTCCACCCTCGAATACTCATACAGACCCTCCGCGGCTGAATTCATGTTAACAATACCTCCGAGTTCATCAACAATGACGATTGAAGAGGTGAAATTCTCAAATAACCTGTTATAATTTGTCTGGCTGACTTCCAGCTGGGCTTTCAGGAGATCTTCTCTGGACAGATCATTATAATGGGCGGTAAATCCGGAAAGTTCATATTTTTCATTAAAATGAGGCCATATTGTTTCATAAAATTTCCGGGTTCCGCCGCCAAGAGTCTTCAGAGATGTAACCTGGGACAGACACCCCTTCGATGAGACCAGCTCCCTGACCCTGAAAATAAAGGAGCCTTTATCACTATACAGCTCTCCGGAGGTCTTAATACTATTTCTTGTCCAGCCAAGGAGCTTCGTTACCGCCGGATTAGCCGTTATAATATTACCTTTGATATCAAAAGACACGACCGGATCAGGAAGATTATAATAAAGATGCTTATAAACACTTCCGGTCCAGGCCGCCAGCTCCCGCTCTTTATGTTTCTGAATCTTTACCAGCAGATATTCGTTGTCTTTACCCTGCCGAACATAAGAATATTTTAGTTTACGTTCTGCAGCGTCTCTGTCTTTGATATGGAAGGTGTGTTCCAGGGCTCCCCCGTTATCAAACTTGAAAGATGAAAGAAAGTCTTCCTGATTATTTAAGATGTCGGAGATATCCCGGCCAACCAGTTCGGTACAGCGTTCATTGACGAAATTTATTCTTCCATCGTCATTTATCAGAAACAGTCCATCGGCTGAGTTCTCAAATATTCTGATGTAAAACTCAAGGTTATTCAACATATGCTATTTTTCCTGCCCCATCCGGTTTATTCTTTCTTTAGTTATTCCCTAATTTTTTTATTTTATCAGTCAACTGCGCGTTCTGCTCATTAGATCTGGCAAGTCTCCGGGCAAGCAACCTCGAGAGAAAAATCCCGTAATAAGGATAATCCCGTACAAGAGTCACAAATGCCTTCCTGGATATTTTGATGAGCTTGCCGTTATCAGCAGCTTTTATAGTTCCGTTTCTCTTGTTGCTGAGGAGAAATGACATTTCGCCCATGAAGATATCATTCTGATTAAGCTGCCCGACCCTCTTTCTCCTGTGGTACACATAGTATTTTCCAGAGATGATGTAATAAAGATAGTCGCTCTCCTCTCCTTCACGGAAGATAATCTCGCCGCGTTTCACCTCAACAATCTCTTCCTTCCTGAACCGGAGAGGAAAAGGCTGCTGATCCTGCTCTTCATTTTCAATAACAAGGGTGACCTGATTTCCTTTTTTATTATAGTAGATCTCTTTTGAAAGATGACGTGCCATCCTTATGCCGCGGCCGTGCAGCGAAAACTCATCCTGCATCTTTAAGGTCTCATTTAATTCAGCTACATCGAAACCGGACCCTTCGTCCCTGATGATGTATTTTGTAAAGTCGTTATGAATCTCCCACTCCATGTGGACCTGCTTTGCGGATATTTTCCTATTCTTACACTTCTCGGCCACAAGCTCAACAACACTCCCGCCGTTTTCCATGAACTCGGTTTTCTCATCATAGCTTACTTCGCAGTTGCCGTGCTCAATTCCATTTACAATAAGCTCCGCAAGTGCGAGCTGGAGATGCATTTTCTTATCCGGACTTATCTTTCCCGATTGGGACAGACTCGTGGCCGCAATACCTGCATAAATAGGCACAGCAAGGATATCATTTGAAATAGAAAACGAACCTGATGAGCTTTCCATAATTTTTGACGCGAATCCGCGCTGAAATATTATCTGATAATTATCACGAATAATCTCGATACTCTTCATAAGGTGCGATCTTATCCGGTAAGCATTAAGAAGAGTAAGCACATTAACTTCCTTAAGCTTCAAAAGGAGATCATCTTCATCGATGTCATCCTGATCATAAAGACCGATAACTCCAAAATAATGAAGCCAGGCGTCATCCTCGAGTCTTGTTATCAGGGATTCTATAGGTATTTCAGGATCCGAAAAATTGATCACGACAATCTCAGGCAGTTCATAGTTGATGAATTCATATATTTCATCTTCATGGGTAATAAATACCAGCTTGTACGCCTTCTCATCCCAATGCTCATAGGCCTGTTCGATTGTCCTGTTCAGCTTTTTATCTGAACTGATGATTCCTAAAACTTTCATATTGCTTCAACCTTTAAATTTCCTGATTTTCCGTGCCGGTTTCATATATCCGACTCTTTATAAAAATGTCAACTATATCTCCATCAAGATGATTAGCCTCGGCTTCTTCCCTTATAATTTCAAGGGCTATGTCGGAGGATAGCGCTTTTTTGTACGGCCTGTCATTTGCAGTCAGCGCATCATAAATATCGGCTACAGCCATTATCCTTGACTGGAGGCTCAAGTCACGGGCTCCGATTCCATCAGGGTATCCGGTTCCATCGAGCCGTTCATGATGTCCCCTTGCAATCCCCGGGAGCCCTTTCAAACTGCTTGTCCATGGAATGTTCTGAAGAAAATCTTGCGAATGAACAACATGAGACTCTATCTCTTCTCGCTCAGATGCTGTAAGGCTTCCCTTATTGATACTGAGAAGCTCTAACTCATAGTCTGTAAGCCAGGTGCCAATACTGCCGTCAGGAGCAGTATAGATTCTCCCATGGTACTCTTCCAGGCTTGAGGCAGGATTCTCGATATTCATACTAGGTTCATCTGAGGCGCTTATTATGGAAAGGGCTTCATCAATTTCCCTTATCTCATCCTGGTACTTCTGTTCATCCTGGTTGAGAGCATATTCGAGTTCGGCGCATTTTCTAATATAGGCAAACCTCATCTTCAGCAGTTCAAGCTGTCCCGGATACAGTTTTTTAGCCTTGACAAGAACCGCCTCCCTGACCCCTACCTTGCCGAAATCATGCAGGAGGCCGGCATAGCGAAACTCCTTGAGTTGGTCATCGGTAAACATTATCCCGCCGAAGGGTCCGTCATTTTTATCATTGATCGCACGGGCAACCGCCACACTATATCCGGCGACCCTGCTTGAATGACCGCTGGTTGTCGGATCCCGTGATTCAATAGCCTTAACCGAAGCGGCGACAAAACCTTCGAAGAGGGTTTCAATTTCATTGTAGAGGATATTATTCTCAAGGGAGACCGCCGCCTGCGAGGCAAGGGAAAGAACTATATTTTCGTCTTCCCTATCAAAGGGCTCAACATATTTCACAACATCTTCCATAGTCTCCAGAATAGTTGAAAAACTTTTTTTTCGGTTTATAAGCTGGATAACCCCAATGATGTTTTCGAGATGATCAACCATCGGAACAGTCAGCATGCTGCGGCTGCTGTATTCTGTTGCTACATCATAGCTCTTATTGAAATTATAAGGCTCCGATTCCGCAATTTGATAAACATCAGGAATATTGAGAATCTTGGAAGTTACCGCGACATATCCGGCAATTGATTTTGTATTCAGCGACATCCGAAACTCGGTGAAGTCACTCGGATTCGAATCGTTATGAGCTATCTTAAAAAGAAGGTTCTGCTCACCGGTACCGTCGATCTTTTCTATGAGATACAGACTCCCGGCATCAGCCCTTGTTATCTGACGTATCTTATACAGGATGTCATTCAAGAGCTTATTATTGTCCCGTTCAGCCGACAAGGCTATTCCGATAGACAGCAGTTCATTATTCAGATTGTTTGCTTTAAGATACTCTCTTTGCAGTCTGAGAGTCTTTTCAAGACATTTGACTGAGCGAAGCAGGATGTCGGGATCATCGCCGCATAGACTATTAAACACCAGCGGATCATTCAGTATTTCAGTAGGACAATTATCATCGACAATAATGAGAACCGAGCCTTCAACAACCTTGAGTTTTCTAAACAGCTCTCTCTGTTCTCTGAAAAAAAACCATCCGCATAGATACCCGCTGAAGGCAGAGAGTTCTCTATCCGAAGAACCGGAAACAGGATCAAGCAGTCTTATTTCAAAGTACTCCTGTATCGCGGAATCAGGTAGAATTTCGGGGACATCCGGAGCTTTATAAAGGACCAACCTCGTCATCAGTTATATTAAACAACCTCTTTTTTAATTCAGCAGTAAACGCTGAAGCTTTTTGAGGAGAATTCAGTCTGCCGGCAACCGGGACAGAAATAAGAACCTCACCAGTTTCAAGATCCTGAACAGAATACAGAATAACCTCTTCCTGATTATCGGCAGCTGCAAGCTTATATCTGTAACTAATATCCTGATTATTTGGTAAAATATCGAATCCTCCGCGCCTAAGCGCGAACCTGAGAAAAAAGCCGCAACCGTCATCAATGGCTATTGGAAACTCAATTCCCTCTCTGATAAATACTCCTGGATTTATGCGGTAAAGAGCCTCAGACGCCTGGCGGGCAGCCGCATCTGCTCCTGCCTTCCGGTACAGAAGCGCAAGCTCGGTCAGAGCTTCGGAGGTAAACCGCCTCTCCCATTCAGGATCAAGCAGTTCCACGGCTTCAGACAAGAGAAGGATATCGCCCGACAGCCGGCCTTCTTCAAGCAGATACGCGCCCTTGGCCGAGGGGGCGGCCGCGACTTCAATTTCTTTAGCACGGGATAGATATTTAACTGCCGGTTCCGGATAATCCTCATTCGCAACATAAAACGCCCAGGCCGAATCAAGGCTGTTTCCTTCCTCGGCATTGGACAGTCCAACATCAAACGAGGCCCTTCGATACCTTCGGTTATGATACCACTCGAGACATCGGTACTTAAGCGAGGCGGCAAGGACCGCTGCCCGCCTAAACCCAAAAACCGGCTCCTTCATCTCTCTCACGGCAAGCCCCGAATATATCTCCGAAAGCAGCCGGTCCACTTCCATCCCGTGCCGCCCCGGATCAACACCGAAATAATACATCCAGGAATCATCATCCCGCTTCTGAACGTTCCTGATATGGGCGAGAGCATTGTCGAGCATCCCGAAGTTCAAATAGAGATCGGCCAACCCCATCAGGGCCAGCGGCGTTGAATCCATAATATAAGCCTGCTGATAGTTCGTAAACGCCGAATCAAAATCAAGCCTGCCAAGGTAGAGTTCAGCCCTGGCAATATAGCCGGGAGCCCGTTCTCCAGCTTCAATTGATTTGTTTGTATAGTCGAGAGCTTTCTCATAATTATAAAAACCATGCTCAAGAAGCGACAGATTATAGTATGAAACCGAAGCGAAGTAATCCCATCCCTTTTCAAGCGCGAATTCTATAGAATCGAGATAGTACTTTTCGGCATTCTGATAATCATATTTTCCCGAGTATACGGTGCCCAGAGTCATGCTGAAAATAGGCGAATTCTTAAAATTGCCTAGAGCATCAAGAAGAAGCTCTTCTGCCTCATCAAGCCGGTAAGTCTTGAAATACATCCACCCCAGATCTGCAATTGCCTCGAAATTATCGGGCTCCAGCTCCAGAAGCCTTTCGAGGGAAGAAATGGAGTCTTCATCGAGATTGAGGAGCCCCTCAGAGACCGATTTGCTATAAAGAACCTCGCAATCTTCGGCGTTCAAGGCGAGAGCCCTTCCATACTGCTCTACTGCCAGATTATAGAGTTCACGGTCAGCATAGAGATCTCCCGCGGCTTTTTTCAGTTCCCAGTTCTCGGGAAAAGAAGCAATTCCCTCATTTAGAAGCCGCAGCGCCTCTGAATGATTTTCCGAATCCTGCTCACGTGAAGCGGCTTCAAGATACCATGCAGCATCAGGCTCGGGAGTCTCGGCTTCGAGCGCAATCGAACCACAGAAAAAAAGAATTGAAACAAAAAGAAAGAGCCCCGCCCCTCTGCCGAGGACAGGCTTAAAACCGAAGGCAGCCAGCGGAAAAATAAAGATCAGCAGCCTCTTTGCCGGGGGCAGCTTCGAATAATTCCCCCGAAGAGCCTTCCAGGCCCCTTCAGCCCTCTCGAGAAGGGAGGCGGAACAATCGCGAGAAAAAACTGATTCAAGATAGCATTCCGCAATTTCTCTCATCCCCCGGAGAAAATCGGCGTCAACCCTTGTTCCATGCTCGAGAATACTCTCGCCCTTCCGTCTTTTAAATCCGAATCCGGCGGCCAGACGGAGGGATCGATGATACAGTTTCTTGATCTTTCCGGAACTTCCCACAGCCGGACGCGTCATCCAGCCCGATAGATGATAAATAATCAGAAATAATAAATAACCGGCAGGAAGAATCAGATACCAGTTTCGAAGAATAACTTCTCCGGCCTTCTTCACCCGCGACATCATGGAAACATTCTCCTGAAGGACTCCACCATCACCTGCTGACGGCTCTATCGAATAATCATTGGAGATTATCTCCTCGACGAGATCGGCATATTCACTACTGTCAAGCGGGGCAAATTCCAAATCTTCGCCCGGCGCGACCCTCTCCGATGTAGGGTCGAATTCCACCCATCCAAAACCTTCAAACGGAACCTCCACCCAGGCATGGGCCATATCCTCTCTCACGGGGTAGACTCCGAGAATTCCACTCTCAGGATCGATGAAGAATCCGGCGGCTACCCTTGCGGGAATCCCCAGACTCCGGCACATCAAAGTCATTGAAAAAGCAAAGTAGGAACAGTAGCCCTTCTTACTCTCAAATAGAAAATAATCAAGCTGATTTCCGTCCCGGGCAACCCCCGGCTTGAGTGAATAGAAATACTTATCCTTGAGGTAGAACATTATTGCTATCACCTTGTCATAATAATTATCAAGCCCCAGGGTGATTTCCTCCGCGAGGGTCTTCAGCCGTCCGGCTTCCCCGTAATCGGTGTAATAATCATAGAGATCAGGTGCTAACTTTGGCATCTTCGCATCGGAGAGTTCCCAAGAAGGAAGCTCAACTGATTCAGAGATGACCCTGTAGTTTCTGATGAAGGAAGATTCATTCCAGTTAGTCAGTGGAACAATCTCAACCGGATAATTCATGGCAATCAATGCCGAAGGATCAAAGTTCTTTATGAAATATTCCTGCTCAGATGCGACCCGGTTAGGATAGCGCACCGCTCCGGTTTTAACCGGCCGTTCCGGAACGGTCAGTAACTGAGGCGCCTCTCCGGGCCCCTCTTCTATAAAAAAACCCCTCTCCCGGCGGTAACCGGAGAGATAAAAACGCCGCAGATAGACCGAATTCAGATAGCCTTGATTCCTGAGCAGCAGAACGAGGTCATTGTTCATCGAAATTTCACTCTCAAGTTTCACATAATCCGAGAAGTCGAACCGCAGCAGCGTAGGCTTCATCAGACCGCCCCCCTCTTTTGAGGCACCTTCAGAATATCTACCGAAAAAAAGAAAAAGAATCAGCAGAAGAACAGAGATTATAATCCCGGCAAAAAGAGCTATGCTCCGTCTTTGCCCAGGCATTTTCCCAAGGCAGGCCCCGCCGGTGATTAAAACAAAAAGCTCGAGGATCACAAACAGGAAACAAAACAGGGCAAAATAACCCGGATGGGGGAAAAGACTGATATCATAGCCGCCCTGCTTCCACAGGAGAAGTCCAAAAACAACAGCGTTTATCAGAACTTCAACTGAAGATGCTCCGGGCCTTCGAACAGCTATAAAATTCATCATTACAACTAATACAAGCGGCAGCAGCAGCGGAAAGAATCCGGAATCAAATAGAAAATACTGAAAATCGAGAAGCGGAAAATTCATCGAGGATGAAAACAACCGGAACACAAGAAATGCCAGGCCGCGGACAAGCGCCGCCCCTCCTATTGCCGCGGCAGCGGCCCATATCATCTTGAGACCGCTTCGGGCAAGAATAAAACCTGCCGCGGCGGCCGCGGCAAAACCCACGGCCGCGTAGAGCATCGTAAATGTATCAGATAAGTATCTATAAATAATAAACAGGATTACACCTTCGGCGGCCAGTCTCAGAAGGGAATGGACCGCCCCCACCCTAGGTGATAAACGCATTAGAAACACCTCCTGAGGTTTTAAGCACGCGGCAGCTCTTTAATGCTTCATCACGGATAATGGCAGAGGTTTTCTCATCAATCACCCGCTGCTCTCCGGAGATTTCCCGGGAGAAGAATAAATCTCTTAGTTTCAATCCAGTATCCCCGGACACGAGGCCTTCCGGAACAGGCATGGCCGCGGTGACGGACATACCCAAGGCATTCAGTCGGCGGCAGAGTGCAGCCGAGTTCTGCGAAAACGGCTGCGTAAGGAGCAGACAATTGTTTCCGCCCGGACTTCGGCCGAGGGGCCGGCCCTTTATATCCGCCGGCTGCCCGTCATCATCCCGCCAAAACAAACCGGTAAGACAGCCTGAATCTGATACTTTTTTAAACGGCAAAGGAGGAACAGAAAGCTCGACGGTTATTCCAGCTGAGCTTAGTTTTTCAATTATGCCGGAGAGGCGCGAGATTATGTAATCAAGATAAATACTGCTGTTTTTTTCACCAATGAAGGAGGAAGGATCGGAAAGATCCAGCATAATCATCAGCTTCGATTCGGGCAGAGGCTTTTCTTCTCCCACCCTGATAAAAAGCTCTCCGGAATGCGCAAACGCCTTCCAGTTTATCCGCCTTATATCATCACCCGGGTAGTACTGCCGAATCTCAATCATCTCATCACTCCGTATCTTCCTGCTGCGCCTGCTGATCTCCTCCCCGCCTGGGGTGAGCGAATCAAGCTCCCTGCCGGATTCGGTCTTCTCAGGCAGTACGGATAGATGCTCTTCCTGTCCAGCCTGCAACTTCATGGCGAAAAAACCGGCAAAATCCTGCAGACAAAAAGCTGCACCGGGGCAAAAATAATCGCCCCGCCTTTCGGCATAAACAGAGATCGTCCCTTCACTTCTTCCGCCGCCGCCCCGAGAAAGGCTGCTGATGGTTCGGTCTTTCCAGATGAAGTCCGCGCCTATTTCAATAATCACTCCGGGCAGATGAGCAAAGGGTTTTGAAATTTCATAATGAAGATTATGCCTGCTTCCCGCCTCCACTGCCTCTGGCGGAAGACGGAGCCTGATAGAGGCCCCTTTCCGTCTGATTATCAGAACCTGAAGAAGACAAACCGAGAAGTCATATAGAAACAGGGAAATAAATCCGGCGCCCCAGAACAGGGTTCCGAGCTCACTCCGGACTATTCCTGCAAATAGAAAAATTACGGAAACAAAAAAAAAGCAGCGCCGGTTTTAGTAATCGATTTCATCAAGGCTTTCAAGCATCAACTCCCTGATTATTTCGGAGCCCGGATTCCCCATATTATTAAGAATCAGCCGGTGCGAGAGAACCGGCCCAGACAGATCGAGCAGGTCCTGATCGATGACCCATCCGCGTCCACGCAGAAGAGCCAAAGCTCGGGCCGATTTCACCAGCATTAGCGGTCCGCGGGGCGAGATACCGACATCTATGCCGTCCATCTTCCTGGTTGCCGCCGCAACCGAAATAACGGCTTTTATGAGTCTTTCATCACAATGAATCTGCTCAGCCGTCTCCCGTGCGCGCAGGATATCGGCGACCGAGCATACAGGCGACAGATGTGGAATGGTTTTAACCGATGGATCTTCGGTAACAATCAGATATTCGGCTTCCGCATCAGGGTAGCCGATCGATAACCGCATCAGAAAGCGATCAAGCTGAGCAATGGGGAGGGTATAGGTTCCTTCAATTTCCACAGGATTCTGAGTAGCGATGACGAAGAAAAAATTACCGAGAGCATGCGACCTCCCTCCGATGGTAACCTGATTTTCAGCCATTACTTCCAGAAGTGCCGATTGCACCTTAGGAGTTGTTCTGTTTATTTCATCAGCAAGGACAATAGAGGCAAAAATCGGCCCGGGCGCAAATTTAAAACCCCCGCTTTCCGGATGGTAGACATCAACCCCGGTAATATCATAGGGAAGGAGATCCGGAGTAAACTGAATTCTACTGAAGCCATGCACATCATCCTCTTCAGTATCTATCAGCGCCGCGAGTGTCCTCGCCGCTGTTGTCTTTCCAAGACCGGGCATGTCCTCAAGCAGCACATGCCCGCCGGCGGCGATAGCCGTCACCAGGAGTTCCAGAAAATCCCGCTTTCCCTTGATAACACCGGAGACTGCGCAGACAAGGTTCTGAAGCATCTTGGAGGCCGTTTCAATATCGGTTACAGTTTCAATTCTTTCATTAGCCATTGCTGTGATTCTATCATAAATACCCCAGTCATGAAACTAATTATCTGCGTCCGGATAACAAGCTGCTACTGTCTCTTTTAGGGCAGCCTCAAAATCATCCGGCTCTACTCCCAGCTCTTCCCGTGCAATAAGCGGATCAATAAAGGTATTCTTATAATAGATATCGGCCATCCGGACGTGATTTGCTCCAGACTCCAGGCCTGATGCAGCTTCCTTCCTGGACATTTTCCGGAAAATAATTTTAATCAGCCATTTAGGTACTATTGTGAGCTTCTTATCCTTGAGGTTCATAATATCGGCAAGTTTTCGATAAAGTTCGGTAAAAACCATGTTCACGCCACCCACCGGATACCTTTTTCCACCCTGACCCTTCTCAACAGCTCCTACTATTACCTGACCAACCTGCCGGGCTGTAACAGCAGCAGTACCGCCTCCCATACAGGCTATGGATTTCCTTTCCAGAAAACCGTCCAGCAGCACATCCTTCCATAGCGGAGTCCGGCCCGGGATACTGCCAAAGATGTAGGGCAGCTCAAGAATCATCACATCCATCTGCTCTCCACCGGCCTTGATTGCCTCTTCGGCCTGCATCACTCTTGAGCGGATGTAGGGATGATGCTTTGAAAGCTCATACTCCGGCCAAATTCTGTCAAAGTAAGCAAAATATGAGTTGAGAACTACTCCACGGCTGCATCCGGCCATAGCTGCCAATTTAATTACCCTGCTGCAGCTGTCAACATTATGCTTTTTAAAAAAGTCCCAGGCAGGGGCTTCCGGAATAGTACGTTCGTCCCTTCCCGCAGCAAAGACAACAGCGTCAAAACCCTTAAAAAGATCAGAGATCTGCTGATCGGTCATATCGTTAATATCGCAAAGAGTACATTCCACCTGCTCAGGCAGAAGATCCGCGGCGGGTTTTGGAGGAAGCGAAACAGTTGCCACCTGGTGTCCCCGCTGCAGAGCTATTTTTGTCGCGTGATATCCAAGAAATCCTGTTGCCCCAATTATAAAAATCTTCATGTTTTTCTCCTGTTATCATTCTGTAGTCGCATAACTACAGTTGTCAAGGATTTTTTCACTGACAGGCAGTCCATTTATGCTACAATGACCATATGCAGAATAAAATCATCGGAAGAGAAGCCGTAATGAGGGCAGTAATAGACGCAGCCTGCGACCTGTTCTCTGAAAAATCACCGAGCAGGGTAAGCATCCGCGAAATTGCCGAAAAGGCCGGAGTCAACCATGGACTAATTCACCGGCATTTCGGATCGAAGCGAAACCTCATTCAAGCCGTCCTTACGGATATTGACAAACAGATTAGAGATGCCTCCGGATCAGGAAAGAGTTTTGAAGAAATATTCAGGCTTGCCTCCCGGGCCGCCCTCAACGATTCAAGAATCTGGAGAATTCCGGCACGGCTGATAATGGACGGAGACGCAGATCTCCTTCAGGAAAACCAGACATCATTCCTTCGTGAACTTAAGGATATGGCGGCAAAAGACTTCATAAAGGGCGGTTTTCAGGGACTCTCTAGCGATGACTCTATCTATCTCCTGATAGCCCTCGGCCTCGGCATGGAAATGTTCGGTGACTATATAAGCCGTTCCATGAAAATAGAGGCTCCGAGCATGAGTACTATCCTGCCCTTTATTTCAACAATAATTTCCGAACAGTAAACGGCCATTGACAGTATGAGTGTTCAGGGCTTAAACTGTAGTCACGCAACTACGGTTTACTGACAACTACAGAAACAAGGAGAAATTTGTGAAGAAAATTACTCTCTTCGGAGGATCCGGAACAATGGGGTTTGAGACCTTCAAACACCTGTGGAGGCGCCGTCAGGACTGCGAAATAACCCTGCTCCTTCGACCGTCGAAAAAGAACAGGAAATTATTCCGGCCCTATATAGGAAAATCAAAGAAGGACAGCCTCAGAATAATCTGGGGAGACGGGACAAATTATGAAGATGTTAAAACCGCCGTCAAGGGTACGGATTACGTTCTCGACGCTATGGCTTTTATTTCACCGCAGGCAGACTATTATCCTGAAAGAGCAAAGGCTGTAAATATCGACTGCATTTCAAATCTCATTAAAGCAATCGGAGAGGAACCCGACGGGAACTCGAGGATCAAACTTGCATACACAGGAACTGTTGCGGAAACAGGGGACAGACTTCCGCCGATACACTGGGGGCGAACAGGAGACCCGCTCAAACCCTCTATTTTTGATTTTTACGCAGTTACAAAAATCGCAGGAGAGAGACTTGTCCTGGAATCAGACATCAAACATTGGGCCAGCCTAAGACTCACCTATATTATGCCTGTCAGCTATAAAGGTCTCAGAGCTCTAACCGATCCGATTATGTTTCACATGCCGCTCAATTCCTGTATGGAAAATATTTCAAGCAGGGATGCAGGTCTTGGTATGGCGAATGTAATTGATGTTCCGGATAATTCCGGGTTCTGGCGGAAGATCTACAATATGGGCGGAGGGCCCGGCATGCGAATAACCGCTCATGATTTTTCCAACAGGATGGTGAAGCTCTTCGGCGGCTCAGGGCTGAAAGCCGTTTCTGATCGCAGATGGTTTGCGACAGGAAACTTCCACATGCAGTATTACGCGGATAGTTTTGAATTAAACAAGTATCTGAATTACTGGCACGACTCGTTTGAAAGCTGGATCAATTTGATAAAAAAAGATATGCCGGGAGCCCTGAAAATAATCAGTAGAGTGGCAGGAGTCAGTAAAAACCTAAGCCGGAGAATTGATGCCGAAACACGTAAAAGCTATGAGGCTCTCGCAAAAAAACATAAAAACGGAACTTTTTTCTGGCGAAAAACAGGCAATACAAAACGTCTCGATGCTTTTTACGGAGGAAAGGACGCCTGGGACGCGCTTCCCGGCTGGGATGCGCCCTTACCCGAGATGCACCAGGGGGATAGTCCGTCAAACCTCCTTAATCATGGTTACGATGAGTCCAAGCCCTCTCTTGGAACCGACGATCTGCGGCAGGCTGCTGACTTCAGGGGAGGACGTTGTTTAACGGAAAACTGGAGCGGGGACATGTTCGAAAAAATCGAGTGGAAGTGCGCATTCGGTCACACCTTCATGGCAAAACCCAATACAGTCCTCAAAGGCGGACACTGGTGCCCTGAATGCGAAGCTCCGGATTGGGATTTTAAAAAAATTGCCGGAAAAAATCCGTTTTTCAATCAGGTTATTGAGCCCTTCATCGACGCGATTCCAGCTTACCCTATAAAAGAGTCGGATCTGAGCGATATCACCCCCGAGGAGACCGCTAAGAACTGATCAGCGAAAGTCTTCCATAACTTGCTTGGCCGACATACCGACAGACAGCCCGTGACGACTTTTACGGGCTGTCTCGGTAATGATCTCCAGCCTGTCCTCGAGTGTCGGTTTCATCACTTTGTAGAAAACCCCGGTATAAAGCGGATCTTTAGAATACGCCGGCACGAGGGCCTTCATCTTGTCATCCACAGGGAAGTCCGCCGGCAGTTCTTTTGTCTGCTCTCGGAGCTTATCCCAGGACAATGCCTGATAATTCACACAGGGCGAATGAATATAAACGATAGACATTCCGCGGTGTTTGATTGCCGCGGTAATTAGGGCAGTCATCTGCTTAACATCAAAACTATGGGCTCTTGCAATAAATGAAATTCCGTAGGTTATAAATATCGGTATGGGGTCCATCGGATCTTCAGAGACTCCATAAGGAGCAGTCTTGCTTTGATACCCGGTGGGAGTGGTTGGAGAGGTTTGCCCCTTTGTCAGCCCGTAAATATTGTTATCAAGCAGAAGGTAGGTGATATCCGGATTCTTTCTCGCGGCATGACTGATATGCCCGCCGCCTATACTTAGCCCGTCACCGTCCCCGCCGACGGCAAGAACAGTCAAATCCGGACGGGCGGCTTTCGCTCCGAGGGCAGTGGGAATAGCTCTACCGTGCGTGCCGTGAAGCGCATAGGTATTAAAGTAATGGCTGAATCTTCCGGAACAGCCTATTCCGGATACCATGATTATTTCTTCGGGTTTGAGAGATAATGCCGAAAAAGATTTCTGAAGTGCGCTTAAAACAGCATAATCACCGCAACCCGGACACCAGATAGGCTTTACAGCCTCTTTTCTATAAGCTTGTGGAGTTATCTTCATCATCAATCCTCGCAACCTTTATTATCACCCTGAGAATCTCCTCGGGAGTTATCGGCATTCCTTCACATTTCCGGATTCCTATAGGACGAATATTGAACTTCGCCTTCAGATAATGGGCAAACTGTCCGGTCAGGTTTTCTTCGACTATGAGCAGATACTTAAGCCTGAGAAGAAACAGAGAAATCTGGCGGGAAGGAAGGGGGGAAATTGTGTGGGGATGCAGATGCCGAATCATTACCCCCTCCTCTTCTGCAAGATATCTTGCTTCTCTGATTGCACCTTCGGTTGAGCCCCAGCCGATTACACCGATTACGGCCTCCGGGGCTCCGTAGAACTCAATCGGATTTTTATCAAACTGCTTGGAAATGTATTCAAGTTTCCGAAACCGTTTCTTACTCATCTTGAGATGATTCTTCGGAGTCTGGTCGGCAAGTCCGCGTTCATCGTGTTCAAGCCCTGTTGCAAGATACTGTCCTCCGGCCGTCCCCGGACGAGACATGGGGGACGTCCCATCCTCGGTATCCTGATATCGGAAAAAATCCTCAAGCTCATGTTCATCAGGTTCCATTCTGTTGATTATTGGTATTAAATCGGATTTGGGAATTGAAACAGACTTCCTATGTTCGGTTTTATCAACCAACGAAAGTTTATCAAAATCAGGCATTTTTACGGTTGCCTTGCGGTATCCTATAGACTGATCAAGCAGCATAAGGACGGGAACCTGATAGCGCTCAGCCAGATTAAAAGCTCGGATGGTCTGATAGAAGGCATCCTCGACACCTGTCGGAGCGAGGATAATACGGGGAGAGTCTCCTGCCGCGCCATATACCGCATATTTAAGGTCCGACTGCTCAGTCTTAGTCGGAAGCCCGGTACTCGGCCCGGCCCGCTGAACATCAACGATAACAACCGGAACCTCTATCATTGAAGCAAGGCTGAGTTGTTCGGTCATCAGTTGAAGCCCCGGACCCGAGGTAGGGGTAATAACCTTCTCACCGGCGAAGGACGCGCCGATTATCGCCGAAATCGCAGCAATCTCATCCTCCATCTGGATGGCACGCCCGCCTACAAGCGGAAGCAGCCTTATGAGGGTCTCAAAAATCGAAGTTGACGGGGTTATGGGATAACCAGCGCAAAATCGGCATCCTGCGGCAATTGCTCCGAGGGCCACTGCCTGATTACCGGAAAGCAGCATATAGTTTTCACCGGAGGCCTTAAGATCCGCAAGACGGAATTTTGCTTCAATATTGATATTCGCCGCGGCTCGGTATCCGGCATCGAGAGCGCGGCTGTTCTTGTTAATTGCATCCTCACCCTTCGCGCCGTATCTTTCCCGGACCAGACCTTCGAGCAGCTCCATATCGGCGCCGAAAATATGGCTCAACGCACCGAGGGCTACCATATTTTTTCCGAGAATGCCGCCAGTCGCCTCCTTTGCCATCATGGTCAGGGGAATGGGCTCAAGCGTAAACTCGGAATCAAGTTTTCCGATATCCACAGTTGCCGGATCATAGAGCAGGATTCCGCCAGGCTTTAAAACCTCGATTGAATTGTCAAATGCCTCCTGATTAAATACAACAAGGCAATCAACCATACTTCCCATCGAATAGATTGTCATATCGCGCAGACGAATCTGAATCATGGAATAGCCGCCGCGCATTTCAGCAGGATAGGTGATAAAGGTAAATACATGAAATTCAGTCCGGGCGGCCATCTTGGCAAAGAGCTCACCACAGCTGATTACCCCCTCACCGCCTTCTCCGGCTATCCTGATAATGAAATCAAGTTTTGAGGTCTTTACAGGACGATTTTTCTTCATTGAACAATGTCCTCCTATTAATGGTCTAACATTGTTTTAATTATCCGTCCAACAGTTTCTTAAAAATGTTTTTAAATCACAACGTCAAGACCTTCCCGAAGATAAAATAAACTGCATACAGCCGGCTTTGAATAGATGGCTGACGCTGCATCAACATAGATTCTCATCTGCGTATTATATTCTCCCGGTATAAGCCTTCGATCAGTCTTGAAGTCGACGATATGCACTTCATCCGGAGTCTCAAAGAGCAGATCTATCACGCCTTTGACATAGACCCCATCGCCCTCATACTCTGTTAGGGCAGTAAACGGAAGCTCCGACTCGAAAGAAACGGCACCGCGAGCGTTCTCCCACAGCTTCGATCCAAAAAACCCGGAGGATAGCCTGCCGGCTTCTTCGAACATCACAGGCCAATCCTCACTTGATATTCGCCTGAAGGAAGGTCTGAGAATTGCGGACGCATCGGACTGATTCAGAAAATTTCCACCGTTTTTAATCTGCAGCTCGATCAGCCGGTGACATAGGGTTCCAAAATCAGCCTCGAGAGCCTTCTCGCTCATCAGCTCCTCAAGCCGCGGGGCAAGGGAGGACAGCTCTCGCACCTTCGAGTTCTCCTTACGTCCATGCTTCTCAAGCATCAGGCTATTCATCCCGGAGGCCGAAAACTCATTCGGCCTTATATCATAAAGAAGGGGTTCGCAGCCCCGGTAAATCCCGGTTATCCTTTCAATATCAACACGGCCGGATCCGGATTCTGTAGAGTCCTGCCATCTCCTGTTCGTGATAATCTTGAGAAACGGCTGAAGTGCCGAACATTCGGCAGGCTCCATTCCCTCGACCCATCCAAATGAAGAAAGGAACATATTCAACATGGAGCGCTCACCACTCCGGTTCATTCTTCCGTGACAACCGGAAATCAGTAGGTGGCTCTCGGCCCGGGTAAGGGCTACATACAACAGCCTCCGGAGTTCTGCCTCTTCCCTGGCTTTATTCTCTTCCTTGCCGCGACTGTAGAAAAAGTTACGCCGCTGCGAAATACCGGAATCCTCATCGACAAGGTTAAAGGTAAGCCCGTCGACAGCGGAGATGTATGCCGGAGCAGAACCGCTCCTGTCATTCACGCCGGTATTCCCCGCATTCGCGATGATTACAACAGGAAACTCAAGCCCTTTTGACTGATGGACCGGCATCATCTGCACTCCGCCGGCGGAGTATCCGAGAATTTTCAGGTCATTCACCTTTTTATATTCACCCAGATTCTCCCTCACATAATCGAGAAACTCGGCCGTTGTCTGCTTCTCGCTGTCAGCTCTTACGGCAAGCTGCTTCAGATAATCAAAGTATTCAAGATAACCATGAAGGGAGCGATCTCTCAGGATCAGGTAGCGATATCCGCTGCCGTACCATATATCACTGATGATATCTTGGAGAGGTTCCCGATCGAGCCGCCGGTTAACGTCGTAGTAGAGCTCTCCGGCCCTTCGATACTTAGCGAGATCTTCGGCGGTTCTGCAGCAGATCTCCTGCCCCTCATCGAAGACAGGTTTCTTTGACAGCAGAAAACTGACTACCGAAAGATCCGAAAGACTCATAATAGGTGATCTAAGAAGGGCGGTTGAAGCGGCCCTGTCCTCAGGATAGAGACAGATCTGAAGCAGGTTATAGACATCATTCACCGGCGACTCCTGAAAAAGGCTCCGGATGCTGTGGACGGTGTATGGAATACTGTTTGCCCGAAAAACCTTCTCGTAGCTCTTCTGATTTGTCCCCGACCTGAACAGGACTGCAAAGTCAGAGAAGTCGGCCTTTCGGACTGCTCCATTCTCACTCACATCGATCCGTCCAACGGCTGAAGTAATATATTCAGATATTTCCCAGGCCTCTGATTCTTCCGCCGGAATAGAATCATCCTGAGGCTCCTTGTCATAGGGTTTATAGAGAAGCCGAATCTCCGGAGCGGAGGACAGCAAGGCCTGCCTTGATTCAAGCGGCTTAAAGGCGGCCTGGTAGGCCATGCTGCAGTCGCTCATTACATGCTCGAAGATTTCGTTGAAGAAATCAATCAGACCCGGTTCTGACCGGTAGTTTCTCTTCAGCGAGAGGGCCTCCCCGCCGCTTCCGGACAGCTCACTGCTGAGCTGCTTGAACACACTGACATCTGCTCCGCGAAACATATAGATTGACTGCTTCTCGTCGCCTACAAAAAAGAGTTTTTCCGGATTAAGTCCCCCGGCATCGGGAACGCCCCTGCCCTCAACTCCGTCCCGTTCAGCGAGAAGGTAGAGTAATTCCTTCTGCAGACTGTTATTATCCTGAAATTCGTCAATCATTATATACCGGAACATGCTCTTGTAGTATTTTCGAAGCACAGGGTCGCGTTTCAACCCTTCAACGGCAATGGTTAGTACATCCTGGAATCCTAAAAGCCCGGCTGTCCGCTTCTTGCTGAAAAGTTCATCCTGAAAGTCGGAAGTAAGGCTAAACAGGCCCTCAATAAGAGCGCGCCCTTCGAGCGTTCCTATAAGGTCCCGCATTGACTCAGCCGCGGGGCGAAGCTCATCGATAATTTCCTTACACCGGATAAACTCATCGGCAGCTGACCGTCCCCGGGGCTTACCTACATCAAGAACCGTAAGATCTTTTTTCAGCTCTTCATAATTGCCGTCAGACGGAAGCCCGGAAGCAGAATAGGCGGCAAGCTGTTCCTGAACAGTCTTGACGCCCTTCAAGTCGGATTCAAGCAAAAGGAGCTCAGCAACGAGCTCATTCACAAGGAGGCTGCGCCTTGCCAGTTCATTCCCGGCGGTCTCCATCTGGCGCTCATACATTTCAGTAAAATCAAGCGGGCTGCCGATGGAGAGATAGTTCATCGAGATGAATAGGAAAAAATTCTTCCAGACATTCTCAAACCCGTTAAGATAGATGAACTCCCGGAGGAAATCATTATCCTTGTTATTCAGGATGAAGTCGAGCGAGGTCTCAAGCGCAAGTTTCGAGACGGCATCCTCATCAGTCCTGAATGCCGACGGAAGGCCGAAGAGAGTGCTGCAGTCACGGGCGATTCGGGAACAAAAGCTGTCCAGGGTCGAGATATTGGCCTTCTCGAACTCCGCTACTGCCTTTGAAACATTCGGCCTGTCTCGATTAGCAAGAAGGATACCGTAGATTCTCTCATACATCTCCGCCGAAGCTTTTCTTGTGAATGTCAGAGTAAGAATCTCGGATACATCGGCTCGACCTTCATCGACAAGCCTCAAAAACCTTGCCGCGAGTACTGTTGTCTTCCCTGAGCCGGCGCCGGCCGAAACAACAGCGTTTTTATTGCAGTCTACTACTGATTGCTGATATTCATCGAGTCTCATCCTCTCCACCTGATATTAAATCTTTTCCTGCATACTCCCCTGAGTCCGCAGCCTCCGCAGCGCTCGGCTGCCTGAAACAGCCCGCTCCGGACAGCCTCCGCCATCTTCTTAATCTCCGATACCGTCAGGTTTTTCAGGAGTTCGACATCCTCATCACTAAGGACTCCGAAAGCTCCGGATACGGGATAATGCCGCCCGGCTGTAATACTGTAATAGGACGCAGCGACCTCGGTAAGGCCTTCGGCTTCGGCAAGCAGGAGATAAAACGGAAGCTGGTAGCCGGAAACCGGCCTCATGAGAACACCCTCTTCATCGCTCTGGATAAATTTCGCCCTCGTAGTCTTTAACCAGTTCTTCTTGTAATCTATTATTACCGAGCCCTCATTTCCGGTTGAAATCCGGTCAATGAATCCTCCCGCCTTTATCCTCTGCTCATCAAATATCAGCTCAAGCCACTGTTCAAGATGGGTAGGCAGAAGTCCGTCATAAAGCTCAGCTTCGGCTGAGGGAAACAGCAGGAGAGACTTCACCGCGCGGCGCTTTTGAGCATCCCAGGCGGGCCCGTAAAAATAATTCTCCTCCTTCTCCCACCTCTGGAAGACCTGTTCCGACTTCAGCTCTATTTCAGCCTCATACTGCTCAACCTTTGAGGATGAAAACTTCTCTCCCCGGGCCTTGAGCTCCTCAAAAAACTCAAAAAGGATCTCGTGCATAATTGTGCCGGCTGTCATTGGGTCTTCGGGTTTAAGAATGTACTCATCCTCACGAACCTTAAGGACATCACTCAGCAGATACAGAAAGGGGCAGTCCGACCAGCGGTTGAGCGCCGATGCCGAAACCCTCAACAGGCCTTCATCATCACTCATTGTGGTAATCAAAGCTTCAAGCAGATCGCCCGGAGGAAGGGAAGAAGCGGACGCGTCAAAGCCTCCTTCACCCAAATAGGTATCAAGAGCATAGAGAAAACCTTCTTTCTGTATCGGGGTCAGAACCAGCCCGGATGTAAACGGAAGACGCCGCTCGGCAGCCTGTTCCCACCACAGCGTCTCCGAATAAAACGGATCATTATAATACTCGGCCAGCCCGACTGTGATCTTATCTACCGAAGAATCCTCAATAAATCTACCCGGAGGCAGGGAGACTCCTCCAGGAGTCTCCGTTGATCCGGAAATCCAGATTTCACGGCCCGAAACCGCATAGACATCGATGAAGTCCTCAGTCATATTCAGCTCATCGGCATCTATTTGTTTACGCTGCTGATCGGTCAGAAAGGCGAAAGATTTTGAAACTATATTTGAGCTGTCATGCGATAATCCTATCAGGAAATGGTAAGCGGGCCTGATTCCGGCAGAAACCCGGTAAGGGTACAGGGCAACCCCCGGAACGGAACTCTGCTGTACATATACTTTCTCCTTCAGAACCTCAATCCAGAGTCCAAGAGGATCGGAGACAGCGGTATCGATCAATCCGGCTTCAATTTCCCGGAGTGAACCCAGGACTTCCCTGGTCCGCTGAAAAACCTGTTCACATGCGCTGTCCCAGCTTTCAGCCTCGGTATCGAGAAAGGTGGTGACAAATACCTGAAATTCAGCCGACAGCTCATCAAACGTACGACTGGCAGTAAAGGCCTCAATCCTTTTCCTGAGTTTTCGGTAAAATGATAGCAGCTCAATCTCTTTTGCCGCCTTCAATCTCGCGGCCCAGACGTCTCCGTATACCGAGGAAGCGGTATTCTTGAGACATCTGTTCTCGATTCCGAACCGGACAAGTAAGGCGGCAAGATTTCGATCTTTCCAGTTGAATGCCTTAAAAAGAAGCAGCCCCTTCAGGGCGGCGATGCTGAAGCCGCTCTGCCTGCACTCTCGAATAAGTTCCGGAAGCCTGCCCGCGGGATAATCGGCCAGGGGACTGCCCTGCCTTGACGCGATGGGTATACCGCGCAGCCGGGCCTTGGAGATAATGAGGGATGAAGCCTGTTCATCCGCCGATGTGATTACAATGGAACCGGCTCCCGTACCGCCTTGCAGCAGATCCGAAATACGATTCAGCACAGCATCAGTCTCCACTACTGTATTTTCAAACAATCGAAGTGATGCTGCCGGTCTCTCCGGCCTCCCGTGCAGCCTGCATCCGGCTGAAAGGAGAAAGGCTGAATACTCCCTGAAGTCTTCGATCAGTTCCGGGAAGACAACTATATACCCCATCTCAAGCTTGTTCAGTTGAGAAAACTCCCAAGACGGCTCAAAAAGGCCGTTGCGGCTCAGAAAATCCAAATATTCTCTATACAGGAGCAGATAGTCGCCGACAAGACTGTCATTAAACCCCCCGCCGCTGCCAAGCCGGTCAATCAGCGATTTCAGCTCAGGAAGAATCCGAAGGATGGTCTCGGAGAAGACACCTGATTGTCCGCAGTATTCAGCCGGAATCAGCTTAACAAAGAGCGGACCGGCACTGCTGTTCCGCCGTACAATGTCGGCCGCAAACAGACGCCTGACTACCGAATTTACTGGTTTTTCCAGACGTTCATGAGAGGTAATTTTTTCCTTAAAACTGTCCCAGGAGAGGAACCTGTCATTACGCACGGCGGCACGATTTAAAATCTGTAAAGATTCTCTGCGCCAAAACTCCGCGGCTGCCTCGGATGGAAAAACAAAAACAGTCTTCCGGTTGTCTCTTTCCATTTTTATTAAATTGATAAGTGAATTCATAATCACCCTGATTATATAGATCAGTTCTGTTTTTGGCTACGTATTTATTTTCCACCGACAGTTAACCGATTAAATTTAAAATAAAAAACCGCTAAAAAAATTTGCTTGACGAGGCATTTAATTGGAGTTTTAATTAGATATGCGCATTCCTAGCAGCCTGATAACCCATTGCGTAAGGGCCCTCTCTCAGTCAATGGATAACCGGACAATGACTATGCTTGCCCGAAGACTTCTTCCCGGTTATGATCTGCATGACAGAACCGGAATCCAGAAAAGTGTCGCTATACCTAACCAGAATGCCGCAAGACAGGTTGTCCGCGATATAATAGCCTGCCAGATGTTTCTCGAATTTGTAGTCCTGCTGTTTGAGTTCAGTGACCGAGGAAACGGAATTGCCGGCCGCAAGCTTGCAATCCCTTATCTCAGGCAAATTCTGAATGGCGTGTATCAGCTGGGCTACCTTTACGACAGAAGTAATAGAATTTTCATTGAAAATCCCTCAGAGCGAAAAACCCGAAACTGGGGAACCCTTAAAAACCATCAGGAATATACAATCTCGTTCCTGAGAATAGATATTGTAGACAATTCAAAGCTTGTGAGAAATAATTCCTCAGGCTGTATCGAAGAAGCCTATAATAATCTTAGAGACATCGTAATTGCTTCAGTGGAAAAGAGGAACGGGAGAATCTGGGGATGGGACGGCGACGGGGGACTGGCAGCCTTCTGTTTCGGCAACATGCACGAGAGCGCCGTACTCAGCGCCATAGAAGTCCTTCATGAGCTCTTTATTTTCAACTCCATCTTCTGCTCTATTGAGGATGGAATAGGGGTCAGAATGGCTGTTCATAGCGGGATGTTTGAATATACAACCGACACCGAGCAGCTTCAGGCTTCCGATACAGTCAGAAAAGTCAATGATCTGGAACATAAACATACCGGCCTTAATAAAATAACAATCAGTGAAGTAGTTAAAGTAATGCTCGAACCGCTGACCTCAAATCAGTTCAAAGATTTCAAGTCATCGGATAAAAGAATCTACTATCAATACGAAGTAAGGGTGCAGGAATAATGAAAGAGATAGTCCTCTTCTCAGACAGCCCCGCGGTAAGAAAACATTTTATCGGAATAGAGAACTCCCGCAACTGGGACCTGCAGATGCTGCCTCATGCCGAACTTCGAAACCGGCTTAAGAATAATAAAGCAGATCTCTACCTTCTCGACTACGCTTCCGTCGATGAGGAAAATAAGAAGAAAGACCTTGATTTCCTTCTCCGAAAGACTGGAGTGATATCGGGTATTATCGACAGAAAATCAGAAATTGCAGACCCCGCGGGAATCTTGATGAGAGGGGCCGATTATTTCGGAAACAGCCTGCTTAAGAAAGGTATTAAACCGGAGAGACTCAATAGATCGGTGGAGTTTCTAATGAAGTCGGTTGAAAAAAACATCAGCTCGTCCTCTGCCGCTCCCGCGGAACAGACGGAGAATACGAATACCCGGTATATTATTCCAGAGAATGGCTGGAGGGGAGTTAAAAGCGGAATGGATTACTCATTCCTGATGCTGTTTACCGAAATATCCTTTCCTGCCGAATGGAAGAAAAAATCCGGCCAGGCACATCTTGATAAGCTGAAATATATTTTCCACATGGTTGTGGAGCGTGAGATTGAGAAGTACGACGGAAAGGTCTGGATATGGAATGAATACGGAGGCCTCATTCTTTTTCCATTCAACGGAGAATCCGCTGCGGCCGTAATTTCTGCGGTCAAACTCCTTCTGAACAGGGTTCTCATCAGTATTGAAGATTTCCAGCTTCATTCATCAATAAATATGCGGGCGGCAATGCATCTGGGGACAACAACTTATAAAACAAGGGGAAAAACAGGTACAATTATATCCGATTCCATAAATTCCATCTTTCACCTCGGAACCCAATTTACTCCGCTCGACAACCTGGATATTACGGAAGAAGTTTATCATCATCTGACCCCGCGGATTAAAAACCTCTTTAGAAAGACTGGATTTTTTGAAGATCGTAATATTTTCCGGCTCAACCATTTCGAAGTTAACGGATAGTATTGACAGCAGACAGATGTTCCGGTATATTACGATTGATCGGGGGTGTAGCTCAGTTGGCTAGAGCGCGTGAATGGCATTCACGAGGTCAGGGGTTCGATTCCCCTCACCTCCAATATAAAAAATGGAAGAAAACCAGGTTAAAAACGATAATATCTTCTCTGGCGATGTAGATCCGGAGATTGCCGACCTTTTCGGTATAAATGATGACGACGGACCATCCTTCGATCTGCTTTTTAATACAGACGGGGGACATGTGTCTGAAGTTGAAAAGGACGCCGTCGACCTTTCAAGGACAACTTTCACCCCGATAAGTAAATTCTTCGAAGACACTCCTTCAATGTTCCTTCGTGATAAAAATTTTTATCAGAAAACACTCTCGGGCGAGGGGGAAGCCTCTCAGCGGTTTCATAAACTCTTAAGTCAATATCTCAATATTGAAGATCCGAAAGAAAGATCATCGATGAGAATGAAGCTCACTTCGGCATACTGGGAGCTTGCAGAGAATATTTCAAAAAAAATCCATGAAGGCCTCTCTGATCCGAAACAGATGACCCTGCGTTTCGGTTCGATACTGCCGAACCTTATCTCCCCCGAAACAAGAAATCTCCTTTCGAGGGTGGTTGTTGACAATAATACGGGAGAACCCGTCCACTACGTGGATGAATGGCTCAATAAAATTTCCACCGGCAATATTACAGCCTCTACAACTGACGAAATTAAACCTGCAAAACTCAAGAGTTCGGAAAACATAAGACCCCAGATAGAAAAACAGGAAGGACAACATCAGGCACTTCTTGGACTCATTCAGCGAAAACAATTGACCCTGTCAGATTATGAGCAGGTTCTGATTGAAAAGATCAAAATATTATCGACACGACATAAGCATCCGAACTTTCCCAATTTGAACGACGGCTATTCAGCAGAGCAGAAGAGGGCGTTTTACGATATAGGGCAGACTCTTAAAGATCTTCAAAAGGTTGACAAGGAAATTACCGGCCTGTTTTTTGATCTGGAGAACAACGACAAGCTTCTTTCAGGATTAAAAGAAAAGGCGGAGCGGCTGGGTGAGGTCATGCATGTTGATACATCGATCATAATCAAGGAATTCAACTCACTCAGACAGATGGCTAAAATGTGTGTAGGCAAACAAGGAAACCACCTTCCTATCCTGATGAAACAGTATTTCAACGCGGACAAGAGCAATCTTGGAACCCGTGAAAACATCCTGAACGAACTGCAGAGGATTGAACAGCTCGATCCGGGCCTCTTTCTCAGGACCTTCAAGCGGGAAACAAGCAGAATTGTTCCTTATTTTATATTAATCCCCTGCTATGGCGAGCGGGGAATCTGCTGGGAACCCTTCGAAAAGTACAACCGGGGAACAAGCCGGGGACGAGTTGCCATTCCGATGTACTCAAAAGATCTGAAACAAGCAGTAATCACAGCCCTAGCTGACCTCAGATGGCAGATTGCCAAAGAAAAAGCTCAACATTACTGGATGGAAGAAGGGCTTACCGGCCACTACTATCAATGGTTTTCAGAGAAGCACATGAAGGGTGACGTCCGGGAAAGGTTTATCGGTGATTACATTCTCTGGATCATGAAAGAGAGCGAGGGGGTCCAGAAACTTGACCGTGAAGTCCGTGGTATTTTCTGGCGCGACATCCCCTTCCCTGACGATATCAGAGATAAACTCAAGAACCGCGGATTCGTCTACAACGAGCTCTATAAAAAAGATATCAACCGCTCGATGTCAGACGGGTATTAAGCATCCTTCAGATCACGTTTTTTAAGCTTCTCCTCATCTTTTATCTGAATAAGCATCGAGACAACCAGTAATATTCCGCAGATAACTACGGCCGAATCTGCGATATTGAAGGTAGGCCAGCGCTGCATTCCAAATATACCGAAAAACTTAACATCAAGAAAATCAACGACTCCCATAGGCCGGAATATCCGATCAATCAGATTCCCCAGACCTCCGCCTATGATTCCAGCCGCCGCCCACCGCTGAAGTCCTGACAGATCGTCACTTTTAATAAAATAAACAACTGCCGCGGTAAGAATCAGAAGCGGTATGATAATAAACAATACCGATCGAACCTCCTCGGGAAGAGAACTGCCTATGCTGAATGCTATTGCCGGATTTCTCGTGTGTATTATCCTGAAAAAGTCACCGAAAAAACTCGGGCCGATAGTATGATATGCGATATTACCGACGACAATCGCCTTAGTAATCTGATCCGCACCTATAATAAAAACTGACAAAATCAAGGGTATAAGCCCTGTCCTTTTACTGCTGCTCACTTGAACTCCTTATAGCCCTGTCGGGACATCGAGAAAAACTGTCTGGATACCCAGATCCGATGCAGCCCTCTCAGAAAGAAGCCGGACCCCCCAGGTTTCGGTATGATAATGTCCTCCGCAGATAAGATTAATACCGCGCTCGAGGCAGGGGTGATATATCTGATGAGAGGAATCTCCGGTAATGTAAAGATCCGCCTCCTCATCCATAGCCTGATAAACATCATCGGCGGCGCCGCCGGAGACGACAGCCACCCTTTTAATCTTGTCCGGCCCGAAGGGCAGTACCGAGAGTGCCCGATCACGGCTGAGCCCAAGATCCTCGAGGATCTCATCCAGGCCTTTCGGGCTCTCCAGCTCACCTTTGAAACCAATCTTGATTCCGTGATATTCACCGAAGGGTTCCGGATTCCTGACGCCGAGAGAACTGCAGATCCCGGCATTATTTCCGAATTCAGGGTGCATATCAAGCGGGAGATGCGCCGCGTAAAGCGCGATATTGTTTTCAATCAGATACCGCAGTCTCCTGTAATGAAAACCTGTAACCGGAACCGGCTTACCCCAATACAGTCCGTGGTGAACAAAGATCAGATCCGCGCCAGCCTCGGCGGCCCTTTCAAAACTTTCCATGCATGCGTCAACGGCGAAGGCTATTTTTTTTACATCAAAATCCGCTGAATCGGCGGCTCCGACCTGAATACCGTTCATGGATATATCAATTGCCGACAATTCATCAATTTTAAGATTTTTCCTGAAATAACTGTCTATTTCATTCAATCTCACAACATCCTCCTCTTCCCTAACTCCATAGTTCAGCCTCATCAGGGACCTTATTGCCTGCCATATAATATCCGATTCTCGAGATATTGATCAGGTGTCTGTAGGAAAGGTTTTCCGAAATGCTGTTATTTCCCCACGACCCGCAGCCGAGGGTTGTAGTCGGACTGAAACCGTTGAAAAAACTGCCGCCAGCGGAAGTTGAGCTTGTCTGATTGATGACAAATCTACTGGCTTTAAGACGGAGGGCAGCAGATTCTATATCGGAGATATTATCAGAATGGATTGAGACCGAATGTCCGGCCCCCTCATACTCGAGATTTGCCTCGGCGATATCAACAGCATCACTAAAGTCAGTATATCTGTAAATCGACATGACAGGACACATCTTCTCTTTCGAGAGCAAATCAACCCTACCCCGGCCGTCCGCCTCAAGCAGGATGAGGAGGGTATCATCCGGAACTTTAATCCCGGCCATGGCAGCGACTTTTAGAGCAGACTGTCCGACGAGATCAGGATTCATCTTTCCTTCAGGAAAAACGGCTTTTCTGAAAGCCGGAATTTCAGAGGCGGGAGAGCGGTAGGTTCTGTTTCTTCCAAACTCCGCCATTACCAGATCATAGTCATCCTCATGAACAATAACGGACTGTTCAGCCGAACAGATTATCCCGTTGTCAAAACAGCGTCCGGTCACAATCTTCGGAACTGCAGCCTTAAAATCAGCATCCCGCCCGATGATGCACTGTACATTCCCGGCACCGACGCCGAAGGCCGGCTTTCCGCTTGAATATGCAGCCTTCACCATGCCCATTCCTCCGGTGGCAACGACCACATCTGCCTGGGCTAAAAGCTCTCGGGTGTTCTCACGGGACTGCTGCCCGAGAATCTGAATAATGTCGGCTGGGGCGCCGATGGCGGCGAGTTCCTTATTGATCAGATTGACCGTGTAGCTGCTGCTGTTAATCGCACGGTGATGAGGAGTGAAAATTATTGCGTTTCCACCTTTCAGGGCAAACATCGCATTACACATGGGAGTTACAATCGGATTAGTACAGGGAGTTACCGCCGCTATTACTCCCACAGGTTTAGCAATTTCGACAACTCCCTCGACCTCATTTCGAGCGATTATCCCGCGGGATTTTCTGCCCTTCAGACTGCTCCATATAATGCTGGGTTTTCCGCGATTTTTTAGTGTTTTATCAGGAACATTTCCCATCCCGGTTTCCGCAACGGCCATCTCTGCAAGCGTTTCCGCATTGTCGTACACAACCTTGCCAATCAGCCTGACGGCCTCATCTACCTTCTCCTGCGGCCAGGTTTCAAAAACCCGTTGCGCCGCAGCCGCTCTATTAATATAAGCCTTGATATACTCTGTTGATTCCATGTAAAGATTATAGTAATATCATAGATAAATGAAAAGCCGAAAACTGACAGCCAGCGAAGTAAGTATAACATTATCCGAGGCTGATATAAAAACTATCCCGTTCAATAGAACTCACGACCTCCCTGCCGACGAAGCCGCTCTCGAAGCAATCGGCTCAGGGCTCGAAATGCGCGGCAGAGGAATGAATATATTCGTCTGCGGACCGTCATCAGCCGAAAGGACGATGATCACAACAACAGCAGCGCAAAAGGCCGCCGCCTCGGCTCCGAAAGCCCCGGATCTGGTACTCTGCGCTTCTGCCGGCGGCGGGAGTGAACCCGTCCTGCTCAAACTTCCCTCCGGCACCGCGGATAAATTATCCTCCGATCTGGAAAATGAATCAGAGGATGATTTCGTGCGGGAATGGTCCCCGGTCATAGGACCGGAGATTACAGGCCTCCTTAAGAATCTGGGAAGTAAGGATTTAAACATTCTTGTTTCAAACAGGAACTCGGCAATGCCTGTTATTTTTGAAAATAATCCGGTGCCCCGCCGCCTCTTCGGCCGTAACAGTGATAAACTCTCAGGAGTAAAGGCGGGCTCACTCATTAAATCAGGAGGCGGAATCCTGATGCTGAATGCTGACGACCTAATCGTCGAAGAAGACAGCTGGCACAGGCTGAAGCGCGCCCTCCGGAGCGGCTGCTCTGAAATCGGCGGCGGCCAGGGCGACAGAGAAGAATGGAAGGGCCTCCTGCTTCCTGAAATTGAACAGGATTTCAAGGTCGTCATCCTCGGGTCAGAACAACATTACGACCATTTCTATAACACTGATGAAGATTTCAGGGAATTGTTTCAATTTTTTGCGGAATTCGATTCCGTCATCGAATTGACACCGGAAACCCTATCCTTATCAGTGAATCATTTCCGCACCCATGCAATTGACCAGCACAACAGAATCCTCACCGACAGCGGTGCCCTGGAAGTAGTAAAATACAGCATCTCAACGGCGGAAAACAAGACGAAAATGTCCACCTCTCTCTATGATCTCGATATCATCATCACCGAGGCAGCTGTAGCAGAAGAAACAATCGACGGAAGGTTGATTCGTGACACAATCCAGCGTCAGGCAAACCGATTCGGGCTTCTCGAGAAGAGGATTCTCGAAGACATGGCCTCCGGTGAAATCAATCTCAAAGTTGAGGGTTCGGAGATAGGCAAGGTCAATGGACTTGCAATAATCGACAAGGGACCCTACTCCTTCGGATTCCCAGGTCTAATTTCGGCAAGAATTGCTCCTGGAGAGAGCGGCCTCGTCAATATCGAACATGAAGCAGGACTTTCAGGTGAAATTCATGATAAATGGGTATTGATTCTCGAAGGATTTCTGCGAAGCAGATTCGCCCTCGAATTCCCGATTTCCATCTTCGCGAGTCTATGTTTCGAACAGTCATACAGTGAAATCGACGGAGACAGCGCTTCGTCCTCCGAACTCTACGCCCTCCTCTCCGCCATTTCCGGGATTCCCATCAGACAGGATATCGCGGTTACTGGAAGCCTCAGCCAGACCGGCGAAATTCAGGCCGTGGGCGGACTAAGGGAGAAAATCGAAGGCTTTTATAAAACCTGCAAAGCCCTGACTTATACAGGCAGTCAGGGGGTAATTGTCCCGGAGAAAAACATCAAGAACATCATCCTTCCTGATGAGATAGTCGACGAGGTTGAAGCGGGCAGATTCCATATCTATCCTGTATCGACAGTCAACGACAGCATGGAAATACTAACAGGAATGGAAGCGGGCAGCAGGAACTCAAGAGGAGTCTTTCCTCATGGAACATTCAACCAGCAGGTTGAGAAGAGCCTGAAAAAGCTCGCACAGCAGGCTAAGAGTTCAGGAAGCTGACAGCCGGGCCGTAATTCCGCGAGCAGCGGAATTACGGCTTTGTCTTGACAGAATTGAATGTAGAAAACTATACTGAGGCTTGAAACAAGCTTGTGTTATAATTTGGAGTTAAAATGGCTAAAATAGTTGATGTTGCCCAGATAAATAAAGCGTTCGTCGCTTCAGTTCCTGTTACAATAAAGACCTTCACCCTTCCGCACGAGACAGAGAACTACATAGAAGATGTCCTTGGAGTATACCTGAACAAATTCGGCCAGGGCGAATTGAAGGACAGGATTGGCTACTGCATGAGGGAACTTGCCGTCAATGCAAAAAAAGCCAATACCAAGAGAGTATATTTCTCCGAGAAAAATCTTGATATTAATAACTCCGACGATTACGCGGAGGGAATGAAAACTTTCAAACAGGAAACCCTCGACAATATAAACTACTGGCTTGAAAAACAGAAAGATGCCGGACTATATATAAAGGTCGTCTTTCACTCAAAAAACAACTCCTTTTCCATGGCCATTAAAAACAACGTCCTGATTTCACAGAAAGAGCAGATGAGAGTCTATGACCGCATAGCCCGTTCAAGGGCTTTTGAGTCGATGGAGGAGGCGCTGACTTCGGTTCTCGATGATTCCGAAGGCGCAGGTCTGGGAATAGTAATTCTCGTTCTCATGCTTAAGAAGATAGGACTCGATGAGGACGCCTTTGATATTGATGTCATCGATAATGAAACAGTAGCCACAATCACCATCCCTTTTGATAAACTTCACCTTGAAAACCTCGACCTTCTTTCAAAAGAAATTGTTGAAGAAATAGAGGATCTACCGCAATTTCCCGAAAATGTTGTGTTTATTCAGAAACTGATTAACGATCCTGAGTCCGAACTCACCGATATAGCCCGGCAGATTAGCATGGATCCGTCCCTCACCGCAGATCTTCTGAAAGTTGTCAACTCGGCCCAGTTCATGCTTCCGAAAAAGGTAGATAATATTGTCGAAGCGGTAAAGCTTGTCGGCCTGCGGGGCATCAGTAACATGCTGTTCTCATACGGAACCCAGAAAGTATTAAAAACTGACCAGAGAGCGCTGTGGGACCATTCATACCGGGTTGCCTTTTACTCTTATAATCTCGCTAAAAACTTCAAGAGAAAGAAAGACCTTCTCGATGATGCTTATGTAGGCGGAATTCTTCATGATATAGGAAAGATTATTTTCTCGACGGTACATCCGGAACTGCTGGAGAAGATCTCCAGATTCTGTAATGAGAAAGAATTACATCATGATATTCTTGAAGAACTCTCAGCAGGACTCAACCATGCGATGATCGGTGGGATGATTGCGGAAAAATGGAACTTTCCGCCGTCTTTAATCTCGGCAATCAAATTTCACCATGTTCCGGAGCAGAGCCCCAAAGAGCATAAGGATGTAGTCAATACAGTCTATCTTGCCAATGCAATGAGTAATCTCGAATCCGGCAAGATAACCTTTGACCAGATAAATACAAAGATAATGCTTGATTTTGGAATTCAGACCGAAGAACAGTTCATGATGATTCAGCAAAGACTATCAGGCGCTTTTGATTCCGACTCTGGAGCAGCAGGCGATTATTAAGATTCAGCCCAGCGCTGCATCATTATACCGAAGGCAACCGAAACATTAATCGAGCCTTTCAAACCGATAACAGGAATGGAAACGAGTCCCATACTGTTTTCCGCCGCAGCTCTTGCACCGGGGCTGATCCCCAGTTCTTCTGAGCCTATTACTGCTATTCCTTCCCGGGGAAAATTGAACCTGCTTATTTCAGTGCCGCCCAACTCCAGAGCAAAAATGTTTCCATAATCCGCTCTATCCGTTTTCCCGAAGACCTCATCCTTCCCGGCCCTTTCCCAGGGAACAAGTTCGGTACAACCCATCGAAGAACGCTGCGCACGGCGGTGCTGCGGCGAGGGACAATCCGGTGAAAGCAGAATCCTCGAAACCCCGAAGGCTTCGGCAGTACGGAAAATTGATCCAAGATTAAAAGGGGATCTGATATCGTCCAGATAAAGCTCAACCTTCCGGCCTTCACCCCCGCGCTCTCCGACAACCGGACTATGATAGCGCTGAATATCCCAGTCGGCTGGTTCGGTTCCGAGCACAGTCAGAACCGCATGCCTGAGGCTGTTCAGCTGATAAACCAGATTGCCGGAAGCCTGGTTATCAAGCGTTTTACCGATTTCCTTCGCGGCGCTCGACACTTCGGTCTCGGAAAATTCTTCAATCATGAGAAATAGCAGTTCCCTAAGATAGGCTAGGTCAATTTCATCCTCAACTACAAGATTATTTTCGAAGGCCTGAAGCAGGACTGCGGTTTTCCTTCTCAGAGTCCCGGTTTTGAGTGTCCTCAGCTTTTTAATTGTAATCATTTCTAAAGGGCTTTACGAAGCAGCCGAATTAGATCTTCGGTTGACACCGGGGATGGCAGTTGGGACGTGAATTCAAATTTTCTTGCGGATTCGGCTATTCCGCTTAAATCATCTATCGTGATACCGAACTCACTTAGCCGAACATGAACACGCTTGAGGCCTATCCGATGCCGAATCTTCTCTATAACCCTCTCGGCCGCTTCCACAGACGGAAGCCCCTGGACATCTTCATTCAGGATGGGACCCAACCTTGCAACCTTTTCAGGACAGATTTTCAGACAATGCTCAAGTGAAAGCGGAAACATTACCGCAGCCGCGAGAACCCTCGGAACCCGGAATCTTCCGGATATCGCCATCGAGGTAGCCGCGCCTATTCCGGGCCCAGCCATCGATAGCCCCATAGCCGTTACAAGTCCGGCTCTAGCGGCTTTTTGAAACGCTTCCCTGTCTGCGGTATTTTCTCCAAGCCGCTGTTCCGAGGTCACCACCGCGGAGATAGCCTTGAGAAAAAGATTTTCAGATAGAAAATTCCCCTGATCAGACATATATCCTTCTACCGCATACATAAGGGTCTCCATGATTGAAAACGAAAATGTAGAAGCGGGAATTGTTGAAGCGGTATCAGGATCGATAAATACAGCCTCGGGATAACCTCCGAAGGTACCAGGAAGGCTGCAGCTTCGGTTTCTGCCGTCAGTGAGCATCAGAGCATCGGTGAACATAAACGGGTCCCTGCATGCTGTCGGCACATTAAAATAAGGCAGAGCCTCTCCGACAGGCCTCTGTCCGTCAAGAAAATCGTCAACCCTGAGTCCGGACAACGCCAGTAATGCCGCGGCTCTGGCTATTGAAAGAGTTTTTACTCCCCCAAGCCCTATAACCATCTGAACTTTTCCCGATGCCGCCAGTTTTCCGGCGGTATCGGCGGCTTCGGCTGTAGTATCAGGACCAATGCCGCTGAAGACTATTGTCGAAATTCCCCGGCCCGACAATATCTGCTCAATTCTCGCAGGCAGACCCGTATCGGTTACATTTGTTCCGGTTATAAGCAGAGCACGGCTTCCCGCGGCCGAGGCTTCCACGCCCAATCTTCCTAGTGCGTCAGAGCCCATGTAAGTTCTTACTGGTATATTAAAAACAACCTGCTGCATAGTATCTCCCAAAGGGAGGTTCCACCTCCCAAACAGATGATTAATCCTTCCTAAAAAAAAAGCAGAAAGCGCTACTTAACACTCTCTGCCGTTACTATCTACCTACTGCTCTTTTATGATAAACCGAATGCATCCATCAATCGATCGGCTACTTCTTCTATTTTGCTGTCGATATAGCCGGGATCCTGAAGTTTCTGCCTGACCTCTTCCACCCTGTCCATCCGGATATCGGGGGAGGCTTTCACAAGCTCGGTAGCTCTGTAAATTTCGCCCAGATTTTTGGCCTCATCAGATACGGAAATAGTATCCTTGCTTTCAGGTTTTACAGCCTTTCCTGCTTTCTCGGTTTTATTAATCTTTGATAATGGATCTATTGGTCCAAGTCTATCTATTGTCATTTCAGAACCTGCCTCTCAATTAGAATATCGGCACTCCTTGATTATTATTTTAACTCTTTTTCTTCCCGGAAACAAGTACTGAAAACTCCCCTTTCACCTTTTCTCGGTTATTCAGAATCTCAAGCACCTCATTTGCCGTTCCTTCAAGGAATTCCTCATGAATCTTTGTCATCTCACGTCCAATAAGAATTTCCCTGTCAGGAAACAAATCGGCAATATCAGTCAAAAGCTTGATAATTCTAAATGGAGATTCATAAATAACGACAGCATCCTGTCTTTCAAGTAGTTCTTTCAGCCTTTTCCGTCGTTTTCCCGGCTTGGGAGAGAGGAAGCCTTCAAAAATAACAGCCTTTCCGGCAAAGGCCCCGACACTGACCAGGGCAGCAAAAGCTGACGGTCCCGGCATCGGAACGATGTCAAAGCCTGCATCCCGGACCATGCGGACAAGCCTGCTACCGGGATCACTTACACCCGGAGTACCTGCATCTGAGGCATAGGCCACGTTCTTGCCTTCTCTGAGAATAGAAATGATTCGCTCGGCTGCCTTTTCCTCATTTCCGGAACGGCAGGAAAGGAGTCTTTTACTTATCGAATACGCATTCAATAGTTTCAGGGTATGCCTCGTATCCTCACACGCGATAGTATCTACTTCACGCAGAGTATCGAGGGCTCTGAGAGTAATATCCTTCAAATTCCCTATAGGGGTTGCAACTATATATAAACAGCCGTTATCTCCGCTCAAATTCCTTCCTCATCTTATATGATAATCCAGTTTCCACCTGTAATCGCTTAATGTCAACCCTAGGGTGATTTTTCCCGATACTATTAGAATGGACAACTCAGACAGCTTTCACATCATAGTTCTTGTACTTTCGGCAATCATAGCCCTCCTGCTGCTTTATTACCTTTTCAGCTCGAGGGAGCATTCCGATGAAGAAAATAAACAGAGAAAAGGGAAAACAGGACAGGACAGGACCATAGAAAAAAATACGGACAGGTCAGTCGGAAAACCATGCCCGCTCTGCGGCGAACTGCTGATGCGCGGAGAGCGAGTACATTCTGTTATATATCCGGGAAAATCGGATAAACTGATGGAAATCTTCGGCTGCCCCTACTGCGAAAAACCATCAGCCCCAAATAAACGAAAGTGCCCGGTCTGCGGCAACCAGATGGAAGATGGAAATGTTCTCATAGCCAGGGTCTTCGATAAACCCGGCAAGACCCACGTTCACGTCCTCGGCTGCAGCACCTGCTACAGCGGCAGGACACGAATCAGGAAACAATAAAAAGGTGGCAGCAATTCTGAACAGATGAAAGATCTCTTGAAATATGACTAATAAAATCGTATTTTTTAGATATGTATACTGATAGAAGAATAAAAAGATCTCTAAAACCAAAAACCTCATTGTCATACAGACTCACCGCCTATTTCGTAATATTCGGCCTAATCATCGGTTACACGGTTTTTGTATTTTCAACAGCCTATAACGGCTGGCATATCCTTAATGACATGACCGGCATTGTCAGCAATGAAATTAGAATCAACGAGGAACTTCTTGGAGAGTTCAATGAAGCCCATTTCAGAAAGATGCTGACAAATGTTCTCGTGAAGATCAATGATCAGAACATTCCGCTCAAGGGGGTTGGTGCATTTATTGAAACTAATGACGGCTGGACCAAGTATACATATGTTGATAACGTCATCAGATCCGAACCCTTCTACATCAGCGACAATAAACTTTTCAATAAGGCCCTAGAGAAAGGAGCGGCCTTCTCGAATATTCCATTCTTCGGAAAGGCTGATTCAACCTCGGTCTATTTTCTAATACCGCTGGCTAACGGCCCGAGAATTGTCGCCTCGGCCGTGATAAAACGAGAAGGGCTCGACAGCATGGTCAGGAGCCGCAAAGAGGAACTCATGGGGTTCGGAATAATACTGATTGTTTTTTCCTTTCTCCTTGGGAAGATCTTTTCATCAAGAATAACCCGTCCAATTACCAAACTAGCTGCAAATGCATTCAGAATTTCAGAGGGTGAGGATGATCGGACCCTGGTCTTAAAACGAAGCGATGAGATTGGAGTACTCTCCAGAGCGCTCGGCAAGATGAGAGGGGATCTGAACGAACGCCTCAAAGCCATGGAAATAATGAATAAAATAGACAAGGTGGTTCTCTCCTCGATTTCAAGAAACGATCTGCTCAATAGGGTTATCGGCTTTGTCTGTGATTACATAGATCAGAGCACAGTCGTCATGGCTCTCAGAGATGAGACCGGGGGCGGATTCGAGCTGATTTCGGCCGTCAGACAGTCGGAGCCCGCCATAATGATCGACAACCCCTATATTCCGGATGAGCTCCTGAGTAATGACACCAAGGGACTGTTTAGGATTCCGGGGGTTTTTTCTGAAGAGAGAAATCTCAACGAGGTTCTCATAAAACAGCTGAACCTGCCGGAAAAAACCAGACGGTTCTATAATGTCCCGCTTTATCTCAAGGAAAGTTATCTCGGCTCCCTCCTCATAATCAGGGCGGACCAACAGAATTTCACCGAGGAACAGCAACAGACCCTCCGAAAACTCGGCGACCAGGTAGGAGTAGCACTGCAGTCCGTAATGGCAGTCGAGGAGATGAACTCTCTCCAGATAGGCTCCATCAGGGCGCTCAGCCGGGCAATTGACGCCAAATCCAAATGGACAGCAGGACACAGCGAAAGGGTAGCCGAGCTCAGCGAACAGCTTGGAAATGCGGCAGGTCTTGGTGAGCAGGAAATCAGGAGACTGGTAATATCGGCTCTTCTCCATGACATCGGCAAAATAGGGGTCTCCGAAAACATTCTCGATAAGCCAGCAAAGCTAACTAAGGAAGAGTTTGATCTTATCAAGCAGCACCCGGATATGGGCCATAAAATCATCGCTAATTTGCCAAATTATGAGGACATCAGTGACGGCATCCGGTATCACCATGAAAGGTGGAACGGCGCGGGTTACCCAATGGCGCTAAAAGGGGATGACATTCCTCTTTTCGGCCGGATTATCGCGATTGCCGACGTATTCGATGCCCTTTCGGCAGACCGTCCCTATAGGGACGGAATGTGTGTTGATGATTGCATCCAGTTCATCTTCGATAAAAAAGGAATAGATTTTGATGAGGTTCTCGCGAAGAAATTCATCGAGCTGATGAAAAGCTCAAAGAATCATTTGCATAATTCAGACGGTAGTATTAAAGTATAGTATGGTTACTAACGAAATGATAAAAAAGATTCCCAAGGTTGAACTTCACCACCACCTAGACGGCGGTGTAAGACCCGGGACAATAGTAGAGCTGGCCGAACAGGGCAATATCGAAATACCTGAGCACGATCCGGAAAAACTGGCGGATTGGATTCACAGAGGCGCCGACAGAAAAAACCTGGCTCTCTACCTTGAAGGCTTCGCCGTCACCTGCGGGGTAATGCAGACAAAGGAGGCACTCATCCGGATTGCTAGAGAGACACTCGAAGATCTTGCAATTCAGAATATAAAATATGCCGAGATCAGGTTTGCACCCATTCTTCTGACCGAACAGGGACTCAATCTTGAAGAAATTGTAAAGGCTGTACTTACGGGCCTTAAAGAAGGCCGGCAGCAGTTCGGAACCGATTACGGATTAATCCTCTGCGCTATGAGGCATCAGCCGGCAGCGGCCTCGCTGGAAATGGCCGAGCTTGCGGTATCCTTCAGGGAACTGGGTGTTGTAGGATTCGACATTGCCGGAGACGAGCATGGTCATCCGCCGAAACGTCATCTTGACGCTTTCCAACACATCAGAAACAAGAATTTCAATATTACTATTCACGCGGGCGAGGCCTTCGGGGTCGAGTCAATATGGCAGGCGCTTCAGATCTGCGGTGCTCACCGAATAGGACATGCAACCAGACTTCTTGATGATATGGTTGTTCAGGGAACAAGGATTGAAAAACTCGGCTCTCTGGCGGACTTCATCCGCGACAAGCGGATACCGCTTGAGATGTGTCTTTCATCCAACATACAGACCGGAGCGGCGCCGTCACTGGATGTTCACCCCTTCAATGTGTATTACAAGAATGACTTCAGGGTAAGTCTATGCACCGACAATCCGCTGATGAGCAATACGGATCTCGTTAAAGAAATGAGTCTCGCATCCGAGTACTTCAATCTCGGAATTCGTGATTTTGAGAAAATCACTCTCAACGCCATGAAATCGGCCTTTATTCACTATGATGAGCGACTTAGAATTATCTACGATGTACTTAAACCGGGTTACGCAAAAATTCGGCAGGAGACAAACCCTACCGAATAGGTCCGGCTCATGAAAAGACTACTGCTGCTGAAACTTGTTCTATTCTCACTAATTTTAATCTCGGCCTCGACGCCTCTTTTTTCAGAGGCTCGCAGGGTCTCCGTCCTCTATTTCAGTAATAACAGCAGCGATGACAAGCTTGACTGGCTCAGTAAGGGCCTGGCCGACATGCTTTTAACCGATCTTGCGTTATCTGATGAGATCAAAGTAATAGAGAGGGAAGAGCTCGAGAAGATAATTTCCGAGCAGAAGTTCTCATTATCAGGTATGTCCGATGACAACCAGAGCCTTGAGATTGGAAAACTCCTGAGCGCGGAGCTGCTTGTAACAGGAAGCTTCATTTCCTCAGGCGGCCGGCTGAGGATTGACGGGAAAATTCTCAACACTGAAACGGGAGAGCTCCTAGGCGCGGCAAAAACAGAGGGAGACCTTGACAGCTTATTTGCGCTGGAAGCCGAAATAGCCGCTCTTATCTTTGAAAATCTCGCTCTATCACAGCCTGAAGGACTCCGACTAACCTCCGCGGCGGCTCTGCCCGCTGCGGAAGCTTATTACAAGGGGCTTCAGTCGTTCGACAGGGGCGAATACGACAAGGCAATTGAGTTCTACAAAGCATCCGCCCTGGCGGATCCCCAGTACCAGAAGCCCCGGGAGGGCCTCGAGGCGTCATATAAATTCCTTAAGGACTTCAGGCGGATGCGGCAGCAGCGGGAAATAAATCAACTGCTTTCCAAGGCAGCCGTGCTTCGAAGCCGACTCGGAAAGGAAAAATGGATTACCTACGCCGACTTTCTCATGCAGGCATACCAGAACGGAAATACCGACAATACAGAATTGAACAAAACGGCCGAAGAGCAGGGTCTTTTCAGCGGGGAAACACCGGCGGTTTGTTCATGGAACCTTCAGAATACATTGATGGAGATTGCCGATCTGGCAATTGAAAATTTCGATGACGGGGAACTTGCCGCCTATTCCCGGAATGAAATTATTAGTATTGCCGAAAAAGGCAGAACCCAATATGCCGATGATCCGTTTCTACCTGAAATCATCTACCAGCAGCTGCTTATCGCCTATTACGAGGACGAATACGAGGCAAGCCTTGCCCTCTGCGAGGAGCTTATGCTGAATTATCCAGATTACCGGATGATGTGGGCAGTTGAAGACTTTTATGAGACAGCACTCGAAGAGCTATCAGAGGATCAGTAAAAACGGAGCCGTAAACGACGACTCCATACCAAGGTCTCAGCACCAATTAGTTTTTTATTCAATCCTACTCGAAAAAGACTAATAAACAGGATCGTAAATACCGATTATAATCATAATGTATAATCAGCAGACTTTAGCAGATACATTTCCCACATCCCCGTTCAGTGCGGATATTTCGAGCCGGATCATCGATGAACTTCGGGAACTTTATTTTGGACAATTCGATAACCACTGGTTTATTACTCTACTCGATAGCAACGCGTTCAACACGTCACGTCTGAGATATATACAAAACATGCTAGTAATTCAGTCAATTTACAGCACTGAGGCTGCAGTATTCAACGACGGCATTGAAACGCTCGAAGAAGTCATCCTCACTGCCAGGAGATATATACTTCCGGTACTAAGGGACAAACTCAGAATATCGGGCTTCTACAAGAGCCGCGGGAATGACTCAAAAGAGGAACTTGTAATGAGGGATCTTTTTTCATATACATTTCCATACAATCTCAAGCGACTCGAAGAGCTGACAATCGATCTGAAAGAAAATCTTTTGTAACTACGGACAACAAGATGAATAAAGCACAACTTATCATTGAGGCGACCCTGAAAATGTCACAGGCGGTTTCCGGTCTCGATTTCATTGAAGAGATAACCCATATTTACAACCCTCTCGTCTACGCCTGGGACGCTCACAGGGTATATATCGAGCGCTTCGCGGGAAACCGTAAAAAAGTCATCTTTCTAGGCATGAATCCCGGCCCCTGGGGAATGGCGCAGACCGGAGTTCCTTTCGGAGAAATAAGCGCGGTTAAAGACTGGCTGAAAATTGAAGAAGAGGTTTCCCGGCCTGCAAAAGAGCACCCCAAACGCCCGGTTGAGGGTTTCCTCTGCTCCCGCTCCGAGATCAGCGGAAAAAGACTCTGGTCACTGATTGAGAACAGATTCGGAAACCCGGAAAAATTTTTCCAGGAGCATTATGTTGCTAATTATTGTCCGGTCAGCTTCATGACCGAAACGGGTAAAAACTTCACCCCTGACAAACTACCGAAAGAGCAGCAGAAAGCGCTGTTTGACGTCTGTGATATTCATCTGAGAGAAATAGCGGAAATATTAGAGGCCGAATGGCTGATCGGAGTCGGGAAATTCGCGGAAAAAAGAATTAATGAAGCTCTTAAAAAACAGATAGAATCTAGTAAAATAAAATCAGGAACAATAATCCACCCCAGCCCCGCGAGTCCCGCGGCAAACAAGGGATGGGCAGAAGCCGTAATCATAAAAATGGCTGAATACGGCCTCTGGACATAGAGGGCACCGAGGCTCCTATTTATCTATACTCTTCCGGCAGGAAACCGTCAAACATTGACGACAGCGAGTCGAGCGCAGACGAATTCTGAAAAGATTTTTCAATCATCCCCTTTGCGCCGCGAATCATCTCAAAGGCCCTGTTTCGGGCCCGCTCGATACTGCCGGAGCCTTCTAACAGACTTATTGCTTCCTCAATCTGCACTTTTCCTGCATCAGCCCCGAGTTCGGCCGCCTCATCAAAAAGCTCCACTAGTCTCGGGATGGAATCAGGGTCTGCCATGGCATGAAAGATTACCGGAAGACTCTTTTTCCCTTCTACAATATCATCGCCCCTATCCTTCCCCGGATTTCCGGTAGTAAGATTGGTTATATCATCGATAATCTGGAATGCAACGCCTACTTCCTCAAAGATTTCACCAAGGCTCATACAGGTATTCGGATCGGTTCCCCCGACGGCAAAACCTATTTGGGCCGCAAGCCTGGTGAGAGAACCGGTCTTGAAACGGCACATCTGCATATACTCTTCAACACTCGGATATGAGTCATGAACATTATGCCACTGAATATCAAGCCCCTGGCCAAAATGCAGCCGCCGGAGGTTTACATTATAATATCTATAGAGTTTCAGCTTAAGCTCATCGGTAAAATCACTCTCATCAATTAAAAAAGTGGGGAGAAAATACAGCAGATTTCCGGTATTTATCGACATATCCTCACCGTAAATCTTATGTACGGCAGGCTTGCCGCGCCGGAGCTCAGCCTTATCTTCTATATCATCAATAATCAGGCTTCCGTTATGAGGAAACTCGACAAGCGGTGAAAGGGGCAGAACATCTTCAGCCTTGCCGCCTGCGAGCTCGCAGCAGAGAATCATCATGACAGGTCTCCAGCGTTTTCCGCCGCGGTTTATCAGCTCCAAGGCCGGTTCATTTATTTTATTGACCGATTCTTCAGAAACCTTGCTCTTGATTGGTCCGGCAGCCCTGATTAACCAGCCTCTATCCGACATAGTCGGCAAAGCTCTGGAGACAACCCCTTCTACCTTATCAAGTATTTCCATATAATATTTATCCATAGCCACTAGAAAACACGAAGTAGGGAGTTACGTCAATATGTCAAAGCAAAGTTCTGGAAAAAGAAGTACACCGGATCATTATACACTGAGGGCAAAGAAGGAAGGATACCCGGCGAGATCGGTTTACAAGCTCGAGGAGCTTAATAATAAGTTCAACCTTTTCGGACACGATGATAGAATTCTCGACATCGGCGCTGCCCCCGGCAGCTGGAGCATGTACTGTCTACGGAAAATAGGAAAAAATGGCTTTGTAGCCGCGATTGATCTAAATGATCTGACCATAGACATGAGCGATAAGCGTCTGTTCTTCATTCGAGGTGACTTCTTTGAGGAAAAAAACCTATCCGCGCTGCTTGATAAAGGCCTTTTTAATACGGTTATAAGTGATGCCGCGCCGTCGACCACCGGAAACAGAACGGTAGATGCCGGCCGTTCATTCACCCTAGCCGCCGGAATAATTGATATTTCAGGGCGAATGCTGGCGTCCGGCGGAAACCTTGCTATCAAGATCTTTCAGGGCGGTGATGAGAAGGAACTTGTCGGGATGCTGTTAAATCATTTCAAGACGGCGAAAATTCTAAAACCTAAGGCCTGCAGAAAAGAGTCTTTCGAGACCTATATCGTAGGACTCGATTTTACTCCTGAAGATTCACTATAATAGGCATCCTCAGCCCCGATTGAACGTTTCTGCGTTCTTTGATAATTTCTATATCAATTTTATATTCATTAAGGCCGAAATTAGATTGAGAGGTAATTAATGAACGCAAACGCAATAGACATAGCAGAAAACTTAATACTTACCGGCTACCTCCGAGAGGCCAAGAAGATACTCTCAACCATTCTCCTTGACGAGCCTGATAACGATAGAGCTGTCTGCTATATGGGTATCATCCTCACCGAAACCGGAGAAAATGACAAGGCAATAAAAACCCTTGACTACTATATACACAAGCATAAAGATAATCCTGAAGCCTGGGAAGCTCTAGGATGCGCATGGTTTAAAAAAGGAGACCTGCTCAGAGCCGAGGAATATCTGCATAGGGCGGAATGTCTGGCATCAGAGAGCCCCTCAATTCTTCGGAATATCGGAGTACTCTACGGTATTCAAAATAAGATTGAAGAATCCCATAAATATATAATGAGATCATATGACCTTAACCCCTACGATTACCGGACACTGTATGCGCTTTCCTATTCTCACCTCAATCAGAAACAGTATGGAGATGCAAAATCTGTGATTGAAGAAGCTTTATATCTCGATTTCCCTGAAGATATCAGAAAAGAACTTCAGCTTATATTCATTAAAATACAAATCAACTGGATTCAATGAAAAAAATACATACCGCCGTCCTGTTAGCCTTTTTGACTGCCGGACTATCTTTTTTATCTTCATGCTCAAGCCTCCCGGCACAGGATTATCCGGAACAGTCGCCCGAAGCCCCAGGTGAAAAGACTGAAATTCAACAAAAACTTGTTGAAACCGCCGCGGACTATGTAGGGACAACATCCGGAAGCCTCACCGCTGACGACAAAAGCTACAACCTCGACTGCTCAGGTGCGATTCTTGCCGTCTATTACAAAGCTGGAATCAATCTGGAGAAATGCTATGACAACTACTCCGGTAACGGCGTTAAACGAATCTATGCCTGCCTGAGAGACAATAAACTTATTATCAACACTAAGACACCGAAGCCGGGAGATCTGATTTTCTGGGACAATACCTGGGACAGAAATAAGGACGGCAAATACAATGATTATTTCACCCACGTAGGCATGGTCATAGACATCGATGAAGACGGGATTATCAAATACTTTCATCACAATTACAGGAAGGGCCTCATCATCGAAAAGATGAACCTCTTCACCCCTGACGACACGGAGGCGAACTCTCCGATGAGGATGAAGGGCTCCCCCCCCGCGCCGGAGGGGCAATACCTGGCCAGCCACCTCATCAGGGTCTTCGGCCGCGCATGGCAGCTGCCCTTCGGGTTTTTCAGGTAAGAACTCAAGCTACATCAGCTGGATTCCGTTTGCCTTGCAGTCTTTTCTTACATTCTCGGGCCATAGACTCGCTTGAACCTCCCCGACATGAGCCTTCTTGAGCAGGAACATACAGAGCCTTGACTGGCCTATTCCACCTCCGACAGATTCCGGAAAATCACCCGCAAGAAGACGTTTATGAAACAAAAGCTCTTTCCGATTCTCACATCCTCTCATCTCGAGCTGCCTGTTAAGCACTTCCCGGTTAACCCTGATTCCCATCGATGAGAGTTCAAATGTTCGTCCGAGAACGGGATTCCACAGCAGAATATCACCATTTAGCCCCTTATAGCCGTCTATACTGTCGGAACTCCAGTCATCATAATCGGGGGCCCTTCCATCGTGGGGCTTTCCGTCCGACAGCTCTCCTCCGATTCCAATAACAAAGACGGCACCGTATTTTTCCGAGACCTTTGATTCTCGTTCAACCGGACTAAGATTGGGATACATTAGGCAGAGTTCTTCGGTCTGAATGAAGGTTATTTCCTCAGGAAGAATCGGTTTAATCTCGGGATGGCTCTCATATACAATGAACTCGGTTGCGGTAAGTGTCGAATAAATTTTCCGCACTACCGACTTAAGAAAATCAAGGTTACGCTTTTCCTCCGGAATGGCCATCTCCCAGTCCCATTGATCGACATAGTAGGAGTGAAGATTGTCAGGCTCTTCATCGGGGCGGATGGCGTTCATATCGGTATAGAGGCCGTAACCTAGTTCAATCCCGTAATCGCCGAGCATCATCCGCTTCCATTTCGCCAGCGACTGCGGAATCTCGGCTGTTACTCCGTCCATTCCTCCGGGCTGAAATGATACCGGCTTCTCAATTCCGTTCAGATCATCGTTTACTCCGGTACCTGCTTCAATAAAAAGCGGAGCCGTGACCCTGCGAAGCTTCAGCTGGGCGGAAAGATAGGTCTGGAAGAATGTCTTAATGTCCGCTATAGCCTTCTCGGTCTCTTCGAGAGAGAGGATTGATTTATAATTCTCGGGATAATAGTACTGGGCACACATAATCTGATACGTCCTTTCGATAAAATTTCCGTTATTATACCGCAGGACGTATTTTTTTGATAGGTAAAAGAAAATGACCCGGCAATTCTGAATTTGACTGCAATTCCCCCGAATATCGGCCCTTGCTGACCCCGGATAGCAAACGGCGCCTCACCGCCAAGGGCTGATGTGCCGGCTTGAGAGCTCCAGCGCAGTCGGCCGCCTCAATAAACCTCTGTCCGGGAATTGCATGAAAAAAGAAAATCACAGGAATTGAGGCGGCTATAGAACAGCCGGGCGGCATCATGATATAATTACTGATGACCAATAACGACGTAATGCGGAGAATCCGCTATATTTTTGATTTCAATGACAATACAATGATGAAGCTCTTTCAGGAGGGCGGTTATGAAGCAACCCGGGCCGAGATAAGTGACTGGCTGAAGCAGGAAGACGATCCCGATTTCAAGAATTGCGCAGACAACCGAATGGCGGCCTTCCTGAACGGACTGATAATAGAGAAACGCGGCAAACGCGACGGCGAGCAGCCCAAACCCGAAAACAAGCTGACCAACAACATGATCTTCATGAAGCTCAAGATAGCACTGAACATGAAAGCTGAAGAGGTACTTGAAATGCTCAAGCTCTCAGAGATGACCATCAGTAATCACGAGCTGAGCGCCTTATTCCGAAAACCCGGTCACAAGCACTATCGTGAGTGCAAGGACCAGATCCTCCGGAATTTTCTTAAAGGCCTGCAGTCGAAGGAAAGACCGGAATAAACCGATCACGGCTCGTACTTGTAAAAGGCCCCTACTCAAAAAAAGTATAGACTTCAATGCCCTCCTGAAACTGCATTACGTTCTGATCTTATTACAGAACCCCATACAGGTGAGAGCTTCAACATTACTTTATTAGGCCCTCTCCCTTCGGCCGCCATAGAGGCCGAAGGGATGGACCGGCAGTATTAGATTAGCCCACCTTTATCTTCAGCCCTTCAGCCTCATAAACCTTCTCACAATAACGGCACATAAAGCCCGGGCCGCCGTCTGAAAGCACATCGAAGCGAGTGGGGATTCTCTCGGTGTTAGTTATGCAGTTGGGGTTTGGGCAGTGAGCGATGTTCTCGATAACCTCAGGGATTTCAACCTTCCATTTTTCAGAAGTCTCATAGTCACGTATTATAGTTATTGTCGCAGTCGGTGCGATTAGCGCAATCCGGTTTACATCATCAACCGAGAGCTCATGATTCTCGATTTTAACGATATCTTTTTTTCCGAACTTTGCGCTTGGAAGATTCATTCCGATGCTGACAGGATCTCCTGCCGCCTTGCCGTTTAAAATCTTTAATACCTGAACCGCCTTTCCTCCGGGAATATGGTCAATTACCGTTCCGTTCTTGATGGCATCTACTTTTAATTGTTTCATTTTCATTTCTCCTGTTAATCATCCCGCATGGATGCGGGCTCCTGGAATTGCATGTTTGCAGAAAATCTGCAAACTGCATAATCTCAAAATAGCAAGGAAGCTATTTTGAGATTCCTCCTGTAAGAATGGATAATATTGCCTGGCGAGTGTATACGCCGTTCTCGGCCTGCTCAAAATAGTAGGCATGGGGAGAGGCATCCACCTCTTCGGCTATTTCGTCGACCCTCGGAAGGGGATGGAGGATCTTCATGTTTTCTTTTGCGTTACGTATAGTTTCAAGATTTATTACGTACGAACCCTTAAGCTTCTCATATTCCTCGGGGTCGGCAAACCGTTCCTTCTGAATCCTCGTTACATACATGATATCGAGTTCGGAGACGACCTCTTCAACACTCTGGAGTTCGGTAAAGTTAACTCCCAGGCTCCTGAGCCCTGACTTGATATGTTCGGGCATAACAAGATGGGATGGCGAGATGAAGTAGAACTCTGGGTTAAAGCCCGCGAGGGCCTGGGAGAGTGAATGAACAGTCCGCCCGAACCGGAGGTCGCCGACCAGGCCTATTTTCAGATTCTCAAGAGTCCCTTGAGTCTTTCTTATAGAGTAGAGGTCGAGAAGGGCCTGGGTTGGATGCTGGTTGGCGCCGTCGCCGGCGTTCACCACCGGTAGGCCTATAATCTCGGAGGCAAAACGCGCGGCGCCTTCCACCGCTGTCCGGATTACGATGATGTCCGAATAGCGTTCAATGGTCTTCAGGGTATCTGCAAAGCTCTCCCCCTTCTGTACCGATGTACTTCCGGTCCCCTTCATAAGAAGGGTTTCGCCGCCGAGCCTCTTCATTGCGGACTCAAACGAAAAACAAGTCCGGGTTGATGGTTCGAAAAAAAGCAGCGCGGCAATCTTTCCGGCCATATCAGGTTTAATGCTTCCGTCGTGAATACCTTCGGCGATATCAAGCAGATAAATCATATCCTCGCGGCTCAGGTCCCGCATCGAAATAATATGTTTGTTACTGAATTTTCTTTCCGGCATCTTCTCTCCTTCCTTATTTGTTTTCATATACGGTCCAGGCTCTCTGCCTGTAGATTTCTGCTGTTTCGGCCGGATTTTCGGCTTCAATTATTCCGCGTCCGACTATTATGCAGTCGGCGCCGCCGGCTATGGCCTCTTCGGCGGTCAGATACTGCTGTCCCAGCTTGTCACTCCCCCTCTCCAGCTTTACGCCGGGCATCAGGAGAAGCTGCCCCTCGGGAATCATCGCTCTGAACTTTTTAATGTCATCCACGTCCGAGCCATGTCCGATGTAGCCCGAAACAATGCTGCTGCTGCCTCGGCCGGCATCGATTACCCTGCGGCTGTAGTCTTCGGTAATCAGGTTACCCTTGCTCGACATCCGGGCCAGAAGAAAGGCCGCCTGCGGCCGATCCGGATTAGCGCCGTTGGGGAAAAGGCCCTTAACGGTCCCCTCGCCTGCTATCAGGTGGCTTGTCACACAGTCCGCCCAATCCGCGATATTATAGATGCCGCCGTAAAACTGATGTTTTACCGTGTTTCCGATGTCGGCAAACTTCCGGTCTTCAAAGATTAAAAAATCTTTTTCACCTGCAAGTTTTACAAGGCGCCTGGTGAAGTCAGGAGTGAAATCTTTAATGATGTCGATGTGGGTCTTTACCATTGCGATTTTATCCGCCGAGGCTTCAAGGATGCTGAAAAACTCACCAGCATCCTCGGTATCAAGTGAAAGGATGAGGTTCGTCTCCTTCCTCTTCATTACCTCTAGAAGCTTAAGCGTCAGCGGATTAGCCTCAACCTTATTTCCTGCTTCCGCCGGTACTACGGCGCTGAGTCCAGAAGTAAACGCTCTTATCTCCTCTACCTTTTCGATCTTCAGACTACCATCGGCACAGAGGAGGTCAACTATCTCATCAAGCGATATAAGGCTGTAAAGCTCGAGCCCGCGAGCCTTAAGTTCAGCCTCCGCGCCAGCACTCCGGTCTACAACAACGAGAATGTCCGAAGCTTCAAAACCCTCCGCGCGCAGACTGTCGGCCGTTTCGAACTTGCTTGAACCGGTAGTAATCAGGTCATCCACGATGAGGCAGCGCCCTTTAAGTTCCTGGTCGCCCACGATGATTCCGCCGGCACCATAGGCCTTCTTTTCCTTCCTCAGCATAAGAAGCGGCTTTTCAAGTTTTTCCGCAATCGAGGCGGCTGAGGGAAGGGCCGTGTACGGGATGCCCATCACGATGTCAAAGCTCAGCTCAGCGGCTTTCTCGATGAGCATCTCGCACATAAAGGCGTGCAGTTTCGGATAGGAGATCACCTTCCTTAGGTCAAGATAAAAGGGTGATTCAAGTCCGCTCTTAAGCGTAAAACTCCCGAACTTCACCGCACCTATTTCATAAAGTCCTCTGATAAAATCTTTCTTCTTATTGTTCAATTATCTTTCCTCTCAAAATGGTTTTATATACTGATACCTGCAACTCCATCCCGTTAAAGGGTGAGTATGCAGCCTTTGTTTTAAAGTTTCCCGAATCCACAATTTTCGGCCCGTCTAAAATTACAAGGTCCGCCCTCTTTCCTTCGGCTATTCCGCAACGGTCTTCAAGACCGAAGATACGAGCGGGATTATGATTAGTCAGCATGCTAACCAAATCTCGCCATTCGGCGGATTGCTCTTTTAAAAAACCCGCAACCGCCCCAAGCTCGGTCTCTAGCCCAGGAAAACCGGACGGACAGCCATGAAAACCCCCGGCATTCCGCCCATCCTTCTCTGAAAGCAGATGCGGCGCGTGATCGCTGCCGATTAAATCCACAGTCCCATCCAGAAGAGCCCTTAAGGCTGCGCAATTGTCTCCGGCAGTCCGGAGAGGAGGATTAACCTTTGCCCAGGACTGAGGACCTCCGATAACCTGGTGGTTCTCATTGAGCAGAAGATGATGGGGCGAAAGTTCCGCGATTACCGATTCCGCACCATAGCGAGCCTTATGACTCCGGACCATTTCAAACTCAGCGGCTGTGGACATATGACAGAGATAGGCTATGCAGCCGGTCTCGGCGGCAAGTTCCAGAACAAGTGCTGTTCCTGCCTCAGCGGCCGATTGAGGACGTCTCAGGCCATGCATCGCCAATTCAGGGAGTCCTACACCCGCGGAAAGTTCAAGGAGCTCAGCAAGCTCGGTATGAACTGCCGCCGGCTTTCCGGCATCCGCAGCGGCTCCGAATACAGCCTTCACGAAAGCCCTGTCGCTGCTGCTGTTATTGCCGCTGCTCTCCGAGAAAAAGAGCTTCACCCCCGCAACGTCCATCTCCCCAAGAAGCCCCGGAAGCTCTCCTAGGGTGTCCGGCGAACAGCCCACCCAGAAAAGTCTCCCGAGAGGATAGCCTGCCGCATCGGTTTTCGAGGCTGCTGCCCGTTTCAGATCAAGCGCACTGGCAGTCTCGGTTGCGGGCTTTGTATTAGGCATATCAATTACAGTCGTCACTCCTCCGGCAAGCGCCGCCCGGGCGCCAGTTGCCCAGTCTTCCTTCATCTCCATCCCGGGGCACCTGAGGTGAACGTGAGGGTCGATGAGCCCTGGAAGAACGGTTCTTCCTCCGGCATCCATCTCATGCTCTCCGGCCAGCCGTCCCGAAAGCGCCCCGGCGGCGGCTATCTGAATAATCAGCTCTCCAGAGATGAGAATATCGGAGACCTTCCCGAAAATATCCGCATTCCGGATAATCACTCCCCGGCTCCTTCAGCTTTAACGGCCATCCTGTCGGTGAAGTAATCTATACTGCCGCTCGCCTTCCGCCTGTAGACCCCGAAGTCCTTCAGCTGCTCCACCTGAGCCTTCCACAGGGCCGGGCCTTCCTTGCAGATTCTTATCCCGGAGGGGTCAACAACACAGGAGCCGCAGATACCGATTGCGCATTTCATATACCTCTCAAAGAGAAACTGGTACTCAAGCTCCTCCGAAAAATGCGGCATCAGACTCTTCATCATCAGGTCGGGACCTGATGCATAAACGAAATTACAGAGGCCTGTCACTCCTTTCGCAATTTCAGCAAAGGCCCCGGCTGCTGTACCTTTAAACCTGCCCGGCGACATTAACGCTACAGATTCTGCCGCACCAGTATAATCTACTCCGAGACCTCCGAACTGCTTCTCGAAGAGCAGATCATTCTCAGTCCTTCCCGCGGAGATCACCTTGATGTTCCCGGCCGGAACTCCGGCCTTGAGAAGCTTTTTTGCAAGCAGATAGAGGGGCGGCAGCCCAAATCCCCCGCCGCAGAGAGCGGGGCGAAAATTCGCGGCGTCGATATTCGGCCCCGAGTTCTTTCCGGGTATAAAAAAAGAGGAACCATAAGCGCCTCTGATGCTGACAATATCTCCGATTCTTTTCTCAAAAAGTCGCGCGGTAAATTGTCCAACCCGCTTTATCGTTACAGAAAGAGACTTCCCGTCAGTATCCGATATTGAAAACGGCTTCTCTCCGCCGTTAAAATCAGTCAGCATAATAAACTGTCCGGGCGAAGCCTCTATTCCCGCGTCGAATTTAAATGTTCGAACCTCGGCGGTCTCTTCTATAATTTCCGCAATCGGCAGGGTAATCCTTTTATCTTTTATCATATCTATCTCCTGCAAATTTCTGCCTGGCCTGCACAGCAGCACCGATGGCAGATAGTTGTGAGTGAAGTTTGGACGTAAACGTTCAAACTTCAAAATGATAAAAAGCATGAATGCTTTTTATCATTACTCCTTTAAAAAAAAACCGAACCATTAAAAAATGATCCGGTTAAATAATTCGTTTTATATCACTGATAAAGTGATAATCTTTCCGCTCAAGAAATGACAATATCTCATCATTAATCTTTTCGAAGACTTCAGGTCCACGATAATAGACGGCCGTCCCGACACCGACAAGATCGGCTCCGGCCATCAGCATCTGAACAGCGTCTTCACCGGAGGTTATGCCGCCCATACCAATAATTGGAATGGTTATCCCCGCCTTCCGAGACTCATAAACAAGCCGCAGCGCGATGGGCTTTATACAGGGCCCCGACAAACCTCCGCTTACATTAAATAGAACAGGGCGCCCCGCCTCTATATCTATATCAATACCAGGCCCAAGGGTGTTTATCATGCAGAGCGCGTCGGCTCCCGCATCGGCGGCCGCGAGAGCAACCCTGGTAAAACTCGTTACATTCGGTGAGAGTTTGGCAATAACCGGAAGTCTGCATACAGATTTCACGCTAGAGATAATCTCGGCAACCGTTTTCTCTGATGCCGCAAGAGGCACTCCAAACTCGTCGCTAACATTGGGACAAGATAGATTCAATTCGAGAAAATCGGCCTTGGATGAGTTTGCCTCTTTCGCCAGCTCGGTAAAGCCTTCCGCGTCGGTAGCAAAGATACTGAGATTTACAGGTACATTAGAAATTTCTCGGAACCTCTTAATTTCTTCAAGACCTTCGAATATCCCCGGATTACAAAGCCCCATGCAGTTCAGCATGCCGCCTTCAACCTCGGTGACTACCGGCCCCTCATGTCCTTTGCGTGCTTCTTTTGTCAGTGATTTTGTTGTGATAAGACCGGCGCCGTAGCCGGAAACAAGCTTATAACTTGAAAAAGAAATATCAAGGACACCTGCCGGAAGCACCAGCGGGGAACTCAGTTTTACACCAAGAAAATCCGTCCTCAACTCTTTCATTATAATCCACCAGTAATGATTTTCGTGAGAATATAATAATTGGCCCTCATCTGTCAATGGCCGACAAGGGGTTTTCAGAGCGATTTTTGATGTTTAGGTAAACGGTTCTATTGTAGTTTATCGATTGCCTGACTCAAGATAAAATATTTATAAAATGGAGATTAAAAATGTATAAAATAAAAACACTTTTACTAATCGTCCTAATAGTTTCAATACCATTATTATTTTCGTGCGAAGACACAGGGGCAAACCCGCAGACTCCGGACGGTGAAAAAGAGGAAAGTACACAAGACAGCAGTCAGGATGATAACAACTTCTGACACAGCGCCTGCGGCTGATTCAGAATCATGGCTTTCGGAGAAACCTTCTACGCATACTTTAAGCTCTTAAGGAATCTTCAATTTATATGCCTGGGCAAAAAACACAGCAGGAACAGTGAGCCCTACAGCAGGTCCAATATCTGCCGAGTATGTTGCCTGCCCCGCAGCTGGAGAAATAATAATTACGGAAATAATGGCGGATCCCTACGCTGTTGACGATGTAATTGGAGAATGATTTGAGATATACAATACCTCCTCCGGGACAATTAATCTGAAAGGATGCGTATTCAGCGACGATGGCTCAGATAGTTTTTCAATCGATACAGAGCTCTCGATTTCCGCGGGAGACTTTCTTATCTTTGCCCGCTCAGATGTCGGAACTTCACTGCTGCCGACTGTCGATTTTATCTCCAACGGTTTTAACCTTTCAAACTCATCCGATAAAATTATCATCGCTTCTCTGAGCGGAATCAATATTGACGAAGACGGTTACACAGATCCATAGTTCCGACAAGATATGGAGATGATGGATTAGCTATCCCGATAACAGCAAGAAAAGCAGCCCAGTGAAGAATTTTAACAGTGAATTAGCACCGGAATTTTCACTGATATTGCCTTTTTCCATTTCTTAACTCAATTTATCCAATAGTTCTGTTAAAAATCAACCTTATACAATCCACGAAACTCAATAACATAGAGATCATTGCCGTCGACAAGCAGATCTTGAAACCCACTCTCACATACAGCATCCAAATCGATTTTATTCACTTCAAAAATTCCAGAGGGATCGGAGACATCCAACATGACAATCCCTGATCCGGGGGATGTATAAGCTCCAGTTCCGAGTACACTTGTTATGCAGAAAAGCAGATGGCCTGAGACCGTAAACTTTCCCATAGCACATTGATTTCCTAAAGTCAGATAGCTGTAGTCGTAACGGCTGATCACAACAGGAGCCGCTGGATCTGATAGAGAAAAGACAACGACTCCGGTCATTTTCACAGAAAGCCCGGGATCATCATAAAGGACATAAAGATAATCCCCGATAGTAAGTGAATCATAAAGGCTCACCCGGGTACCTGTTGAAAAAACAGAAGACTGAACCGTATTAATAAGGTTCATCTGCAGATCATCCTCAATTTCAAACACTGCCAACCCGCCGGATTTCCCCATCGGTACATAAATATACTCATCTTTAAATGATAGATCTCCCACAATTTCTTCATCGAGCATAGCAAAAGAACTGCTGCCAACAACTTCGGCAGAGGGAGATTCAAACAAACTTATCTTCTGCTTAGAAGCGCCAAAAAGTCTCTCTCCCTGAAAAGCCATATAATTGAAACCTTCAGTCCCGGAATATTCAGTATCAACATTCCCGCCTGATACCGTATTCATATAAAGACCGATCTCGGGACTGTTGTATGTATTTGACACAGCCAGCCTGCTGCCCTGTACGGCAAATGAATGGCCCTTTGGCGTGAAAACCTGACTTGCCGATGCAGGACTTGCACTGCTTACATCCCAAATATCACAGGATATAATTGTCGAAGAATCCTGTCGTCCCAGAAGCAGAGTATCATCTGCAACAACTCCGCCTTTATAGCTCAAGTCAGTTCCTCCGGACCCGGTATATTTTGATGAAACAATAAAATCATTCGGAACCCTTATCGAGAACTCTTCTATACATGAGCTGGTTACAGCAAACAACCTGCTTCCGAACGAAACAACATCTACAGCTAAATCTGATGTTTGAAACTGACCTATAAGTGACTGAACCTGAGTTTCCAGATTGATAATCTGGACGCCCCTGGACTCTGAGGGGATCAAGAGGAAGTTACCTGTTATTTCAATTTTTCGCGGGTCGCCCGACAAGTCTATCTTCCTAACAAAGGAAGAGCCTGAAGCTATGTCGAAGATTTCAACGCAATCATCCTTTAGCAGGGCGGCATAGATTCCGTTTGAGGCCATCCCCCTTCCGCTGTCGCGGCTGCCGTCATTATGTTCGCAGGCCGTGAAGTTGTCCCAGCCCGACGGAAGAGATACATTAGAATAATAAAACCCTTCACTCTCACTGCCGGAGGCATCATTCTTATAACTGGCATAAAAAACTTTATTTACATCGTCCAGAAAAAGAGAACCTATTGTTATATCCGCTCCGAAATTTTTTCGATCGGTAATAATTCTCTGTCCATCTGAATTATATTTAAGACTGACAACCTCATGCTCTGTTCTGGCATAGAGATAATTGCTGCCGCCGTATTTCTGTAGAACAATATCAAACAGAGTGGCCTCAGTAAGTCCAAAAAGCTCTCCGACCCCGCTATTCTGAATAACAGGGGAACCAGGATCTGAAATATCAAAAACAAATAAGCCGTAAATACCCGTGGTAAGAAACAGCAAATCATTAGCCTGATCTACTTTAAGGGTGCAGAGGTCCTCTCCTGAAAAATCATCACTATCGATTAAAATGCCGAGGCTGCTCATATTTCCCGCGGAATCCATTACTACACACTCAACACGCGTCGAGTCATAGAATGAATAAAAATAGGCTGAGCCTTCTTTTGAATAAACAGCATTTTCTCTGTAAATGAAAGATTCCGAGTAATTATAACGGGCTGTTTCCGCAATGGTCCAGCCTTCATAATAGGACAGCGGTTTTATCCGGACTGCATCGCTTTTCACGGTTTCATAACCTTCGGGATAGACACGGTAATAATAAGCCTTGTCCGGACTTATTAAGGAGGTGTCAACCGCTTCGGTCGCCGCGGTAATAAACTTTATCTCATAAGTGCCGTCTCGCGATTCTGATCGTTCAACAACATAGCGTATCGCATCCTTAAGCTCAGGCCAGGAGATGCTGACGCCTTCGAGACTGCCGTATACTTCAGGACACAGTGTGTAGGGCGACATAGGCATGGATGATACAATTTCCGAAACATTGCTATTGCCAAAACTGTCTTCCGCCGTAAGCTGAAAAAAAGCCAAGTCCCCATTAGCAAGACCGTTCCATGAATACGACTCTGCCGATGCATCAAGAACTCTCGTTTCACCTGACAGGATATTATTAAGCCGGAATTCTGTTGTTTCAGGCGGAATAGCCCAGGATAGTGAGGCAGAGCCGTTGCCGGGTAGTATTGAAAACGAATCGATATCGCTGTTCTGATATATCAGATTAAGAGTTTCAATCGTTTTATTTCCGTTTTGATCTTCGGCAGTTAAATTAATTGTAATGTTGTTACCGGTAAAACTGCTCGATTGGATAAGAAAAGAAAAACCACCGCCTTCAGAAGCAGGGACCACAGTACCCGATAAAGCCGTTCCGAGAATTTCATATTTAATAGAGACAACTTTCCCGGTATCTCCAAGTATTGTCATGGAATCGGATGCTGTTCCAGTAATTAATATTGTTTTAGAATATGCGCAATTATCTTCAGGATAGGTGATTGAAATTACCGGGGCGATTTCATCCTTTACCTGATTGACAACTTGGGAATCAAATGGAACGAGCTCATTGGGGCAGGCCGTTAAAAACAAGACTGCAGCTATGCAAATAAGCATTAATACTTTTTTCATTATTCTATTCCTCGTCATCTATAAAAAGCAGATTATTTGAATAATCAGACTGCGAAGCCCGTACTCCCTCATCGGCACCCGCAATATATGAAAATGCAAGGCTGTCATCCGGTGCAAGGACTTCAGCCCTTTTGAAATTTTCGCCGGCAGATTTTATCTCGCCGGTATTGTATTCTATACGGGCGATGTTCAATAGGATTTTTCCATAAACAGCTGAATTGTCTTTCCCGGTGTTTTCCATCGTTTCAAGTATATTGTAATATATACCAAGAGACTGATCTTCACGGCCCCTGAGTGTTTCGATATTAGCCAGATTTACAAGGGCCGGGATATAATTTTTATCCTGCCGCACAGCCTTGTTAAACACCGTTTCCGCTGAGGCATAGTCCGAAAACCTGGAATAAGCTACTCCAAGGCGGTTATAGTCCTGCTTTTTCCCTCGGCTGCTTGCTCTGTCTTTATAAAACGCTATAGATTCGGTTCTGATTAAGTTGATATCTTTGGAGATTAAATCGACAAGCGCCTGTGGATTGCCGTATTGCAGCCCAAGATCACTTTCTTTAAGTCCTACAGGCCTGAATACTGTCTGCGCCTCATGAGTAAGGGTAAACCCCCTCTTTTCAGGTTCTTTATCCCATGCAAGCCATTCGCTCGCACCCTTCTTCCATGCTTCATTGAAGGTGGAGACTCCTATCAACGTTATCTCAACCGGTACCCAGATCTCCCCATCAAGATTGATCATCAGATCACGGGAAGGGTGCAGTTCCATATATTTTGATGACGGAAGCTTTGTATTAAAGGCCGCATAGATATGGCCCGGAACCGTTATGTATGCCGTCTCTATCCCTACGGTCTCAAGCAGACTGCAATAGAGAACTGTTAAATCGTCGCAGTCACCGGTAATCCGCTTTAATGTATCGCGGGGAAGGCTGACCGAGTCGACAGCTTCAAGATTACTTTGAACAGAGGTGAAGGGAGACGTCGGGTCACTCTGGTAAATACAACCTATTACTGTGAGTGCGTTGAATATATTAACTGCATCCTGAACGCGAGAGTTGTAACCCGGAAGAGCTTCTTCCTTGACAGTTTGACGTATATAACTTGTATAGTTTCGAAGCGCGCTGTCAGCGGGAGTGATAAAAGCTGCAACCTTTCGCTCATCATCCCAGGTAAGAGCTGTTTTATCATGTAGATCAAAGGAAATTGTCTGTCGCTGCTCAACAGGCCTGCTGCCGTATTCATATGAAGCGATAAGCTCACCGGTATATGGTGTAATGCCCTCGGCAAGAAAAACCTTCTCATTGAATGAGGCAAAAACAGGAATCTCAATTGTCTCACCAGGTGCCAGTTCATCAATTGAAAAACATGAGGTCGGAGCATCCATCAATGCCGACTGGAAAAAGGAAATCTCCAGGTCCTCTATGGGTTGATCTTCTTTGTTGGTAATCGTAAAAGTTCCCGCAGGTTTTTTTACATAATAGCTCTGCATCGCAGCAAAGACAGCGGGCAGTCTAATATGACCGAACTTAAGACTTCGAATGAGTGAGGCCGCTGAATCAGGATCTTCACCGAAACGGTAATTAATAGAGACCCCGACTCCCATAACTAAACCATCGAAGTCATTGAGAACAACACCTTCAGGAGGAAGGGCGGACTGATACTTTAGCCTAGGTTTAATTTCTATACTCATATTATATGACGGGTCGAGGGCCAGGCTTCCGAAAAGCTCGGCGTATAGATAGGGAATAGTATAAGTTTTTGCGGTTTCTAATCCGGCAAAAAAAGCCTGAGAGTATCCTCCGCTAAGCCCCAGACCTACTTCAAAATCACTCGAAAAACGTTGCGCGTAGACAGCTCCTAGCCCCCCGAAAACCTGGGTAAAATCCCATTTGTCTCCATCTCCTAGATAGTTTCTGGAATCATACTGCCCAATACCCAGCTGCAGCATCGGCTGAACTGAGGGCAAGCCCGGTAGAGGAATACGAAAAGCGGCAGAAGCTTCAAATATATTAAAATCTGCTCCGTAGGCACCGAATGGTGATATAGCCTGATATTCAACTGCCATGGAAAATGGAAACTGATAATATTTATTATAATCTGTTCTTTCGGATTCGGCATGGACGCCAGATAAAAAAAAACACAGCAACACAAAAAGGATTGTGCCGCACTTCGAGCGCAATTCAAACATTTTTCCCCACAGTCTTAATTATTGTTTTATATAACATAGACTATAACACAGTCATAATTAAATTCAAATTTATTATTTATTAGTCTCAGGTCAATGTTTAGGTCAACATTAGACGATTACTCATATTTTATTTGACAGCAGAAAAATTCCATGGGAAAATATTTCTAGCTGTTGAAACTTCCGTTTCGGAAGCCATCAGGGCCTTTTCGGCATTGAACAATACTACTTCAGCCTTACTGCCTGCCGATATATCGAATAGTATAGGAGAAATAAATTATGGAAGAAGTTGTTCACTACGGAATTATCAGCCTGCTGCCTGTTGTCAGCGTAATAATTCTTGCAGTAATCACAAAGAGAACCTTTGAACCACTGCTTTTCGGCTCATTTTTTGGCTTTCTACTTTTAAAAGGAAAGGGATTTTTCCCCGCGTGGATGGATGCTGTCTACGAGGTATTGATGGACGGAACGACAGTCTGGATCATCCTGGTCTGCGGTCTTTTCGGAAGCCTGATCATGTTGCTCGAAAAATCCGGCGGAGCCTTCGGATTCTCCGACATGGCTAAAAAACTGACCAAGAAGAGGGGTGCATCCCTCATCACTACATGGATTCTCGGAATTGTTATCTTTGTTGACGACTACCTTAACGCCCTTGCGGTAGGGTCGGCCATGAGAAAGGTTACCGATAGCCACAGAGTTCCGCGTGAACTCCTGGCTTATGTCATCAATTCGACCGGTGCAGCTGTCTGCGTTCTGATTCCGTTCTCTACCTGGGCAGCCTTTATGGCCGGCCAGCTCGAGGCCAACGGCGTCACAGTTAACGGCTCTGCAACCGCAGCATTTATCAGGATTATTCCATACATCTTTTACGGCTGGGCCGCAGTATTAGTAGTACCATTCTTCGCATGCAAGATTCTTCCGCTCTTCGGGCCAATGAGGAAGGCTGTAAAAAGAGCAGAGACCACCGGAGAAGTATTTCCCGACAGTACAAAGAACAAGAAAGAAGAGTACGACAGCCTTGAAACCAGCTTCAAGGGTAAGCCGAAGGTTCTGAATTTCCTGATACCGATGGTGGCCCTGGCAGTAATTACAGTTATCACCCAGGACATGCTGTTAGGAGTTATTATTTCGATAGTAATATGTGCAGTCCTGTTCCTGCCGCAGAAACTAATGAGTTTCAATGAGTTCTTTGACAACATCCTTGGAGGATTCAAGGACATGCTGCTGGTTCTCTGGATAATCGTGGCAGCCTTCTTCCTTCAGAAAGCAAACGAAGGCCTGGGGCTTACACCCTTTGTCATTGAAGCGGTTGAGCCGATACTCAGCGCAAACCTCCTGCCGGTAGCAAGCTTTATAATTATTGGCTTTCTGGCCTTTGCCACCGGAAGCTTCTGGGGCGTTGCCGCTATTGCCTTTCCAATTATAATTCCGCTGGCAGGCGCCATGGATGTAAATATTTACCTTGTTTGCGGAGCCATTGTCTCGGCTGCAGCCCTTGGTAGCCACACCTGCTTCTACGGAGATGCAGTCACCCTGAGCTGTGCATCATCCCAGATTCAGAACTCTGATTACGCAAAAACGAGCTTACCTATTATCGCTGTGCCATTTGCGATAGCAATCATTCTCTACCTGGTTTTCGGATTCATAGGGTAAACAAATTTAATATGACATGGAGTATAAAATGAATAAAGGGAAAATCAACATTGCATTAATTCAGCATGCCTGCACAACTGATCAGGATGCTAATGTCGAAGAGGCGGTCAGGCTCATCAGGAAAGCTGCCGCCGGCGGAGCTCAGGTCATCTGCACACAGGAGCTGTTTAAAGGTCAGTATTTCCCCCAGACCATCGATTTTACAAAGTATGACTGGGCCGAACCAATTCCCGGCCCGACTACAGACCGGATGCAGGCCCTTGCAAAGGAACTATGCGTAGTAATTCTCACGTCAGTCTATGAATATGCAATGGACGGGGTATACTTCAATACAATGGTTGTCTTCGACGCCGACGGAACAAATCTGGGAAAATACAGGAAGACCCATATTCCAGAAGGTCCGCAGTACATAGAAAAATACTACTTCACACCCGGAGATCTGGGATATCCGGTATTCAAAACGAAATTCGGAACAGTTGGCGTACTGATATGCTGGGACGAATGGTTCCCGGAACCAAGCAGAATCCTCGCTCTTAAAGGCGCAGACATCGTATTCTACCCGTCAGCGATAGGCTCAGAGCCCGACAACCCGGATCTTGACACATCCCAGACCTGGGTTGATGCAGTAAAAGCCCACGGAATTCATAATAATATGTACATTGCCGCAGTTAACCGGGTAGGACGGGAAAACAGCACGGAGGGGCATATGGATTTCTACGGCCGAAGCTTCATCAGTGACCCCTGGGGAAACATAGTAACTCAATCGAAAACCAAGGGCAGCGAGGTAATCTCGGCAGAAATTGATCTTGATGAAATAAAACGATCTCGCGACATTCTTCAGTTCCACAGGGACAGGAGGGTCGATCTTTATGGCGAGATTCTTAAAATGGTAATAAGAGATTAAAAGGAGGATTATTATGTACGCTGATTTAATCATGACTGGTAATATTTTTACCGGTTATTCTTCCGAACCCGAGCGTGGGGCAGTAATAATAATAAATGATACAATTCAAACTGTATCAGGCCCTGATGACTATCATAAGTGGAAAGGCCCAGAGACAAAGCTCTTTCAATTTAATGAAGAGCTGATTATTCCCGGTTTCCATGATTTTCATACTCACACTTATGCGGGAGGACTCTCACAGAACAGCGCTTCTCTCTTTTCGGCACGCTCTGAAGATGAAGCCGCGCAGATGACAGCAGATTTCGCGGCAGAAAATCCTGATTCACAATGGGTTCTCGGCCTGGGATGGCACCATATATTCTGGGGAAAAAAGGAACTGCCTACGAAGGAGAGTCTGGACAGACTTATTCCCGACCGGCCTGTATTTCTATTCAATGTTGAATACCATGGAGCCTGGGTCAACTCAAAAGCACTTGAACTGACAGGAATCAACAGGACTTCTAAAGACCCCGAGTTCGGCAGAATTGAGAGGGACGGGAACGGGGAGCCTACAGGTTTCCTCTATGAAGATGCACTCGGTCTTGTTGCCGAAAAAGCATTATATCTGCCGGATAAAGCCCGAGACCTGCAGTTTAGTAAGCTGCTTACAATGACGGCATCACTTGGTGTTACTTCGCTTAACGATATGATGCCTCTCCCCGGGATTCAGCTGGACGATACTGCCACATACCGGCGTTTTGAGCAGAATGGAGAGTTAACTCTTCGAATATATCTTGAAGGAGCTCTCAATGGTGATCTCAAGCATGCTAAGCAGCTTAGAAGTGATTACTCCTCCGGATTAATTCGGCTTTCAGGGCTAAAAGCCTTTCTCGATGGCGTTGCAACCACTTATACTGCTTCAGTTGTAGAACCCTACTCCGACCGGCCTGAGGCTACAGGAATAACACTTCTTCCTCCGAATTTAGTCGAGGATTGGGTCGTAGCAGCAGATAGGGATGGATTCAGGGTAAGGCTGCATGCATGTGGTGACGGCGGTGTCAGGCTCGGCCTGAATTGCTATGAGGCCGCGCAAAAAGCCAACGGCAGCAGAGATTCAAGGCATACGATTGAACATATCGAAACCCTCCATCCGGACGACTTCCCCCGTTTCAAGGAGCTTGATGTAATTGCATCAATACAGCCCGAACATCTTGCAATGACAGAAACATACAGCGAGACTCCCTATCTTGAGAGATTCAAAGGAGATAGACTGAAAAATATGTTTATAAACAATAGCTTCATCCAATCTGGTGTACATGTGGCCTACTCAAGTGATTTCCCTATAGTAGAAATGAATCCCATGAACGGAATTCATCGTGCGGTAACGAGGCTGCATAACGACGGAGAACCAAAGGGCGGATGGAATCCTGAAGAAAAGGTCAGCATAGGTGATGCACTTAAATGTTATACAAGCGGCGGCGCATTCGGCGTTTTCAGGGAAAATGAGATTGGGAAGCTCGGCCCAGGGATGAAAGCCGATATTGCAGTATTAAAGAAAAATCTTTTCAAACTTGACTGTCCGGAAGAGATAAGAGATGTCAAAATCAGAATGACGATTTTTAACGGAAAAATTATTTATGAAAATTAATTAAGCAGGGCTTGGTCCACAATCCTCCGGACGGTTGTTTCAATCAGAGACAGCCGTCCTTTTTTCTTCAGACTATTACTAATTGCCAAAGTCAGATTTATCAGGATGCCATTCATACTGGCTGCGGAGCACCTTTGGAACCAGCGCGACACTCTCAACTCGAACTCCTTCGTAAGCAGGAAGTTTCTGATAAATGAATTCATCCATCTCTTCAAGATTTTTAAAAAGGCCTTCTATCGACATCGTTTCCTTTCCGTTTCCAAAAGCCAGATAATTAACCTGAGGATCATTTATCAAATCATGGCATATCACGTCCGCAGCCGATTCAGTTTCAATTTTAAGAAATATATCAACTGAAATAACATATCCGAACACTTTAGGTTCAAAAACCCAATGAGCACGCGCTGCTCCAAGTTCGACAATTCTGTCGATCCTGTTTCTTACTGTCCTGGGATTAAGATCGAGTTTTCTGGCAATTTCTGATGCGGGCATCCGTGCGTCGTTTCTAAGCTCCTGCGAAATCCGCCAATCAATCTCATCCAATGGTGAATACTTGCTATCTTTCATCTTTACTCCGCTGTATTACCCTTTTTTTCATCTTATATCAAAACATTAAGAAATTCCACAAATCTGTCTCTAATTATTCTCCAAGAATGTTCCATTTTCAAGCGCCTCGAAGGCCTCATCCAGTTCTTTCTGAGTATTCATGACAATGGGTCCCCTCCATGCAACCGGCTCCTTCAGTGGAAGGCCTGAAATCAGCAGCAGTCCGGTACCGCTATCACCGCTTTTTATTCGGATAGCATCGCCCTCTCCAAGAAGAACGAGTTCCCTGTTTTTGGCTATCTTCCCCTGGTATTCCGGCTTATCCTCAAAAGGAAATTCAAGCTCCCCACGGTAAATATAGAGAAGAACATTATCTTCGCTGTTAACATTTATTATTTTCTCTGTTTCCGGAGGAAGGCGCAAATCAATATAGGCAGGATCAGTTCCGGAAACTATAACAGGACCGGCTACACCCGAGAATTCTCCGCAAATTATTTTAACAATGGAACCATCCGACTCGACTATCTCGGGTATTTGATCAGCAGCAAACTCCTGGTACTCCGGGCCCGACATCTTTAATCCTTTAGGAAGATTAACCCAGAGCTGAAAGCCATACATTCTTCCGCCCGCGTCCCCCTTAGGCATCTCCTGGTGAATGATTCCGCTGCCCGAGGTCATCCACTGAACCCCGCCGGGACCGATAACTCCCTTATTGCCGAGGCTGTCTTGATGCTCAACCCGGCCCTCCATCATATAGGTAACTGTCTGTATACCCCTATGCGGATGCGTGGGAAAACCGGCAAGATAATCATCCGGCTTATCACTTCGAAAATCATCAAGCAGAAGGAAGGGATCATAATCCTCAGTATTGTAAAATCCAAAGGCCCTGTTCAGGCGGACGCCGGCTCCCTCAATAGTCGGGACTGCTTTCGATATTCTTTTTACTTTTCTAATCCTCATAAGGCCCTCCAGTCTGAGATAAGTATATCATGGGTTCCTGGAACTTTGTTTTTTCTGCTTTACATCCGACATACTGAATGATTAAAATGGATCATGAGAAAAAGATATAAATTGCTGATTCTACTCATGATGCCTTCTCTAATGCTTGTACTCAGCTGCGACCGTCCGGACCCCCGTACTGCCGACTCGCTTGAACTGTCGATCCGGAATATCCTCGAAATGCCGACCTGCGAACAGATATACCGGGACATAGTCTATATAGGGGAGCAGCAGAAAGTCCTGTTTATAAAAACCATAGACAAGCGCCTTCTCTTCTCTATCGACATTAGAATTCAGGCAGGAATACAAGAGACAGATAAAATCCGAATCAGCCTTGCAGGTGCTGATAAAAACGGCAGGGCGCGGGCCATAGTTACAATGCCTAAGGCTGTTGTTCTCTACGCGGATGCTGATGAGAAAACTATCGAGCAGTATTTCATCAAGGAATGGGGCGGTGAGATTGCTCGGCTTGATTATTATGATGAGATAAACCGAAAGAAAGAAGAGATAATAGCGGCCGCCCAGTCTTCAGGACTGATTGAGAAAGCGGAGGCTAACGCCGAAAAGCTGATTCGCAACTTCCTCCTGCTCGCCGGTATCGAAGTGATAGAGTTCAGGAAGGCTGCCGATGAAATCTGAAAATAAAAAAAGAAAAAGAGGCAGGTTTCCCACAAGGCTCATCCTGGTGCTGTTAATCCTGATAGCGGCCGCTGCTCTGATAATCCTGTCTGAAGATATTTTCAAAATAAATATTCCAAACCCATTCATGCAAACCGACAAGACAGCATATTCAAATGCAATCCTGAAACAGGTGAAAGATATCAGCCGTATTAATACTATAGAATTCATCTACAAATCGGTTTTCCCGTATGATCTGATAGACGGGAAGACCGACTGGAAACTCCTTGTAAGCCGCTTTAAAAATGGAGAAAAGCTGAGCTTCAAAGAGATAGAGATGCTTTCTATTCTCGGCATAGCCTCGCAGGCCGGAATAGACTTACTTGATGAGAATTATTCTTTCGCGGTTATTACTGCAAGAATCAAGGCGGGGTTCGATTTCACCGGTACGGTATTTGATTCTCCGGAGACAGACCCTGAAAGAGCCGCCGAAGCAGTGATAATCAACAAAAAAGAAGGTATCATTCAGATAAGACTGCCGGAGGCGGTGATCACCGAGGTGATAATTGAGGACGCGGACAGCTCATCCTATGATTATCCTGATCTCGACATCAGCCCGCAGCAGTGGAAGACCCTGACATCAATTTTAACGGGAATGCTGAAGGCGGAGGCAAAAAAAAGGGATATAACCGGAATAGCCGAGCGCCGGGGGCAGGAGCTCATCAGAGAGCTTCTGGAAAACTCAGGATACAGCCAAGTGATATTTATTAAATAATTCTGGGCAGCAAGCCTCTTACGAAAGCAGACCCTCTGCCTCGATGTAGATTTTCAATTCTTCGAAGGCCGTTCTTACTGCAAGAAGATTTCCCTCAGAGGCTTCAAGTTCGCCGTCCCGAGATGAATATTCCAAATTCTTGGCAGCTTCGCCTAGATTATTCATGCTTAAGTTCAGTGCGCTACCCTTAATTGAATGGGCGATCTCCCTGCATCCCTCGGTATCACCACCGGAAAGACATTTTTCGATTTCAGGAATCTGCCCCTCAACCTTCACCAGATACTCTTTGAGAACCCGTTTAACCACATCGGTATTCCCGAGGAAGGTCTCAACCGCATCATTAAAATCAAAGGCTGCACGAGCTTCATTTACATTGTCCGATTCGTACTCCAATCCCTCAAGTTCTTCGATTTCCTCGATTTCCTCGATTTCCTCGATTTCCTCGATTTCCTCGATTTCCTCGATTTCCTCGATTTCCTCGATTTCTTCGATTTCTTCGATAGAGACCAAGTCGGCACCAGACTCATGTATAGCGGCGGCACTACCGTCGTGACTAAGCCCTTTCCACTTTAGCAGAACAGGCTGGATGTCTTTCTTTTTAAAGGGCTTAGTCAGAAAATCGGACATTCCGCTTCCCATACATTTTTCCCGTTCACCCTTTATGGCACTCGCGGTAACTGCGACAATCGGGATATTAAGTCCGATACGGCGAATCTCGATTGAAGCCTCATAACCGTTCATTTCAGGCATCTGACAGTCCATGAAGATTATATCCGGGGCCGAATCTTCTGCCCTTGCCACGGCTTCAAGACCGTTAGCTGCAAGAACAACATCACAGCCTAGGTTCTGCAGGATTGACTTGAACAACTGCTGGTTTACCTCATGATCTTCCGCGACGAGGGCGGTTATGCGGCCTGCGGATTCATCATCAAGGGGAAGCAGTTCGGCGACTTCCTCTTCACTTACAGATTTCCGCATTCCTGCAAAAACCGAGAAGAGCTGATTTTTTTTAAGCGGTTTGTTTAAATATCCGCTAAACCATTTAAGCAGCTTCATCTTGGCTTCTTCAGCACTCCGTCCGGCCGGGCTGACCATATACATCTTGAGGTCCTTGAGACTCTGGTGTTCCGACTCATCTTTCATCGAATTCACTTCACTCGCAAGGTACCAGCCGTCCATCCCCGGCATTATCTGGTCGATAATACAGGAAGTAAACGGAGACTCTGAGACAGCTGAATCCTTGATTAATTCAAGTGCCTGTTTTCCGCCGGAGGCTTCCACAACCGAACATCCGAGTTCACTCAAATAGAGTGAGAGAATCTCACGGGCAGTCGGATTATCATCCACAATGAGGACATTCTCGTCAGAATATTTCCCCCTGAAGGCCAAGTAAGGACTGGTTTCATTCTGCTTTCGAAATCTCGCGGTGAACCAGAAACTTGAACCCTCGCCGTACTTACTTTCCACTCCTATTTCCCCATTCATGAGATGGGTCAGGTTTCTTGATATTATGAGTCCCAGCCCCGTTCCGCCGAATTTCCTCGTTGTTGAAGAATCTACCTGGGAAAACTCCTTGAAAAGTTTTCCCATCTTTTCTTTGGCTACACCGATTCCTGTATCCCTGACACGGAACAGAATAAGAGCCTCTTCATCAGTTTCTTCCGCGGTGCTTATTCTGACTTCTATTTCGCCCTCAGAGGTGAATTTCATTGCGTTATTTACAAGATTCACGATTATCTGACGAAGCCTTGTCGGATCACCATAGACAAGATGTGGAACATCCGGTTCTATGTAAAGGGCTGTTTCAAGATTCTTCTCATGAGCCTTGAGTGCAATGAGATCTACTGCGCCCTGGGCTACTTCAAGAAGATCCATCTCTATTTCCTCGAGCTTCAGTTTTCCGGCTTCAATTTTCTCAACATCGAGGATGTCATTAATCAAACTAAGAAGGACCTCGGCTGAAAACTCCACCTGTCCGGCATATTCTTTCTGTTCCTCATCAAGATGAGTGTCCATAAGAAGCTCGGTCATTCCAATAATTGTATGTATCGGAGTCCTGATTTCGTGACTCATATTTGCGAGAAATTCAGATTTTGTTTTTGTTGCCTGTTCTGCAATCTGCCGGGCTTTTTTCATTTGCTTCTCAAGCAGTATCTGCCGGGTAATGTCTTCAACTATTGCAAGCAGACAGAAGGGGGCATTCTTCTGGTAATTTATTCCTGATATATTTAACCTGCACCATCCGGTTCGGCCGTCCGGCTTTTTAAAACAGGCTTCAACCTTTATCCGTTTTCCACTGCCCTGCCGCAGCATAACGAACTTGCTCAAAATAAGCTCAGTATTGTCCGAAACAATAAGACCTATGATACTCTTTTTTTTAATTTCCGAAGCGCTGAGCCCGAAGATTCGGGACACGCCGCTATTGCACATGAGAATTTCACCATTATCTTTGAAGAGCAGCATTCCCAGTGACGAATCCAGAAAAACTGATCTAAACAGATGTTCACTCTTGTCCAATAGATCCTCCCCCAAAATCAGAAATCAGAGACAAGAATCTCAAGAGCCTTCTGCTTGAGAGCCTCAGGCTTGAGTGGTTTTATTATATAACTCTTTACTCCAAAGCTCATAGCTTTTCCAACAGTTTCCTTTCTTGTGAGTGCTGAAAATACTATTGTGGGAATGTCAATTTTCTGCTGTTTCATGAACTGAAGCACCTGGAATCCATTCATCTCAGGCATCATCAAATCAAGGAAAACAAGGTCGAAGGTGCTGGATGCCAGATCCCTGACAAATTCCTTACCGTTATTGAAGATTGCCAGATCCCAGCCGGTATCAGCGAGTACGGTTTTAACCAGTTCCTGAATAACAATATCATCATCGACTACCGCTATTCTCGCTTCCGGATACATACGTTCCGCTTCGGTTGAATGCGACTCACTCTCAAACCTGAGGTCTATTGATTCTTCAGTATCCCTGACCGGAGCAGTTCTCGAAAGAATCCGTTCTGAGGCTACCTGGTCATGGGCGATCTGATCAGGCTTGAGCCCTAATAGATCATCCATAGCCAGATCGAGGCTCTCTTTAATATCTATACCGAAATAATCTGGTGATGATCTTATAAATTCATTAAGATACTCACTCGAAGCCAGGACTTTCACAGCCTTAGGCCGGGCCCCGGTTTGTCCAATGATAGTATCAAAAAGCTGGGCAAGTTTACCTCTGTCTCCCTCTGATAAATCGATATTGGACATCATCATGAGAACCTTCGGCGTAACAACTTCATAGAGCTGCATTAATTCCGTGATTTTAAACTTCAGAAGTTCAATTTTTTCAGTGTTAAGCCCCAGTGCTATCTCAATAAATAGAATTTCATCATTAAAGTGTGCCTCAATTATGCACGGAGAATTATCGATTTCTACCTTAACCTTGAGAAAACCGGATATTGTCTGCAGGAGGGCATCAAGCTTAATCGGCTTTGAGAAAAATTTCTTTACATCGAAACTGGCCACACTGAGGATCTTTTCTCTATCTATCTTGGTGGAAACCATGATAACAGGAACTGCGGCAATATTTGGATTTCCGACTTTCTCTCTGAGAATTTCGATACAGGATTTCCTGGACAGATAATATTCCATGATAATGAGATCTGGCAGCTCATTGCGCATTTTCAGCGCACCTTCAAGCCCGTTCCTGGCTTCAACTACCTCAAATCCGTTTTCACTCAGCTTGTTTGCCAAATATTCCCTGAAAAGATTCGAGTCATCAATAAGCAATACTTTCTTCATTCCGCTCTCCCATTATAAAACGGGGAACATCAAACGGACGATGTTCCCGGATAATTTTATTATCGACAGAAAGATGGAATAATTGAGAAATGGATAAAAAGGCCAAATTCTTAAAAGAAAGTGCGGTTCCGGAAATCCGGCCGGCACTTTTTTAATTAGCTAATCATTACCGCCTTACCCCTGTTTCAATGGGTATCCCGCATTCTCTAGTGATGCTACAATCTGAGCCTCGACGCTTCGAAGGAATTCCGGCGACAGGGTTTTTTCCCTGTCCAGCAGCCAGGAACGCAAAGTGACGGTCTTCTGCTGCTCAGAGAGAGGGTAAACATCAGCTATACGAACGTCCTCTATTTCTTTAATCTTGACCTTTTTCAGTACAGAGAGTACATCCGCTACAGGAACACCGGTCTCGACAACTACTGTACAGTCGAAGGTTGAACCGGGGAATTTTGCCAAAGGCTTATATTTGGTCTGATCCTTAATCGGACGATCCATAAAATCGGTGATATCCAGGACTGCCATAACCAGGTTACCCTTGATTTTAAAGTTCTTAGCCATTACAGGATGAATGCTGCCGATAAATCCGCAGCTTTTTCCCATGACCCGGATATCTAAAATTTCATGCGGGTGTTTTCCTGTCCAGAGCGCCGGGATGAGCGGGTTGGGAAATTTCTGATTCGGGGGCTGAATTTGTGCATTCAGCCTGAGGCTGTCGAGAAGATCACCCATCAGGTTGAGAACTTCCATGAATGGTGAGTCCTGCTTGTCAAAGTAGATGATGCCCAGCTGGTGCCGATCCTCACTAAAATCCTTCTCCGACTCGAGATAACTTCGGCCCAGTTCGAAGAGCCTGAACTTATTATGGTACTTCTGGTTCAGCGCGGCCTTTTCGAGCAGGGAAGGGACGAGGGACGGCCGCATGCGGTCGGTCTCGGGGCTCAAGGAATTTGCCAGCACAAGATTTTCATTCATCACATCCCAGCCGGCCTGCTCAAGGAGCTTCGCCCCGATTAGCGGATAGGAGTAAATCTCAAGAGCCCGGCCGCGGTAAACAAGAAAATCCTGAATCTTTCGCTCAAGAATCTTGGCCGCACTGAGGCTGATAGCGGTTATCTCGTTATGAGGGGCAACCGGAACGAGCCTGTCATATCCGTAAATCCGACCGATGTCCTCAATAAGGTCGGCATCTACCTCAACATCCTTGGTGGCACGGTAGGTGGGAACTGTTACCTTAAGTATTCCGCCCGCGGGCGTCACACTATATTCAAGCGATTCGAGGAGCCTTATAACCTCGTCTTCATTCAGGCTGGTGCCAAGGATGGAATTGACCCGACTGAGGGTCAGATCAATTACAAGTGGAGGATTTAACCTTAAGCCGTCAGAGACAAGAGGTCCTACGACTACAGCCTCAGGGCAGCTGTCCAGAATGAGCTCCAGGATGCGCAGAACCGTCCTCTCGAGCTGATGGCTGTCGAGGGATTTTTCATACCGCTGCGACGCGTCGGTCCGAAGCCCCAGCCTCGTGGATGTACGACGAACAAGTTCCGGCTTCCAGTTGGCTACTTCGATGAAGATTCGAGTAGTGCTAGCCTTTACGCTGCTGGTGAGTCCGCCCATAATTCCGCCGATTGAGGAAGGCCCGTCAAGGTCACAGACCATTGTGTCCGAGGGAATCATCTTCCGCTCCATCTCATCAAGGGTGACAAAGATGGACTGCTCACCATTTTCCCGGACTATTATCTTATTTCCCCGGATTGTATCACGATCGAAGAGGTGGTTTGGCATGCCCTGCTCAAGCATTACATAGTTGGAAATATCTACAATATTGTTTATGGGCCGCATGCCGCAGGCGGAGAGCCTCTGCTGCATCCACAGGGGACTCGGTTTTACAGTAACATTATCAACGCTCAATCCCAGGAATCCAAGACAGGCGGTTCCTTCCTGAACATCAATGGAAACCGGTGCAGCATCTGAGTTGTAATGCTTTCGCATTTTCTCTATCCACTTTTCATCGAAGGGCCTTGCCAGGGGCTTGCCGAAGGCTGCGGCAAACTCACGCGCCATACCGTAATGACCCCAGAGGTCGGGCCGGTGGGTAATGGATTTATTATCGACGTCAAGCAGTACATCACGCTTTAACTTCATATGCTCAGCCAGGCTCATTCCGACAATTGCATCGGCCGGCAGTTCCAGCAGCCCTTCGTGTCCGTCGCCCAGGCCGAGTTCATCTTCGGCGCAGAGCATACCTTCGCTCATCACACCGCGAATAGCCTTGGGAACAAGGGTAAAACCGCCGGGAAGCGTTGTGCCGATGGGCGCAAAGGCAACCTTCATTCCGGGCGCAACATTCGGAGCGCCGCAGACGACTCTTCGTTCTCCGCTTCCTGTCTTGAAGCTGACAAGATTCAGCTTATCCGCTTCGGGATGAGGTTCAACATTTATAATTTCAGCAACCGTAACCTGCTCCATATGGGCGTTGGTTTCCTCAACCCCTTCTACCTCACAGGTGGAGAGTGTAAATCTTACTCCCATCTCCTGGGGTGTCAGGTCCGGCAGCTGCACAAAATCTTTTATCCAATCTAAACTAATTTTCATGTCTATCTCCTAGTAGGTCTTGAACTGTTCGGAAAACTGAAGATTCCCGCTGTGAAGATGCCTTACATCATCGATGTGATATCTCATCATGGCAAGCCGGTCGATGCCAAGACCGAAGGCGAATCCATTCCACTTATTAGGATCAATTCCTCCGCCGGACAGTACATTGGGATGAACCATTCCGCAGCCGAGGCCCTCAACCCAGCCTACCTGCTTGCAGACCGAACAACCCTTGCCGCCGCAAAGCAGGCATTCATAATCGAGTTCAAATCCGGGTTCGACAAAGGGGAAAAATCCAGGACGAAGTCGAACCTTGATCTCCCGTTTAAAAATTTCAGAGAGAAGAGTTCGCAGAAAGTGAATCATATGCGGCACGGCAATATCCTTGCCGACCATCATACCTTCGAGCTGGTGAAAGGCCGCTTCATGACTTGCGTCCAGGGTTTCACAACGAAAAACCTTTCCGGGACCAACGAATTTAAATGGTGGTTTTTTCTGCTCCATTCCGCGAATCTGAATGTTGGATGTATGAGTACGCAGCAGATGCTTCTTATCCTTAAACCAGAAGGTGTCCTGCATGTCACGTGCGGGATGAGATTCAGGAATATTCAGGGCCTCGAAATTGTGATATTCATCTTCTATGTGAGGGCCGTCTAGGATGTCAAAGCCCATCGAGAGAAAAATATCCTCGAGCTCACGGGTAACCTGGGTTAAAGGATGCAGCCCCGCAGCCTGTTGGCCGAGGTCTTTAATCTTATCAGTCCAGCTGATGTCAAGCTTGTTCTTTGCAAGCTTTGCGTTGATTGCTTCCAGCTCTATATCCTGGCTGCGCTTATCAATTGCATCCGTCATTTCCTGCTTGACCTCATTGGCCCTGGCTCCGAAGGATTTTTTTTCTTCTACCGAGAGGTCCCTCATTCCGCCCATAAGAGCATTCAGCTTTCCCTTCTTACCCAGGAAATCCGCCTTGAACTGGGCCATATCGGGCATAGACCCTACCAAGCCTACTCCGGAATCAAATTCCTTTTTCACCTCTTCCAATTTCTGAAGCATTGTCTGTCTCCTTTTATCGCAGATTTATCACAAATCAGTGATTTATGATAAATCATCTTTATATGTAATTGGAGTTTTTTGACAATGATCTACATATATAAATTTCAGACAATTGTCAAAAATACTCCGAAGAAGATTTCGAAAATAACCGATTTTTGAAATCTTCTCATAGGCTTAACCAAAAAAAAACGGATTCCCCGGTTAGAGGAACCCGCTGTTAAGCCCTGTTATTACTATTTCAGGGAAAACCGTTGGCCCTCATCAGCAGAGTTGCTAAAAAAGAAAAAAAAGCTAAAAAATCTTGACCGGTTTTCCATAGTAATTTCTATTATAATTGCGAGGTGGATTTAGTCAATACAGAGCTTGCAGGCCGGACTTACTACTTTGAGTCTATAGTTGGCCGTTGACAGCCCTCTTCCGCGTCAGGGACAGTAAGGGCGCCGAAGGCGGTCGGAGATGTAGCTCCGACAGCACCCCTGAATGGCCCGGCCGGGGCTTCGATAGAAGCCCCGGAGACGCCCGGAACATCCTTGACAAGCTATAGCCCCGCAAATACATTTAAACCTGAGGTGATTATGTTCAGAGAGAAACCGGGGTATGCGCTTGTGTTTGCAGGCGGAGGTGCGAGAGGCGCATATGAGCTTGGAGCATGGAAGGCTCTTCGTGAGCTTAAAATAAAAATTGATGCGGTCTGTGGAGCATCGGTTGGAGCACTGAATGCTGCAATTGTCGCTCAGGATGATTTCGATCTTGGGCTGAAGATTTGGACGGAACTGAGCCTGGACAAGGTAGTCAAGGTTCCCGACGGTATGATAAAAAACGGCAAGCTGAAGTTCAGCCTGAAAAACTTCGCAAGAATAGGCGAATTTAATCTGGACATCAGAAATCTGGGCCTGGATTCGGAACCTCTCCACAATATGCTGAAAGCCGAAATAAAGGAAGAACGGATTAGAAAACTCGGGATGGACCTCGGCATCGTAACTATAAATCTGAACAACCTGCAGCCTTGTGAGATCTTCCTTGATGATATGCCTGAAGGCAGTCTTCCGGATTATCTGCTTGCCAGCGCTTCATTTCCGGCCTTCAAGCGGGCGGAGATAAACGGCAAACAGTTTACCGACGGAGGAATGTACGACAATATTCCGCACGCAATGATGAAAAACCGCGGATACAAGAAGATGATTGTCGTTGATATTTCCGGACTAGGGGTGAATAAAAGACCTGACATTACCGGCACCGAGACAATTTATATAAAAAACTCGATGCCGCTTGGCCATATTCTGGACTTCTCGCCCGAGACCGTAACTCCTGCCATCAGTCTAGGGTATCTTGATACGATGAAGGTCTTCAACCGTAACAGCGGACTGAAATATTTCATTCTGCCCGATCATAAGATAGAGCGGTATTACAGAGGGAAACTATTGTCACAGAAGAGCATTGACCGGTATTCCGCTCATCTCAATCTTTCGGGAAGAAAATGTTCTCCAGATATTGCCGAAACGCTTATCAGGGCGAGTCTGCCCTCTGATCAGAAAAGCAATAAAGATCTGATTCTCTGCCTAATCGAGGCCGCTGCTATTTCGCTTGATATTGAGAAGAACAAGCTCTACAAACTGTCTGAATTGATTGAAGAAATAAGAGAAAAGTACTATAAGATCAAACTTTCAGCGAACATTCCCAGCAAGAAGCAATCTGAATCATTCTTCGAAATACTCGGAGATACCCTGACAGATACGCTGAACATGCTTAAGAGTGAGCGTAAGCTCGGGGATTACTGTCCCTATGAATATGCAAAAATTATGCGGGGCCATAAGGCAGCAGGGAGCATCTTTCCCGAATTGGCCGCTGCCGAGATTTTCCTGTCGCTCCTGGATTAACGGCAGCCGGTCCACTTCTGCCGCAATCCCGGAGGGCCTACCTGCGGTTGGCCAGGATTAGATCTTTATACCAGTAGCCGCTGTCTTTTATGTAGCGGCGCTGGGTCTCAAAATCTACATAGACTATGCCGAAGCGTTTCCGGTAGCCTTCAGACCACTCAAAGTTATCTAGCAGCGACCAGAGAAAATAGCCTCTAAGATCACAGCCTTCATCGGCCGCTCGGCAGGCTTGGGCTGTATATTCGGCCAAGTAGCCGACACGGGCGGGGTCATGAACACGGTAGTCCTTAAGCTCATCATTAAATGCGGCCCCATTCTCGGTAATGTAAACCGGAACGTTGCCGTAATTGTCTCTGAGCATCACCAGGGTCTCATAGACTGACGGAGAGTAGACTTCCCATCCCATCGAGGTATACCGGCTGCCCCCGCGTTCATACTCTTTAAACGGGATTCTATTTGAATGCAGCCATGTGCCGAGAAGAGGGACGCCGGGCGCATACATTGCCTTGATTCGGGAGTATAAGTTTATTCCGAGAAAGTTCATCGGACGGCTAATTTTATCCATGTCGGAGGATTTTATTTCCGGCCATACAATTCCGAGCCGCTTAAGGAGCTGTTCGGGGTACTCTCCTTTGAAGAGGGGATCAAGAAAAACCCTGTTTACCATCTGATCGGCGAAATCAACCACTGATCTGTCGGAGGCATTATCCTTACGCGGGTGAACGGGAGACAAATTAAGGCTTATTCCAACACGAGCCGCCGGCTGAATGGATTTTATCCGCTCGAGCGCATAAGCGTGGGCCAGCAGCTGGTTGTGAACAACCCTTCCCCAGTATATGGGCTTCATCAGCCCCGGCGCGTGAACACCGAGAAGATAACCCATGACCGAGTGGCTCCACGGCTCATTAAGGGTTATCCAGTCTTTAATCCTGTCGCCAAGCCGGCGGACTACAACTTCAGTATAGTCAGCAAAATGATGGGCGCTCTCTCTTTTTAAAAAACCGCCGGTTTCTCGGAACAGCTGGGAGGGAAAATCCCAATGAAAAAGAGTGGCATAGGGTCTTATACCGGCCTTCAGGAGCTCGTCTGTGAGCCGGTCATAAAAATCCAGACCCTTCTTATTCACGGCCCCGCGGCCTTCGGGCATTACCCTCGGCCATGATATTGAAAACCGGTATGCGTCAAGACCGAGCCTGCTCATGATAGAGACGTCTTCGGCATAGCGGTTATAGTGATCACAGGCGTCGACGCCCGTGTCGTTATTACGTATTTTCCCTTTCTTCTGACTGAAGGTATCCCAGATGGAAGGGCCCCGGCCGTCTTCACCTGCCGCGCCTTCTATCTGATAGGCCGACGAGGCAGCCCCGAAAAGCATTCCTTCAGGGAAAAGCGGCATTTTCCGCTTAACACCCTCCGGCTCTGCTCTATATTCGTTCTTTCGCCCCATCACCCGATAAGCTCTCCAAGTCTGTCACAGACCGCATCGAGTGAACCGATTTCACTGTAGCATTTCGAGCGGACAGCATCGTCTATATGCTGAAGGTCAGGCACCCAGACAACCCTGGCCCCAGCGGCGGCGGCAGAGATTATTCCGTGGGACGAATCTTCAAAAACAAGGATATCTTCTGCCTTAAATCCCAGATTTTTGGCGACTTTATAGTAGATTTCAGGATGAGGTTTATTATTCTCAACCTCATCTCCACAGACTATACTTGCAAAATTATCTATTATTCCGGCCGCAGTCAGAAGCTCGACAACCTCACTGCGCTTTGTTGTCGTGGCAAGTCCCATTGGAATTTTTCTATCGTTCAGACAGTTAAGTAGCCGGAGAACACCAGACTTGAACGGAATTCCGTTTTTCTCGGCATGCCGGCGAAAAAGATCTATGCTCATTCGCCTTATTTTCTCATATGGAAAATCTTTACCCATAGCCTTCATCAACAGCCGCTCAGTTTCTTCGTAGGTTGTTCCAATACAGCTGATAATAGTATCCCATTCTAGGGTCCAGCCTTCTTTTGCAGAAGCTTCAATAAAACATTCCGAGAGGAGTCTCTCAGTATCAAACAGAGTTCCATCCATGTCAAAAATTACGGCTTTTATTTTCATTCGGTTACTCTATCGCTTTATACTGATTTATGCAATAAAAGTGTCATAACCCTCTTCAAACTATGTCGACATAAAAAAAAGGAGCCCTGCCGCGGGGGCAGGGCTCCTGTAAATTACTTGCAAATCAGATTACCGAGGTATCAGTGTTCTGATTACATAGCCTCAAGTTCTGCTCTGTTTGTGGGAACTTTTATTTTTCCGGCCTTCATGTCAGCGGTTGCTTTTGCAACTGCGTCTTTTACAGCCTGAGGAACGATGGAGTCGAAACTATGAAATCCAGAGATTCCAACTGCGTCATCTTTGATGTCAAAGACTCTTGTTCCACCCTTAAAAGTACCGTTAACAGCAGATTCAACTGCGAGGTAAGTTGCCTGAACAATTTTCTTCTCGGCAGAAGTAAGAACTGTATTAGGAGCTACAGAGTTCTGGTCTACATCAACACCGATGGCAAGAACGCCTTCTTCCTTACATGCGTTAATAGCGCCGAGACCGGTAAGTCCTGCAGCATGAAAAATAATGTCAGCGCCCTGCTCGATCATAGCAAGAGCTGCTTCTTTTCCCTTCGCCTGATCGACAAATGAACCGGATGTAACACTTATGATTTTAACATCGGGATTCACACTCTTAGCGCCGGCAATAAATCCAACTTCATATTTTTCGACAGGAGGGATGAACATACCAAGGACAATTCCGATTACGTTCTTGTCGTTAAGTTTATCAGTTGATGATGCGTATTCTTTTGTCATGAGACCCGCGACTATGCCTGCGAGGTATCCAGCTTCATGCTCATTAAAAACAACTCCCATGAAATTTTCAGGGGAAGCATCTGAGGCCCAGATATCGATTCCGGCAAAATAGGTGTCAGGATTATTTCTTGCGGCTTCGTTGATGGCTTCTTCCATAAGAAAACCGACTGCGAAGACTATATCAGATCCGTCTTCGGCAAGACCTGAGAGATTTGGAACATAGTCAGTCTGCTGCTTTGACTCTACAACTCTGACTTCGAGGCCTAGTTCTTTTTCAGCCATTTTCAGGCCGTTCCATGCGCCGTCATTGAAAGACTTGTCACCCAGGCCTCCAACGTCGGTAGCCATAGAACCGATCATTCCTTCACCAGGAAGCGCAGCTTTTTCAGCAGCAGGTTCTGCAGCTTTCTCTTCTTTTTCACAGGACATACTGCCAAATGCAACAAGTGCAATGATCAGCAGCAATGCAATGATTCTAGCTTTTTTCATTTTGATTTCCTCCGTTTAAATTAGATTAATGTTATCGCTATTAACCTCTATAGTCAACGATTATTTCTATTCCGTTACTCCGGCCGTTCAATCATGAAATCAGTACCGTCGGCCTTTGGCGGCCTCGAGCGCTTAACAAGTCCTGCTACGGCGGCAACGGTCAGAACATAGGGCAGTATTATAAACAGTTCTGATGGTATCGGCAGATTAACGGCAATCTGCAGCCTTACCTGGAGGGCATCAGCAAAACCGAAAAACAACGACGCTATAAATGCCCCCACAGGAGTCCATCCGCCTGAAATCATCGCGGCCATTGCAATAAAACCCTTTCCCCCGCTCATTCCTTCGGTAAAAGAAACGGCATTCTCGATTGAAAGATAAGCTCCGGCAAGTCCAGCCATCATTCCGGAAATCAGAACACCGATATACCTCATCCTGTAAACCGACACGCCGATAGTCTCGAGGGCCAGCGGATGCTCTCCTGCAGCCTTTATATGCAGGCCTAGCTTCGTCTTCTTCAGGAAAAAGGTGAAGAAGATTACCAGGATAAAACTGAAATATATTATCGGTGTCTGGTTAAAAAAGATGGGACCGAGAACCGGGATTTTCGATAGCCCGGGAATTGCCCACTGAAAGTTCTTGAGTGAGAACTGGATGGGATCTGTTGTTCCCGGATGGCCGAAAAACATCACCATGAGGTAGCGGACAACACCGAATGCCAGAATATTAAGAACCGCACCCGAGACAGTATGATCAAGGTGCAGGCTTACCGTCGCAAACGCATGAAGAAGTGAAAAAATTCCGCCCGCTATAACAGCTAAAACCAAACCAATCCATGGATTCCCGGTAAACATAGCGCCTATGAGACCGAAGAAAGCGCCGACAATCATCATTCCTTCCATGGCAATGTTGACGATACCTGAACGTTCACAGATAGTCGCGCCTATTGCGGCGAGCGTTATAGGTGTTGAGAGTCTGACAGTTGCAACGAGAAGATCCGTATTAAAAATCTGAAGTAGAGTTTCCATCCTAGGCCTCCCTCCTTATGTTCTTCTTCCGCCGTTTTGACAGCTTTCTGCCGAAAAATGAGTAGATATATTTGGCAACAATCAGAAAAAGGATAATGCCCTTGACTATCTCGACAATCGACGCGGGAATCTGGGTGGTCCTTGTCATATACTGTCCTCCGGCATCGAGTGCACCCCAGAGAATAGAGGTGAAGATAACGCCTATTGGGTTGTTTGCCGCCAGGAGGGCTACTGAGATACCATTCCAGCCGTAGCCTGCGTTGAGGTTTTCAAACATCTTGTGATCGAGACCGAGAACCTGGTTAACACCGGCAAGACCGGAAAGAAAGCCCGCGAACAGAAGGGCTATCATAATATTCTTCCCTATTGATATCCCCTGCGCCCTGGCAGCGTTCTTGTTCTGCCCGACCGCACGAACCTCATAACCTATTCTGGTATAAAAAAGGATGTAATAAACAAAGACTGCCACCGCTATCGCAATCAGAATACCGATATGAAGCCGGTAGTTCGATTTGGGCAGAAGATCCTTGAAAAAAGGAAGGAAGTTAGTTTCCCTGATGGCGTCTGTTACATAGGCGTGGCTGGATGTTGCCGGATCCCCGCCATTTCCTCTGATAAAAATCGGCGACAGGAATTTCGCGGTATGGGCGAGCATCATCGTCGTTATAACCTCATGAGCCCCGGTTTTCACCTTCAGAACAGCCGGAATTATATTGTAGGCCGCAGCCGCGGCGCCTGCTATCACAAAGATCAGAATTATCGACAGAACGGGCGGCATTCCAAGCCTGATGCCCAGCCATGTTGCGGCCATCGAGCCGATATAGAACTGGCCTTCGGCGCCGATATTAAAAAGCCCGGCCTGAAAAGCGAAGGCAATTGAGAGTCCCGTGAAGATAAGAGGGACGGCATTGAGTACCGAAATATGCCAATTCTTTACAAATCCGCCGTAAAACAGAGCCTTGTAGGCAATAACGGGATTATATCCGGTGGCAAGCATTATCAGCCCCCCAAGAAGGATTGCGGCCGCTATTCCAATCACCGGTATATAAAGTTTTTTTATGAACGATTTAGCCCAAACTCCCGCTGCTTCACTTCCTTCGCCTACTCTCTTGTAAAAATAGTAAAGGACAAGCGCGGCAGCTATCAAAAGTAGTCCGAAAAAATATGCCGCCACATAAAGGACTATTCCTATAATTCCGGAAGCTAATATCAGTACAATAAGCGCTATCTTAAGATTTTTATTCTGCATCAGACACGCCCCCCTTTCCTCCGGTCATATACAGACCGACTTCTTTCTCATCTGTTTCTTCAGGCAGGAATTCCTGCACCAGCTTTCCTTCAAACATTACCTCTATTCGGTCAGAGAGTGCGAAAATCTCTTCAAGTTCGAGAGATAAAAGCAGTATAGCAACTCCCTTGTCCCGAATCTTGAGAATTTGTGAATGGATGTATTCTATAGCGCCGACATCAAGGCCTCTCGTCGGCTGTGTCACAAGAAGGAATTCGGGTTCACGGCTTAATTCTCGGGCCAGAATAACCTTTTGCTGGTTACCTCCTGAGAGGTTGCCGGCAGGAACCTGGACTCCAGGAGTCCGGATATCGAATTGCCGGACCAATGCTTCAGATGCGGTAGCTATTCGTCCGAGATTCATTTTAAATCCATGTGCCGAATTGATTGCCGGAACCTTATCATGATACCCAAGCACAGAGTTCTCGGCCACGGTCATGGAAAGGATGAGTCCGAATCGGTGCCTGTCCGCCGGCACATAAGCCATCTTTCGCTCAATGAGTTCTTTGGTTTTCAAATGGGTTATATTCTCACCCTTGAACTCAATCACTCCCGATTCGACCTTTCGGAGACTCCTTATTGCCTCGGCGAGTTCAGTCTGGCCGTTTCCGTCTACACCGGCAATTCCGACTATCTCACCAGGTTTTATATCAAGATTGAGATTCTTCACTGCAAGAAGATTCTTATCATCTTTTACATTCAGGTTCCGAATTTTCAGTACCGGCGGTTTATCGGAGTTCTTACCGGTTTTAACAACTGTAAGGACAACATCACGTCCAACCATCAGATTCGCAAGCTCAGCCTTGGTAACATCCGCGGTATTGCATTCACCGGAAACCTCTCCACGCCTTAGGATATAAGTTCGGTCGGAGAGTTCCTTTACCTCCTCCAGCTTGTGAGTGATGATAATCACGGAGACTCCGGTAGCCACCAGGGTTTTAATAACCTCAAACAGCTCATCAACTTCCTGCGGAGTAAGAACTGCTGTTGGTTCATCGAGAATTAGGACATTAGCTTTGCGGTAGAGGGCCTTCAGGATTTCCACCCGCTGCTGAAGACCTACGCCAAGATTATCAATAATCTCATCAGGATCTACTTGCAGTTTGTATTTCTTGGAGAGTTTCCGCACTTCCTCACGAGCGGTCTTGTAATCGATAAGGCCTCCGCGTCCCGGTTCACTTCCTAAGATAATATTTTCGGTTACTGTTAAATTTCCTACCAGCATGAAATGCTGATGAACCATCCCCAGACCTTTACTAATGGCATCTTTAGGCGATGAGAATACCACCTCCTTGCCATCCAGAAGGATTTCTCCGGAGGTGGGCTTGTACAATCCATAGAGAACATTCATGAGGGTAGATTTTCCCGCTCCGTTTTCGCCGAGAAGAGAAAGAATTTCCCCCTCATAAAGCTTAATGTTTATATTGTTATTCGCGAGTACTTTAGGAAATTGTTTTACAATGTTTCTCATTTCAAGAACGACGTTTCCGCCGGGGATTGCAGACATAGGCTCTCCTGTAAAGTTAAAAAACTTTATCAGAAGAAATGATTTCCATCATTTCTTCCCATATTTTGGCTCCAAATATTTTATCATAGAAACGCCGGATTTTTATTTTTTTTTAATATGCTTTTCTAAAAGAAAGAAGAAATATCAAAATACCGACCCAGACTGCGGCAAATCCGGCAAGATCGAAGGCAGTCAAAGTTTCATGATACATGAAAATCCCGAAAACCATCATCAGCGTCGGCGCAATAAACTGCAAAAACCCAATCCAGATCAGGGGAATCCTGCCAGTTCCCTTGGAAAAAAGGAACAGGGGCACAACCGTAACCACACCGGTTGTGGCAAATAAAAGCTTCATCCACACCGAAGCCTCAACGAAATGTGCCGGGCCGGTAATTTCAGAAAAGAGGAGATATGCCGCTGCAAAGGGCAGCACAACGAGGGTCTCAGACGCGACTCCGATAAAACTCCCTTCGGTGCTCTTTTTTTTCATTAGGCCGTACAATCCAAAGCTGAACGCAAGTACTACGGCGATAACCGGAAACATTCCCACCAGGATGGTTTTCAGGGCTACTCCGGCTATTGCAAACCCGACGGCCGCCCACTGCAACTTTGAGAGTCTCTCCTGAAGGAAGATGAGACCGAGGAAGATGCTGACAAGGGGATTAAGATAGTATCCAAGGCTCGCCTCGAGAATATATCCGTTACTAATTGCCCATATGTAGGTGTACCAATTCACGGCGAGAATCGCTGCCCGGATTATTACCCGCCATCTTGTGTTCCTGTTTCTAAATACATCGGCAACTCCCCGAACCTTCCCGCTCATAAGCAGCACAGCAAAGACAATGCAGAAAGCCCAGAACATCCGGTGAGCCATAATTTCGAGGGCGGGAATACCGCTGAAAATTTTCCAATAGGCGGCCAGAAACCCCCATATCAGATAGGCTGAGAATGCATATAAAATTCCAGATTTTTTATTGTCCATTATTTTTAAGAGGTTACTTTAAAAGTTGGAATTAAACAACACAAATTGAAATGCACGGAAATTTTCGAAAACTGGGCAGCCTTCCGACATCAGAACAGTGGAAAAAGAAAGAGCCGCTCCAGACACCGGAGCGGCCCATAGTTTCAAAATAAAATAGATTATTCTATGCCGGAAACCGCAAACTCTACGCGCCGATTCTTCCAGCGGATGCTCCTGTCGGTAACAGAGACAATCGGGAACTCTCCTCCGAAAGCTTCCAGGTTGATACGTTCCGGATCCATCCCCATCTCAATGAGGGCGTCCTTAACTTCCTGGGCACGTTTCTCGGTGAGCGGCAGAAGAATTTCTTCTTCTCCGGCCTCACGTCCGCCGCCTCGGTAAATATTCAGGGCATGGGCATCGAGAACAAGTCCGTACTCCGGGAAGCGGTCAGCGAGTTCAATTATCCGTTTTAAAGAAGCAATATTATCCTTCTCACGTTCCGGTCCCGCCGAATCGAGTTTGTATTTGTATGCTCCGAAAATGATGTTCGGCACCATTACGAAATACTTGCCGTCTTTCTTCACAAGCAGCACATCCAGGGGCAGTACTTCCTGCAGAGTAGCCGTATTCCCGCCGTTATCGGTAACCCGGAGTTTTATTGTATACTTCTCACCAGCCGAGAGCGAAATTCCGTTGTCCGATGTGTTCCATGTTATGTCTCCGGAGGGATCTCCCTTACCGGCATAGGTTCTTATGTTGTTCCCATGCTGGTCATAGATGTCCATTACCCATCCGCGGATATCTTCTTCATCTTCGACATCTACCGAGATGAAAACCGAGCCTTCGAGGCCGGCTTCGGTTGACGCAAAAGGCTGGGGTTTAATAACCATCCTGATTTTCGGCGGCTTATTGTCAAGAACGAAGAGATCAGATTCAGTTTTTACAAAATCACCCTTAACGTAGTCAATGTAGAGCACTGCCTGGTACATCCCCTCGAGCGCCGGTGCATAGTTGCCTTCCTGAGCAACCATTCCATCCCAGCTTACAATATCCGGAAGGGTGCCTGCACCCTTGAAAGACGCGAGAGATTCTCCGGTATCATCGATGAACATCATCCGCCACTGGTTAACATCATTGTAAAGTTCAGAATCAATCCGGACAGTGAGTGCGTCTTCGAATCCGTCACCGTTTGGAGAAAATCCTGACGGAACCATGAGTTTGGTTGCTACCGGTCTTCGGTCTATCTTAATCGTAAAAGGCTCGGCATATGTAAGATTACCGGCAAGATCGGTAAAAATACCGAGAACAAGATATTCACCGTCTGGGACATCCTTTCCATCTCCGCCCTTTCCCCGCCATACAAGCTGGGAAGCTTCCCGGCTGTAATCTGTTTCGAGAACAACGGCTCCCGTCATATCAATAATGCTGCCTTCCCAGGTAACAGGTTCGCTTGACTTAAACTTAATTCCCAACTCATCACCGAGTCCGTCGCCGTTCGGTGAAAAAGCAGTTCTCTCAGGGAGAAGCTGCACATTGGGCGCGGCTATGTCTATCTCAAACGGCGTTTCAGCAACGGGCCGCCAGGCATTTATATATTCAACCGACATTGAAAAACGATACTCTCCGGGAAAAAGAGGAAGCCCTGAATCATTAAGGCCGTCTATAATAACCTTCTCAGGCAGGCCGTCCGCAGCAGAACCTCTATTCTGTCTTATCACCCCGGAATTATCAGAAATCGACCAGCTCCAATTTGTTATCGCCTCAGTCTGTTCATAGACTGGAGTAATCTCAAGTTCATCCTTTACTCCATCCGAATTAGGTGAAAATGCCGGTGCCGCAAGCTCGAGCTTAAACACAGGCGCACCCGCGTTTATTTCAATATTATTAAGTTTAAACTCTTCCGATTTATTGCCGGCCAGATCGGTCGCGCTGATTACATAATTGTATTTTCCATTCGGAAGAAAATCGCCATCATCGTCGGTTCCATCCCAGAGGACGTCTTCCGGGGCTTTGTCTTCCCACTTAAAAGTCTTGACCGCACCATCTTTAGAATTTCTTATTACTCCGGTCCATTCCGCCTCAACACTGCCGTCCGCCTGAAGAATTATGAAGACATCAGCATTGCCGTCATTGTTCGGCGAAAACATCATATTTTCAGGCTTTTTAATATCTACCTTTGGAGGCTTTGTATCGAGGATGAAATCGTCAACATCGACCTCAGTGATATTCGCGGTCGCATCCTTTACCCATACCTGAACGTTGTAGACTCCGTCAGGCAGGATATTGCCTTCAGCATCTTTCCCATCCCAGGTTATTTCCTTATCCAGGTTAAACTCATCAAAGCCGCGAAATATCTGAAACAGCCAGAATACGTCTGATTCTTCAGTTTCAATTTTTTCGGCAACAATACGGCCCGTCGGATCAAGAATTCTGAGCCCGTATTCAGGAACATATCCTTTATCACTCTTTACGTAAAGTTTAACACTGAAGGTCAGTGTCGCCTCATCCTGAACACCATCATCGTTCGGTGAGAGATACTGGGTTCCCGATGTAACAGGAGGTATCTCCGGCATCTCGGTAGTTCCGAACGCAAATAGAGAAACTCCTGATACCACTAAAAATAAAACCAGTACGATGGCCTTTTTAAATACAGACATGCTCTTCCTCCGAAATAAATAACTTGTTAACTCTTTTCATTCTAACATAATAAAACAATTATATCATGAATAAGTTACCTCTTTTATAAGAGGCAACCCCGAAAAATGCGGTAAGGCTCTGGGAAAGATCGGTGAAAGACTCACGGATTCCAAGATCGACTCCCTGTTTCCCCTTGATAAAATACAGCAGCGGCACATGCTCTCTTGTATGATCAGTTCCCCTAAAGGAGGGGTCACAGCCGTGGTCGGCGGTTATAACAAGCAGGTCACCATCCTTCATCAATTCTGTCAGTCCCGGCAGTCTGTCATCGACAGCCCTCACAGCATCATGATAACCCTGAACATCCCGCCGGTGTCCATAGACCATATCAGTATCGACAAGATTCACAAAGATAAACTCTTTTTTATCATCGCCTTCCCTAAGGAGCTCCGCAGTGCGGTCAATACAGGCAGCATTTCCCTTGTCAGGCCAGCTCTTGCCTATTCCCTGCTGGTTAAAAATGTCCCCGATCTTTCCGACGGCTGTTGTTTTTACCAGATTCGCCTGCAAGTGGTCAAGAATTGTTGTTTCAGGCAGCGCTATACTATAATCATGACGGCGGCTGGTTCTCACAAAGGCTCCCGGCTGCCCCTCAAAGGGCCGGGCAATAATACGGCCGACCATATAAGGATCACAGAGTTTTCTTGTTATCTCACAGATTCTGTAAAGTTCTTCTATCGGAACAATATCCTCATGGGCGGCAATCTGAAACACCGAATCCGCCGAGGTGTAGCATATGAGAGCGCCGGTGCGCATATGCTCTTCCCCGAGTTCGTCAATTATTGCTGTGCCTGAGGCTGCAATATTTCCAATAATTTTCCGCCCCGTTTCTTTCTCGAAAGCTGAAATGAGTGCGGGGGGGAAAGACGGATATTCAGGTGGAAAAACCGGAAATGCTTTATCCAGGACTATTCCCGCAAGCTCCCAATGCCCGGTTGTCGTATCCTTTCCGGGCGAAACTTCTTTCATCACTCCGAATGACGCCAGCGGAGCCCGCACAGGAGGGCATCCCTTAAGCTCATTTCCCAGAAGCATAGAGGCATTTCCGAGTCCGAAATTCTGAAGATTCGGCCAGGAGGCACCGTCTTTTGAGTTTTCACTAACATGAAGGGCAGTATTTGAGCCCTTATCTCCGTATTCATCAGCATCAGGGAGCTCTCCGATGCCAAAACTATCTATTACTAGTATGACTGCGCGCATCGCGGCCTCCTCACTATAAAGTATCGGTAAAGTGGGTGCTAAAAAAAAGCAGCAACTCTATCCGTCTTTTTTGAATATACCACTATTTTAGAAAAATAAAAAATGAATTACCGAATCAAATCTCTATGATCATACATTTCGCATCGGAAGACCCTATTTAAATATTTAGCAGCAGAAAGAGATAGGAACTTTAACGTGATGATTTAATCAGCCCCATCTTAAATCTACCTTAATTACACTTTAGTTTACCTGAGTGAACCATTGTTTTTTTAATCACTATATCCGATAGTTTCGGTAAGAATAGTAATTAAAAAAAATCAAATAACAGACAGTATAAACATTCTCACTAACCAAAGGAGACTTTATGAAAAAGCGCTTAACTATTACTGTAATAGTCTTCCTTGTGGCAGCATCATTGTCATGGGCAGACGACTTTCCTATTCAATTCTCTTCAATTGACACCGAACTTAAAAATGACTACGCGGTCAACGCCCTGGGAGACTACTATGTCACCGGTCTAGGACTTGGAGTTCAGGCCGGATTCGATATAACTCCTATAGAAAACCTCGGATTTTTCGGGGCAATTGATTACAACTACGGGATATCCAAAACCATATGGGTGGACTCCTTCCAGGACATCTCCCTCATAGCAGGAATCTCCTACATGCTAAAACCAGACGGACCGGTTGCCTTTGTCCCTGAGATTGGGTATGGAATCTGTGTCCATCTTCTTCCTGGCGATATTGACCGGGACGGAACGGACTCTACCTCATTCTATTTCGATCAGATGCTCACCCTTTCAATAAAGGGAATATACACATTCAATGAAGTACTTTCAGTTTATATCAGCCCAGAGGTGAAATTTTATCTTGAAAGTGGTAGCAGCGCCATTCTGGCCGGATATGACCTCGGCGCCAGAATAAACCTCTAGGAGAAATGATAAAAAAACTTCCGTGTTTTTTTATCATTTAGAAGTTTGAAAACATAGTTTTCAAACTTCATCCTTCGTAACCACCTTCCATGGTGGAATTCTTTATAGGAGAAAACATGAAAAAATTAATACACTTACTATTGTTTATTATATTCCTCGTTGCCGGCTGCAGCAACATGATGATTGACCTTGAACGCATTGAGCTTAAATCAGGTGAAAACATTCTTCTCTCAGGAACAGACGGGGCGGATGTTACCGGAAAAGCTATTGATTCTGATAACGACGGGACTCCCGACGGTATTGATATAAATGGTGACGGAACGGTTGACTTCACCTTTATTGAAGCCGACTGCTCTCCTGCCTTCGGCCTTTATGCCGCGGACACAAACGGCGATGGGACAACCGATATCTATATATCCGTATCGTCTTCGGGGGTAAGCACAATGAACACCGCCACCGACGGCAGCGGCACAGCTGTAACAGTCGCAGTAAGCGACGACGAGACTCCGATCTTCACAGGCGCCGATATACCGACAGGGACCGGCACCGACCCGGGAACAAGTACTCCTGCAGTGACCGCTACAACTGATATAAACGGCGACGGAAACATTGATGCCGCTGACACTGCAATACTTGCAAAACTCACCTTTACAGTGACCGGAGATACTGTGACTATTACCGGAGCCAATTCAAGCATCTCGGGGGTTCTGAACATCCCGGCAAGCTATGACGGTAAAGCTGTTACTTCAATTGATGATTCAGCATTTAGTGGATGTTCAGCTTTGACATCTGTAACTATTCCAGACTCTGTAACCTCTCTTGAGCCTGCTGCTTTTAAATCATGCACATCATTGACTTCGGTGACAATTCCATCAAATATTACGACAATCGGTATGAGCGCCTTTCAGGGTTGTACGTCTCTGACCTCTATTACAATACCTGCCAGTGTGACCGATATAGCCAGCAGCGCATTTTCAGGCTGTAGTTCTTTGACAGCAATAACTATTCCTGATGCTGTTACAGAAATATTAAGTGATACATTTAATGGATGCACAAGCCTGAGTGCAATAACAATCCCGGCAAGTATTACTGAAATTGGTGAGTCGGCATTCAGCGGTTGCAGCGGACTTGACTCTATTACGATTCCCGCAAATGTAACCACAATAGATAGCAGTGCATTTTCAGACTGTACCGGCCTTACATCCTTGATCATGCTTCCAACAACGGCACCAACCGCTGCCGCTGATATATTGGCAGGTACATCAACAGCTGTCAGCCTGACCTACCCTGCCGGCGAAAATAGTTATGATGAAGCTGGAACCGTTTGGGTTGATACATCTGTTCTTATAAAAGATGGTGACGTTGACGGTGACGGCGTTATTGACGGGGATGATACAACTCTTTCAGGAAAGTTGGAATTCACACTTGACGGAGAAGAATATATCCTGAGTGATGTTTTTGATACTACAATATCAGGATCGCTATTCATTCCTTCAACTCATCTTGGAAAGCCAGTCACCAGTATTGGAACTAATGCATTAAGGGACTGTAACGCATTAACGTCAATAACTATCCCGGGCTCGATTACATCGATAGATAATTATGCTTTTGGTTTATGTTCCAGCTTGGAAACCTTAACGAGATCCGGCGCAACCGCACCAGCAACAGGTAACATAATCTTCTATGGAATAACGATACCGATAAACATAATATATCCGGATGGTGCTGCAGGTTATAACACATCGCCTTGGGAGGAAGCTAAGGTAGGAGATCTTAACGGTGACTCAAAAGTTGATTCAAAAGATATTGTAATATTCAATAAACTGACTTTCACCGAAACTGATACCGAAGCTATTCTGACAGCTTCCAGTACATCGATTTCCGACAAACTGGTACTCCCTCCAAAAGTCAACGGAAAACCTGTTACGGAAATCAGTGCTGGTGTATTTGAAAACCGTACTTTGTTAAAATCTGTCACAATCCCTGCCAGTGTTACAACCATTGGAAACAAAGCATTTAATAACTGCACTAATATAAAAGCCTTAACAATGCTCTCAGCAGATCCTCCAACCTTAGTATCTGATGTTTTTGACGGAATAACCAATTCGTATCTCAACCTGCCATCAGGAGCAACAGGGTATAACGTTTCTCCGTGGAACGACAGCTTGATGTTTCGCATGGAGGGAGACTACAACGGGGACATGAGTGTTGATGCTAATGATACAGCAATCTCTAACTGTTTAACCTGGGACGATAAAGGGTCCGATACAGAAATAACACTTACCGGAATTACTAACAAAAGCCTGAGCGGTACTCTAATTATCCCGAACACCCACTTAAATAGGACAGTAACAGCAATTGAGGAGGATGACTTGAGGGACTGTAACCAGATAACTACCCTCATTATACCCGATGGGGTGGAGTTTATCGGCGCTGCTTCATTTTCCGGGTGGACAGCTCTCCAATCAGTCACAATGCCATCAGGAAAACTGATGATTAACAGTAATGCATTTGCCGGATGCTCGGCCCTGACATCGATTTCGATTCCTTCAGACTGTACTCGCATAGGATCTAGTGCGTTTGAAAATTGCTCATCACTTTTATCAATAAGTATCCCTTCAGAAGTCACTACAATTTATTATAATACATTTGAAAACTGTACTTCTTTAGAATCGGTTACCTTATCGTCCGGCCTGACTATAATTGAATCTACTGCATTCTTTGGATGCTCATCACTCACCTCAATAATCCTCCCTGAAACCGTTGAGGAAATTGGCTTTGACGCGTTCAAAAAGTGTACTTCTCTTAAATCTATCAATCTACCTTTCGGACTTACTTCTATCGGAAGACAACTTTTCTACCAGTGCTCAGCACTTGAATCAATTGAAATTCCTGAAGGTGTGACTGAAATCGAAATCTCGACATTCACAGCCTGCACAAGCTTAAAAACGGTCACTTTACATTCCGCCGCCGCACCAGTGATAGAAACGAGTGGATTCTGGCAAGTAACAGGCTGCACCCTGCGGTACCCTACTGGAGCAACAGGCTACAACATTGCCCCCTGGAACGATACTGATATTTTCACAGCAATAGAAACTTTTTAACAATTCTACCCCTGCCCGTCTTTGGGCGGGGGATTCTTCCGCGTTAGGGACAGGAGGGGAGCCCGAAGGGCTGCCGCCGCAGGCGGCCTGGCCCCGATTGGCCCGGGCGGAGGTTTCCGGCTTCTTCTGGAAAACCTCTGCAACGCCCAAATATAACTTACGATCTACCTCTTACGCTTAATAGTATGACTGCCCAGCTCGGCCATCTCCCCGGCAAAGGTGTCGGCCCCGGCTTCTTTAATCCGGGCTATGCAGGCGTCGCGGTCGGAGCCAAAAACCAGGGCGAAGAATTTTGACATAGCGTTGTGGTTGAGCTTGCAGTCCTCGAAGGCCATCAGACTGCAGTCGGCGCAGTTGTGGTAAGAGTTTTCCATGTTGCAGGACCTTATTTTACACCAGGTGAGTTTCTCATTTTCACGGCAGCCGGCGCACTTGCCTTTCAGATAGCGCGGACAGGCCCCGCAATAGAGACCGCAGTAGGCAACAAGGTTCTTGTCAGTTGTTATTTCGTTCATTTTTTCTCCTATATAAAGTCCCTGCCACGACGGCAGGTTAACCGGAGAGAAGTTTCGCATGCGAAACTTCAAAATGATAAAATTACATGGAAGTAATTTCATCATTCCTCCTCATTATTATGAGCTCATATTAGCAGGAGAAATATGACAGCTGTATGTCAGGTTTTGCCGGAATTTAAAAAATAATTCACAGCGGCCTCTCTGTGCCGCCGGGCTATCTCGTCCCGAACCGCTGGTGGACCTAAAACTGTCAGCTCCGGTCCGAATCCCATCAGAAAACGGTATACCCACTCATCAAGGGGCCATTCAATATTTATTATCAGGCCTTCTTCTGTCTGCCTGAAATCTGATTCGTTGAAATATTCACCAACTCCTTCCGCGCCGGCGGGCGTAAACAGGAGTTCAAGTGAAACAGGAGGCTTGGAATTACGAATGGAAGCCTCGGGGAGATCTTTCATTCTCCTCGTTCTATCAAAATGCTCAGAGAGCACGCGAAGATCGCTTATTCTTGCAATTTTGAACAGTCTGTAATCTCCCCGGAGAAGACACCAGGCCTGAAGATACCAGCTGCGGTGCAGGAAGATCAGACGGAGAGGCTCAACCTGCCTGAGGCGCTTCGGCTGTTCACTTGCCTGATATGAAAACTCAACCTGATGCTGCGACCTGATTGCTCCCGACAGGCGGGCCATCATCTCCTTCTCTTGGGGACGAAGACTGCCGGTAAAGTCGCATGAAACAACAGGCTCTCCAGATTTTTCAGCGTCCTCTACACCTGAGAGAAATCGCATTTTCTCGACGGCATTCTCAAGATTCGCGTCGCCTGTTATTTTAGGAATCTCCTGCACCGCGGCAATAAGATCATTCAGCTCTGATTTGAGGAAAAATCTTTCCTCCAGCCGGAATTCACTCACAAGCGATATGCCGCCGCCCCTTCCCTGTTCCGCATAGACGGGAATTCCGGTCATCGACAGACTTTCAATATCGCGGTAGATAGTCCGGACGGATACTTCAAAGTAGTCGGCGAGTTCTGAGGCTGTTACCCTCTTCCTTGTCAGCAGAATGAGAATCATTGCAAGCATTCGATCGATTTTCATAGGCTTTTAGTATCAGGCTTTATTTCCGTTTTTTCAAGGCTAATTTAAGTGAGGATTTTGTTATTGATTAATCAAACATTTCCACTTAGCATACTAAATATTATGACAGCTGAACAACTTCCATATTAAGCAACGATGGGAAAAAACTGCTTGAGGAAATAATTCCGTTATATAACGAAAGACTTAGAAATATCGGCTCAGGACTGAGGAGCGATGAAAAAGCCGATCTGATAAGCATTATTGCTAAACTCAACTATCCTGAGCACGGCCAGAAGATAAAGGATTTCAATGTTTAATTACGAAAAAGCGTTCCTGGAAATCAAGACTAATTGTCTCTCCGGAACAGCTACCGGAATAGATGCAATAATGGACACTCTCAGCACAGCCGATCTTCCGACAACCCGGGCGGTAGATTTCTTTCTCGGCCTCGTTGAACACCAGGCAGGAACAGATCGCATAGAGTATTATCTGTTTAACGGAACTCAAATTCAGCGCAATTATTGCACTCTCTATTTTGCCAGACGGAATGACTGGAAACCGGTAAACAAGGCGTATAAACGAGGGCTTATTGACGCAATTCAGGCGTATTCGAGATAGGGATAACTGCATGAAAAACCGGATGATCCAGTTACCTTATTCAGCTGCGATGTGAAAAACTAACCTACGCGCCTAAAGGAAATCCGGAGTCAGACAGAAAACTTTATTGTACTCTTCGTCCCGATATGATTACCAATAGTAAAATTTCCGCCTAATTGCTTAGCAAGCATCTTAATAAGCATCAGACCATAGCCCTTCTGTTCATCTATCTCAAATCTATCCGGAAGTCCAATACCATTGTCCTGTACAATTAGAAGAATCTCCCCTTCTATCTCTTTAAGGCTTACCTCTATTAAACCGGAATCTTTGCCGGTAAAAGCATATTTCAGTATATTAGTCAGGAGTTCATTGATTATAATACCAAGAGGAAACAGTATTTTTGCATCCAATTGAACATCATCAATTTGTTTTTTTACTGTAAGTTTTAATTCCCCGGATGACAGATCGACAATCTCTTCAATCAAGTTATTAAGATATTCCTTAACTGAAGTAGTCTGGTAATTATCGCTAAGCAACAATCTATCGTAGAGCATACTCATACCATTAACACGTCCGATTGCAGTATTTAGTATGATGAGCCCTACTGTCAAGACATATTTTGAAAAGGTTTAAGGTGTATCATTCCTTAAGCCGTCCAAGCTAAATC
>JAEKNX010000009.1 GCA_016839055.1 Spirochaetales bacterium
GTGGTAACTCCCTATAATATCAGAAGTTAGCGTATGTTTTTATCATTTTTTATTTCAAATTTGTGTGACGAGCCCTATTTATCAAGGATCGAACTTTCCCGATAAATCTGCTACAGTCATCGTGAAATATACATAGCAGGCGACTTATTCAAATAGTGACAATAATAGAAAATTATCAACTCGACCTCGTTATCTGCTGGAAGGAGTTCACCATATAACAAAAGCAATTACCGGTTTCACTTTTTTCTTTTCTGTCGTAGTTTAATAAAATCCATCAGTTTCTTATAGGATGGCTGGATTTTTGATTTCTGCTGATTAAGCTCTTTGAGTTTTTCGGAAAAAAAACTTGTCTCAAATTCCCAGATGCAGAATTGAACCGTGCTGTTTTTATCAAAAACAGGAGTGCATACCAGACCCGAGTTCTCTGGCCCATTCCATGCAGATCTCTGTTTTTCAATGAATCCTAAAACTTCAGAAAGTTTTAGCTCCGGCCGTATTTCAATAATATTATTTATGACCGTACTATTTCCGTTTTTGGCAATACGACCTTTAAATTTATCACTTATCGTGAATATATCACCTTTGACATCTGTAACTATAACTGGTTCTGAATATCCTTCACATAAAAGATATACCAGATTATTTAAGGCAGATATTCTTTCTGCCCTCATTACCGACAATTGATTCACTTTTCGCAGGACTGTTTTTATTTCTTCACCAAGCTCACCCATCTCTCGGAATGATTTTTCAGCATTCATACTGTTTAGATCATCAAATGACGATAATCTGTTTATTGTTTTCATTATCTTTCTGTGACTTAGCAGGAGGGAACCGCAAATCCAAAGCTGTACTATCAGAGCGATTATGCCCCAGAACATAAAGTTCTGAAACTCAATTTTCAAATACCAGAATTCTCCGCCGTTTACAGCAAGACCGCAGACTATAAGCATCAGAGTAACTGTAATAATCATTAACAATGAGATCATCAGCCGCTTAAAACTTACTACTACCATATCAGCTGTCCGTACTTTTCCGAAATAATTCCAGATTCTCTTCACTTCCGATTAGAATCAGAATATCCCCGTCTATGAGTTTATCTTCAGGGGCCGGAAACAGCAGCAATTCACTACGCACGGCTGTACCGTCGGAATTCAGTTCGGATACTGTTCTGCGAAGTCCGGTTAATCTCAGACTGAAACGGCCAAGGAGATCCAGGGTATCTATCCTCGTATTTTCCAGTCCTCCGGGCAGATACATCTCTAATAAGAAAATGTCTTTTGATAGAGGAATCTTCTCCATAACCGATGGTGCTATCAGGTTCAATGCTATCTGCCTGCCCTGATCCTCTTCAATATTTATCACCTCATCGGCTCCTATCTGCCTGAGAACCTGATAATGAGTTTTATTTACTGCTCTAGCTACAATGTAGGGAACCCCGGTCTGTTTGAGAAGGTTTGTAGTAAGGATGCTTGCCTCGATATTGTCGCCGATTGCTACAATTGCGGCATCTACCTGATCAAATGGTGCTTCACGGATTGAATCCTCATCTGTTGCATCAAGCAGAATTGCCTGGGTAACGCTATCCCGGATTTTATTAATCTGTTCAGGACGATTGTCCATAGCTATTACCTGTCCGCCTTTTTCCATTAATGTCTGGCAGACCTTCAATCCAAACATACCCAGACCTATCACGGCAAAAGTTTTTTCCACTATAATCTCCTATCCAATTAGTAAAGTTGCTTCAGGATATGTTATCCTGGATTTTTTCTCGCGTCCCGATGATGCGGTCAGCAGCGTAAGAGGCCCAATTCTTCCGATGAACATCAGACATATTATACATATTTTTCCTGTCAGGCTGAGAAAAGGAGTAATTCCGGTCGACAGCCCAACCGTCGCAAAGGCAGATACAGTTTCAAAGAGAATATTAATAGGTTCCGCTTCTTCGGTAAGCATGAGAATAAACGAAACAATGAATATTGACAACACTGCAAAGGTAATGACAATAAACGCCTGCTGTATTTTAACCTGAGGAACCTGGTGTTTAAAAATTAGAATTTCATCCCGTTCCCGTCTAAATGAGTGAATATAAGCCCACACAGCCCCGAGAGTATTAACCTTAATACCTCCCGCGGTACTTCCTGAGGCTCCGCCGATAAACATTATTCCTATCATGAACATCAGAGTGCTGTTTCGCAGAGTTCCAAAGTCGATTGTATTAAATCCGGCGGTTCTGAGGGTCACCGCCTGAAAAAAGGCTGCAAGATACTGTCTACCGAGTCCCATGCGAAAGAGCAGCGTTTCATGTTCAAGTTTATAGATAAAAAGCATTGAAACGAGAATCAGAGCGCCAGAGACTCTCAGGACGACCTTTGTGTTTATAGAAAACTTCGCCTTACCGCCGTTAAAAACTCTCCTTAAACCGGATGCCGTATCAATGATAACAATAAAGCTGATACCGCCGAGAATTATTAGAATTGAAATAATCAAGTTCATCGGAAGGTTTCCCTGGAATGATAAAAGACTGTCTGAATAAAGAGAAAAACCGGCGTTACAGAACGCGCTTATCGAGTGAAAGCATGAATAAAAAAAAGCATTCAGCGGATGCATTTCAGTGCTGAGAAATACCGGAAACAATAAAGCTGCTCCGGCGGCTTCAATTGAAAACGTCAGAATAATTATCCTTTTAACGCTGTTCCTTATCGAGACAATATCTTTCTCATCCAGCATGAAACTAAGGACGGATCTGTCTTTCAGGCTTACCGAACGTCTTAGAACCATGACCATGAAGGATGAAAGAAGCATGATTCCCAGACCTCCAATTTGGATAAGCAGCATAATTATTATTTTGCCCCAGATTGTGTAATGAACAGCGGTGTCGACAACTGCCAGACCGGTCACACATACGGCCGAAGTTGCCGTAAACAAGGCGTCTATCAGCCTGATATGGCCTGAACTACTCATAAAAGGCAGCAGAAGAAGCAAGGTTCCGACCAGGATAACGATGAAAAAGCTTAATACCACGGTTTGAGCCGGCTTAGATGCTATCGAATTAAGATAACCGGTAAATTTTCTGATTCTTCCGTACATCTTCAGTATCAGAAGAATATTTCTTATGATAATAAAGAAAAAGTTCAGGCCGGAAGTTGCATCAGGAGAAAAGAACAGATTAAGCTTATTTACAATAAAGAAAAAACTGTAGACACCCAGAAAAACTATTGAAGGTAGATGAGATTTTACATATCCCGACTTAAACGGAGCTCTAATAAAACTGACGACCGCTTCAGCTACAATAAAAATAAACAGCAGATAATCAATCAGAGAAACTATCCAGGGAAATGCAGCAACAACCTGCGGCTGCTGTTCAAGATACAGTCCTGCAACCCCCAAAAAAAGCAGCAGAAAAACACCGACTTTATTCATTAGCAAAGTATAATCCTTTTTAACGGCAAATCAAGAAAGATATTTCCAGTATATACGTAATAATTGGCATAACCACCCTGCAGGCCATCAATCCCGGAGATAATTCTTTCAGAATTGCTTTCTGAAATATTCTATTTTACAATGAGCCATGGAGGCAATATATGAAAATCAGAATTTGGGGCTGCCGGGGTTCGATTACTTCTCCTGGAAGATCAACTATAAAATACGGAGGGAATACAACCTGCATTCAGGTAACTCTAAATGACGGTACTATAATAATATTTGATGCGGGTTCGGGAATTCGGAGTCTAGGCAATGAACTGATAAAAGATACTGCCCTCTCAGAGGTCTATTTGTTTTTCACCCATGGACACTGGGATCATGTAAATGGATTTCCATTCTTCAAACCCGCGTACTCTGACAAGTATACTATCAAAATCAGGGGCGGCGGCAGAATTAAAAAGCTCCTGAGGGAGTATGTTGAAGAACAGATGAAAGCTCCTTTTTTTCCGGTAAGCATCAATAACCTAAAGGCGAACTTTGAATTCACATCGGGCCGTCCGCAGCAACAGCAGATTAATAATGCTAAAATAATCCAGATACCTCTTAACCATCCTAATGGAGGATACGGCTATAAGATTATAGAAGATGACAGGATATTCGTATTCTTTCCTGATAATGAATTAAAGGGAAAAGATTTCGGCACAGGAGAAACATTTGCTTCATATCAGAAGTTCTGCAGCAATGCGGATCTATTAATTCATGATGCGCAATATACTCCGAAAGAATTTAAACAGAAAATAGGATGGGGACATAGCTCGTTTTTAAATACAATAAAACTGGGCATGCTCTCCAATGTAAAAAAGTTAGGACTTTTCCATCATGATCCCGAAAGAACCGATAGGCAACTGGATAAAATAGGTGATTATGCATCTGCTGTAATAAAAAAATATAAAAGCGAAACCGAGTGCTTTGTTGTATTTGAGGGACAGGAAATAGTCTTATGAATGTCAATAATATGCTCTTCTTCGTGTTTTGCACTTGATTATCGATATCAACAGTCTTATCATTTTAATGTATGAAAAAAATAAAAATTGCATGCATAGGGAACTACCCTCCTCGGCAGTGCGGGATAGCAACATTTACCAGGAATTTCATCAATTCCGTTGTCAACAACAATAAAGAGATAAACATTAAAGCAGAAGCCTGCATAATAGCAATAAATGATCAGGATCAGGAATTTGTATATCCTCCAGAAGTAACACATATAATCAATAAAAACCACGCTCAGGATTATCTGGAAGCAGTCAAATATATTAATTTCAGTACTTCAGACGTATGTATACTTCAGCATGAATTCGGCATATTCGGCGGTAACAGCGGAGTATATATACTTCCGCTAATTTACAGATTAAAAATCCCCCTTATTGTGATTTTTCATACTGTCCTCAGGGATCCATCGTATAACGAAAGAAATATTGTCAGAGAAATAGGAAAACGGGCCGCAAAAATTGTTGTAATGAGTCAGATGGCCGTTGATTTCCTAACTACTCTCTATGGAATACCTCCGGATAAAATCGAAGTCATTGAGCATGGCGTACCTGATTTTGATTTCATGCAGAACAGTTATCATAAAAGAAAATTCCATGTGGAAGAAAGAAAAACTCTTATTACCTTCGGCCTCTTAAGCCGCAACAAGGGAATCGAAACGGTATTGAATGCCCTGCCGGAAGTTGTTAAAAAACACCCGGAAGTCCTCTATATCATACTCGGGAAAACACACCCGGCAGTAACCCGGGTATCAGGAGAAGAATACCGGAACTATTTGAAACTTCTCGTCAGAAGAAACAATCTTGCCGATCATGTATATTTTGATGACAGGTTTGTCAGTACCGATGAATTACTTGGTTATCTTTCGGCGGCCGACATATATATAACCCCCTATCTGAATGAAGCCCAGATTACCAGCGGAACCCTCTCATACGCCGTTGGTGCCGGCGCCGCGGTAATTTCAACACCCTACTGGCATGCTCAGGAATTACTATCAGACGGGCGCGGAATATTATTCGATTTCAATGATTCAGAGAAACTTACAGAAATTCTCAATGAATTACTCGAAAATCCCAAAAGCCTGGTTGCTCTGCGAAAAAAAGCCTACGCATATGGAAGAAAGACTATATGGTCCGAAATAGGAAAAAAATATCTGACACTTGCGATGGAGATGATAGAATCCTATCCGGGAGCTGCTGACAAGGAAGAATTAATTATCAACCCCTTATTACTCCCCAAGATCAATCTCGGGCATGTAAAACGAATGACGGATTCTACTGGAATCCTTCAGCATGCAAAATACAATATTCCACGATTCAATGATGGATACTGCCTGGATGATAATGCCCGGGCGCTGCTTATGACGACAATGCTTTATAAGCAGATGAAAGATCAGGACGCGCTGGAGCTGATGTCATATTATCTGAGTTATATCCAGTATATGCAGAATAAGGACGGCACGTTCAAAAACTTCATAAGTTTTGATAGGAGATTTCTCGATGAAAAAGGCTCGGAGGATTCATTCGGCAGAACCATCTGGGCATTAGGTGAACTAATCCACTTTCCCCCGAATGATGCATATTTTGAACTTGGAAGGGAGATGTTTTTAATGGCGTCCTCCAATTTTATAAATTTAAAATCATTAAGAGGAATTGCAAATTCAATAGTCGGCATCAGCAGCTGGATTCAGCGATTTCCGTGGGATGAAGACATGACGGAAATACTAAAGGTGCTGACTAATAAAATAATTGCAATGTATGAGACCGAATGTGGTAATGCCTGGCAATGGTTTGAACCTGTGCTTGCCTACGATAACGGAATTATCCCCTTCGCACTTCTTAATTCTTATGAAGTAACCAGGGAAGATAAGGTTTTAAGCACTGCTGAAGAATCAATGAACTTTCTTGAGAAAGCGGTTTTTAAAGAGGGGTACATATCACCAGTAGGCAGTGATGGATGGTTTAAAAAAGGCGGAATCCGGGCGCAGTATGATCAGCAGCCAATCGATGCAATGGCCATGGTTATGATGTATTCCCAGGCTTTTGTAGTCACAAGAGATGATCAGTATTTAAGAAAAATGTTCAACTCTTTTATGTGGTTTTTGGGCGAGAACGATCTTTGTATACCTTTGTACGACTTTGAAACACACGGATGCAATGACGGTCTGAAGAGTAACGGGGTTAACAGAAATCAGGGCGCAGAAAGCATACTGGCATACCTGATTGCACAGTTGACTGTTCTCTCGGCGCACTAAACTATGAAAATAGCGGTCTTGTCTCCCATCAGCTGGAGAACGCCCCCCCGGCACTATGGTCCATGGGAACAGGTTGCCTCCAATATCGCAGAAGGACTGGCAGGGAAGGGACATGAGGTAACTCTTTTTGCTACCGCTGATTCGATTACTGATTGCAATCTTCAATCAGTCTGTGAACGCCCCTGCGAAGAGGACAAATCCCTCGATCCCAAGGTATGGGAATGTCTTCACATAGCAAATATCATGGAGCATTCAGGAGAATTTGATATCATACATAACAACTTCGATTTCCTGCCGCTAACCTACTCCAGGCTGATAAAAACACCCATGCTCACTACAATACATGGTTTTTCCTCACCTAAGATTCTGCCGGTTTATAAAAAGTATAATGACTGCAATTTTTATGCGTCAATAAGCAATGCTGACCGCAGTCCTGAGCTTAGTTATCTTGCAACAGTGTATAACGGCATTAAGGTTGATGAGTTCACCTTCAGTGATGAAGATAATGACTATTTACTGTTTTTCGGGAGAATCCATGAGGACAAAGGTACCTATGAAGCCATACAAATAGCAAAGAAATCCGGCATAAAACTGATTATTTCCGGGATTATTCAGGATCAGAAGTATTACAATGAAAGAGTAGAACCTTTTCTATCCGACGATATTGTTTTCATAGGACATTCCGGCCCCGGAAAGCGGGACGAACTGTTGGGTGGAGCCCGCGCCCTGCTTCACCCAATCGGCTTTGAAGAGCCCTTCGGCTTGAGCGTCGCAGAATCCATGCTTTGCGGAACTCCGGTTATCGCGTTTAATAAAGGCTCGATGCCTGAGCTGATAGTGCACGAGAAGAGCGGATTTATAGTTAAATCAGTCGATGAGGCAGTAGAGGCCTTAAAGGCGGTAAACACTATTGACAGAAGATTCTGCCGGAGTTGGGCCGAAAGCAATTTTTCTCAGGAGAAGATGGTTAACTCATATATTCAATTGTACGAAAATATTATAAGTAGATAAATCATGTCAATTTTGCAAAAAGCACATCAAGCGAAACCGATACAAAAGATGAGGCTGAATCAGACATTGCATAGGATATGATCAGTTCATTATTGTGAATGATAGCACCGCAGGAATAAACCACATTCGGAACATAGCCTTCCCGCTCTTCATCATTCGGAATCAGAAGAGGCTCGTCAAGCTTGCCGATTACCTTTGCCGGATTCTGCAGGTCGAGAAGAGTAGCACCAAGACAATATTTCCGCATCGGGCCTACCCCATGAGTAACCAGGAGCCAGCCCTTTTCGGTTTCAATCGGGGAGCCGCAGTTGCCTATCTGTACAAATTCCCAGGGATATTCAGGCTCCTCAAGCAGTTCCGCATGCTGCCATTCATGAATAATATCAGAATACATAATATAATTACGATAACCGTCTAAACGGGAAATCATGGCATATCTACCGTTGATCATTCTCGGGAAAAGAGCCATCCCTTTATTCTGCGCACATTTTCCAAGAAGAGGAGTTACTCTGAAGTGATAGAAATCTTCTGTTTCCATGATTTTGGGCAGGATGGCATATCCGTTGTAGGCAGTGAACGTGGCATAATAGATAATCTTTCCATCGTAATCTGTAAATCTTACAAACCTGGCATCCTCAATGCCGTTTTTCTCGGAGTCAGATACAGGAAAGATCACCCGCTCGGAAATCGCGTTATTAAGAGAAAATGTAATTTCATAACTAGCGTGGGCCAGCCAGACAATAGACTGAATGACATTTTTCTTGGAGTATGAAAGCTTAACGTCTTTTACACATTCATGAATGCTGTTCTGCAGTTCGTTGTAAGTAAATTTCGCACCGAGTCTTGCCATCACCAGATCAACAATGTCTTTATGAATATCCATTTCCTCCAGTTTTTCCAGGAACTGTTCCTTGTCATATTCGGGTATTCTTATAATCTCAGGCTGTTCTACAAAGTAATTTATGGGTTTAAATATCAGTTCATTGTTTTTATTAATAATGCCACTTCGAAACACTATTGATGAAATATGTCCCTCACCTGTCGCGCGGAAACTTACAATGATTCTTTTTTCTCCATCCTCAAGACTTGCCTGATCCGGATCTTCAACGATGGAAGGATTAAAAAAAGCTGCGGATTCAATCGAATATTCATGGGAGAAATATGAGCCGATTAATAATCTTTTTTCCTTGGAAAGTGAATCAGGAATGATATTCAGATTCTCAAGGATATGAACAATATTACCAAAATGTTTATTGAAAACCTTAGTTATGTTTCTGTGCCGATGGGTAAAATCTCTGAGAACACCGGTGAAAATTGTTTTCACCTCGTCCTCTGAAAGAGCCATCACCTTTTTAATTATAAACTCGCCCCGGCCGTCTCCTCCCGGCATATAAAAACGTGTTATCACCCTCTTGGAATCCGGATAGAATTTGTTTTCTTTTCTGCTTACGGTTATGGCCATACTGAATATTTCAACCTCTCTATAACCTTAAGATTAAGGTATAAACATTCAGGATGCAACTAAATATATTTTGTGCATCATGAGTTATATTGATTAAATCTCCTACAACCCAGCCCAGCCCAGGCCCGGCCCTTTTGCCGGGTATAGATAGCCCTTTTTATAAACAACCGCTCCCGCGGCCGGATCATCCTTCAATCCGAAGTGGCCATCAAGATCAGCATAACGAATATTCTTCCGGCTTAACGCAAAATGCAGTCCGGCGGCAATTCCTAACGCGGATTCATCCATGCAGCCTACCATAACCTCTACCCCGGCCGATCTTGCTACAGCATCTACCTGAATAGCCTCAGTTATCCCGCCTACCTTCATGATTTTAATATTCATTAAATCAATCAGACCTTTTTTAACAAGATGAAAAGCATCAAGGAGAGACAGTATGCTTTCATCAGCCATGATTGGAGTTATGGACTTTCTCGTCATAACCCCAAGAAGTTCAGGATTGGCAACCGAATTGGGCTGTTCGAATAATTCAATATTAAGATCTAATGAATTTTCAATAAAATATATGGCCTCTGCCGAGCTGTACCCCTGATTAGCATCAAACCTGATACGGAAGTGGTCTCCGGAAGTCATTCGGACAGCTTTCAGCCGTTCAAGATCCTCATGCACATTCTGCCCGCCTTTCAGTTTTACTATAAAAAAACCGGCCTGCTGAAGCTCTTTAAGTGATTTTATTGTATCCTCCAGGCTGCATATTCCAATTGTAGCACTTGTTCTGATTCGCTCTCTATATCCGCCAAGAATCTTCCAGACCGGCAGGTCTGCCTTCTTACCGAGTAAATCCCATAGCGCCATATCTACCGCGGCCCAGAGGCTGAAAGCTCCGGCGGCTTCTTTTTTAAGATGAGACATTATAACTGCTTTTCTAAACGGATCTTTCCCTATAAATGACGGGAGAATACTCCGTGCCTTTTCCAGAACATCAGCAGGATATTCGCCGGTAACATGAGGGTCAGGGGCGGCACAGCCCCATCCGTTGAATCCGCCGGCACTTATCCGTATTAATACATTTTCAGCCTTATCGAAGGATTGATAAGCCACCTCGTAAGGGTACTTCATCGGAAGTTCCAGTTTGATGACTTCAATTGAATCAATTATCATAATTTCAACTTCGTAATAATGGGAAGAAGGGACTCAACTCCATGAATAAGAGGATCTACTACCGGAAGATTAAGTCGACTTGCAATCTCTGAACACACATCATCTAACATGTCCATGGGAATTCCTTCGTGATTAATAGTAACAGCGATAACCTGTTTTTTGGAAATAAATTCCGCAATATGAATCTGGTCTTCGAGGGAGTCAAGCGGGTACCCGGGAAAGCCGTCATATTCCTTCCTGTTGGGAGCATGCTGCATAATAATTCCATGAGGTCGTCCGGCTGCAATAATCTCAAAACCTCCGGGATAGGCGGGGTTCATCAGACTTCCCTGCCCCTCGATAACTGCTACATCCATTTTTTCATCATTCCATGCTGACCAGATGGCGTGCTCCAGCTCTCCGCTTATATAATCATTTAACAGCGAATCAAGAATTATTCCGTATTTTGCGCCCTGCATCCAGGCTGTCTGACCTGTTCCAATCAATTCCGCAGATATGCCGGAGGTCCTCAGCATATGCACCAGTATCCACGCGGTAGTTCGCTTTCCTATTGCCGAGTCTGTTCCAAGGATAGCAATCCTCTTAGATGTTACGTCCTCTATTTTACCAGTAAAAGAATGTTTTCTCATGGTACTCTGCCTGCGAATATCCCTCAGCACAAGACCTGAGGCCATAGCGGTTTTCCTGAGCTCATCTTCATCAGACAGAAACTCATGAAGACCGGAGTCAACATTGAGACCCGCCTTTACGGCCTCCAGAGCTGCGTCTATAACCGGCTGCTCGAGGTATCCGCCGTCTGTCGCAATGCCGACAACCATATGGGTCAGCTTTATTCCGTCCTCTGCGGCCCTTATCAATGCCTCCCCCAGGTTTTTCACAATAGGTACTCCAGAGGGTTTCCTGTCAAGCACCATCCCCGCATCCTGGCCTGCAAGACTGCTGTCGATTACATATGCAATCCTGTATCTCTCAGTAAATCGCACGAGTCCGTGAGCCGTCTTGCCGTATGTACTGTCAAAGGCTCCCTCACAATAAACAACTGCTGTACCATCCATCTTTATTATCCCCTGCCCGTTAAGAGCACTACGTACCGATCCGGCGGAAGTGCATTTCTATTATGCATCTCAATTAAAGCCAGCAATCCCGCGGTAGACGCGGGTAATACTGAAAGCCCCTCATTTTTCTTTAAATAATTTGCATAAAATTGCATTTTACGGTCTCCAGCATCCCATGCCCAGCCATTAGAATCATACAGCGCCTCTATAGCAGCTGTTCCATCAATTGAATGCCAATTAATTAATGGTTCATTTATAACTGATTCACGGATTTTTACCGGCTCCAGGTCTTCACAAACCTTCAAGCCTTTTTTGAAGGATGAGATAATAGGGTTCATTTTCGAACTTGATCCGGCAATAATCCTGGGAATCCTTGAGGTTTTCCCCCTTCGGTAAAGCTGCTGAAATCCGCGGTAAATTCCCGCAAGCGTTGTTCCGTTAGAAACGGGAACAGCTACTGCAGCCGGAGCATCCCTGAGCTCATCATATATCTCATATGCAATTTCCCCATAGGCTTGAAGCTGTAGTGCCGTATTTTTAGCTCCCGGATTAGCATCGTAATAATCCTGTTCTGAGGCAGCAAGACTCGATATGGTGATTGAATCCTCATAATCCCTGCCTGATCGTATTATTTCGGCGCCCCATTTTCTCATCTCTTCTTCCCGCTTTGTATGATAGTTAAGCGGAACATAAATACAGCACCTGATTCCGGCGAGATGAGCCGCAAAGGCAACCGCTACACCATAATTCCCGCAGGTTGCAACACAGATAGTCCTGTATCCTCGGCGCATAGCATCCTGTACCTGCGCAAAGGCTATTCGATCCTTCTGAGTTCCGGAAGGATTCCCGCCTTCGAACTTCAAATAAATCTGTCTCAGACCGACCTCTCTCTCAATATTGCGCGCTCTGGTGAAAAGAGTATCACCTACTTCCGAGGCAATGATATCCTCGAATGCTTCGAGCCTGTAGCTAATGTCGAGATCAGCATCAGAGGCAGTTTTCTTGAGATCTGAAATCTCTTCCGAAACTAAGGGCAGCTGACTCGAGGCGTCGTCGGTCATTTCCATCATATGACACCCTGCTCAAGGGCATAATCATATTCATCTGGATTATCTTCAAGATCATCCAGATCGATGGTGTAGATTTTATAATAGTCAAAATCAGAATCATAACGAAATCGTTCATAATCCAATCTTGCCTCACTACTGCTTGTGTAAACTCCAATGATATTCACACCATCATGCACAAACCATAATTTACCTAACATAGGACCTCCAAAAATAACGACTGGATAGACAGAAAAAATAGGATCACACCGTTATGCTTGTCAAATAAACTACTTATACTCACAATCCGGCGTCTCCACTCTTTCGATAAAAATAGGCAGACATTGTTAGCACTAAGGTTTCTTTGTCTGCTAGACTATAATCTCTATTAAATCTTTTATACTTTTTTGTCAATATAATAAAATAAGAATATCCGCCGAATAATTAAAGGCATTCATTAATCATTGTAGTCTATTGATGCCATAGGAGTCGATTTGAAAATATAGGGTAGAAATCATTATCATTACAATATAAATTAGTGCTATATACAGCTTCAAAGGATGACAAATGAATCATTTTTTTAATTCTGCTGACTTTGTTATGAACCAGGACGGCAGCCATTGAAAAGAGCTTCCTCTCCGGTAATCGGTTGGCGTGAATGGGTCGGCCTGCCTGACCTTGGTATCCCAAAAATCAAGGTTAAAGTAGATACCGGAGCAAGATCATCCTCGCTTCATGCCAGTAATCTACGTAATTTTAAAAAAGACGGAGAGCAATGGGTAAGATTCCATATCCATCCTACTCAAAGGAAGAAAGATTTAGTAATTGAAGCTGAGTCCCGGATTATTGAATACCGATCAGTCCGGAGCTCAAGCGGCAAGGCAACTGTCCGGCCGGTCATTATCACTAATGTAGAAATACTGGGATTAACCTGGCCCGTTGAAATAACTCTGGCCAGCCGTGATGAGATGGGATTCAGGATGCTTCTTGGACGGGAAGCCGTACGAAACAGGTTTTTTGTAGATGCCGGCAAATCGTATTACGGCAGCAAACTTAAGCAGAAAAAAAAGACGCCTCATTCCACTCCAGATGATTTGCGGACGCTTGAAAAGGAACAACAATGAAACTGGCAATTTTATCAACAAATCTTAAATGCTATAGTACCCGAAGGCTTCGCGAGGCAGCAGCGCAGCGGGGGCACAATGTAAAAGTACTCAATACTCAGAAGTTTGCCATCGATTTAGAGCAAGGCTCACCCGATCTTTACTTTCATAGAAAGCAACTGTCTCATTACGACGCGGTATTACCGCGAATCGGAGCCTCCATAACATATTTTGGTACTGCTGTTGTCAGGCAGTTTGAACAGATGGATGTTTTCTGCGCTAATTCGTCTGCTGGAATAGGTAATTCCCGGGACAAACTCCGCAGCCTGCAAATTCTAAGCCGCCATCAGATTGGAATACCAAAGACAACATTCGTGAGAGATAAACTGGATGTGCTCTCCGCCATCGAAAGAGTCGGAGGCGCCCCGGTCATAATAAAGCTTCTTGAAGGAACTCAGGGAATAGGCGTTCTTCTGGCTGATACTGTAAAGTCTGCTGAGGCTATAATAGAACTTCTGCATAGTCAGAAACAGAATGTCCTAATCCAGAAATTTGTTTCCGAAAGCAAGGGCCGTGATATCCGTGCCTTTGTTGTCGGAGACCGGGTTGTGGGAGCTATGCGCAGGGTTGCTCAAGGACAGGAATTCCGCAGCAATATTCACAGAGGAGGACTTACTGAGCCGGTTGTACTTGATGAATCATATAGTGATACCGCAGTTCGGGCAGCCCAGATTCTAGGTCTAAAAGTGGCAGGAGTTGACCTTCTTGAAAGCGCAACCGGGCCCCAGGTGATAGAGGTAAACTCATCTCCGGGCCTTGAAGGAATTGAACGTTGTACACAGCTTGATATAGCGGGAGCTGTTGTTGATTATATAGCAGCCCAGGTAAATTTTCCCGAGATAGACCTCCGGCAAAGACTTACTGTGAGCAGCGGTTTCGGAGTAGCAGAACTGCACATTCCCCTCGGGTCAGAGTACATCGGAAGATCTATCCAAGAGTCAGGACTTCGAGAGAAAGATATTAATGTTCTGACCCTTTACCGTTCAGCCTTAGTAATTCCTAATCCGCGTAACCATCGAATTTTAGAAGCCGGAGATCGACTGCTATGCTTTGGGAAGCTGGAGCTTATGCGTGATATGATTCCCAAAAAAGTACGTAAAAAACGGCAGCCTAAAATAAAGGTTCTTCCTGACTTACCTGTAGCTGATGAGGTATTAAGAGAAAACAAGGACACCGGCACTGTTTCACCCGACCTCGGGAAGAAGGAAGGATTGGATGAATAATAAACGCAACCTTAAACCTGTGGGCAATTGGTTTGGACAAGAAATTCTTCCCGGAGAATCCTGCCATGTAAAACTGCCTGTCAGTGAGAATTCCAGTAGTATGACAGTCGAGATTCCCATTCATATACGCAGATCAGAAAACAACGGACCCGTCATCTTTGTTACTGCTGCGCTTCATGGAGATGAGATTAACGGGACAGGAGCCATCCACCAGCTGATCCAGGACGAGAGTTTCCAACTGCAAAAGGGAACACTGATCCTTGTGCCGGTACTCAACATCCTGGCCTTTGACAGACACTCAAGGTATCTCCCTGACCGGCGCGATTTAAACCGTTCATTTCCCGGCTCATCTGAAGGCAGCCTTGCCGGCCGTATGGCCCGGATTATATTTGATGAAATAGTCAGCCGATGCGACTACGGAATAGACCTTCATACAGCCGCTGTCCGCCGCACGAACTATCCCAATGTGCGCGGTGATTTAAGTAATCCGAAAGTATTAAAACTTGCACAGTCCTTTGGTTCCGAAATTATTATAAATGGAAAGGGTCCTCAGGGCGGCCTCAGGACGGAAGCATGCAAATCCGGATGTCCTACTATTATCATGGAAGGCGGTGAAGTCTGGAAGGTTGAGCCCGGTATTGTGGAATCTGCGGTACGGGGTATTAAAAATGTACTTCGAGGCCTCGAGATGCTCGACGGTCCGAATGAAAGTCCTGATTATCAGGTTATAATCGAGAAATCTAAATGGATCAGGGCTGAGCGGGGAGGATTCTTGCAGTTTCACATCAAACCCGGCGACCTCATCGAGGAAGGTCAAGCTCTTGCAACGAATACAACTCTTCTCGGAGATGAACGAAATATAATCTATTCCCCCTTTGATGCTGTTGTCATAGGCATGACTACCCTGCCTGCCATCAGTCCCGGTGAACCAATCTGCAATTTAGGCGAACTGCCAAAGGGATGTAAGGCGTCCGAGCTCCGAAAGCTTCGTTTAGATGAGGACGGACTGGAAACCAGACTGTCTGAAGATCTTGCGTCCAACATTCTTGTTGTAGAGGCACCCCCAGATTAAAATTGCTGACTAAAACTCCTTGCAATTGGAGGGGAATACGTACAGAATAGATACCCAGAATTGCAAAATTAGAACATTTTCCACCTTTTCTATACTCATATATTTCGTATAAAATAGACATCGGCAGCGCTAATAAGTTTATTTATTAATACAATCAAAAAATCCATTTTCAGTAATAGTTTTCAACTGAAAAAAGACGTCCTCAGGAGACTCGTCCATTTTATTTTTGAGCCAATCTATAACAATACCAGTATAGGCGGAAGTATAAAATTCAGCTAAAAACTCTTTTGAAACCGATAGTTTATCATTCGGTGTTAATTCCTTGATCCACATCAAAAATAAATCTTTTATTCTCTTCTTAAAATATTTCTGAAGTGCATCCCATCCCTCTATTTCAAAAGCGTTGTTATAGAAAGAAGCATTCTGATTAAAATATTGAAGTAAATGCAATATTCCTTTATTTCCAGTTTCCTTAATATTACCGTTTAAATTAATAATATTATAACTTTGTACTAAATTTTCAAGTTCCATATCCAGAATTTTATTCAGTAAATCATACTTATCTTCAAAATGATAATAAAAAGTAGAGCGGTTGATATTAGCTTCTGTTGTAATATCTTTAACCTTTATTTTATCGAACTTTTTTGTTTTCATTAAGTTCTTCATAGCTTCTATTATGAAATTCCGGGTTCGAATAATTCTCAAATCTTTTTTTTCAGACATTTCACCTCAACCGTTGTATATACAACATAATATGCTATTTACTCGTACTAATTCTAAAATACATCATTTATAATAACAACAAGTTTATTATAAATAAATAGGGGGAGTTTTTATGATTTTCGGAACACCTGTAACCTGGCTTATAGCTGAAATATTCGCAATTATAGTATTTTTCTCATGTATAACACATGCGGCAAAACAAGATAAGCCTGCAATTAAAATATTTGAGCTATTCGGGATGATAGTTGCTGCAGGCCTCTATGAAAATGCCGGAGTAGCGGCAGGTGTATATGATTACAGCTTAAACAGAATTCTATTATTCGGAAAGGTACCTATAGCAATACTAATGTTTGAAGCTGCAATTTTTTACACGGCTTTCAGATTAACTGAACATTTGAAAGTTCCAAACTGGGGCAGGCCGTTTATTATCGGCCTTTTTGCAATGATTCAGGATATGACTCTAGACCCGGCTGCCGTCTTCGACCTTTATGAAATCGGAAGTAAAATATCTGGGCGATGGAATTGGGCTATCCACTATGAGGGCGGTTTATTCGGAATCCCGTATTTTAATTTTTCAGGCTGGTTTTATATGATGACCTATTACGCAATATTAATTTCGATAGGTCGATGGTTATATAAAAAATATAATAAAAAAATTATTGGATATAGTTATCCTGTAATTGCCGGCATATTGACGCCGGTTATTATAGTTTCTCCTCTCACGACCTTTCTCTTATGGGCCATGCCCTTCTTCCCACAGTATGGAAAGACAAATGAACTAGTAATGCTATTAATTCATTGCATATTTGCACTAACATTACTAGTTATATACAGAGGGATTGAAAGACCATTGGATGTGAAAAAAGAATGGGTTATCCTGGCGGTCCCGATTGCTCTTCATTTGTATGATATCATTATGGCATTTGTTTTAGGAATTAAAATTGCATATTTCCCGGTACTGGTAATCGGAGGTATTCATATAGCATACCTGTCATATATTTATTATATAAGTAAGCACCGCTACAGTCCGGGATCTTGAAGACTGCTGCTTCAGCAGTCTTCAGATTTGGATTAAAATCGGTACACTAGTCCGTCAGCGGCGCACTTCATTGATTTTATCTTTTCAATCCATAAAGGGTTTTATCGTTCCAGATATTATAGGCCTTTTTATGCGGATCATGTAAGGTCTTCATTTCCTCACTTATAGACAAAACCGGCCTTAAGCTGCCGTCATATTTTTCCCAGATAAATGATTTATTATCGTTAGGGTTTGAATTTTTAATAAAATTAATCCAATACGAATGCATATTTTTTGATACGATAGAAGGCCCACTTGTTTCATGAGCTAAAATACTAGTCAATTCGCAGTCAAGGTTATTAAAGGCAAACATTATTTCCATGCCGTGAAATGAGCCGATGCCGAGTTTCTTTGTAATAATCGTCTCATAATCAAAACGATAGGCGTAGGTATCATTATCCTTTGAATGAGAATCCATGATTATTGTGTTGTCGCAGGTAAAACACATTTCCATTCCCATTTCCTTTAATGAAGGAAGATCAGGATGTCCGGGATAATTTGCTAAAATGTCTTCTTTACTTAAATTGATATTTAATTCAAACATGCGATCTACCTGCTCCTTGGTAGACGGAAGCCAGGGTGAGTTTTCTCTGACGAAGAGAGCGGCTTCATCTTTGTTTGTTCCGATAAGCAGCGGGATATCCAGCACGTTTCCTGTCTTAAAAGCTTCTATAATGGACATCGGCAGAATATCACCATCGACAATAAAACCTGCTGGCCATGCACCAGGGGCAATATCTGTAAAAGTACTGAGCAACGTCAAAGAAGCATCGGCTGCTTGTTCAGGGCAAATATGCATAAGGCCCTTTCCGTCATTCTTTTCAAGACCGAGATGTTCCATTGCCTTTTGTGCCCAGAGAGTTGCCATCTCTTTTTCTAATACTGAGCTGCATACGCCGCTCTGAGAGATGGCCTTATGGAAAAGATTTTTTGAATAGGGAGAAGCCATTATAGCAAGTACGCTCGAAGCACCCGCCGACTCGCCCATTAAGCAGATATTCTCGCAATCTCCCCCAAAAGACTCAATGTTTTCCTTAATCCATCTTAAGGCCGCGATTTGATCTGAGAGACCGATATTTGTATCAAAAGTTAGTTCATCATCGCTTAAGTAACTAAAATCAGTAAACCCAAAGATTCCAAGCCGGTATTGAATACTAACAAAGACTATGTCTCCGTTTCGTGCAAAATTCCCGCCGTCATACATAACTGCAGAAGCCTCGCCTATTGTGAATGCACCACCGTGAATCCACACCAGAACGGGTTTCTTTTCTGGTATCTTTTCAGTTTTCTTTGAGGGTGTCCAGATATTCAGATACAGGCAATCCTCATCCTGAGGGATATCATTATCAGGCGTAATCTGCCCGCCGTCCGGCTGAACTGCTTTGTTTTTGAAATGGTCGCAGGACAGAGTGCAGTTCCACTTCTCTACTGGCTCGGCTCGCCTAAAGCGCCTATTCCCTACAGGAGGTCTTGCATAAGGAATCCCTAAATATTGGATAGCATCTTCATTATTATATCCTGTTATCTTTCCTGACTTTGTTTCAATAATAATATCACTCATGTTATCCAATCCTTCCTTATGATAAATACTGTTCGAAAATAACTGAATCGTATTTCTGTAGTAGCTTTTCTTCTGTTTCTTTTGATGTAACCGTCCAGCAGGCAATCTTTGCCCCAAGTAATTTGTTTAGCTTGACCATGAAATTAATATCCTGCCATCTATATCCAATAAAATTTGGTCGACTTTTATAATTATAAAGCAGGTACGTCATCATCTTTCTTCTTCGAAGCGGAATCTTCTCTGCTGCAGCCTTCCCGATCGCGGGGACGTAACACTGAAGCCCCATAGATAGCTGTCCTCTCATGATTTCAGGCTTATTTAATTTATACCATTCAAGCACATTATAATTGAAACTCTCAACAAAATAGCTGCCGGAATATTTCGAAAGAAGAGCTTCAGCCAGAGTACATATTGTTGAAGCATTAGATCCCGGCATTCCTGCTTTATATTCAATGAGCAGAGGGACCTTTCCATCAACTAGTTTAAGAAACTCTTTAAACGTAGGTATCTGCTCCTTTGTCCCTGACAGATATAATTTCCTGAGCTCATTGAGTGTCAGGGAAGATACAGCCTCTTCAATTTGACACATTCTTTTCAGCGAATCATCATGAAAAACAACAATCTCGTTGTCTTTAGTGAGTCTGATATCCAGTTCTATTGCATAACCTTTTTCTACAGCTATCTTAAAGGCTGCCAGCGAATTCTCCGGAACATCGGTATTGTTATACATACCCCGGTGAGCGAATTTAAGTTTATCAAACTTAATCTCACTTCCGCGGGAAGCTCTCCTTGGCGCAGTGAGGAAGATAAATGCCAGGAATGACACGATGGTCATTCCTATAAGGCAGACTGCAACTACCATCAGTCCAGGACTTCTTCAGAAGCAAGTTCCAATGCTTCCCGCATAATTGGTTTGGCGTCTCCCAATTTGATAAACATACAACAAACGGCTCCTAGAGTAGAGAACGTAAAGGCATACCATGTAATAGATCCATAGCCGAAACCTAGAGTTTCAATGAATACTGAAGCAAGAGTGGGAGTAATAATTTGGGCAACGGTAGCTGCAATATAGTAATAACCCATATAACGGCCTGTATCCCTATCCTTTGCAAGTTCTACAACCATAGGCCCTGCATTGATTGAAACCATCGGAAATCCTATTGAGTATATTACAAACCAGATGTATATGAAGCTTACATTTGCAGAAGTTATAGATCCCAGCCCGAGAAAAGAAAACGCTATAATTATCATTCCTATTAAAGCGGACTTCCTCCGTCCGATCTTGGAGGATAAGGCGGCAGCTGGAAATGCGAATATCAGTATAAGAACAACCCTTAATAAATAGGGTGTTGTCCAGCTTGCATCCTGCAGCAGGTATTTTGTCAGATAGTTTGAATAGTGGGTTCCAAAAGCGTTATATCCCATGTACATCAGAGCTACGACACCCAGAATTGCAAACAGGCTCTTAAACTCCGGCTTGCTTAGCTTTGTTACTTTGTTATCACCTACCTGTGTTTTTTCATCAGTTAATCCAAGTTCCGCATTCTGTCTTTGTACATGAGCAATGGCCTTGTTCTCTCTGAAAAATATCATATAAACGGCTGTTACTATAACCATCACAATGGCGACAAAGGCAATTGTAATAGAGAAGCCTCTTGAAAGCAGAGCTCTACCGAGAATAGCAAAAATTACTCCGGCAAGTCCTCCTATAAGAGTTAGCATTGCATTAGCCTTCGTCCTTTGTGGGCGAATAAAACAATCTGCAGAAAGTGCTGCTGCCGGCGAGCGAAAAATGCTCATACTGAAAACTGCTATGAGCAATGCAATTAGAAATAAAACAAAGGCGCTCACACTTATAGTCTCTAATGAATAGGCGAGCTGCATTGTATCAGCCATATTCATGGCAACAAGGCCGAACAAACCGCCTATGGTTCCCCATAAAATCAGAGGAGTTCTTCTACCCATTTTGCTATTAATCTTATCAGATATGACTCCAAATAGCGGAAGGAAGAGTAATGCAACAATATTATCGATCGACATTATTACACTATAGCCAACTGTAGAAATGTGAAAGTGATATGATAATATCAGGGGGACAATATAATCATATGCCTGCCAGAAAATTGTGATCGAAAAGAACGGAAGGCTGATTAATGCCGCCTTTCCCCAATTCATTTTGATTTTTTTCATTGTTTTCTCCTGTCTAATTATTAAAAAATTCCAAGAAACTATAATTTGTTCGACGATATCATTAAAATTCGAATTTTGAATTGTTTTCACTTAAAAGGCAGTTTTTGCACTTTTAAAGTTGTACTTTTTTCATTATTATCACTTGCTATGCTCAGGATTTCAATTTGCGATGATTCACCGGAAGAAATAGAGAATATAATAATTCTTCTCTCGGAATACTCTAAAACATATCCTTTAAGGATTGAAACCTATACTTCCAGTTTAGATTTCATGGATGTTATAGAGAATGAATCTGAGGCAGATATTTATCTTCTGGATATTATCATGCCTTATTATACAGGACTGGATCTTGGCAAAACGATAATAGAGCGCTATGGCAACGCCGCGCTGATCTTCTTTACAACTTCCACTGAATATGCCCTGGATGCCTACGAAATTGATGCACTTCAATATCTATTAAAACCTGTTAATAAACAGTCTCTTTTTAAAGCGCTGGACAGGGCAAGGTCTTTATTGAGAAAAAAACAAAAAATCGTCATGATAAACTCAAAGGAAGGCCTGATACCAATAGTTCACAGAGAAATTCAATTTGTAGAATACCTGAATCACTGTAATTATTTCCACATTCTCGATGATACTATTCAGAGTAAATCACACAGAGATTCTTTTGAACAATCCATTTCCGAATTGTTTAATGATGAGCTTTTCATTCAGACCCATAGAGCTTTTCTTGTGAATATGTGGCACATCCGGAGGATGGAGCACGATTTCTTTATAATGAGTGACTCTTCAATAATTCCCATATCAAAAAACCGTCTGAAAGACGTACGAGGAAGGTATATGAGTTTCCTGGAGAACGGAGTAAGAACAATTGGATAACCCGGTATTACTACGACTCTTTGTTTCCCAGTTCTTTTTATGCTATTTTTTTATCGCTATAACTCCCCTGAAAGAACCTAAGAGAAGAAACACCGTCATGGTTATCTCGGGTGCAATAATAATAACCTTAGCTAATGCGGTAATAATACAACTACTCGGACTTCGGGGTTTTTATATTAGATTTTATTTTTTTACTTTGATATTGCCTTACCTGGTTCTCCTGTCTTTCTTTGCACGGACCAAAGGGGCCAAATTATTATTTGGTATCCTTACTGTAGAGATACTCGGTAATGTTGCTATTGTAAATGGTCTGTTCTTTTCATATCTAATATCCGGAAAGGACAATCCGGTCCTTGATGTTATTATCAGAATAATAACATTTTCCTTGATACTTCCGATTTTTCTAAGGTATATAAGACCAAAATTCTTACAGATATTGGAGAAGCTGGATAAAGGATGGACATTTTTAAACGCTGTCCTTATGGTATCCTATATACTCTCTTATTATATTGCTTTTGTACCGTCACCTATCATGTACAGAGCTGATTATTTTCCGCATCTTTACATTAACATTCTTTTATCTATACTGATATACGTCATTATTTTTTTATTTTTTATACAAATCCAGTCAAAATTTGAAACAGAACGTGATAAACAGTTATTATCAATACAGGTTTCAGCTCTCGCTAATCAATCAGTAAAAATCTCCGCGTCTGAAGATAAAATGAGAATATTGCGCCACGACATGCATCATCATTTTAATATAATCAGTGATCATCTATCTAAAGGGAATATTGAAGATGCTCAAAATTTTATAGGCTACTGTGAGGATGAATTACGTAAATCTGTAATCAAGCAGTACTGTAAAAACAGGACTATTAATGCTGCACTTAGTTATTACATAGAACTCGCTATTGAAAATTGTATTACTATTGAAACATCGATAGAAATTCCCGAAATCATCAACCTCAACTCAGCTGAACTCGCGGTTGTATTCTCCAATGGTTTTGAAAACGCAATAAATGCGTGTCTATCCATAGAAGATAAGAGAAAAAGAAGAATTGTCCTTAAAGCTAAATATACTCAGAAAAATTTGATTATCAATATTTCAAACTCATGTTTAAATACTGTTAAATTTGATAAGAATAGCATTCCTGTCGCAACAAAACAGGGGCATGGTATTGGCATCATGAGTATTACGGCATTTGCAAATAAAAACGGCGGCATCCTGGATTTTTCAAAGACAGATGACATCTTCACATTTCGGTTGTTTCTAAATATTAACTGATTCTCAGAGATATTCCCGCGCGGAGTAATTATCGAGAATGTAAGCATACAAAAAGAAAAATACTGACAGAAGAGCCTGGATTATAACGAAAAAAGTTGTAAAGGAATTGCTTCAATCTTAATAAATGAAGCTCAATCATGGTTACTGAAAAAAAATATAAATGAATTTAAATTTCAATCTGTGTTTGTATAATATCGTAGATTGAGTATGTTAATAGAAATTTCTACTACATTTTAGATGATAGCTCTAAAACAGATAAGTTTTTTAGTGATCTGGCGAAGGAGTATCTCAATTTTTTTAATTCAATTTATTACATTGATCCTTTGTATGGTGGTGCTGATTCCTATGCAAATCAAGGGACAGAGATGGAGAAAATAATTCGGAATTTCCCTAATACAGTTAAACAGAAGTGGCCTGCTTATATAAAGCCCGATATAGACAAGTTTAGAAAATCTTTGCTGATTGAAACAGCCATAGTAGTCTTTGTTTTACTGACTTTGTTGGTGCTTTTAAGGTTAAAGCGTCCTGTCAATTGACTGGTAGAATTGTAATATTTGGGAAGCTGTTCTTTATTGTTATCTATCATAATTTCACCCCTATAAAAATAGTCCTATTTTATTTTTCAGTTTCTGAAAGCCAATCAAGAATCGTATCGAGTGCGAGCCCGAAGTTACCGACCTGGCAATGGTTCTGACCTTGAACTTCCTCTGTAAAGACAAGCGGGGTTACAGATTTTGCATTCACAAGTGCATTTACTTGAATATTGTGCATCTTGAAAGGCACCAAATGGTCATCGAGACCTGTAAGAATCATGACATCCTGCGTTACCAGTTCCGAATGGAGATTCTGGCTGTTAACTTCGGAAAGCGATTCCGCCGCCTCAACAGGCCGGTCCGTTCTTGTAATATGCATCAAATGGTTAAAGAACCAGGCCGATTGCGAATTTGATTCCATCTGGCTGAGAATTTGTTTGTTTGTAAATCTTTCATTCGACGGAGCGCGAATTGAGCGATTTTCTGACTGCCCCAACCGACATATTGATTGACATCGTAAGAAACGCTTAAAGCTACGACCCGCGAAATCCTGGGTTCAAAAGCAGCTGCCCGAATTGCCATGAAAGGCAGGAAAACTATCTGAAATAATATTTAGCAATTGCACCTAAGGTTTCGCAGTTACTCTACCGCGCTTTCATTGAGTTGGCAAATAGATTTATATATGGCATTATGTATACAGATAAGAGAGGATTATATGAACAAACACTTTAATTTTATATTGCTAAAAGCGCTAAGCTTATTACTTATATTAGTATTTTATACAGGATGCGTCAGTACCCGGGTCTCGCTTCCGCTTCCCACCAATACCGACTGGGAACTCATTTCAATTGAATACGACGAGCTCGGAAGCAAGACGCCGAGTCCGGAAGAAAAATACTCTGTTACATTCAAGGCTGACGGCAGCCTGCACGGCCAGGTTGACTGCAACCGCTATATGTCGTCATATACTGAAGAAGACGGAACCATCGAGATAATGATGATTGCCAGCACCATGGCAGCATGCCCTCCCGGCTCCATTTCTCAGGATTATCTTAAAGCCTTCCAGACTATTACCGGCTTCTTTGCGGGTGAGGATAAACTCATCCTCCATTTCAGCGGGGGCAGCCTGGAATATGCTCCTGTTCAGGATTGAAATAATAATTCGTGGGAGAATATCTTCTCCCACGTGGTTGTCGAGTTCATTCAATATCATAGATTGGAATAAAAATAAAAAGATATTGCTTCCGCGCGTCAGTGTATTTGACATTTGGATTTAGATAAGATGGTGCAGCAAGCAGGGTTCCTTCGAATATATAAAATGCGAATGCTGTTGTGGTAAGATACTTATTGATTGACTTGAGAGTAATGCTATTAGTTTTCTTCATTATTCAGCTCTGTTTTGGCAGAAAGGTTAAATCCTTTCGCTACCAGCCATATTGCAAGAAATATTTCATTTAACATAATCAGGTGCAATGAATCTGAGACTTTTCAATGATTCCGGACTCAGGCCTGCAGGAACTGTAACCTCATCAAATTGAAATCCCTCTAAGGTTTTCATTGTATAGAAGCCGGCAGTCTTGATGGACCGCTCTATTCGTGTTCTGTTTCTATTTTCTACTTCCATCTCAAGAAGACTCAACAGATATTTTTCAGGATCTGTTTCTTTAACCTGATCAAGGTTGTCGGTTAAACGCCTGAGTCTGAGCTTTTTGCAGCATCCTTCTTCATTGCCTCCCTTGTTTCGTGGTTATTACAAAGGTCGGCGGCTCAGCGGGAGCCTGTGATGGCTTTTGCATTTATGGGGAATTCCATTCTGCAAAAGTGGGGAATTCTGGTTTGCAATTCTGGGTATCTATATTATGCAATAAACCCATGCTTATTATTACATTTCCTTTTTTATGTCCTTTTTCAACATATCTATGGGCATCTGCTATATCATCCAATGAGTATCGTTTGTCGATAATTGTCTTTAATTTTTTATCTTTTATCAATTCTGAAATATATTGTAAATTTTTGATCTTTTCATTTACTGGTTTCATGCCGGCAGCTACAAAAAATGCCCTTCTGCCTTTTCTTTTCGACTGAAATAATCCTTTAAATAATACTTCCGGTGTTGGAAAGGTTGTTAAATATATTCCATTCTCTGTCAGTACATTCCTGCATTCTGAGAATGATTTTTTTGCGACAGTATCAAATATAATGTCATATTTATGATTTTCCTTAGTAAAATCAGTTTGAGTATAATCAATTACTTTTTTTGCACCCAGCGATGCTACCATTTCAATATTGGTGGAACTGCAGACACCGGTAACTTCGGCACCATAGCTGACTGCTATTTGAACAGCAGCTGTGCCGACAGAACCTGACGCACCATAGATAAGAATTTTCTGCTTATTTTTTATTCCGCCTTTATCTCTAAGAAAAACAAGGGCAGTCAATCCACCATCAACAATACCGGCAGCTTCTTCATAACTCATATTTTCAGGTATATCTACTATCGCTGAATCTTCAGATAAACACTTATATTCAGCATGTGTACCTAAAGTATCGGTAGAGTAACCATAAACTTCTGCACCGGTCTTGAACTTAGTCACCCTTTTACCGATTTCAACTATTTCACCTGCCAAAACATCTCCCGGTATAAAATGTTTCGGTTTAGATAAACCAGTAAAAAATCTTGATACAAACGGTTTGCCTTTTCTAAAAACAGGGTCTGTATTGTTTACTGCGGCTGCATGGATTTTAATCAACACCTCTTTTTCTTTTGGCGCTGGTGTTGGTACTTCCATAACCTTTAGAACTTCTGGTCCGCCATATCTGGTCACTAAAACTGCTTTCATTTTGAAGCGCCTCTTATTATTCTGACAGAGAAAAAAGCTGTTAACACAAACCATACTAATTGCAGAAGTGCGAAAACCACTGCCAAATCGACGAGTGCCGGAATCAGGGATATTATTCCAATGGCTCCAACAATTATTCCGAACACACCCAATCCTCTGGAAAAGTGTTCACCCTTCAGCATGGCCAGACCAAACCCTAAGGTCATGAGTCCGCCGAGGATTTCTCCGTTTGCGTTTCCGAGACTCATGGAAACTGTATCAAGCATCTGCCAAAGGTATATTGCCTGGTCAGGATTATCAGAAAAAAGCCTGGTGATAGGTTCTATAGCTCCATTGGCAATCATTCCGCTAGCCGTAAGTGACCCCGCCCAGATAAATCCGGTGATTGCCGAGAATCTTACAAGCATAATTTCACTATTATCCAGCATAGATTTTAAGAACAAAATGAATAGGATGAGAACCGGACCAAAAAATACATACATGATTAAATTTGTTAGAAACACCATCGTTCTCATTTCAATAATAATCTTAACCTTGTCGATATCTTCTGTTATGGCAGGATACCGGAGTACTACAATAAATATGATGATTCCAGCAAGATAAGCGAGTGTCATATACAGACTTGTCGCGATTCCAACCATACTTTGAGGTCTCTTTAATACAAAATTTCGATTCATAATTTCTCCTATAAAATGATCTTGCCATGGAAGGCAAGTAACGGAGGTGATGTTTGACATTGTCAAACTTCAAAATGATAAAATTACAAAAAGTACGAAGTACTTTAGAAGTATTATTTTATCATTCCTCCTCTTCCAGTAAAAATAATCTATATCCAGATTAAAAGAGATGCTTGGAATTGTACATTGACTAAAGTTAAGAAAGATTGATGGCTATTTGGATTTTGATATTCTTTTCCGGATTCGGCTTAAAGATTCCGGTTTTATACCCAGAAAACTGGCTATCTGATACTGTGGAGCCCTTTGAATTAAGTCATAATTATTTTTTACCAGATTGAGGTATCTTTCTTCGGGAGATGACATTTTGAAAGCATCAAGGCTATCCCTGTAACTGGACATGATTTTCTCACCTATAACCCGGGACAATGTTTCCAGTTGAGGATATTTCAAATACATATCGCTTTCCATCTGCGGAGTGCCGACAAAGGCAACAGTATCTTCCAAACACTCCAGAAAGAGATCAGAGAGCGTATTTTGGCCGTAACAGGAGGGAGATACAACCTGTTCCTCCATATGAAAATCGGTAGTTACCTCTTCATACTCTTTCAAATAATAAGTTCTGATAAGACCTTTTAATATAAAAAAACACTCAGTGCAAATCTCTCCTTCCTGCAACAGAATCGTACCTTTGGGGTATTCTCTTATCAGGAGGTTCTCAGCCAGTGCATTCTCCAACTCTTCTGTAAGTTCAATATATTTTGAGAGATAACGAACTATTATACTTTCCATGTTTAACTCCCTCCATGCTTGGATAGGCTCCGGACCAAACGTAGTCCAACAAAGAAACGCTTTATGGACGGCTCGCTGCCGCTCCGGAAGGTCGTACTGCTACCAGAGGCAGTACTGATCAAGCTTCCACCACGAAAGACACGAACTTCCCCCAGGGGCTTGCCTCTAGGATCATTTTGTCCCCTTAAGTTGCTATACCAACAATATCATCACTTCCGGGCAAATAAAAGGAAATTATTCAGATACAGAAAGCCCCTTTACTATTATCCAGATACCAATGAATAATTCAAACGGAACATACGGGATATAGAATAAAAACGGGATTGAATAAGAAAAGATTTGAGCAATTGTTCCGATTAATAAAGGTACTAGAGAAATCAAGCCCCAATAAGAAATCCATTTGGGGATTTTAGCTGATTTAGTTAGTAAATAATAAAACATAATTGCGCCGATACAAAAGACGAGCATATGTAAGGTATTTCCAACAAAATCCATAGAATGATAGGAGTAATTTGCCATTTTCAATAATTCGGGGAAATTCGAATTCGAGATAAAATCCTGGCTAAGTAGAAGTAATTTATATGATTCAAGTTTACTTGCAGCAAGCAATGTTCCTTCGGATATATAGAATGCGAATGCTGTTGTGGCAAGATATTTGTTAATTGACTTGAGGGTAATAAATAAAATAGCTCCGAGAAAAATGACTCCCAAACCAGTTAAAACATCAAGAAATATTGCCAGGCGGAAAATATTACTGTTTTCAGCTATTTTCATAAGAGTCTGTTCCATATTGCCAGAAACGAACCATAATGGCTTAATAAAAACACCGTTTAAAAATGACGTAATAAATTGCAGAACAAAAGCGATTCCAAGAATTATAGTAGTTTTCTTCTCGTTCATTATAATCCCCCTAATATCCTATAGTACCAACCAAAAGGGAAAAGGCAAATACGGAGGCCTCCTCTTGGGGAACTCTATAATGTATAACCAGCTCAGTGATGATATGCTTGATTGGCTCAAACCCCATAGAAGCCATTAGACCTAATCCTTTTAAGGAATTGGGGGAATAATTCATGGCTGGTTCATCCATGACTTCCTGATCAAAAAAATACCCTATTCCAGCGCCTAATCCAAAGAAAAAGGAAGGTGCTTTATCCTCTAAAAAATAAATCACTTGAAGAGCTTCTGTGCAGCTAATAATTCCCACATCACTTCCAGTTGTAGATTTCAGATCATATGTTAGGGGATATCTTGTATAGAAAACAGCGATATTGTTATTAAAGGCATATCCTATTTTGGGTGATGCTGCAAATGCCCATGATGCATTACTGTCTGTATCAGGACCAATAGCGTCCCATTGTATTCCGTTGTGAACCTCAAAGCCTGACCCCAAGCTAAGACCTAGGATGAATCCCTTTCGTTCTCCATCCCATGCAAAAATTGATGTTGAAATGAACAACATTATTAAAATTGTAAGTATCGTTTTCTTCATTCTTCTTCTCCTTTCATTTTATCCTTCTCTAAATATAAACGGTTGATAGAGATCAACGGCATTCCTATATCACGTATCTGTTTTAGTAATCCATGCAAAGCGGCCTGATCAGCTACAGATCCTGTAATAAGGGTTTCACCATTGCTACCATTCGTGATAGTCAGTCCATCGAACCACTTGGACCACTTACCGGGAAGACTGCCGCTCAACCTGATTTGATAAATCATGGATTTATCCGTGTCTGTTTTATTGACCATCAATAAAACATAACTGCTGCAAAACAAGTTCGGTAGACACTAAAGTGTTGTTTGTGGTGTTGATTGAGGTGTTATTTTACTGGATGTTACTAAGAATATTGAGAGATCGGGCTTTTGTAATTGCCATTGTACGGTTTTTTACATCAAGTTTACTGAATATCCTTCTATTGTGACCTTTGACTGTATCCAGGGCAAGAAAGAGTTTGTTACAAATTTCATTATTGGAGAGACCAAGGGCAATAAGCTTCAGTACTTCTATTTCTCTCGGGCTTAACGGGTCGATTAAAGGCTGTATCTCTTCATTGTGTTTTTTATTTTCTTTGAAAGCAGCCATCAGGCGGCTAATATACTCTCGCCCAATTCCCTGTGCGGCTGTTTCTGATAAAAGTCTGAACATGGGCATACCCTGATCCACAAAGATACGAATAAACCCTTCGGCTTCTGTGAAGCTAAGTATTTTTTTCATTAATGTGAAAGCTTTCGTTTTTTCATCATTATTAAATAAAGCAATTGCCTGTAGTATCATGACTGTAAGTTGTTCATTATTCCAATTTAACGTACAATCCTCAGGCTGTAAAACTTCCAGTATTTTTAATGCAGAGGATGAATCTCCCCCGGCCAGAAATACCTGTACAGCGCTTATAGGAAGATCATGCTTTTCGGACAATTTAGCTGCAGATTCCAGATCTCCCTGTTTGATCATAGCCTGAACCTGCTGGGCTGCAAGTTCAGGAATCCGATGAACGAAATCATATTGATGTACTGAATGAGCGATCCTTGCCAGGAGAGAAGCCGCCTCATCAATATCTCCTGCAGCAAGTTTTAAATGGGACAGAAAAATTTCACATACAATAAATCTGTCAATAGTATTTTCAAACAAGCTGGCAAGTTCAATACTTGAATTTGCATGTTGTAAGGCAGAATCCATATCATTCCATTGGTAGAATATCCGGGCTAAACCCAGATGAACTTCACAGAGAGCAGGCAGTGGCTGATCTCCAACAACTTGAAGTATTTGCTTATAGCTTTCAGCTGCCCGATGAAGCTGGTTTTCTGCTTCCAGTAAACTGCCAAGGTTGGCTTTAGCCAATACAGTAAATAGAATATTACCTGAAGTTTCACCCAATAAAATTGTTTCATTAAAGACTTTTTTAGCTGCAGTATGATCTTTCAGAAGTTCGTATGCATGACCCAGCAACCATAGAGAGGTTGTTCGGGCTGACAGATTCGAAGGATTAAGATACTCCAATGCACGGAGAGATTGGATTTTTATAGTTTCTGCATCATACTTAGGAACTTCCAATATAGCCCGCATAGAGGCAATACGTCCTGTCATATCCCGGCTTATAATATCATGAGGAGCTTCGTCCAGGACTGCGACAGCTGCTACAGCTGTTTCAGCTGCTTCCAGATAATGTTCAACACCGGTAATTTGACCTAGACCCAGAGAGACGGAGGCATAGGTTATCCATAATAGAGGTTTATCATCCATTACACTCTTCGGCAGTGATTTTAACCAGTTAAGAACAGAACCCACAGAACCGTGATAGTATAGGGGCATATCCTTACTTTCAACCAGGCGAAGGGCCCTGTCAATATCATTGGCCAATGTCGCATGATGAAAAGCTTCTAAGCTTAGATCATTTTTTTCATACCATTCACTTGCACGAATATGTAATTCAGCAATTCCTCTGTCCTCCAAAAACGAAGCAGTTCTCTGTTGTAGTCGCTGTTTCAATAATTCAGAAAAAAGATGATGATAACGATACCAGCGCCGCTGGTTATCAAGAGGGACAATAAACATATTGGATTGTTCAAGGGATCTCAGAGTTTCCTGTCCCGTACCGGAGGATGTAAGTAAAACTGCATCACAAAGGGATCCGCACATACGATCGAGGATAGATGTACTAAGCAGGAAAGACTGGATACTATCTGACTGCTGTTGCAGGACTTCTTCAATCAGATAATCTAAAATAAAATGGTGGCTGCCGGTGAAAGATTCAATGAAACCGGTAATATTTTCTTGTCCATGCATAGAAATCGCAGCTAATTGCAGACCTGTAATCCAGCCTTCGGTGCGTGTTTCCAGGGCCGCAATATCGTTAGTTGATAGATCCAGATCCATCACCTCATTGAGATATCCTTTGACTTCAGAAAGAGTAAATCGCAAGGCTGCAGCCCTAAGTTCTATCATTTGCCCCCGTCCCCTTAACCTAACCAGGGGAAGATGCGGATCCTCACGTGTTGCGATAACAAGGTGCATTAGAGGCGGCATATGCTCAAGCAGGTAGGCAACGGTATCATCAACCTCAGTGGAATCAGTTAGGTGATAATCATCAAGAACAAGCACAAAGGCGGCAGGGAAAGTTGCAATTTCATTGAGCAGATTCGTCAGAATATAATCAGTTGATGGAGGCTGAGGCGATTGAAGCATAGTTAGCAGCCCTTCGCCAAGCCCAGTATTAATTGTTTGTAAGGCAGCTATGAAGTACGTTAGAAAACATCTGTGATCATTGTGCTCTTCATCCAGGGACAACCAGGCGACCGGCTGCTTACATCCCGCGACCCATTCACTTATCAGAGTTGTTTTACCAAAACCAGCGGAAGCAGAGACAAGGGTCAGTTTACATTGCCTGCAGTCATTCAGTCGCTTAATAAGATGAGGCCGAAGCACAGTTTTAGGTTGAAGCGGGGGTATATACAGTTTAGTAATTAATATTGGTGCAGGCATAGAATAACTATACAACACAGATACCATAACCACCATTGAAAAAATATGAAACAATTTTTATTTGCTGAGATGTAATACATTGTATATTTCTCTTTCTTTTTTATCTTTTGAGTCTTTTAGCTCTCTGTCATTTGCATAATCAATTACTGTTTTTCTTAAATTATTTTTTATATTAACATTAGCACCATGCTCTATAAGATATTGAATCATTTCTAAATCATTTTTATAACTAATTACCCAAGCATGTAATGGAGTATTTCCAAATTTTAATTCAACAGCATTTACATCTGCGCCTAATTCAATTAACAAACGAACAGTTTTTAAATCCATCGCAGCATGCAACATAGTACTTCCAAAAACAACATCCCTTTTATTGATATCCGCTCCATATTTAATAAGTAGTTTTGATATCTCTTCAGCTTTTTTAATTTTATCTGGTGTATTTGAAACAAAAAATAATGTTACAGCATTAGATTATTTCAACTTTATAGTAACTTCCTCATAGGGAGAATCACCTGCAGCATAGAAGCTCTCATCATCTTTTTTCAATGTATAATCAAAGAATTCCAGCACAGAACGATTCAGAATTTTAGACATTTTCATACCGTCGATAGATCCCAGCATGGGAGTATAGCGGAAGAAGGGGGGCATGAAATTGAAATCGGAAAAGTTATAATGTGCTGTTCCCTCAAAAGAGAGAGAAAAAACCGGATTGGAGCTGTCTTCTTCAAAAAAGGAATTGCATCCCGTCAGATTGATGGTTCCCTCTTTAATTAAACTTGTTTCCGTACTGTAGAAGAAGGCGAAAGGCCTTTTGAGCCGGGGAATATCATCGTCATAGATAATAACTGGGGCATCCATATTGATGCCAGCCTTAACCGGTGAGTCTTCTTCGGAACAGATATAACTGGTTGTAATCCCGCCGAAAGAGTGGCCGAACATACCTATCCGGTCCAGGTCCATTTTCCCTGCAACGGGAAAGGTTGAGTCTGCCTGAAGGCCTTTCAAACTGCCTAAAAGAAAATGTATATCGGTCAACCTCTGCTCAAGGTAGGGTTTGAGTCCATTGTAGAAATTCACTCCCAAATGTTTGTGTGCCTTTAATTTCTCTGCGCCCGGTGAAAGACCGGTCAGTATCTCAATCTGCTCCTTGTATTCTATGACGGCCTCTTTGCTCATCTTCATGGAATTTTCTATAAAGCTTGTATCGGGAGCCGGAGCCAGTTCATAACCGGGAAATATTGTGAGAAGTGCTTCATCAGTATGGGATAAGGTATATACGATATAACCATTGGAAGCCAGATCCTCCAGCGTTGAGAGGTTTTGTGTATCATAAGAAAAGGCACCATGGGAGAATATGATAACCGGATACATCCCTTCGACGATCCGGCCATCTATGAGGGAGTTGGACGGGGACGACTTCCCACCGCCTCCTGGAATATGATACATTTTGCCGAAAGCTTTACCAACGTTGGGATCCATTACCGGCAGATATTCACTTCCCGATTCAGCGATAGCGGGATAGAATACGCGCACAGAGATTCTTCTCTCTCTCTTATTATCATATATTTCAAAATGATTGGTACCCACTTTGTTTTTTCCAGTCGGTTTATGAAAATCCATCTCTTTAAAAAGTGGGACTATAAGAAATACAAATACCGAAATTATAAGCAACGCCAAGATTATAATTATCCATTTAGTCATTTTTCTGTCTCCTTTTTTGTGCGGTTTACTAGAAAGTCGTTAAACCAGTCACTCAAAAAATGTGAATGATCAATTCCGTAATTCAGTGTTTCTATTTGATAACGGGCTATATCCTGAAAATCGGGAGAAACATTCACCTGCTGAATATCTTCCCGTAAAGCGAGAAGTTCATTCATAGCTGTGTCGATGCTCTGAAGATAGGTGCTTATTATATTCTGACGCTCCTCCGGTTCGAGCATTCCGAAAAAGAAAATCCTGACCAGAGAATCTTCTTTTAAACGGGAAATCTGAATATCACTGGACAACCAATTTGTGAAGTCCTGCCTGCCCGACTCTGTTATAGAATAAAGCTTTTTGGACCGGCCTCCTTCGACAAACTCCCGGCTTGTCACAAGCTTATTCTTTTCCAGTTTAACCAGAGCCGGATGTAAGCTCCCGTAACTAGTTGTGTAAAAGTGATTGATGCTCTTGTCCAGAGATTTCTTGAGATCATAGGATGTCAGGTCTTTTAAACTCAAAACACCCAGAATAATTTTATCCAGCATTGAAGCACTCTCCCTTAAAGATGTCTACTCGTTATATATCGTCACGATATATCTACATTCTTAATATATCGTATAGATATATCGATGTCAAGAAGTTATTCTCAAAAAAAGCCCTCCGTTCGAATGAGTGCCGGAGGATCGTACATCAAGCTTGCGCCTAAAGGCAAATAGATTTATGATTGAAGAAGAACTTTCTGTTTTACAGATTGGGTATTGCTTAGTAAATTGGTAAGTGGGGTCGGTCTTTTTTAACGACATACAGTATTATTTAAATATATGTTTAGATATAACATATATTCATCAGGAGATTTAAATGAATTATTCAAATATAAAAACCATACCGGATTTATTTTATGAATGCACTGCAAGATATTCAAAACGTGATTCACTCTCGTTTTCCGATGAAACACCTTTAACTTATAAGGATGTTTTCAATCGAGTAAGTTTTTTATCAAAAAAGCTTAAGGATGACGGATTTAAGACAGGAGAGAAAGTCGCCATTTTAAGTGAGAACTCCCCCAGCTGGGTAATTTCTTATTTCAGCATTTCATGTACCGGAGGAGTTATGGTTCCTATTCTTCCGGATTTTCATCAGAAAGAAGTCGAAAACATTCTTGAACATGCAGAAGTATCAAGAATTTTTATCTCGAGAAAACATTTACCTAAACTCAAAGATGTTGAAAATAAATATAAAATTATGATTCTTGAAGATCTCTTCCATAATGAGGATTTCACCTCCATTGTGGAGAAACCCTCTGTTGAAAGGGCGAAATTGAGTAAACCTGAAGACCTTGCCTGCATAATTTATACTTCGGGTACTACAGGTTCTTCTAAGGGAGTAATGCTTTCTCACCGGAATATAATCAGTAATGTCATGGGAAGTAAACACATCCCACCTCTCAGGCATTACGACAGAGCTCTGTCGGTCCTACCTCTTGCCCATACCTATGAGGGAACCCTGGGACTCTACGTGCCCTTTTTAAGGGGAACCACTATTTTTTATATCACAAAACCACCATCAACGAGTGTGCTCCTTCCGGCACTAAAAAAAATCAGGCCTGGGATGATGCTAACGGTCCCTCTTCTGATGGAAAAGATTTATACAGGAATAAAAACTACTAAAATTCAGAAAAGTAAGCTCTTGTCTTCCATGTATAAAAAAAGTTTTACCAGATTGCTTGCAAACAGGCTTATTGGAATAAGTCTGAAAAAAACCTTCGGCGGAAAACTTAGATTCTATGGAATCGGCGGTGCCCCCCTATCCGAAGAGACTGAGATCTTTTTAAGACAGGCAAAATTCCCATATGCTATCGGCTACGGTCTTACTGAAACCGCTCCCCTTTTAGCAGGAGATAACGCAAAAAACACGAAATTCCGTTCCACCGGCCGCTTCCTTTCCGAGGTTGAACATAAGCTTGATTTCACAAAAGGAAAAGAAGGAAACGGCGAAATACTTGTTCGCGGTCCCAATATAATGATGGGATACTATAAAGATCCCGAAAAAACAAAAGAAGTTTTATCCGATGACGGTTGGTTCCGTACCGGAGATCTGGGGGTCGTTAAAAACGGATATCTTACTATTGAAGGCCGTGTTAAAAACATGATTCTTGGTGCCAACGGTGAAAATATATATCCTGAGAATATCGAGAATTTAATTAATAAAGAAGCTTTTGTCGAAGAGTGCCTGGTCTTCCATGATGAAGAAACAAAAACTCTGGTGGCTAAAATCCATTTGAACTATGATAATTTCAATGAACATATCAGAAATCTTCCTAAGAGCGCAGGAGTAATTCAGGAAGATATAAGCAAGTATCTTCAGGAGGTTAAAGAAAAAATCAACAGCGAATTAGGACGTTTTTCCAGAGTTGAAGAAGTAATGGAACAGAAAGAACCATTCATAAAAACTCCTACCCTGAAAATCAAAAGGTTCCTTCACTCAAAACGAAAAGAATAAAATACACTAATATTCCTTATAAGGTTTGCAGCTGTGCCAAGATGCCCAAAGCTTGATTCGGGCGTCTTGGATGCAGGAGGGGAATGCGGATTAAAAAATAAAGTACCAAGGCAGAAATCACTTGGACTGGAGACTTTTCCTTTGAAACAATTCAAAGGATCAAGCTTTTAGAAGTAGCCTGGGAAGATTATCCTCAAGGAAACTCTCCTTCAACGGTGGAACTTATAAACTCCGAACTGGGGCTGGTCTTCCAGAACTATGGAAACTCCATGAATTATTACAAGATATTACCCCTGGATTACAAATACATAACATTTCGTCCACAAAGTGATTAGTCAACTAAGGCAATACTTGATTTAAAACAAACGATTATAAAAAAGAAAGTCAAAGCTGGAACCGTTTTAGTACTTCAGGGAAATAATGATAAGGGCTTTAATGACTCCATAGTTACATCCTGAAATTTCTCGGAGAGACACTTCTTATCCTGAAAAAAAGCAATGAACAGCTTGCCGGAGAGATTGATGTTCTTATGAAAATAATTTACGGAAACGACGGATGGATACTGAAAATACTGAACAGTCAGGATATAGAGAGCCGGGAAATTGCCGCTTTTTTACATTATCTTACAAAATTCAGCTGGCGCTGCCGAAAAGACGCCATGAATCTGCTCGGTAAAGATCTGCATCATGATTATCCGGTCTACTCAGAATTAAAGAGATTCAAGACTCTATCTGCTCATCCGGACAAACCTCCTAAACTCGATAATACTGCTGAAGAACATCAGAGCGGACAAAATGTCCTGCTTAAATACAAAGGGCTTTTGAACAAGATCCTGAAGTTTGCCGCCATGACGCCTGATTTTAATATGGAATTCAGAGAACAGATTAATCTTTTCAAAGAGAAAACCAATAAACTCGCAACCGATGCCGAAACATCGGTCATAAGGACCCGGCTGACTGAAATGTACTGGCAGCTTTATGAGGTCTGCTTTTTAAAAATCATCGATTCAGACCTGAAGGGGTTTATTCCCGGAATTATGCTGCATACCGGGGTTATAGATGAAGAACTGTTAACCGAAGCCGAATTAACCGCAGTAGACAGACTGTATACCGGACTGCTCTACACCGATGAAACCATTCCGGTTATGACCCTCCCGTATTTTCTGGAAAAAATATACCGATCGGAGCTGAATCCTTCAATGTCGAAGACGGGAGAACTGTTTAATAAGGTCCTTAAAGGGCAGGAAAAACTCAGCCCCAGGCAGCGTGAAGTAGTATATCTTTTTCAGGATACGGCGGAAGACCGGGTCAGATATGAAATCCGGCAGGTCCTCGGCGATGTGAGCAAGGTGCTTTTCGGTTCAAAAAAGAAAGCCCTTCCCTTTCTTTTCAGCGAAGCCTTCATGGGCAGCGCAGACAGGCTTTGCCTGCATCCTGAAGAACTGGCAGGAATTGTTGAAAAATTCAAATCCAGAGATTTCTCGGCTTTCTACCGTGAAGTGCTGCTGAAAAACAAACTGAGTACCGAAATAGTCAAACAGGAAATCTGCCCGTATTTTGTCCTTTTCCCTACAGCCGGCTCAAGAACTCTGCTATGGCAGGAAGTTGACGGCACCAGGAAAAATACTCCAGGTCGTATATTCCTGCCCCTGTTCTATTCTGAAAAAATTGATGATGCCGTACTGACGCTGATGGCCTCGTTCAGATGGGAACTACAGAAAACCATCGCGGGAGCCAAATGGACAGATCCGGTCGAAGGCGGCGTAGTAGGCGCCTACTACGATTATATCGAGTTCTATAAAAAGAACCCTAGCCTTTCCACTACGGCCAAAGAGAAACTGTATGAGTTCGTTAAAAAGACAAGATCTGATAAAGATAGATTTTCGCAGGATTATATCGCCTGGCTGAATTTTGAGTACGAAGGCAAAATCAAACTCAATCCGGTAGCACGTGATATCTTCTACCGTTATTGTCCGTTCCCGGCAGATATTAGAAACGAAATGGCTAAAAAACCGCTCTATACAAACCTTGAAAACAAATATCAGAACAGAAAGCATAAGGAACTTCTGAAAATGGAAACAAAAAAGCGGAAATTTGAAAAAGCGGACAAACCGATTCCGCAAGAGCTGCAGGATTACATCGACTTCATTGATTTTTTAAGGTTGAATATTATGCTTTAAAGCCGTATTTCAAGTAACCGTCAATTCTACAGACCATTATAAATCCAGATAAAAAATGCATCCTGTCTCTGGGAGGAATAGAATGGCGTCAAAAAACATCGAAACCATTAAATTATGGGAAGATAGATTTGCAGAATGGAAAAATAGCGGGCTAACAAGAATTGAATATTGTAAAATAGAAGAGCTTAAATACAGCACCTTCGCTTACTGGAGAAAAAAACTAAAATCTTCGAAAACGAAAGAAGCATCAAGATTGGTCAAAACATCCCCAGGACTTAAATCTGCACCAAAGAAAGTATTTGAATTACGGTTTCCTAATGGATTCACATTGAAGATTCCGGAAACAGCAGACCCCGAAAATCTAAAAATGATTCTGAAAGTTCTCAGTGAGAATTTGTTATGATTCTCAATCTCGAATCCATTGCAATCTATATCCGGCCGGGAATAACTGATATGAGAAAACAGATAAACAGCCTTTCTGTAATTGTTGAAGAGGAAATGATCTTGAACCCAGTTTCCGGAGCGCTTTTTATCTTCTGCAGCCGGAACCGAAAACTGTTAAAATGTATCTCTTGGGATAAAAACGGATTCTACCTCTGGCTGAAGCGTCTCGAAAAAGACAAGTTTCCATGGCCCGAGGCGGGCCGCCGGAAGCCCCGCTAGTTTATTACAAATATCATCCTTGCCGTAACTCTAAGTATATCTCTGGTTTTCTTGATGTCTTTAAAGTCTTTGTTCAGGCGGATGGATATAAAACATATGATACTGCACTGAGATATAATGAGAATATTACTCTCGTCGGATGCATGGCTCATGCCCGGAGGAAGTTTTTTGATGCATCCCTTGGTACGAAGAAGAAGGCGGGAAGCACACAAATTGCCCTTAGGAGATCAAGGAATTCTACCGGATCGAAAAAGAACTAAGAGAACTCAATCTGTTACCTGAGGAGTTTCAAAGTCGGAGAAAGATATTGATAGCACCCGTGGTAGAGGACTTTAAATCCTGGCTGGATGATAAATCCGATAAGTTTCGCCCTTCGAGCAAACTTGGCAAGGCCGCGAGTTATACCCTCGGGCAAGCGGAAAAATCATCTTTCACTCTCTATACAAGATAAAGTTTGTACCAATTTTAACATACCAGCCGCTTCCGTCGCCGCCGAAATGTCTAGAAAACCCCTCATAAGTTCCGGAGAGATAATCGAGGATTCGGTATCCCGCGGTTATATCAATAAGAAAAAAATCAAAAAGCTCCAGAAATGTTCCTGCACCGACGTTGATCCCGAGCCCCGGATATGAGGCGGCTGGCGGAGAACCTCCAGAGAGAATAACTCCATTGTCAACATTCAGCCAGCTCCATGACATTCCGCCTGTAATATAAGGCTGAATGAAGTCAGCTATTTCAAAAAAACGCAGCGAGGCAGAAAACATAACCTCATTAAAATTCCCATAAAAGGTCTTGCCCAAATGAGAGCCTTCATGAAAAGCTAGAGAGTACGAAACGGAATTACATAACTCAAAACCTGTATTTTCCGATCCGAATCCAAAACCAGCATTTACATAAAATCCCGGAGCATCCTGCCACAACGGCGCGTAAAAACTTGCATCATCGGATGAATAGTAACTTGCCCCGTCAAAGGTCACCGCAGAATGATTATTAAGATAGACTCCGCCGCAACCCCCTAAGAATCGCTATTAAAAAAGGCCGTCATCCTTTAAGATAGGAACAGCAGTAGTCGGCAGGCTCTTTAATAATCAGTTTAAAACTGGATTTCGCCGGAACCTTAAAGGAAGTTCCCGCACCATAGCTTGTATACTCAGATTCTCCCGCGAGCATTATTTCCATGCTGCCGGCCATAACATCCATAATTTCGGCCTCCTCGGTGTTAAACTCATACTCGCCGGGAAGCATAATTCCAAGAGTTTTCTTCTCTCCACTCTCAAAAATTACTGCACGGCTGGTGACCTTTCCGTCAAAGTAGATATTAGCTTTCTTAATAACAGTGACATTCTCAAATTGCATTGCTTTCTCCTCACGAAGGATTCTAGCCAAATCATTTGAAAAATGCAATACAGGACACTTTTTCAGGACATTAAGGAATCAAACAGTTCTTCAGTATGTAAACATTTTTATGATATACTGCTTCAGGAGGGGCAAAATGAACACTCTTTACCATGCGCTGCTTATTACTGAATTTGTTCTGGCAGCGCCCATTTTTATTCTTCTTTTTTTTATTACAGCCCCCTATGGCAAATTTGTCAAAAAAGGATGGGGGCCGGAGGTTAACGCGTCTCTGGCCTGGATAGTAATGGAACTGCCTGCTGTAATAATCCCCCTGTTTTTCTTTATCACCTCGGGGCGGATCGGAGAAGGCCAATACTGGATATTCATCGGAATATGGGAGCTGCACTACATTCAGCGCACCTTCATCTACCCTCTCCTTTTAAATAAAAGTTCCCATAGAGTGCCGCTTTTAATTATTTTATTTTCCGCTGTTTTTAACATGATAAATGGATACATAATTGGTTGGGGAATCTTCATCCATCCCGGATTAGGAATTCCCCGGCTTATATCGGTTCGATTCATCCTCGGTTTTTCGATTTTCGTTGCCGGTTTTATAATCAATCTCGTTTCAGACAGAATTCTGAGAAACCTCAGGAGCCCCGGAGAGACTGAATACAAAATCCCCCAGAAGGGTCTTTTTAAATATGTCTGTAATCCGAATTATTTTGGCGAGATCCTCGAATGGTCGGGCTGGGCCCTTCTAACATGGTCTCCCGCCGCTGCAGCTTTTTTAGCCTTTACAGCAGCGAATCTCGTGCCCAGGGCTGCGTCCAACTTAAAATGGTACAGGAAAAAATTCCCTGATTACCCTAAAAAACGAAGGGCGATTATTCCTTTTGTTTTTTAGAACATATTGAATACCACCCGATTGAAGAATATAATCGGATACCAAAATCATATAATCGGGGTGCTGAAGAGATGTTATTCAATCTAATAAAATCATACATACTTATAATCGGAGGCCTGTTTCTCTATGCTTTTGCGTGGACGGCATTCCTGATTCCAGCGAAGATAATTGGAGGCGGAGTAACGGGTTTAAGCGTTGTCATTTTCTATTTAACCGAATTCCCTGTCGGTTTCAGCATTCTGATTATCAACGTATTTCTGGTTCTCCTTGGTATGAGGATAATAGGTCTGAAGTTCGCGCTTGCTTCAATAATGGGAATTCTTTTAACATCGGCCTTGATGCTGATCCTGCCGCGTTTTATCACAGAAGCGATAGTCGAAGACCGATTCATGTCGGCCCTCATCGGCGGAGCACTTGCCGGAACCGGAATTGGAATTGCAATCTCCAACGGCGGGAACTCCGGCGGTACCGAGATAATAGCGCTGATTATTACGAAATATAAAAACATCAGCACCGGCAGAATCCTGCTTTATCTCGATGTGCTTATTGTCGCGTCATCCTGGCTGATTAATCGTGAACTCGAGACTGTAGTCTATGGATTTGTTGTCATGACGGTGGCAACTTATGCCATAGACCTTGTACTTGAAGGCTCAAAGCAGTCTTTTCAGATTACTATCATTTCCGACCATTCGGCCAAGATAGCCTCCAGAATCGGAAACGAGCTTGGCCGCGGAATTACAACATTAAAGGGTGCCGGATGGTACTCCGGACGGGAGAAAAATGTCCTTTTATGCGTCTGCGGCCGTTATGATAAACAGAAGATCCTAAGGGTAATTGATCAGACCGACCCGGAAGCTTTCATCACGGTCGGGAAGGTTTCCGCGGTCTTCGGGGAAAACTTCGACAGAATAAAACTGTAGGCGTACTCTCTGCCCTTTTGCAGCTTGTACTTTTCCATCAGGCTGAGCTCTCCGGGAAAATCACCTCCTACCCCTCTTTGCTTGTAGTCGATGTTAAAGGTTACCGTATCACGCTTCGGGAGTTCATGGATGTGATCGGCAGAATCAAGATCGGCGAGGGTATAAGGCCAGGCGCTTATGCAAAGAAGCGAATCTCCGGCCGCCTCGGCTTTTATACCCCTGCCCTCGGAATCGGTAATCGTCGCCCATCTCACATCCGTCCGGTTTCCGTTCTCCTGCGGCCTCAGATAATTATGAGTAAGCTCTTCAACCTTTCCTGAATAAATGCCGATTTTCGCGCCGCGATTCCTATCCGCATAGTTCTCATGCGGGCCGCGGCCGAACCATGAAAGCATATTATGTTTTCCGGAAAGTTCGCTCTGCATTCCAAAACGGATCATCTCCCTCTTCGGGCTAATGTAGTTATCAACTCTTACTGAACCGTCACAGCCTATAGAATACTCCGTCCTGGCCTTCCCGGAAAAATTGTAAAGGGTGTAGGTCACTGTGACCGTGACTACCTTTCCCAAGGCAGCAATGCTGATTCCTTTAACCTTCCGCCCCTTGTCTGTTGCGCTTCTCCATCTGAAGTCAATCAGCAGCTTTGAAAGCCGGGGCGCAAAATTAGCCAACCCTCTGTCGTTGTCAGTTAGGGCCCTCCAGAAGTTCATCCGAAGAGGAGAGGCGAGAAGGTTGCCGTCCCCGTAATCGAGGCTGTCGATGTTTCCGGTCCTTTTATTCACCCGCAGGCTGAAGCCTTTCCCGGAGACAATGATGACCTCCCCGCTCTCCTCAAATTCAGGCGGAGCCCCTTCCTGTGTGTTTCTCTCATGAGAAGCAGAAGACAGGGCAAACTGTTCCCAGGCAATTTCATAGTCTTTACCAGCCCAGAGGGTCTCCTCCTTCAGCCTGAAACTGAGCATCAGATGATACTCATCTGAATCCTCTTCTGGAATGCTGCCATAGGGAATTTCGACTTCACCGGCTGACTGAGGCGGAATGCCGGGCAGCTCCATCATACCAGAGTCGACAACGCGGCCGCTCCTCGTCAGCTCCCAATAGAGGTAAAGGTCATCAAGGGAGGTAAAATCCCTTTTATTGCGGACTCTGAAATTTCTTTTTTGCGGATCGCCGGTTGTGACGGAAATATTCTGATACCCCTTCTTGACCTCGAAGATAGACGGCTGAAGGCTCCTGTCAGCTCCTATTATTCCATTCGCACAGAAGATGCCGTGAGTCTTTTTTTCCCCGAAATCCCCGCCGTAGAGCCACCTGCCACCCCCGGTCCCGTCACGCTTGAGTATTGCCTGATCGACGAAGTCCCAGATAAAACCTCCGCACCAGGCGTCATACTTCTCAAAATTATCGATATGCTCCTGGAAATTACCCAGACTGTTTTCCATTGCATGTGCATACTCACAGTTCATGATAGGCATGTGGGCGTAATCCTCTGCCCTGAAGCCCTTGTTGTCGGCCGACAGAGCGTTCACGAGGTTTTCATACAGCGACAGTTTTATGTCCTTCTTCTCTCCGTAAAGCGCTTCCCTCTCAGGGGTCGGATACATCATACTGAGTACATCGGAGACCTTCAGAGTTGCGTCTCCCTCATAATGGAAGGGCCGGGTCGCGTCGAGTCTCAGTGCGGCCTTCTTCATCTCTATAAAATTGGATCCGAAGCCTGCCTCATTCCCGAGCGACCACATGACAATACAGGGATGATTTTTATCGCGCAGGACCATCCTCTCCATCCGGTCAACAACAGCGCCGGTCCAGATCGGATTGTCACCGGGAACGCCCTTCTTTCTGACCCCATGGGTCTCTACATCGGCTTCATCAATGACATAGAGTCCGTACTCGTCACAGAGTTCATAGATGTATGGATCATTCGGATAGTGGGAAGTCCGAAGCGCGTTGATGTTGTGCTGCTTCATGATGAGGATGTCTTTCAGCCTCGTTTCATTGGAAACAGCCCAGCCTGATTCCGGATCGAAGTCATGACGGTTTACTCCCTTGAAAATTATCGGCCGGCCGTTTATGAGGAACTTCGCGTCTTTAATCTCTATCACCCTGAAGCCGAAACAGAACTGCTTCACCCCTATAATCGCTCCACCCGGACTTTTCAGCGTCAGAAAAATACGGTAGAGGTTAGGAGTTTCGGCGGTCCATTTCAGAGGATTATTTACCCGGGCCGACAGGCGTAGCCTGGTTTCTTCTGTAGTGATGACAACCTTCTCGGAAAAAAGCTGTCCATGCCCGCTTCCATCCGGATTAAGCATATCAACTTCCAGCATCACTTCCTCCCCGCCATCCCCGGAGGCAATGTCAACATCGAGGAGAAGGTCAGCGTCCTTATAATCTTCATCCAGGCTGCATCTGGCATAGAAGTCCCTGATGTAAGTCTGAGTCTCTGAATAGATGTAGACATCACGGTAAATACCGCTTAAAAACCACATGTCCTGATCTTCGAGATAGGTGCCGTCCGAAAACCTGTAGACCTGGGCGGCCAAAGTGTTCTCCCCCCCCCTTATAAAGCCGGTGATGTTAAACTCGGCCGGAGTCATCGAGCCCTGCGAGTACCCGACCTTCTCCCCGTTTATCCAAAGATAAAAGGCTGATTTCACCGCGCCGAAGTGGATAAAGACCTCCCTTCCCTGCCAGTTTTCAGGAACTAAAAAGTTTCGCCTGTAGGATCCCACCGGATTGTCATTGTGATCAATTTTCGGGATAAACCTTCGCCTCGTATTTATTGCCGGAGGATAGGCGAAGGCCAGATAGTAAGGCGTTCCCCATCCCTGAAGTTCCCATACACCCGGAACCTTGATCTCAGGCCATGAGGAAACATCATATTCAGGTATAAAAAAGTCTTTCGGACGGAGCGACGGCTTCTCGGAAAAATTAAATTTCCAGCTTCCGTTAAGACCTATCTTCCATGGAGAATCTGCCCCGATAGCAGCGCTCTGGGCATCCGGATAAGGCATGGCAATACTCTTCGCATCTTCCTTATTCCGCTTTATAACTAAAGGGTTTTCCCAGTCTTTCCGGTCCCGGTATTTATCTTCAATATTCACAAATTCTCCTGAATAATTTAGTTAGTGCCATCACCATGACAGTTGGGTTTCTTTATTCCGTTTAACAAGAGGTCAATCAGACAGGGCAGCATCGACGCAGGCTTTATGCCCTGTTCCTGTTCAAGATGCTCTCCGCGGATGACTATCCTCTAGGCAAGGGCAAGCATCGCATTCTCAATTGTCGCTGAGGCAAGTGCAACATCAATGTCACAACGAATTGAACCGTCATCTGCCCCCTCCTTAATAAAAACCTAGAGCGGATTAGCCATAGCCTGAAGCATCGTCACGAAGCGGTCGGACAAGATATTATATGGATAGGCTCCGGTAAAATAATGATCAAACTCACCCATAAACCGTATTTCATCTTCCGAGAACTGATAATAATTTCCGGTCATAGATAGAAACTCGCTTACCTTCTCCAAACCGTTTTTCCCGGTGATTATTTCGGAGGCAATTTTCAGCTTCTCTATCATATCCTCGAAGATCCTGATCTCTATCTCGAAGGCAAGCTCTTCCTTAGTCTAATAATAGCGGTACAATGTCCGGACGTTGAGGTCGGCACGGCCTGCAATATCGGGCATGCTGGTGCCCGCAAGTCCTTTTGAAATAAAGAGATCTTCGGCGCACCTTATTATTTCATCCCGCCTTTGGCTTTTCTAATATACCCTGCTCATCAATCCTCCGCTCAACTGTCATGCTCATGACAGTTCAACTTTAAAACAGCTCCTGCCTGTTGTCAATAAAAAGATGAGTTTCAATTTGTCTTCATTTTGTCTTGGTTCAATTTGCCTTTCATGAAATATGGCAGAAACAGGTTTAGGGATCCGCCGCGGCCTACGTAACCTTCAGCCGCGCGAGGGAAAACAGAGACGGGAGTCCATCAATCTATAATAAACTCTACGACCTCTGAAAAAGCCTGCTGGGCTTCCCGAATAACCGGTGGCATTAAAATCCACGCATGAAAGAGGCCCGGATACTCACTGTAAATGAGAGGAGTACCTTCAGCCTTGCATTTCCGGTGGAAAAGCCTGCAGTCATGAACCAGGATGTCCAAGCTGCTTGAGAGCATCAACATAGGCGGCATTCCGCCTGCTCTGCCCAATACCGGTGAGACATGGTAATCACCGGGAGGCAGACTGCCTGCAAACATGGCCCCGGCCTCAGCGAGCCCTGCCCGGGACAGCACCGGATCAGAAACATCTGCAGCGGGGCTTATCTCCGGATTTGACATTGAGACATCCAGCCAGGGAGACATCATAACCAGTTTCGATGGAAGGGGGCCGCCGGCATCTCGAAGTGACATAGTAAAAGCAAGTGCCAACCCGCCGCCTGATGAATCTCCCGCAATAACTATTTCTTCTCCTGGATAATTTTCAAGCGCATATTCATAGACTGCCGCCGCATCAATGTGCGCTTCGATATAGGTGTTTTCGGGGGCCCGCCTGTAATCAACCAGCAGAACGTCGCTCCCTGTAGCCTTTGAAAGGCGGATTGCCAGGCTGAGGTGATTCCGGTCAGGCCCTGAAACATAGGCCCCGCCGTGAAAATAGACTATAACCCTCTGGGAGTTCCCCTCCGGTGCAGGAATCCTTTTGAAGGCTGTACCGCCTGTTGTCAGTGGATTGTCGATGGAGATGTCGAATTGTCTAAGCTTTTTTACCCTGATTCCATTTTTAAAGTTCCGTTTTACAGTGATTTTAAGAATAATATTTAGAATTCCAAGTACCGTCCGCATCTGCCTGCGCCTCCATTCCTAAGTTGCTTCTTCACCTTAGTCGACTTACTGTCTTTCTTCAACATGCCAAGTTGACACCGCCCCCCGTCCTGTGCTTAGATGAGATCAAAATCTAAATTATGGTGATATATATGAGAGAATCTGCAAGAATTGAGCAGAACGCTCTGAAATTTTCCATGGTCAGCATCATCTTCTTCGTCCTGCTGGCCTTCGTGTTTTCATTTATAACCGGATCGGATTCGATTCTCTTCGACGGAATCTATTCGCTCATATCCCTCGTTATCGCGATACTTACGCTAAAAGTCTCCAGACTTGCCGAATTGCCGGATGATGAGCGCTTCCACTTCGGCTACACGAGGCTTGAACCGGTTCTTAACGTAAGCAAGTCACTTTTCATCCTCATATCCTGCGTCTACGCCCTGGTCATTGCGGTAAAATCTCTGTATGAAGGCGGCAACCAGGTTGACGCTGGCTTTGCGGTTATCTACAGCGCGGTCGCCGCCGGCGGAGGATTTATTATTTCATTCTATTTAAGATATAAAGCAAAAAAAAGCAGCTCAGGGCTCTTGAAAGTCGAAGTCGTGGAATGGATGGTTGACAGTTTTCTCAGTCTCGGTATTCTTCTCGGGTTCATAATAGCGCTGCTGATTGAGAATTCGAAGTGGAGTCACTTTACTCCATATGTCGACCCGATTCTGCTGATCGTCATTACAGCCCTTTCACTAACTGCTCCGATAAAAGTTCTTATTGAAAACCTTCAGGAAATTATAGGCATGGCTCCTCCTGAATCGGTGGTAGCCAAAATTGAGGGCCTTATGGATGAGGTGACAAGCGGACTATCTCTAAATGATTATGAATTCAGGATCATAAAACATGGCCGCGACACCTTCATGCTGGTCCACCTGATAGTATCAGATGATTTTCATTTTAATGAGGTCTCCGAACTTGATCAGATACGTAACAGCATGGAAAAAAAAATACGCAGCTATAACCCCGAGATCTCAATGGAGATTTTATTTATAAAGGATAAAAGCTGGGCTAAACTGAGATAAGCTATAGCCCCTGGATCACTCCCCGGGGCCGCTCACCGGCTCTTCGGCAATGATTTCCAGGCAGGCACCTGAACTATAGTGATGCTCGGGCAGATCTCCATTTTCGGCTATCATTTTTATTCTCATCCACTTCCCGCTGCGGAACCGCAGAAACATCGAAAGACTCAGGATAATCAGAAAACCTATGAAGAAGAGCCACGCGGTCAGCGGGGTCACATTTAGAATTCTTATCAGATAAAAAACAACTGCGGCAAACAGCCAGTGTAGAATTACTGAAGCAGTCATTACCCACCTCGTGTCCCCTGCACCGCGAAGCGCACCCACAAAAACTATCTGCGCGGAATCAGCAAGAATATACAGGGAAACGAGCCGGAGCATGGTAACAGCCATAGTGAAAACTTCCCCGTCCGCCTCTCCACCGGGGAGGAATACTCCGACTAGCAGCCGGGCTCCGAAAACGAAGATTATCAGCATTGTGAAAGAATACACCCAGGCAACCCGAAGGCCCATATAGGCAGTCCTCCGTGCTTCGGCAGGATCTCCTGCACCAACATTCCGGCCAACAAGGGAAGTGACCGCGTGCCCCATACCTAGCATAGGAAGAAAGGCTACAAGATCCCAATTGAAAGCCACAGTTACCGAGGCCGCAACCTGAGTTCCGTATGTATGCATGGTCTGAACGAAAAGATTAAAGGCTGCGATAGTCAGAAACATTTCTATTCCGGCGGGCACTCCAAATTTTAGCAGGGTTTTAAGAACCGCCGGCTGAAGCCTCAGGGATTTATGAGTTGAAAATTCTTCCCTGTTGCTGCGATTCAAGTAAGAGACCAGCAGGATTAGAAAAATGATGAAATTACCGCAGATTGTCCCGATTGCGGCCCCCCGCAGCCCCATAGCCGGAAGCCCGAGCTTTCCGAAAATAAGAATGTAATTCAGAGGAAGATTAACAAGCATTCCTGCGGCGTTGGCAGCCATGACGACCCTGGTCCGTCCTATACCGATAAAAAATCCGGCCAGCGCATGACGGAGGACGAGAAAAATTATCCCGATGACCAGAGTCTGAAAATAGGTATAGGCCAGTTCCACCTGCAGAGCAGACTGACCTATAGCGGCCATGAATATCTTAGCAGCCGGCGCTGCGGCAAGCATCAGAGGATAACTAATGAGAGCCAGGATGACAGCCTGAAATGTCGCCTCCGCACATTTCCCGCTTCGGCCCGCACCGTAATTCTGAGCAACAACCGCTGTTACATATCCGATGGTTCCGACAAAGAAAAAACTCAGCATGAGCTGGGTTAGTCCGCCGCTCATGGAGGCTGCAAGATACTCCCCTCCGAGTCTTGAGAGAAAGAGTCTGTCCGCGAAAAGCATTATTGTATCAGAGGCCTGGGAAATTACCATAGGAACGGCAATAACCAAGAGCCTCTGCAATGTCGATTTTGAATTGTTATTTTTCATAGTCAAAAGATTTTACTCCGATGAAACAGAAAAAGCCATACGAGATATGATAGAAGATCTCATTTTTATATGGCTTTTTCGGCTTGGAACTTTTTGATCATTAGCGTTATAATCTCTATATGAAAAGAACGAAAATGATTACAGGCGCTGCCTTGCTTCTGCTTCTCACTACCTCCTTGCTCTCGGGCTGCATGAGTTTCAGTAAAGTCGATGAGAAGGAGATTACAAATATTCTCATACTCATAGCCGAAGGCCGGCATGAGGAGCTGACAGAGATGAGCAGCAAGTCCTTTCTTCTCGATGGTGAGATTCTTCATGGCATAGTCCTCACGGGCAGCTTCTGGAGAGGACTCTCTGAGGCGAGGTTCTCTCTAAGCGGAGTAAAAATTATCAGGAACGAAGCCCTGACAGATGCGGATACTGGACTTTTCGGTAAAACTGCCGATGTGAAGGTCTTTTTCAGCAAATATACAGCCGAGCACTCGGTAATAATTGAGTTAGATTCAAGGGAAGGCCGTACATTTATGGTTCTGAGCCCAGAGACAGGCGGCATCAGGAAGATAACCGCATGGGGAGGGCCATACTGATGAAAAAAGCGATATTGTCTGCCTTCCTGCTTTCCGCCCTTTGTTTTCCGGTGTTTTCCGCGGAGTCGGACGTCGTTTATATCGACGGCTGGGTTGATCTGAAGGACAGCAGCGGAGAAGTATACGAACTGTTTATAGGCGACAGGGTTTTTACAGGAGACACAGTCATAACCGGTGATGACGGAGTTGCCGAGCTTGAGCCGGAATCAGGCAGCAGGATTATTATTAAACCCGGTACTGTTTTCTCGATCAAGGAACAGAACATAAACGGGAAAAAACATTCTGTTGTCTCGACAACCCTCGGTGAGGTCGCATTCAAATTCAACAAAATGACTCAGGAGCCGATTATAGCTACCCCATCGACAATAATGGGTATCCGCGGCACCGAGTTTACGGTCTACGCGGGGGCTGACGGCTCATCCCTTGTCGTCGTTGATTCTGGGGCGGTTGAGGTGAGCAGTCAGGGTGAGTCTGTCTACCTCGAAGCCCAACAGGGTGTCGAAGTTCTCCCCGGAAAGACACCGGGTGAAAAATTCCCGGTCATGGGCAAGGCCGTAGATTTTGCAGAATGGAACGTCGACAGGATAGACAAGATGATGGCATCACCAGGCGAGGCCCTTGCGTCTATCGCCTCTCAAATGGACAGCATGGCAGCGCAGACCGCCGAGTGGACGGCACTGCATACTGAGAGTACGGCAGAGCTTGTAAAGCTCAGGGCTGACATGGACGCCCTGTTTGATGCAGGAAAAGACGATGAGGCAAGAGAGCTCTATGCCGGGATAATCAGACCGCTTGAAATTACAAGTCTGCGGTATGTCATGAACTACCGCTACTATGCGCTCTCTGCCCTCTCAATGAGACAGCACATCTTAAGCGGATTCTATATCAGGATGAAGACGGCCTTTATCGGCGACAAGGAAAATCCCGTCTATAAGGCCTTCACAAAAGATTACAGGAAGATTCTTACCGGATATGAGCAGAGGATTGTTCCCAATCTGGTTGAAGCTGATTATTGAGGTTCTACTAAAATACAGTTATAGTAACTACATAAGGAGAAAAGATGAAAAACATTAGAAAGATAGGAGCAGGACTTCTGCTGGTAATAATTCTTGTTGGTGCGTTTACGGGATGTGAAGACCTGCTCAACCAGCTGAATACCCCGACAACAGCAACGACAATGACAATAGCAGAGAGAATTGCATCTTTTTCCGCCGCGATTAATGCAACAGACAGGGATGCTGCCAGCATCCAGGCAAATTTCGGCCCGGAAGGTGTCATGGAATACTACGGCACCGCTGCGGATCTCTCCCACTGGCAAGATGCATTCCCGGCAGAATACAACCACGCCTTCGAGGTAACAGACAGCACTGACTCATTGAACGTTGTGGTTTCCGGTACGACAACCGGATACTCAGGCAACTCCATAGCTGAACCAACCTACAAATTCGTAATGTATCAGGAGGCTTCCGGAAACTTCCTTATTCAGGAAATATATGAAGACGGTACCATGCTCATCCGGAAGATAGATTTCTAACCTGCTTCCAGATTGAACCTGAGCCCCTTCCCCTTCACCGGAGGAGGGGCTTTTTTTCGCTTGTAATCCCCTGCCTACCCGCATTAAAATATGCTTAAGGAGCGAAGATGGAACCCACAAGACTCGAAGCAGAAAAACTTTTTAAAAGGTATAACAAATCGCCAGGCCTCTACAAACACGCACTCGCGGTTGAGGCTGTGATGCGCCATATAGCAGAGCTAAACAATGAGGACGTGGAGAAGTGGGGAATAATTGGCCTTCTCCATGATCTCGATTACGAACAATATCCCGATCAGCACTGCACGATGAGCGGGAAGATAATGCGGGAGGAGCTCTGGCCCGAGGATTATATTCACGCAGTCGTATCACATGGCTGGGGAATATGTTCAGATGTTGAACCGACCGAACTTATGGAAAAATTTCTCTTTGCGACCGATGAGCTCACCGGTCTTGTCACAACCACAGCCCTTGTGCGCCCGTCGAAGAGTGTTCTCGACATGAAAGTAAAATCAGTCAAAAACAAGTGGAAGGATAAACGCTTCGCGGCCGGTGTTGACCGCTCAATAATTGTGAAGGGAGCCGAAATGCTCGGAGTCGATGTGAGCGAGCTCATCGAGTTGACTATCGACGGCATGAAAACCGCAGCGGCCGAGCTGGGACTGGCCGGAGAGCCGGAGGCTTCAGCGGAATCTAAAGCCTGAAGCCCTAGGGCTCGAGCTCAAACTTGTAGCCGCGGCCGCGGTAGGTGATAATATGACGGGGCTTCTCCGACTCACCAAGCCGGGCACGGAGTTTTGCCACGTGAACATCGACCGTCCTTGTGGTAATCTCTGAATTGTATCCCCAGACATCATCTAAAATATTATCCCGGCCGAGGATTCGGCCTTCATTCTGGGATAGATAGTCGAGCAGCCTGTACTCCTGGGCATTCAGCTCAACAGCCAGGCCGCCGCGCATCAAACTTCCGCGCTCCCTGTCCAATCGGAACTCTCCAAAGACTACAACCTTCCTTCCTGCCCCTGACTTCCGTGAGGGAGATGCGGAACGCCGCAGAAGTGCCTCTATCCGCGCAAGAAGAACCCCCATATCAAAGGGCTTTGGCAGGTAATCATCGCCTCCAACCCGGAGGCCCATTACCGTATCAAGATCGGTATTTCTCGCGGTCAGCATCAAAACGGGTATATTGTTTCCAGCCTTTCGAATACTCTGGCAGATTGAAAATCCGTCCTTACCGGGAAGCATCAGGTCGAGAAGAATTAAATCATACTTTCCGCTCATCGCCTCAGTCTCTCCGGCATGGCCGTCTCCACAGACAGTCGTGCCGTAACCTTCGGCCTGCAGTCTGTCTTCGAGAGTCATCTGTACACCGGGTTCATCTTCAATTATTAGTATATTCACCATCTTATTCTCCAGATTCTACTGTGCAGGGGAGGCTCAGGGTAAACCTGCATCCGCCGGCCTTCTGCCCGTTTATTCTCAGATACGGACTTTCGGCTGTCAACCTGCCTCCTGCAGTCTCTGCCTTTCGCTTTGCGATGAAGAGCCCGAGGCCGCTCCCCTTCTCCTGGCGCTGCCGGCTTACGCTGTCGCGATAGAAGGGATCGTAAATGTGCTTGAGATCCCGGGGCTCAATGCCTCGCCCGTCATCTTCTACCGACAGAACAAGGCTGCCGGGAATGCTGAGCTTCATCAGAATTCTAACTGTCCCCCCGGAATCGCCATAGGCATGAAATACTGCGTTTAAGACAAGATTTCGGGCAACAAGCATTATAGTTTCCAAATCTCCCCGGCACGCAGGCGGCAAACCGCTGGTATTCCACTGAAGCAGGACTCCTTCCGCCGATGCAATAGCACCCAGGGTGGACTTAAGCTCGGTTAGGACTTCGGGAAAATAGATAACAACCGGTACTGGTTGTTTCAGTTTCTTATCTTCCATCCTGGAAAAAAGCAGGATCTCCTCAATCATCTTGCCAAGCCGCCCTGATTGTTCAATTATCAAATTGCTGTAAGCGGTCAATTTTTCAGGCGGGACAATGCCTGTGGAAAGATTATCAGCAGCCGACTGGATGACCGTCAGCGGAGTACGAAGTTCATGGGTAACCGAAGCGACGAACTCCCTCTCCTTAATTCTCATCTGCCGATACTTTCCGAATTGAAAAAACAGCAGCAGAAACGAAATGCCTATCAGCAGCAAAATCAACATCGTTTCAAAGTAACTAACCGCAGCCCTGCGTTCGGTCTCATAATAAAAAGACCCTGAGGCTCCCCTTATCACAAGGATCATATCCGGTTCATCTATGAACATCGGTCCGCCGACCTTGCCTTCAGGTTTACCAGAATCGTCTACCGCCATCCCCCGTCCCGGAACCGGTATTACCAGCGAATCATCGGAGGGCTTGAGTCCTATTACAGCCCGAAGCGGCCTGAAATAATATTTATCGGCATCGAAATGGCTTTCATCTTTAAAACTTCGTTTCTCATCCTCATTATCAAATCTAATCCATTCGAACTGATAATCCGGCAGACTTAAAACCGCCGCCGGCTCGAGATAGGCGGTTCTGAATCCTTCGGTATCAATCTCAAACAGTAAAGAAATACCCCCGTCTTTGCTGGAAACAAGAAGAAAGGTACCCCACTCATCCTCAGTCTTTCCTTTAAAAAAATTAACATCGCGGTTGGAAGTTCTGAATTTCAGCTGATATTCGGTAGTGGTCCAATCTCCGGCCAGCAGATCAAAAAAATGCTGCCTCGCCGAATCTTCGGGATCAAGATATCCCGCAGCTGAGATAATATGGGAGAACTCCCCTGCCGGGCCGTATAGGCCGGATAGAGTCTCTATTCTATCTTTTAGATTCTCATCAGAGATTTCTGACAATAAGGCCTTTCCAGCTTCCGCTAAAAAATAAAAGCGCTGGTATTCACCGGAGACGGCCCGCCAGATTGTCCGCTCAAGCTCTCTCGAATGGATGAAAATATCGGCCTTGAGGCTTTTTTCATACATCCTGTGAGTAAATACAAAGGCTGCGGCCATTATAAGTATAAAAATAGCGGCAACCGCAAAATATACCGCCCTATAATATCCGGTTTTGATTCTCATGTTTCTATCTTAATCCTATAAAGCCCAATCAGCTATAAGCCTTCCGGTTAAAATCGGCAGAATTTACATAGTTTACAATACGGTTACAAGCTGTTAACCATTGCCTTGCCCGAAAGATCTATATTCAGGCCCGGAGAGTATCAATGGAACAGGAAAGAATAATTAACATCGACAATATAGGCCCCGCGGCGTCAAGGAAAAAAAAGACGGCAAGAATAGCTACAATAGTCACCGTCATCCTGACTGTTGCGGCCGTCTATTACTTCTTTAATTACAAATCTACGTCGGAAACAGTCAGTATCAAGTCATACACGGTTTCAAAGGTATATTCGGGAGAGCTTGTCTCAACAACTGAAGCCAGCGGCACAGTAGTTCTGCCCACTCAGGTAACAATAGTCAGCACCGAAGATGGATACGCTGACGAGCTTCTAACCGAAGAAGGCGCGCTTATAAGTACCGAGGACATTTTGGCAATACTTGATGTACCCGATCTCGATGACGCCTATGATGTACTTACGGTAAGCCTGAAACAGGCGGTCATCGAGCTTGAATCCATTGAAACCGATTATCAGTACCAGATTAGAAGCATTGAGCTCAATCTTAAGCGCCTTGAAGATGATATTCAGGAAGCGCATGAGGATGTTCAATCATATAAGGCGCTGGCCGAACTCAAGAGCTCGAGAGAAGCTGATTATGAAGATGCCCTGGACATTCTAAAGACCCTTAATGAGAAAAAAGAAGACTATGAGATTAGTCTAGGTGAAACAAGAGTCAAGAAAGGCATCGCGCTTCGTAAGCAGCAGGCATCAATCGATCAGATAAGGGTGAATCTTGAAAACACGATAGAGGATATTGAAAAAACCAGGATAAAAAGCCCGATTGCGGGGGAGGTTCTCAGTATCAATGAAGGTCTCGCTATTCCCGGAAGCTCAATTGAACAAACAGACGCATTATTCATTGTCGCGGACAGAACCAACTCTTTCATCGATTTCGATGTCTATGAACAGTACGCAAATTTACTCGAGACAGGTGGAGAGATGATAGTCACAATAGGCTCTGACACGATGAAAGCTAAAATCGTCAAAATTGGAAAGATAGCTGTCATGGATTCAGATGGACTCTCGGCGATGATTTCCGTAAGGGCCAAACCTATTACCGAAAACAGCCTGACGCCCGGAGCCTCGGCAGTCGCGAGCATTACCCTCGGTGTGAAAGAAAATGTCCTGATGCTGCCCAGAGGTTCGTATCTGACAACCGGGAGCCAGAAGTGGGTATTTAAAATTGAAGGTAATAAAGCCGTTAAAACAGAGGTCACCTTCGGCTCGATTGAGGGAACAGAGGTGGAAATTCTGAAAGGACTAAGCACCGGAGATGAGGTAATAACCAGCAGTTATCAGAATTTCATTGACGAAGATCAGATAGAACTCAAATAAGGGGAGTATTAAAATGATAAAACTAGAACAGATAAAAAAGCAGTATGATCTCGGCGGAACAAAGGTTACCGCCCTGAAGGATGTTTCTATAGAAATAAACCGGGGTGATTATGCTGCCATCATGGGCCCCTCAGGCTCTGGGAAATCAACATTGATGCATATATTGGGAATTCTCGATACCGCGACAGGCGGAAGATACTTTCTTGAAGATTATGATATCACGGCCCTGCCCGACATGGAGCAGGCTCGAATCCGAAACAAGCATTTTGGCTTCATCTTCCAGAGTTTCAATCTTTTTCCGGAGCTCTCCGCAGTTGAAAACGTGATGCTGCCCATGAGCTATGCGGGGGTTCCGTATAAAGCCCGGAAGGAAAAAGCCGTTCAGCTGCTCCATGAAGTCGGGCTGGAGCATAGGATGACCCATCTGCCGACTATGCTATCCGGCGGTGAGCAGCAGAGGGTGGCCATTGCCCGCTCACTCTCAAATGATCCTGATCTGATCCTGGCAGATGAGCCCACCGGCAACCTGCCCTCTGATAAGGGAGAAGAGATAATGAAAATTCTCGAATCCCTTAACCGCCGGGGAGTTACCGTTGTGATGGTTACCCATAACCCGGAGCAGGGCAGGCGTGCTGGTTATATTATTGAACTGAGAGACGGAGCTTTAATTAAAGGCTCGCCCGATCCGGAGGTGAGCCGTGTATAACGAAGCAGTCAAGATCATCCTGCGCCGGTTCAGAGACCGCTCTCTCGAATCCGGACTCTTGATAATAGCCCTGGCTTTAGGTATCGGTGTCTTTACTGCGGGGCTTTCACTGATAATGAATACAGCAGCCTATTCAAACGAGATCATGAAATCTCCTGTTTACAAGGAAATAGTCGTTAGCACCAGGGGAGAAGCCGACGAGATGGAAACGCCCGTTTCGGAAAAACCTGCCCGGGAGACTGCTATTCTCACCCAGGCTGATCTCGATGCGGCCGAACTTGCACCGAATGTAGCCTGGGCTTACGTTCAGAACCATAATAGACTTCACCTAATCTCCCCAGGTTTGACCGACGAGGCTCCTCCGGGAATGATGATGCCTACAGAAGATAATACTGAAGAAGAGCAGATAACAAACTTCAGAGGCTTTCAGCAGATATCCGATGAAGATCTTGCCGCGGCTCAGCGAGATTCGAATATTATACTCTCTGAACTCGATGAGATATCCGGATATTCGGTCACTCCTCAATTCTTCAATTCATGGGAAATTGATTCGGCAAACGGAAGCCTCTTCTCGGAGGCAGATCTCACCGGAACTGATAATATAATCATTCTGGGTTCTGATCTGGCCGAGCTGCTCGCCGGCGACAAGATGCCGGAAGCAGACCTTCTAGGGAAGAAACTCCTCTCACGTGAGGGCTATCAGACCATCATAGGCATCCTTGATCCGGTATCTGATATCTTCGACAAGAGCTTCTTCTCTCCCTATAAAGATTTGACCGGAGGAATGAGCGGGTTTAAAAATATGTTTATGAATACCCAGCTCCGGTTTGCCGTCGATGACAGCGAGCAGCTTTATGAGACTGCGTCCCTCCTTAGCAGCTGGTTTACAAACCGGTTCGGCGAAAATCAAATTGTTATCTCAAACCCCAGAGCCGAAGCCGAACAGCTGATAGCCAGGAATACGGGAATAGGCGTTCTTATACTGTTTCTCTCGGCCGCCGGCTTTTTCATAGCCCTTGTGAATGTTTCAAACATACTGATGAGCCGCGTCCTCAGGATGAAAAAAAACGTCGGCATTCTGATGGCGTTAGGCTCATCAAAGAGAGGAATTATGAAGCTCTTTCTGACCGAGGCGCTGATGCTCGCTATATCCGGATCAATTGCCGGAGCTGTTTTTGCTATTCCGCTCAGCAGCTACATGAGAGAGGCCGCCGGCATAACCTCCGGTTCCTGGATCTATATCGCCATAGGTGCCGTTTTCGCGGGAGTTCTTACAGGCCTGTTCGGGCTGATACCATCAAGGCAGTTTATGAAAATTGACCCTGCCCAGGCAATGAGGAGTGCATAATGAATAAATTTCTAACAATGCTTTTGAGACATTGGGCAAAATCGCCCCTTAAGATAATCCTGACGCTGACTGCCGTAGCCCTCGGTACAGGCATACTTATTCTTTCATTAAGTGCCAGCAAGCTCCTCGACGAGGAGGTTTCGCAGCAGCTCGACGCAGACGGAGTAATCCTATATGTAGCCAACGGCGAATGGGATGCCGAAGGCAAAATTGATCAGAAGAGGCCGTCGGAGTGGGACAGTAAGGTGACTGATATCGTCGTGAGCGATATCCAGTCAATCAGCAATGCGGCTGTAATCTTCACTCCGCCCTTCGATGAAATTTCAACCGAAGGCCGCAGCTATACCCTCAGATCTGCGGTTGGCTCAGACCCTCAATATTTTGACGTATTCTCTCTGGAACTATTATACGGAGTTCCAATGACCGACAAAGATATTGAAATGGGCCAGAAAAAAGTCTGGATAACAGAGCAGATGGCCGTCCAGCTCTACGGCTCGGCGGAGACCGCAATCGGAAAATGGATTCAGCCTCCGGGATTCATGGGCGGACGCGGAATGGGAAAAAAACAACAGAACGTGATCACAAATTATTCGATTGCAGGCGTTTTCAAAACTCCCGAGGAGATAAGCAGGCGGGCCTATGGAATAGGCGACCTAATATTTCCCTACACCTCCCTCTTGCCGTCCGGAATGAACGTTCAGATGATGCTCAACATGATGGCCGGTGTCTTTGTTGTAAAGAGTGAAGGCGCGTCCGTAGAGCAGACTGCCGCTTCACTTCGGCAGGCGCTTACCAATAATTACGGAGAGAACATTGACATCCTTGTGTGGGAAGGTTCTACAAACGGAGAGTCAAGTTATATGAAAGAGCTGCGCAACACAGTTAATATGTTCAGCGTATCTGTAAACATCCTCGGAATTGTTCTCTTACTCACCAGCTCTCTCGGAATTTTCAGTATCATGGTTGTCGAGTCGCTGAGCCGGCGGCGGGAAATTGCAATCGAGAGGGCCCTTGGGGCATCACAAAACCTCATACTAAGGGAGTTCTGGAGCTGGTCACTGACGCTCAGCCTCGCCGGAGCGGTAATAGGAGTAATCCTATCACTCATACTGGCCAAACCCGTGATGAATAACATCTCGCCTCTGCTCGGCGAGATATCGGGGCAATTCCAGGCAGAATCAGGAATTGCCGCATCGGCCCTTTTAACATCAGTTGCTATGGCCCTCGGCTTCGGCGGAGTGCTAGGCCTGCTGCCGGCGCTCTCGGCGGTTAAGGGCAATATTGCCGAAACAATCAGGGAATTTTAGGAGAAATAGATGAAAAGCCTCATACAATCAGTGTCAGCTTTCATATTTACATTTTTAATCGGCCTGTCACTCCAGGCGGAAACCATAGGGACGGTAGGCCGGATAGAAGAAATAGCTCTTTTGAATAACCTTGAGTACAAGAGCGCCGTACTCGATGTCCTTAAAACTGAGGATGCCCTAGAGGGATGGTTGAAACTCGATGATTCATCCATAAGTCTGTCTGCTTCATATTTAAAACAGGAATCGGAGGCCATCGGCTATCAGGCCTCCGCGATCCTCCCGGTGTTTGAACAGCTGAGTTTCAGCGCCTCGGTGAATCAGGATCTCAGCGAAAACTTCGGGATAGATTTAAGCCCCTTAGTTCATTCTAATACTACCGCACAGACTGTACTTAACTATAATCAAAAAATAGCCCAGGCTGCTGCTATCGCCTCGGAGGTTGCCGAGAATGCTGTTGAAAGCTTCCTCGAATGGGCTTCAGCCTCTAAGGTTCATGAGGTCCAGAAGAAGATCGTCGAGGTAAAGAAAATACTCTACGATGATGAGAAGATCAGGTATGAGAAGGCAGAGGCTGATCTTGATGATGTTCGTGATGCCTTCACAGCATGGTCTGACTCGAGAACTACACTAAACACAGCCTTTTCTAAATTGCAGACGGCTGAGGCGGGATTATATGCCACCTTGAACGTCGTGCCTGAAGATTATCAGATTGAGAGCCCAGGCGAGGCTGATCTTATGGAGCTTGTGAAAGCCCTCGCGGCAAAAATAAATACCGACGAGCTCTCTATCAGCGGGAGCATCGATATTCTTAACGCTGAATTCTCTGCTGAGAGCCTTGAGCTGCAGTTTAACAGCACGTGGCTTTTTGAACCTGAGCTCAAGCTAAGCGGAGATCTGGCGATTTCGCAGACCGAACTGCCGAAATTTTCAGCGACGGCAGTTCTCAGCTTCGGACTCGATGATTGGAACGCTTTTGAAATTAACACGCTTAGGTCCGAGCTTGATATCAGCCGCCAGCAGGTTACCCAGGTAATCGCGGCGGCCGGCATAAGCCTGAAGCAGGCAATAACCGCCTCCGAGAATGCGGCAATCAATTACAAAGTTGCCGAAGTTGAAATGCAGCAGGCAAAAGAGCTCCTTGATGAAGCTGAGTTTCTAAACGGCCTCGGCGAATACTCAGCCGCCGAATTTGAGGAGACAGCCCTCCTCTATGAACAGGCCCAAAACAGCCTCTTCACGGCAGCGGCCATGCATTATACAGCACTCCGGAGCCTGCTTGATTATTCCAGCTGAGCGGCAGTATAATCTCGGCTATGGTGGAGATAAGTAGAGAAATAATAACTGATAAGATAATTAAATTGTATCATAGCGAGCTTGAAACGCTTCCGGATGAGCTCGGCGGCGGTTCTGTATTCGATGAACCGGACATACGTATAGCTTCTGCTGATGATTATGTGATCAAAAACCTGAAGACTGTAATAGGAGATTTCCACTGGAGCCCTGATGAGGCGCTCAGGAAAGCTTTCCCGGAAAATATTGTTCCTGCGGCATCGGTCATCAGCTGGTGTCTACCGACATCAGAGGCTGCACGCAAAGCGAACAGGAAGGAAGACTACTACCCTTCACGCGAGTGGGCCTGGACGAGAACCTTCGGTGAGAACATGAATGACAGGATGAAAAAAGGCTTTTCCGCCTGGTTAACCGAGAAGGGTTTTCCAACGACGGCTCCCGGACTTTCTCCCGATTTCGGCTTTCTTGAGGACACCCCGGTAGGAATAGCATCTCCATGGTCTGAGCGGCATCATGCCTGGGCCGCGGGCCACGGAACCTTCGGAATTTCCGGAGGACTGATAACCAGGCGCGGCATTGCCCACCGTCTCGGGAGCGTTGTGACCAGCCTGCCCCTGGAGGCTGATGTACGCGAGTACGGAGATGATCCCTTTGCATGGTGCCTTAAAACCGCTAAAGGAACCTGCGGAGTATGCATGAAGCGATGCCCTGTGGGTTCAATAGGCGAAAACCACGAAACACGTGATAAAAACCTCTGCGACGAACACGACATGAAGAGAATTGCCGCCCAGCACGGAATACGCTACGACTGGAAAGGCATCTACGGCTGTGGCCTCTGTCAGACCGGCGTGCCGTGTGAGTTCAAGAGGCCGTAATTACGGAGTTCTCGTCGGCGACTTTACCATAAGCAGCCTAAACACGTCCTTTCCGGTATTCTCCGCGCCGTGAGGGATATCAATCGGACATTTTACGAGCATATCAGCTTCGACATCGAAGGATTCATCACCTACCCGGATTATGCCTCTGCCTGCTATTACATAGATAAACACATCATCGGGCTGGGGTATAGACGGAAGAACACCGCCTTGCTCGAGAAGAAGATGCACTACCGTAGTACCGCTCTTTTCGTACATCTCCCGGCCCTGAACTTTATGGGCTTCGAAAACCAGCGGAGATTCAGCCAATAATCTAACTTTCATAAGCATCCTCCATTAGAATAATTCAGTAAATACTTACTATAAAGTAAGTTGCTAAAAATACTCACTTAAATCTAAGGTTGGAATTTCAAAAGTCTCCGACTTTTAAAATTCCCTTTGTTAATTATAAACTCAGCAATGCCAGGATGCCAAATCTTTTTATTAAATTAATGTAAAAACAGACTATAAAAGATATAATGCATCAAGGACCGGATTCTAAAGCGGTAAAGCATGGGGCGGATGCGGATAAACAGGGAACAATTCTCGAGCAGCCGAGAAAAAAGCACATAGCCGACCGATATCCTCCGCGAGGGAATATGAACGACAAAAAGCTGGATCTCCAGCGTGACTCAATTGTAAAAATATTTATTCATTACGCTGTGCCGTCAATACTCGGAATGCTCGCAATGTCGACGGCCCAGGTCGTCGACGGCATATTCATAGGCAGGTTTGTAGGACCCGACGGACTGGCGGCGATTAACCTTGCCTGGCCCCTTGTCATGGTATTCTCAGGCATAAGCCTAATGATTGGCATCGGCGGTTCTACAATGGCAAATATCAGCCGCGGGGCAGGAGAGAACAAGGCGGCGGACAACTTCTACAGCCTTACGATGCTACTGCTCGTTCTATTTGGAGCCGCTGTCCTTCTTACCGGGCTGGGACTTCTCAAGTTCATTCCAATTATTCTCGGCGCGGATGAGTCAATTGAAACTCTTGTACAGGATTACCTCAGAATAATCCTCATCTTCGCCCCCGTTTTCATGCTGACCTTCACGCAGGACCTCTTTATAAGGGGCGACGGCCACCCAATTTTTCCTGTAGCGGTAATGCTTGCAGGTTCTGCTACTAACATCATCCTCGATTACCTGTTTGTAGGAAAATTCGACCTTGGAATAAAGGGAGCCGCATGGGCAACCGGATGTTCACAGGTTTTGCCATTCGTCCTGATGCTTTTTTATCTGATGGGAAAAACTAACTGGAAGTTTACTAAACCTGTTTTTCATGGAAAAGACATCTTCAGAATGATGTACAACGGTGTCTCGGAATTCATCGATGAAACCTCAATCGGCATCTCGGTCTACATTTTCAACCTGGTCCTGATGAGCCGGATAGGAGCATATGGGGTTGCTGCCTACAGTATTGCGGCCTATGTAGGCGAAATATTCGGTATCATCTTCTTCGGGACAGCCCAGGCCATCCATGCGGGGGTAAGCGTTAACCGGGGTGCGGGAAACTCAGAGAGGGTTAAAGGATTTCGGAACCTTGCAATCTATACAAACCTCGGCTTTGGAATAATTGCCTTCATCTTCCTACAGCTCTTCCGTAATCAGGCCGCTGCCGTCTTCGTGAAGGATCCTGAGGTAATTAAGCTTGCATCCGAGATAACATTCTACTACAGCTTTGCAATGCTGCTCATGGGAATAAACATCGCCTCGGCCATGTTCTTCACCGCGGTCGATAAGCCTGCCCAATCCGCAGGTATTGCCCTCTCAAGGAGCCTCGTCATGCTTCTCGTCGGCCTATTTGTACTGCCGATCTTCCTCGGCAACACAGGAATCTGGCTGACTTTCGCATTCGCGGAGTCAGTAACGCTTATCCTGGCAATAGTGTTCTTCAGGAAGACGAAGATTTGATATAGAGTAAAACGCCTTAATATAGACTAAAATGGTCAAACATATTATTATTTGCGTTCATTACAGAGGAGCATAAGATTTTTATATCCTCAATTTAAGGAGACCACTAATGGTTAAAGTAGGATTCATCGGATGGAGAGGAATGGTCGGCTCGGTTCTGATGGAACGAATGCTGACTGAAAAAGACTTCACCGGTTATGAACCCCTGTTTTTCTCGACTTCACAGGCTGGGCAGGATGGACCCGATGTCGGAGTAAAGATTCCGGCCCTCGCGGACGCATATGACATTGAGACCCTTAAGACGATGGATATCATCGTGACGGCTCAGGGCGGAAGTTATACCGAGAAGGTACATCCCGAGCTCCGCGGAGCAGGATGGGACGGCTTCTGGATTGACGCAGCCTCCACCCTCAGGATGAAGGACAATAGCATTATTGTTCTGGACCCGGTAAACAGAAATGTCATAGAAAAGGGCCTCGAGGCCGGAATTAAAGACTATATAGGCGGAAACTGTACAGTGTCGCTTATGCTGATGGGCCTCGGCGGACTCTTTGAGAAGGGCCTGGTTGAATGGATAACCTCGATGACCTATCAGGCGGCATCAGGTGCGGGCGCGAAAAACATGCGTGAACTCGTCAAGCAGATGCAGGTAATCGGAAACGCTTCTCCGGATCTCGACAAGGCATCGTCTGCGATACTGGAACTCGATAAGACTATTACAGAGACTATCAGGAATAATTCGTTTCCCACCGAAAACTTCGGCGCGCCGCTTGCAGCAAGCCTGATCCCCTGGATCGACAAGGCGATGGACAACGGACAGACCAAGGAAGAGTGGAAGGGCATAACAGAAACAAACAAGATTCTCGGACGCAGCGATTTTCCGATTCCGGTTGACGGACAATGCGTCAGAATCGGTTCAATGCGCTGCCACAGCCAGGCTTTTACTATCAAGCTTAACAAGAACCTGCCTATCTCTGAAATTGAAGAGATTATCGCGTCACACAACGAGTGGGTAAAAGTTATTCCGAATGAGAAAGAAGCGACCCTCGCCGAGCTCACTCCCGCGAAGACAACAGGAACACTAACAATTCCGGTCGGCCGAATAAGGAAGATGAACCTCGGCGAAGAGTACATCACGGCATTCTCGGTAGGCGACCAGCTTCTCTGGGGAGCAGCTGAGCCGGTCAGACGTATGCTGAAAATTGCGCTCAAACACCTCAGTTAAAAAGAAAACAATGAATCTTCGACCGTCCGATTAAATCGGACGGTCTTTTTTGTTTGCCCATCGAAGCTGGAAAACACGGCCTCCTTGACCGGCGGAATTATTTCTTCTATTCTGAGACCGCAATGGTTATTATTTACTTCCTTCTGGCTTTTACTGCCACAATCTGCGGATCCATGGCTGGACTCGGGGGCGGCGTTATCATTAAACCCGTTCTCGACACCCTAGGACTGGATGGCCTTCAGACAATCTCTGTTCTCTCTTCGGCCACAGTATTCTCCATGGCACTTGTTTCGACTATCAGACAAGTGATTTCCGGTTTTAAATTAGAAAACAGAATGATTTTCTTAGCAGCAGGCGCGGCCATCGGCGGAATATTTGGAGGACAGCTGTTTTCCACCATCTCGGCCACCATGAATACTCAGACTCTTAAGGGCGTTCAGGCAGTCATCCTGACTATACTCCTTATTATAGTGTTGTTTAAGAATAAACTGCCGGACTGGGAGATTAAAAACCTGTTTGTATCATCAGCGACCGGCATTATCCTCGGAGCGCTTGCGGCATTCCTAAGTATTGGCGGCGGACCGATAAATGTAGCCATACTTTGTATGTTTCTATCCATGAAGGTTAAAGACGCTGCTGTCGTCTCAATTTTAATCATCCTCCTTTCACAAGGGGCGAAACTGATGCTAATTGGACTTGATACAGGATTCTCCGTTTATGCGGGCATGGACAAACTAGTTTACATGATTCCGGGCGGAATAATCGGCGGCCTGACAGGAACCAGGCTTAACCGAAAACTCTCCCATGCTTTTATTGACAGATTTTTCACAATAATGATTGTCTGCATAATCTGTCTCAATATATTCAATGCTGTAGATGCTTTTTTCTTCGGTTAGTATTCTTTTTCTATAGAATATCAAGCTCCAGATCAAAAACTGCACCGATGAGCTCGATTTCCTTACGCTGCTTTCCTGTCATAAACAGAAGATGATGTGAATACACCTTCTTCATAAACTCATGTCCGTCATTCACTTTCAGAATTCCACCGTTACGGCAGTCTGAAGTTTTATCGTACTGAACATAACCTTCAAGCTCACCTTCAGAGACCATGATCTTCGTCATCGTCGAATCAAGCTTGGCAAGGGTCAGAGGACCCTCGGGGTAACGTGCGTCAAACATATGCGCATTATCATCCACTATTCCGAGTACCGGAGGCTTGCATGCCCAGGAGCTGCAGAAAGAGCGGGGAACCAGACCGAAATACCCGCAGTGAGCAAGCAGAACATGATCATCAGGATCCTTAACAAACTCAGGAAAGCCGGGGATTTTCTCATGCTTTGTCGCCGCGTCACCCATCAGGAAGGGGTAAATATTTGTCATCATAATCGGACTTCCGAGTGATTTATGAAGGATGTATTTCGTCGTAAGGGTGAGCGTATCTCCTTCACATGCCCATATCATCCCGTATTTCTCATACAGCATATTCCACGCAAGGCAAGGTGTAGTATCCGAACATGAGGACTCATTCAGGCAATTAATTCCCATTCCGCCGACCAAGTCATCATCCATATCCCTTTCTATGGCAAGAAACAGTTTTACAGCACTAAGGAGTGCCTTGTTTGACAGACCTTCAATCGGGAAATCCCACTTCTTCCATTCCTCTTCGGCGTCTTTATCAGGAATATCCTTTGCACTCTGAGCAAGTTCCTTCCAGCTTTTCTTCTCGATCTCTACACCGAATCTGCTTTTAATAGTATCGGTGCATTCGTCACCCCACCAGTAAAAGCACTTGAAAATTTCGGGTTGCATTCCCTCCCCGGGATTATCCTGATACACCCTGAACTTGGTCTGCTTCATCTCTCTTTTAACCGAAAGAGCTCTGCAGAGGGTCTTTGACTGTTCGAGGTTATAGGGCATTATAAGGTTTATACCCTTTGATTTCATAAAATTATTGATTTCCCAGTCCCACATTGAGAAGGTGCCGAACTGGGAGGTTATAACAAGAATGGGATACCCCTTCTTCCTGATGGCTTCGAGCTCTTCAGACATATCGTAGGCATCACCGAGGATCTGGGGAAAGAGTACTGCGTCGGCGTCTTCCGGAATATCAGCTCCGAGTGGGAGCTCTGGAAGAATTTCCGCATATTCGAAGAGAACACCTGAGAGAAAATCTATCTGGGCCTTGAACTGTTTGTCCCTTGACGGGAAATACAGTGGTATTAATTTTGCTTTCATCTTATCTAACTCCTGTAATTAACAACAAATACTTATACTTGTTAACAAACGACAACAAATGGTAACCCAAGAGCCACAGGCTGTCAAGATAAAATTTAAAACGTTTTAGATCTTACTAAAAAGCTCGGCGCCTGCCTTCGCCAGCTCCATATCGACCTCATCAGGAAGCCCGCTGACCCCTACCCCGCCTATCACCCGGCCGTCAAAGATGATCGGATAACCGCCGTCCCAGCCGGTGTAGCGCAGATCTCCGAAATTAGTAATAGGAAAGTCGAATTCCCGCGCAGCCCTGCCTATGTTCCCCGATTCGTTGCATTCGCGGGCGGCTGTATATGCCTTGTTTATTGAAATATTGATTACCGACGGCCTACAGTTATCTGTCCGGAGGAAGGCCAGCAATTCTCCATGTGAATCAACCACTGCTATCGATGCTCCCTTGCCGTAGGCTTCTACCCTGGTCCTTATCATTTCGATAATTTCAGCTGCCTCGGAATGTGAAAGATTATTAGTTGTGTACATTAAAACTCCTTAATCTACCTTAGCAGTCAACCTTATACTTGACAATACTGTGTCAAGCACAGTATTGTATATATATGAATACTGAAGATTTTGAAGGACTATATAAAAAGAACATACAGGAAATGCGAAGGGGAAACCTGCTGATGGCCGTACTTGCCCTGCTGCCTGTACAGAAATACGGATACGCGCTCCTGAAAGAGATGAATTCATCCGGCTTCCCCCTGACTCAGGACACCCTCTATCCCCTGCTCAGGCGCCTTGAAGACCAGGGTCTTTTAAGCAGCGAGTGGATAATAGACACATCAAGGCCAAGAAAATACTATCTGATAAATGAAAATGGAGTGAAAATGCTCGAAAGCCTGAAAGAAGAATGGCAGAACCAGAGCGAGCGGCTCAGGGAGGTAATAAAATGACATTAACAAAAAAATCAAAAGAACTGCTGGAGAGATATCTTGCAGCCGCGGGTAAATATCTCCCGATTAAAAACCGAACGGATATTTCAAGAGAAATAGAATCACTCATCCTCGACATCTGTGAAGAACGCTGGCCTGAGATGGAGGTTGATCAGCAGAAAATGGAGTCTGTTCTTGTGGAGCTGGGCAAACCGTCTAAGCTTGCTGCAAAATATAAAACCGAAGTTCTTCTAATCGGCCCGGAACTTATTCCTGTCTTCAAGCTCGTCTTGATGATAGTATGTACGGTCACCTCGATAGTCTCACTCTCCACTTTTTTTATTGGTTCATCGCCGATGACGGCCGGGGAGATAGCTGCCTATTTCATTGAACTTTTCAACTCTCTCTTCGGCGTAGTTGGTTTCATCTTCATAATATTTGTAATCCTCGAACGTATTATTCCAAACAAGGGAGAGTTTAATCCTCTTGATCAGAGCTGGAATATAAAAGATCTGCCGGATATTAAAGAAAAAATCCCATCAAAGGCCGAGATAATTACCGGAATATTTTTTTCAATAATTGCAATTATAGCCCTTAACGTTTTCACGGACTATATCGGTATTTATAGCTTCGGTTCTGAGGGAATGAATTTTCTGCCCATCCTTGCTCCTGAACTTATTCAGCTGCTTCCCCTCTTCAGCCTCCGAATAGCAATAGGTGCAATGACTCTCCTGCCTTTCATCATCAGCCGCTCCGCGGAACTTACCCGCAGCGGCTCTTACTATTATAATATCTCACAGATGGGGCTATCACTCTTTGATATTGGTATTTTAATTCTGTTTTTAAAACGCGGCATAGAATCCTTTCTTCTCGTCGATAACTTTGCAAAAGCCGGATTTGATGAAATATTCCTGCTTTCAGGTACACTTTTCAAGGGGATCCTGATTCTCCTGCTGTGCCTGAGCATCTTCAGCCTTGTTAAACGCACCCTTGTCATTCTGCCGAAAAGGCATGTATGATGGGGGAGAATGAACAATAAAAACAATAATAAACCGGAACTTCTGGCCCCGGCCGGAAACCTTAACTGTGCATTAGCCGCGCTTCAGAGCGGGGCTGATGCAGTATATGCTGGAATCAGCCGCTTTAACGCGAGAGAAATGGGTGAGAACTTCACCTTCGATGATATGTCCCGCCTGTCTGCCTATACGAAGAAACAGGGCAAAAAACTCTATCTGACGCTGAACACCCTGATCAAAGAACACGAACTCAGTGAATTTGCCGAATCTGTGAGCAGAATAGCGGCGCTTAAACCCGATGCGGTTATAGTACAGGACATCGGCGTGGTGCGAATGCTCAGGGATTACTTCCCGGAACTGCCAATTCACGGTTCTACTCAGATGGGAATTCACAACTCTGCCGGAGTCAAGACTGCTGCAGAAATGGGAATGGAACGCGTGATCCTCGAACGTCAGCTTACAAACGATGAACTGAAAACAATATGCGCTGGGCCGACCGAGATCGAGGTCTTCGTGCATGGCGCGCTATGCTGCTCTATCTCCGGCCACTGCCTCTTCTCGTCTTGGATGGGAGGATGGAGCGGAAACAGGGGCCGCTGTAAACAACCCTGCCGCCGAAGATACCATGGCGAAGAGCACGGAAGTAAAAAAAGCGGCTTCTTCTTCTCAACCCAAGACTACTACAGCCTCGATATGCTCGATACCCTCACCGACGCCGGCGTCTGCTCACTGAAGATTGAAGGCCGGCTGAAGAAACCCGATTACGTTAAAAGCGTGGTAACGGCCTACCGGATGATGCTCGATGCGCCCCCTGAAGAGAAGCCGGTAGTCATCAAGGAAGCAAGAAGCATTCTCGCCGGCTCCTACGGCAGAATGTGGTCCCATGGCTTTTCAAGCTTGGAGGACATGAGGAATGTGCTCCAGTACACCTCGGCAGGAGTATCGGGCAGACTCGTCGGGACAGTCGAAAAAGCTGGCCGCAACGGCTTTGAAATGTCGGTAATACAGCGCCTTCACATCGGTGACCGCATCAGGGTACAGCCCAAGTCCGGAGATGAGGGGCCGTCAATAACCGTCACAAAGATGTCCGTTGACCGTTCGTCTGTTAAATCAGCGACAAAGGGAACCCGGGTGTTCATCAATTGCGACAAGGAAGTTCAGCCTAGTAGTAATGTGTATAAAATCGGTGAGAGCACCGCAGAAACAGTAAAACGGCCCGCTGATCTGCCGCTGTTCAGCCCTCCGGTTAACCTTAAAATCAGTATTAGTGTTAAACCAGCCGGAATCTCGGCTGAAATTATAGAAATAAACGGCAAAAGTCCGGCAGCTCCCCTGAAATGGTCCCAGGAAGAGGCCGTGGATGCCGCCCAGAACCGCCCGCTGTCACCGGATGATTTAACCGAAGCCTTCCAGGTAACCAGAAACCCGGCTCTTTCGGCTGCAAACCTTTCCGCAGAGACCGAAGACGGTCTCTTCCTGCCGGCAGGACGGCTAAAGAAGACCCGCCGGGCTTTCTGGGAATGGCTCGAGGAACAGGATGAGGTTAAAACCGCGGTAGCCGAAAAAGATAACAAGGGTGAGGATCCCAGGCTCGAGCTTATAAGAGAAGCGCTTGCGGTAAAACCCGGCAAGAACTCCGGAGAACCGGGCCGGCCGGCCGTATATAACCCCGGAGGAATGAAGACCGACGGAATAGTCCCGGGAAAGGACAGCCTACGTCTGTCCGGTATAAGGGATTTCGACAATAAAACTGATGAGATTATTCTTCCATTCTTCTGTCCTGAATCAGAACTCGATGAGCTAAGGAAGCTGACTGCTGCTGCGATAAAATCCGGCATCCGCCGCTTTCGGATAACATCCCTCTACCAGCTGGATTTTTTCAAAGATACCAAAGATGTGGTACTCTCATCATCCTATCCGCTGCCGACGGCGAACAGTTTTGCTGCCGCCGAGATGGCCGCTCTCGGCATAAGCCGGGCGCAGATCTGGCTCGAACTCGACAGCACGGCAATCACGCAGGCAGCGGCAGCCTGGCCGGTAAAGCCCGAAATCTACAGACGCGGCAGGCCCTTCCTGCTGGCAACCCGCGCGGCGCTCGATATTGAGGGCCGGATTACCGACTCACGCGGCAAATCATTTGACGTTGAGAACGACTGCCGGTCCGACCTCGATTTCACTGCCCCCGGTGCGGCGGGAAGCCTGGGATGCGTCTTTCCCGAGGAAGTTCTGAGCCTGCCGAGAATTAAGGGCTGTGATGAGTTCTTTGATTTCAGCAGGATCCGCGAAAAAGACGTCAAGGAAACAAGTTTCAACTATGATTTCTCTCTCATCTGACAATCCGTCGGATTTCTACAGATCAAAGATAACAGCTGTAAAAGTCCGCCCCCCGGAGTGGAAACTCCGGGGCGGCGGGCTGTTTTTCATGGGCTCCTGCTTCGCTGACAATCTCTACGAAAAATGGAGAGAAGCGAGGCTGAAAGCCCGTATTTCCCCCTTTGGAAACATATATAATCCGGTATCACTCGCCTCGGCCGCGGCGCTTCTCGAAAAAGACGGCGGGATAGTAGGCTCCGACTGTTTCAAGCAGGGGGAAGACTACTACCACTTTATGTTCCATTCGCAAAAATGCGGCAGAAAGTCCGCAGACTTCGCCACGCAGCTGAACGCTGAGATAGAAGTCAGCCGGAATTTCATCAGGAAGGCCGAAGCGGTTGTCCTAACCCTAGGAACGGCCTACGCGTACAGACTGCTTTCCACCGGAGATGTCGTAAACAACTGCCACCGGCGTCCATCCGGAGATTTCGAGCGGTATCTGCTGAGCCTTCCCGAGGCATCCGGAGCGCTGAGAGAGACAGTCGACAGCCTGCTCAGGATAAACTCCAAGCTTAAAATTGTGCTCACCCTCTCACCGGTCCGCCACCTGAGGGATGACGCGGCTGAGAACTCGCTCTCCAAGGCTGTCCTGAGGTGCGCCATAGATGAAGCCCTCCGCGCCTGCCCCGGCTCAGTCTGGTATTTCCCGTCATACGAGATAGTTCTCGATGAACTACGTGACTACCGCTGGTACTCAGGAGACCTCTGTCATCCGTCCGATGAAGCCGTCTCCTACATTATATCGAGGTTTATAGAAGCCACTTACGATGATGAGTTTAAAGCCTTCCTCGCCGAATGGCTTCCAATTCTGCGAGATCTGAACCACCGGCCGTTCTCTCCGGATTCGAATGAACACCGTAAATTTATTGAGAGGGTAAGAGAAAAAGAAGGGCTGATTAGAAAGCGCTACCCGGATGTAATCGGCTGATAACGATCTATGGACATGCTGAGGGCTTCCCTGACAGCCTCGGCAAACAGCTGACCGAGCTTTGTATGCTTGCCGCAATATTCTTCCCCCCTGCCGGCGGCCTGGGGTGAAAAGACCAGCAGCGAATCAGTCCCCGTTCCGGTAGCCGTCCTTTCAGACCGAATACTCTTGACTCCCCGCTCGAACAGTACCGATGATTTTGCCTCAGTGCAGACAATGAAGGCCTCAGCCGCCGCGGAATCAGACAGACTGATATTTGTTCCCGCGGCAATGTTGATTGTGCCGTATCTTGCAGACTGCGTCGAGCTGAACATCTGCCGGGGCATAAACTCTGCCGGATCTCCGGCGGCAAGCGCGTTAGACAATCCCGATGTTAAAAAACAAAAGACTGAGACGCCGCCCTGCCTTCGTTCGGCATAGGTAAAACTTTCCATTGAAGCGGCCGTCATCATTGCGGCACAGGGACTATCAAGCCCGAGATATTCCGCCCGCTCGGCAAGGGTCTCACGCGGTTCGGGAAAATCAGTTTTCATCCCTCGGAAATTTTCATCGACTTTCATGTTCAGAAAACTGCTTATTCCGCTAAGGCCTCCGTTTAAAACGGCCGAGGAAAGGGCTCTTACCGGGGTTCTGAAACTCAGTGAGAAATAATCATCGCCGCAGCGGCAGTCAAAAGACATGTTTCCCGCATTAATTTCAAGTTCTGTTTTCAAGTGTCCTCTCCCCCAAGCCCGAAGATGACCGAACCGTCGTCACTGCGGTATTCTTTAAGCGTTACTTCAAACACCTGTTTAATCATGTCAGGGGTAAGAATCTCGCAAGGTTTTCCTAAGGCAATGCATCTGCCGCCGTCGAGAAGAACCCCCTGATCAGCATAATGCAGGGCCTGGTTGAGATCATGGAGAACGGCTACTACAGTCTTTCCGGAGCGGACCTCTTCCCGAAGAAGCCCGAGCAGCATCGTCTGGTGCTTAAGATCGAGATGGTTTCCGGGTTCATCAAGCAGAAGAATTTCCGTCTGCTGAACAAGCACCCTTGCAAGAAGTACTCTCTGATATTCTCCTCCGGAAAGACTTCGGATTGAACGATCACGATAGACTTCCAGATCAAGCCTTCCGAGAATACGGTCGATGATCTTCTTGTCTTCACCCGATTCATAGGGAAGAAAGCCCTGATAGGGATACCGACCCATAGAAACAAGCTCACCGACTGTGTAATCAAAGTTGATGCTGCTGGTCTGAGGTACCATGCCCATCATCTTCGCCCGCTGTTTACCGGGATAAGAGGAGATCTCCCGTCCGTTTATATGAACAAAACCGGCGGCCGGTTTTCGCGTTCCGTTGATCAGTGAAAAGAGGGTTGATTTTCCCGAACCGTTCGGACCCAGTAGAACCATGAAGGTGCCGGGTTCAACTTCAAAACTGATCGGATGAAGGTGAAATCCCTGCCGATAGTTATATTCAGCCTTATCAATTTCCAGAAGCATCAGAGCGATTTCCTCCTCTGCTTTCTAAGCATTATCAGAAAAAACGGCCCGCCAATTAGCGCAGTAATTACTCCAACCGGAATTTCCTTAGGTACCATCAGGCTTCTGGCGGCAATGTCGGCAATAATCATCAGGCAGGCACCACCGGCGGCAGAAGCCGGAAGAAGCTTACGGTGATCCGCACCGGTAAAAAGCCGCAGCAGATGAGGAACAATGAGGCCGACAAAACCGATAATTCCCGAGACCGAGACCACAGCGGCGGTCAGAAGACAGCTTACCGCCAGAAAAAAAAGTCCGGTACGCTCCGGGTTGACGCCTAGAGAATGCGCCTCATCGGCACCTAGAGAAATTATGTTAAGTTTAACGGAGTTCATGTTAATCAGAATTATCGAGATGAAGACAACGAGAAATGATACTCCCACCTTCATCCAGGTGGCAGACGCGAAACTGCCCATCATCCAGAACACTATGCGGTCTGTCTGATCGCGGTTAAGCATCATAAGAAAGGATATTGCGGCCTGGAATATATACCCTATTGCAATTCCTCCGAGAAGAAGGCTTCCGAAATCCCCTCCCGTTCTGCCGCCGATCATCAGTACAAGCAGGATAGTCAGAAGAGAGCCGAGAAAGGCCGCAAATGTTATTGCCCCCACCCCGGCGGCGACAGCTTCGATACCGAATATTATCGCGACAGTCGCTCCGAGCGAAGCTCCTGATGAAATCCCGAGAAGGTAGGGTTCTGCTAAAGGATTCTGAAAAACAGCCTGAAACACCACTCCAGCGGTGGCTAATCCGGCTCCGGTTACGGCAGCAAGCATGATTCTAGGAAATCTTATCTGAAAGAGAATGAGTTTTGCCGTTTCGGATATTCCGGAATCAATGAACCCGAGCCCGTCAAGAATTGCCCTGATAACTGTCAGAATGCTGATATCGGCCGCGCCGAAGGCAGCAGATGAGAGAACCGCTATAGGCAGCAGCAGAAAAAGCAAAATGGCGGGGAGGTTTCTATTCATTTATTGCCGAGAATACTGAATTCAATATCTCAAGTCCTTCAATAAGTCTCGGCCCCTGCCGGCTTATTACATCTTCATCTATTCCGTAAACCCTGTTCGTCTTCACTGCGGACAGCTCTGAATAGATGGGGGTCTGTTTGAACAGATCCTTCTGTCCTTCTCCGATTATTATGATATCAGGGTCGGATTCCACTAGTTTCTCCAGCGAAAATGACCATCCCCTTATTTCTGAGGCGATATTGTTTCCGCCGGCAGTCTCAAGCATGGCCCCGATGAATGTATCGCCTCCGGCAGTCCAGTCTCCGCTCTCACCGAAGCCGACAACATAATAAACCGACGGACGGCTGTCGCCGAGGGCCCGACTTTGAAGTCTGGAATATCTGACCTTCATGTCGGAGATGAGTGCTTCAGCCTCTGCTAAAGCTCCTATTTCGGCGGCGACCTGACTGATTACATCATACACATCATCAAAGGTCTGCGGCTCAAAAAAGAATTTTACCTTAATACCGGCATTAGCTAGCAGATCGCCAGCCTCTTTCGGTGCATGGGTTGAGGCGATTACTACATCAGGTTTCAGCGAGATGATGGTCTCAATGTTCGGCTGCTGAATAGGACCCACCGATTGTACCTTCCCGGCCTCAGCAGGAAAATTGCAATAATCGGTTCGCCCGACTATAAGTTCTCCCTTCCCGAGAGCAAAAACAGTCTCGGTAATGCTCGGAGCGAGGGATACTATTCTAAGAGGACGCTCCGCCCCGGACCTGGCATCCTGCATTGACGCATCTTCCTGTGTGCCGCCAGCGACCGCTCCCGACGCAGCTGTAGATATAAGCACTACTGCGATAATAAATTTCTTTACTATATTCATTTCAACCTCTTAATCTCTGTTAATTATTGCAAGCATTCCCGGGCCGTCACCCGTCTGCCAGCTGCTTCCGACAGAATAGACAGGCGCCTCGGCGCTGCCGGTAACATTAACCGATTTCAGCTCATCTCCGGAATAAAAACTTATATAAATTACTCCGTCTGATTCATCATAACAAAGCCCCGAATAATAGTCAGTATCGGGAGCCTCCGCGGTCAGGAGCATCGAAGAGGACGAATGAAGAACTGCGTAATCGTCTGAAGCCTGACCATAGCGGTAGGACTGAACACCGCCGACACCGGCGAGATAGACAATCTTCCTATCCTTATCAATACCTTCCCTGAAGCCGACCGGCGAGCCCCCTATTTCAAGATGAGTAATACAAACAGGCTCATCCGGGCTGCTTATGTCGAAAACCAGAATGACACCGTCATCGGGGTCGGTTCCGGGCTTAACATCACCTGCGCTGTAGCCGGCAGGGATATATTCTCCGCTCGTGAAGGTTTTAGCCGCTCCTCCGTTTGTCCCCGTGCAGATGATGTTTAGCCTGCCGCCCAGGATGAAAGCAGACTGCGGATTGAGACCGTCGCCGGGATAGTATGTTCTATCAGGCCATTTTGCCGAAAGAATGTCTTCAAGACTTAGCTCCTTCACAAGCTGAAAAGCTATGGCCGCGTCAGAGGCCCCTGTTGAAAGGGCGCCTGAGTTAAACGAGAAGATGCTGAGGGTCGCTTCACGAAAGTAACCGCCGGAGCTGACCTTGCTTCCGGAGGAGGGGGGGTAGTCTGCAAGCTCTCCGCCCTCGGTCAGCAGAATACTGCTGTCATAACGAACGTTCGTGACATAGAGATATGAGAAGGCACCTTCAGATAAGACCGTTCCGCCGGTGCTTCCCCTCTTATGATTATCTCCCACGGCATTAGTTAAAGTAGGCGAAGCCTTGGTCTCCTGATTTGAGCCCTCAGGGAGGATTACCTCGGAAAAGCTTTTTACGAAGGAATAATCCGTCCCTGCATCATCGAGGTTCACAATCTGGATTTCATCAGTTTCAAGCCCGCCTATGAATGCCCAGTTCTTACCGGGAACAGGGATGAAGGCCATCGGGTTATAACCGTTTTTAAAATAATGCCTGCCCTCGTCAAGGTAGTCGAGGGTGGTAATGTTATAGCCTTCGACACTGTTCTGCCCTGAAAGAAGGACAGATAGCTTTCCGTCTGAAGCAATGATGTCGGACGGAACTGCCGAATTAGTACCGCTGTGGCCGACAAGCTGAAGATTATTATAGATTGCGCCGGTCACCGGATCGAGCCCGCTGAAATTCTCGGAGCTGCCGTTAAGTATCATCACCACCCGCTGCGGATCTGCCTGCATAAAAGCCTGGTAATCCGACACCGGCGGCTGGGGGCAGGCCGTAAGCAGGAGAGCAGCCGCCGTGAGCAGGCTGAATGCAATAATTTTATTTATCTTCACAGACTAATTCTCCCCTTCAAGGCCCATTCAAATCCGGGTATCGGATAGCCCAGCCTGTCAATATACACCTGATTCGTAAAATTTTCGGCTGTTGCCGACAGGCGGAATGTTTCGTTTATATCATAATTCACCGCCGCCGAAAAAATCAGCGCCTGATCCAGATACTTGGTATTTGAATTATTCGTATACCTCTGCCCCAGATAGGAAGCATCTATATTAAAACTAAGCAGCTCTACAATTGTCACAAGAAGGCCTGCCCGTCCGGAATGCTCGGGACGGTATGCCAACTGCCGGCCGTAATTTACCGAACTCTCGTCCCAGTCTACTATCTTAAGCCAGGAGTAAACCGCGCTAACTTCAATATCAATTAGATCAAAAACATTCCGAGAGGAAAAAACACAAGACAATTCGGCTCCGCCGCTTAGGACGCTGCCGATATTCTTAGGCCGCCAGATACCGCCGGCCGACGGCATCCACTGAATAAGGTCTTCCGCTGTGCTTATAAAGCCCACCGCCTCCAGATGCAGCTCGGGCTCAGGAAAGCTCAAATACACTCCGGCGTCGCAGCCGAGGCTGCGCTCCGGTTTCAGGTCGGGGTTTCCCGAAGCAAGTGCTCCGGAAGGCCAGAAGAGATCCTGGAAAGACGGATTCTTATAGGCGGTTCCTATATTTGTCTTGAGATAAAGAGGGCCCTCCTCAATCTCATCCCTGAAGGGCGAGTAGCCTATAGCCGCCGACCAGGAGAGTGCTCCGTCGATTACAGGCTCAAGCCCCGCATAACTACTATAGCTCCAGTCAAGTCCGGCCGCGGGAGTAAAATCAAGCCTTCCCCACTCCATATTAAACGCAGCCCGGAGATCTGCCGAGTGCTGATCGGCTGTTCCGTCGACAGCCGAACCGGTGCTGTCGGTCAGGGCTGTTGAATCCAGCTTGTTCCAGCCGTATCCGCCGGAGACTGTAAGCTCAATAATTCCATCGGCTGAATCCCAGCTGTTTTTCCAGTCCGCACTACAGTCAAGACCCAGTACGCTGTTGCTGTCGTCTATATTGTCATCGGGGTTCGTATACCGGCTGTAGTTGCCAGAAATACCGGAATCAAGGGCAAAGGCTCCAGCCTCTCCGGTTTCGGTACTGAGAGCCAGTCCGACCTTATAACCTGCGTCTTCCGCCCTGGCCTCAGGAGTAAGGAATTCCATAATCCCCGGCGTTCCCCGCTCCGATGACTTGCAGCTTCCGGAAACCGACAGCTCAGACTCACCCGGCTTCCAACGGGCACCGCCTGAGAAATTGACGCTCCATCCGTCATTGTTTTCTCTTTCCTGTTCAGCCTCTCCGGCCGTATAGGCGTAGCTTCCGCCGGTATATATTCCTCCACCCGATAATTTCCCGCTTATTCCGGCATCCTCGGAGATTGGACCGGAAACCTCGGCAGCGGCCATATGCGTATTAAATGATGCGTATCCATACTCGAGTTCGGCAGCTACATTTTCCGATGTATTCTTCACGGTAATGATATTAATCACTCCGCTGAAAGCGCCTTCCCCGTACACAGCAGCTCCGGCTCCCCGGATGACCTCGATTCGCTCAATATTCTGAACCGGGATTCTGCTTAGATCAGAACTCCCGCTCCAGAGCGACTCGGCAGGCTTCCCGTCGATGAGAACCAGGACATGATCTGAGGCTCCCCCCCTTATACTGACCGACTGAGGTTCGAGAATCCCTCCCTGCCTTGATACAACGACGCCGGGGGCTCTCTCGATGACATCGGCGACATTGCGCGCTCCGGAGGCTTCTATTGCGCTCTTATCAAAAACAGTTACCTGACCCGGCCTGATTACAGGGTCATCGGTTATCAGAGAGTCCTCAATAATGATGTCCTCCGCCTCGAATACAAACACATCATCAAGGATGACAGGCTCTTCAGTCTCCTGAGCAAAACCCGCAGAGACAAAAAGAAGAATGAGAGATAGACAGACGATAATCTTAGTTTGAAGGTTCAACATTAATTCCCATTGCGGACATAATACGGGCACCGGTCATCCAGTCAGGATTCCAGTCCTGTCCGTCAAGAGCTTCGGGCGCGTCGATTAGTTTCAGGTATTTCATTTTACCGCCGGACGGCCAGGCCTCTCCGGTTTCAGTATGAATAAAATCAGCAAGATCAAAACGGTCGCCGCCGAGATAAGGGCCGAGATAAGGATCAGAAGGTTCAAAATACCTTGAAATCATAACTGCTTTTCCAGATGAAGCTATAACCGGTTCATACCTTCCGCTCGAGGAACCGAGGGATTCCGCCTCAACCTCTTCCCTGAAATTTGCCCAGCTGTGGTAGTTTCCATGCATTCCGCTGACACTTGCCCAGATATAACCGTCATTGGCCGTAAGAGGAGCTTCATTTGCAGTATAAGTTTCAGTTTTGCATTTATACCAGTTTAAATTGTCTTCTGATACATAGACATGAGCAAGTTCATTCCAGGAATCATCCGGAACACCGTAGAGGATGTTATGATTGGAAAAGGTAATGAAATCATCTCCGCTTCCGTTTATTATAACCCATTTAGGATCGAAACGCCAAACCGCACTTCCGCCGTTTCCGAGAACAGTCATAGCAGTTGTGTTTGAACTATTGATGGCCGCCGTGCCTTCAGGAGGTCCGCAGGCTCCGTTTTTTGTGTCGTCAACAGGTTTCCCGTCCGCTCCATAGTAGGGAGATGACGAGTCACGGCGGGCAATACCGACTAGACCGGGTGTGAACTCAACATTTTCAGTCAGGTAAACATTAGCCGGATAGTCGGAATCTGATGATAGAACATCCTGCCATGGTTTGATATCCTCAGAAGGGCTGTAGGGATTCGCCGGATACGAATCCCCACAGGCTGATAACATAATGAGAATAATAACTGCTGTAAGTGCGATTCCAGGTTTTCCGGCCTTCTCTCTTCCAGCTGCCATTAGACTATTACTCCGCAGTCTTTGTCAGATTGGAATAATAGGTGAAGTTGGTTGCTTCAACAGCCTCAGCCTCAGCCTCTTCTGCCGTATCAAAGGTCGGAAACCCTTCGGAATGCTCTACAGTGGTTACACCGTCTTCTGTAGCTAATGCCCTCCACCTCAAGACAGTGAAGGTGCCGACCGATGAGGTTGAACTTTCATGAACAGTTGTTTTAAGGACCATGTAGCCATACTGGCCATCAGCAGGATTCTCGGAGACAATATTATAGCTTCCGTTTACGAATTTCACTATCTCGCCGCTGTAGTCCCATCCGCCCTCACCTGCCGGGGCTCCGTCAAATTCCCAGGTTGTATTCGTGAAGGTCTTTGTCGTGTAACTATCCGCCCAGGTTCCCCATAGGGCGTTGTCCCAGGGAAGTCCCCCCATATTGCAGCCGGCGAATACTGTTAAAAGCAGAACCGATAACAGAAGCGTAAATAGAAATTTTTTATTTTTTTTGATCATAGCCTTCTCCTTTTTCAAGGGAAGCCGTTTATGATGCCGTTTATTAGTAAGTAAAAAAGGCATATACCGACTCATTCCTCGAAGTCCATATTCTTGGTGTTATACATCAACGTTTCCTGACTTACGGCATATCCGGAGTTCATCGCCTTCCCATTTACCTGGTAAACAGTGGCATTTAATGAACTATGACCGATCACAGTGGCGGGTCCGCGGAGGAATCTCACCTCGCTTCCATTGAAATGTACAGAATATTTTCACATAGATTCTCTTAATAAACAAGGATTATTCGGCGGTGTTTAGGTAATATTTTGTCCTTTTTAAAATGGGAGATGATGCTTCAAAATAGCTCTAGCTTTCTACCCGGTTTCGTCCGCCTTCTTTTGCCCGGTAGAGAGCATCATCAGCTGTCTTGAAGAGCCGGAGCCAGGTACTCCCCCGCTCCGGAACTGCCTCGGATACCCCGGCGCTTACGGTAACAGATACTGAACATTGGGAATCGAGGTGCTCAATTCCCAGCTCTTCAATCCCCGCCCGGAGCCGCTCGGCAATCAGACAGAGTTCAGCAGACGGACAGTTCTGAAATATCGCTACAAACTCTTCTCCGCCGTATCTGGAAATGAAGTCTCCCTTCCTGTTTATCAGTTCCTTGAGTCTTGTAGAAACTTTAACAAGACAACTGTCTCCGGATAGATGTCCATACCGGTCGTTATAGAGTTTAAAATAGTCAATATCAATGATTATCATTCCAATCTGGACCTCAGTGATGCTGTTTCGATCCCAGAGCTTCTGCATATAATCATTCAGATAACGCCGGTTAGCAATAGAGGTAAGCGGGTCAATATAAGACAGATCATAGAGTTTTTCCGTTTCCTTCTCCATCTCCAAAAAGGCTGTATTGAGCTGATTTATTTTTCTGATATAGTCGGCGGTAACGTGTGCCTGAAGGACGGTCTGATATAAGGTGAAACCGAAAAAAACGATAGCCGGAGACCAGGCGGGAACCAGCAAAATATTGTCGAGTATTCCGAAGATTATTCCGCAGATCAACAAAAGATATCCCGCAAGATATGCAAGAACGACAGCATCTTTCTTCCTGACAAAAAGACACACAAGTTTGACTGCAATATATAATGATAAGGCCATATTGTAAATCTCGAAAGGGATGAGAAAACGGGTATAAAATGCTCTGTCGGTAACTACAATTAGCAGCCAGATAAGACATGAGAAAATTAGTATCAGCCTGAATATTATTTTAGGAAACAGCTCGCTGAAGACAAAATAAATATAACAGAAAAAAAAGGAAATCGAAGATATTAAAGCTGTATGGATGAATGCTGACCTCAACGCGGCGCTGAAATCCGGAAAAAGAGTCACAAAAATAAGTTCATCCTTACTGCCGATAAACAGCGCCATCAGTAGAAAGGTTAACCCTAGAAAAAAATACGGCGGGTTCGGCCGATGCAAATGAGTCAGGGCAAAGGCCGCGAGATGATAGATACCGATGATGAGCACCGCTCCCAGGATCAGCGCATCGAGTGCGAGATAACGCTCACGGTATGACTTCAGGCTCTGATAATCTCCGAAATGAATCTTCCTGCTGAGCCCTCCTACAACATCTTTCCAGTTTGAAACCTGAATTACCAGATCAACCCATTGTCCGCTAGCCCTGAGGGGGATTAGAGAGGGAATAGATTCAGCGACAGAATCTTCAGAACTCTTCCCAGGCTTCCCGGCGGTATAAAGAAGCACTCCGTCAGAGTATAGGCTGTAATTTTCCAGTACATTCGACATCTTCAGGGCTAATTGCTCCGGCCTATCGGCCGGGAGGAGAATACGGAGAGAGTATACCGCATATCCGCGCCGGTGGGGGCTCCAGTAGCTCGGCAGATCCATAAACTCCGCGGCCTCCGCCACGGGATAAGAGACGAGATTATCTATTTCAGCAAATTCATCCCAGAAAAAAGCCCATTCCCCCTTAAGTTCAACAATCTCTCCGCTCAGAGATCCCAGGCTGCGGAGGTCAAGGACGCCCCTCACAGCCGAAATAGTGTCTTCATCATTTCCGCAGCCGCTCAGCAGCAAAGATGAGAAGAAAATAAAGAGGAGGAGGATCCCTGGCCTCGTGATGCTTAATCCTGATGTTCTGGCCTTTCCAATATAATTAGCTTCCATAAATTCCGTACCTGATAATACTAAATAATGTTCAATTCCGCAATAAAGATAAATTCCGTCTTGGTCATTTCTTACTTAATTGCTAATGTCAACATCCGCTTTGCCTTATGATCATAGGGGCGGCCGTCCAGCCCTCCGAAAAACCTGACTTCGGAGAAACCGGCTTTGGTCAGCAGCTCTGCCATTTCAACAGCGGAATACAGCCGGTGCTTGAACTTTGTCTCATGCAGTATTCCCGGGTTCTCATGGTCGGCGCTGATAAACAGCCAGCGGTTCTCTATATGTGTCCACCCGTCCGTGATGCTGTATTCCAGCATGATGCAGTAGCCGTCTCGCTCAAACCATTCGGTCTCCTTAAAATGAAGTGCCGCCGTTTCCTTGCCTATTGTATCAATCAGAAATGAGCCGCCCGCCTTGAGAGATCTGCATGTATTACTGCAGAACAGCAAATCATCCTCAGGATCATCAAAATACCCGAAAGAGGAGAAATAATTCATCGCAAAATCAAAGCCGTCTTCCTGTACATATTCCCTTACATCACGGCGGAGAAAGGTAATATCAAGCTCCTCATCCTTCGCGGACTTTTCAGCCTGCTCGAGATAGGGCTCAGTAATATCAATACCGGTGACGTGAAATCCACGCCTGGCAAACTCTAATGAATGCCTGCCCTCACCGCAGCAAAGGTCGAGGATATCCATTTCATCCTTTAATCCCGCAAGTTTTATTAATCCTGAGACATCTATCCCGGTATCTTCCATCCGATCTGGATCAAACATCAACGGGCGGTACTTAACCCAAAAATCCGGATTCTTGAACCAATTCTCATAATCTTCTATCAGCATAAAGCCCCTCCCGCTATTGATTTATAAGAGATTTCATGATACTCAGTGGATCATGGATTTACAACAGCAAAATCAGCTAATACAGTTCCCCATCTCATTTAATCTGAAGATAATCAGTATTATTCACGATAGCGAGAAATCAGCCTTCTCAAGGTTCGATATAATTCTCAATAAGTTAGAAATAATCCATGATGGCTGGAACTATAAACCAAGCAGCGGAGGCAAGTACGCCAGCTACCGTGTTGACGTTACAATTAATGATGACAAGACCTTCCGCGCTCTATATTCCGAACTAGGAGCTCTCGAAGGAGTTAAATGCGTAATTTAGCCTTCCTTCCGGATGAAGATTTAGAGTTTATCAGCGAGAAAACTTCTGAATACCATCTCAGTTACCAGGACAACAGACAACTCAATATTATTGCCTCGGACCTCCGCCGATGGGATGAAGGAACAATCTCCCAGATCTGGAAAGATCCTGACAACCCGGCGCTTAAGGGCAAAGACCGTAGAAAAAAGGCCATGGACGAAGTCAAGGCTGTCTGGAACCGGAAAAAAGAAGAACCTAAAAGCTATAAAGATTTCAAGCCCGAATACAAACCGCAGAACCGGTCTATAAGTTTATCGGAAAAATCTCCTGACAGCCCGGTACTCGGCCGCTGTCCGGTGGCATCCGAGAAGACAAGGTGCTGCAACCTGCAAACCCTTGACGCGGTAATAAACTGCGGTTTTGACTGCAGCTATTGTTCAATAAGGACCTTCTATCATACCGATGAAATTCAATTTCATCAGGACCTCAGATTAAAACTGGAAAAGATCTCGAAGGAACTAGATCCATCCAGGCAGTACCACATCGGAACAGGACAATCTTCCGATTCACTGATGTGGGGGAATAAAAACGGCATGATGGACGACATCTTTGATTTTGCCGAATCAAACCCGAATGTCCTGCTTGAACTCAAATCAAAATCGGCAAACATCGACGGATTACCGAAGCGGCCCATCCCCAAGAATGTTATTACCAGCTGGAGCCTGAATACTCCGGTGATCATCAAAAACGAGGAGCATCTGACCTCCCCCCTCGAGGACAGGCTTAAGGCCGCTGATAGTATTGCGGCCAGGGGAGGCCTCATTGCATTCCATTTCCATCCTATTGTCGTCTACAATGGATGGAAGGAAGACTATGCCGGGGTCTTTGATACGCTTATAAACAGGTTTAACCCTGATGATATAACCCATATCTCGTTCGGAACTCTCACCTTCATTAAGCCCGTTATTAAAGAGCTGCGAGAGAGGGAACTCAAGAGTAAAATCCTGCAGATGCCGATGGAAGATATTGCCGGAAAGCTGTCCTACCCCTTCCAGGTTAAGAAGGAGATCTTCAGTTTCGCCTACGAGTCTTTTAAGGAATGGCATGATAAACTGTTTTTCTATCTCTGTATGGAAGACACGAGGCTCTGGGAAATTGTCTTCGGAAAGGCCTTCAGTTCAAACGAAGAGTTCGAGAATAACATGATAAGCAGCTATTTCAAGAAGGTGGAAAAAAAATGGAACGCGCGGTAATAATCGGACTCAAAGGGGCAAATGCCCAGACAGCGGAACTTGAGACGCTATCACTCTCTATCGGGATAGAAACAATAAAAACATTTATCGTCCCCCTCGTGAAACCGAGGGCGGCATGGCTGCTCGGGAAGGGAAAGACCGAAGAGATAATCGAATGGGCAATCGACCAGGAGGCTGATTTAATAATCTTCAACCCCGCCCTCTCACCATCACAGCAGAGGAACTGGGAGGAAGCCTCAGGGCTCTGTGTTATCGACCGGCATGAGGTTATTCTTGAAATCTTCTCACAGCGGGCGACAACCCGGGAGGCAGCCCTTCAGACTGGCCTGGCGCGGATGGAATACTCTCTCCCCCGGCTTACCAGGGCGTGGACCCACCTTTCAAGACAGAGAGGCGGTACCCGCGGAACAAGGGGTGAGGGAGAAACTCAGCTTGAAGTCGACCGCCGTATAGTCCTGAAGAAGATTGCCAGAATGAAGCGTGATCTGGAGGAGATTAAGAAACATCGGCATATCCAGCGGGCAAAGCGGATGAACAAGGGAGTCTCGTCGGCCTGTATCGTAGGCTACACTAATGCCGGCAAATCATCACTTCTCAACTGTCTCTGCGGCTCGGACGTCCAGGTGGAAGACAAGCTCTTTGCTACCCTCGATCCCACTACGAGGGTACTAGAACTAAAAAACGGCATGAAACTGACACTCACTGATACCGTCGGTTTCATCAGGGATCTACCTCATAAGCTAGTCCAGGCCTTCCATTCAACCCTCGAGGAAGCAGTTCTTGCCGATTTCCTGATTCATGTCATAGACGCCTCCGACCCTGATGCCGCGGCGCACTACCAGACTACCCTTGAGACGCTCAAAGAGATTAAAGCATCCGACAAACGAGTTCTGACTGTTTTTAATAAAATTGACTGCCTCGAGGATGATGAAGCCCATGTTTTCAACATTAAACGGATTCAGTTTGAAGCGCAGACTTCAGTCTTCTGTTCTGTCAAGACTGGGGAAGGAATTGAAGAACTGCAATCAGCTATTGAGACAATGCTTCGCGAGGGAAGAGCCGAGACGAAATTCCTATTCCCGCCTGATCAGTATAAGGCCGTCAGCAGGCTTCACCGTGATTGTGAAATTCTGAAAGAAGACTATGTCGATGAGGGAGTTAGAATAACGGCAGTATGCGCTGAAAATGTTCTACACAGATTCTCTGAGTATATCATCGGCCAAGATTAGAGGGTGATGCGGCTGTCTATGGCATACTGCATGCACTGCAGCAGTTTATCCTTCGTAATAGGTTTAACAAGATAATGAGCCGCGCCGTCAAGCAAAGCCTTTTTCATGAGATCGGTCTTGCCGAGGGCACTTACAATTACAACGCAGGCTTCCGGATCTATCTTCCTGATTTCATTCATAGCCTCTACGCCATGCATACCAGGCATAGTAACATCCATTGTCACAATATCTATATCGGGATGAAAAGATTTGTATTTTTCTATAGCTTCCCTGCCGTGAGAGGCTGTGTCAATAATATTAAAACCTTCGGCTTCCAGAAGCTTCGCTACCAGATGCTGAACGAATAACGAATCATCCACTATCAACACCTTGTAAGAAGTACCATCATCTCTTTTCCCAATCATGTTTTCATTGTCTATTTTTTCACGCCTGAATGCAAGCCTAACTTGAAATAAATATTACAATAAGTTACTGTCATGAATGCCGGATAGTCTGGAGACTTTACGGCATTTCCGATTATACACGATTGCCCTTTAAGAAAATAATAGATGCTGACCGGTCAATCCCTAATCAATGGAGTATACATGAAAACATATGATGAGATTAACAGAAAAATTGAATCCGGAACCGCGGTAGTACTCACCGCTGATGAAGTCATTGATTACGTGGACCGCAAGGGTCTAGATGAAGCCGCATCTGAAATAGATGTTGTTACAACGGCTACCTTCGGCCCGATGTGTTCATCAGGATGTTTTCTGAACTTCGGTCATTCCAAACCTAAAATGCGGATCACCGAAGCATGGCTCGACGATGTGTCGGCATACGCCGGCATTGCCGCGGTAGACGTCTATCTTGGGGCAACCCAGCTAAGGCATAATGATCCGGCTAATATGGACTATCCGGGAGAATTCAGCTTCGGAGGCGGTCACGTAATAGAGAAACTCGTCGCCGGGGAAGAGGTCCAGCTGTTTGCTCTGTCTTACGGAACCGATGAGTATCCGCTGAAGGAACTTCGAACCTATATCACAATCAACGACCTTAACCAGGCAATAATGACGAATCCGAGAAACTGCTATCAGAACTATAATGTCGCGATAAACTGTTCGGATAAACCAATACACACATACCTCGGAAAACTTAATCCGAATATGAAAAACCTTACCTATTGTTCGGCCGGACAGCTTTCTCCGCTTTTAAATGATCCTCATTACAGGACAATCGGCGTGGGTACTAGTGTCTGGCTCGCCGGAGCCCACGGCCATGTATATGCCGAAGGCACCCAGTTCGGTTCAGCCTGTGAACGCGGAGAAAACGGCGTGCCGACCGAAGGGGCCGGAACCCTCGCGCTCACCGGAGACATGAAGCAGATGGATCCTGAGTTTGTCAGAGGAGTCAGTCTGAGGGGCTATGGTGTGTCGCTCGCTCTCGGCGTCGGGATACCTATTCCTATCCTCGATAAGAGTATTTTAAAAGCCTGTACCGTACGCGACAGCGAAATCCTCGCCCCGGTAATAGATTATTCCTCAGTATATCCCGAACGCGGAGGCGACATACTCTGCAGACTCTCTTACCAGCAGCTTCGAAAGGGTGAGGTTATGATAGACGGAAAGAAGGTTATTACCGGCTCCATGTCATCATACTCGAAGGCGCTGAAAATAGCTGAAATACTGAAAGAAGAAATAAGACAGGGAAATTTCCTCCTATCACAGCCATACCAGATGTTGCCGGGTGCAAAATCGGTAAGTCCTCTTAACATAAAGCCCAAAGGAGGCGCTGCATGACCGAAAAAAACATAACCCGAAGGGTGATTCTTACATTCTCAGGCCACGCAGCAGGACAGCCGATAGTGAATGAGCTCGTTAAAAAACATGATCTGCAGATAAACATCTACCGTGCCAGAATTACGCCGAAAGAGGAAGGTTATCTGGCCGTGGATCTCACAGGCTCTGAGGAAAACATTGCCTCCGGGCTTGCATATATAGAATCATTCAACATTAATATAAACGAGACGGGCAACAGCCTCCTCTGGGATGAGGATAAATGCGTCGGATGCGGCAACTGCCTCAGCCACTGCCCCACCGAAGCTCTCTATATTGCTGAGCCAAAAAGCCGGAAGGTCAAATTTAACGGCGAGAAATGTATCGAGTGCATGAGCTGCATAAGAAACTGTCCTTTCGGAGCCTGTTCCTCACTTTTTTAGGACAGAAGAGCTATGCGGACTTTCAGATTATTCAGGTATAAGGACGCGTCATATAGAATTTCACTATCCGGCCCTGGTAAAAAATTCAGCGAAGAGCCGGATAGTAAAAGAATATTCAGACTGCTTACCGATAATATAATAGCAGTCAGGACTGATATAGAAAACTACATAAGGAGTCAGCCCGAATTCCTTACCAGCCTGACTCCGGTCAGGCTTACCATCGAGGCCCCCTATGCAGTGCTGCTGATGGCGGCCGCCTCAGAGCTGACCGGACTCGGCCCTATGGCCGCGGTTGCCGGAACAATCGCGCAATGTGCGGCCAAGCTGTCGGCCGAAGTTGCACTCAGCTCCGGCTTTAATGAGATTATCATTGAGAACGGCGGTGATATCTATATCAGCCTGCATGGTGATGCTAAACTCAAGCATGAGTCAGCGCCGATTACCGCCGGAATATTCAGCGGACTTGATTCGGCATTCAGCAATCTTGCGCTTAAAATACCGGCCTCGGATCTGCCTGTTTCAATCTGCTCATCTTCTGGAAGAATGGGACATTCGCTGAGCATGGGAGACTGTGATCTTTCTACAGTCATCTCTAAAAATGCGGCTCTGGCTGATTGCGCGGCCACACTGGGGGGCAATCTTGTGAAAACGGAGGCTGATCTAGGGCCGTCAGCCGAGAGAATTGCTGCAATAGAAGGGGTGTCCGGGGTGATTCTAATTAAAAACAGACGGATAGCGATGGCCGGCGAACTGCCGCAGCTGATAAGGCATATTGACACCGCAGGACTGGATAAGATAACAAAAACAGTGAGATTTAATTAATGGCGGGAGAAGAACTTCCATCGGCTAAGGAGCTTTGAGTTGGGAAAGATGAAGAACGCGGATTCCGCGAAAACCAGAGAAAAAATAATAAGTGCGGGAGCACGTCTTATTATAAAAAAAGGGGCAGAGAATACCAGTCTCTCGGATATTGCGAACGAGTGCGGCATCAGTAAAGGCACCCTGTATTATTATTATCCGACAAAATCAGAACTCATCTTCGAGATAACAAACCGTCATATAAAGCGCCTCAGCGAAGATATCATCAACTGGGTCGGAAACATGAGCGAAGATCTTCCTCCGGAAAAAATCCTTCAGGCTGTATACAGCCTTCTCACCCGGGCCAGCAAAAGAGGAAGACTCCATCTATACCTTATATACGACGGAATTGCCGGAAATGAGGAGTCAACCGCACGGGTAAGAGAAGTATACAAGATATGGAAACAGACGGTAAAAGATGGTCTCAGTAAAATAATGAAGGATAACCCTAACAAGGACATTCTCGCAGAATTAATCTTGGCCTGCCTCGACGGCATCTTCATTCAGGCCAGCCTGGGAATCAAGGATATTCCAATTGACCAAATGACCCAGCATATCCTAAGGTAAGAAATATTTACTAAAACTTGAAACCATCAGCTAAAATTACTACTATTAAACATAATGAGCAGTAAACTGAGAAGCCTCAAGCAGAGTTTTCTGTTAATCGTTCTGCTTTCATCCATCCCCTTCCTCCTTGCGGCAAATATCCTGACCTTCAGCATTCTGCGGCTCGCTCGTGAACAACTCTACAGTCAGATAGAACAGACTACAAGAACCCTGAATGACACCATTGAATCACTATTGAGATCTAACATTCAAACTTATCTTCGTTCCAAGATTGAGGTCGGACTGGATATAATCGAAAAGATTAAAAAAAATCCTGAGACAAACAGGCTCTCTCTTAATGAAAAATCGCTGCTTATCATCAAAGAACTTAATTCTTTGAGCGTGGGGGAAACTGGATATTTCTATGCAATAAACACAAGCGGAGTGATGATCTTTCATCCGGATAAAAATCTTGTAGGGAGTGACCTTCATCTCCAGACTCCTCTAAAAGAGCAGATGGAAAAGCGCTACGGTTATTTCGAGTATGTATGGCAGAATACTTATGAAGAAACCCTCCGACGGAAAGCCCTCTATATGACCTACCTCCCTGAACTGGACTGGATACTTACTGCAACCTCCTACCGGCAAGAATTTACGGACATGATTGACACTGAATCAGTTAAGGAAACCGTTAAATCAATAAGAGTCGGAAAAAGCGGCTACTCCTATATTGCAAATTCATCCGGAGAAATAATCGCTCACCCCCTTTACGCGGAGGGCAGTTCAGACATTATGATAGAACAGGATAACTTTAAAATCCTTATGGAGAAGCTCTTTACTCTTGAGGAGGGGTATACTAAATATATGTGGAGGGATTCTCCGGACAAAAAGCTACGACAGAAGATTGTCTATGGAAAATATATTGAGGACTTCGACTGGATAGTAGGAACATCAATGTACGAGGATGAGATAACAAAGCCCATCACTATCATCTTCACAATCACCTTGGTGTTCACCGCCATAGTGTCGGCATTACTGTTCTTTACTGTCAGAAAAATCAGCCGTACGATCGAATACCCGATATCCTTGCTTCATCAAACCCTTGACGAGGCAATCCACGGCAATCTGGGAGTCAGGGTTAAGTCGTCCGGCCCAGTCGAGGTTCAGGAGCTCGGCGACAATCTGAACATCTTCATAGGAAATCTTGAGCTGAAAACAAAGGATCTTGCGGCTTCATTGCATCAGAAAGAACTTCTTATCCATGAAATTCAACACCGGGTTAAAAACAATCTTCAGACAATAATCAGCCTGCTGAATCTTCAGGCCGATTTTTCTGATAATCCGGACAGCCGGAGAGATCTTATGAGCGCGGGAAACAAGGTCTCGGTCATGGCGCTTGTTTATGATCATATACTCCTTGAAGATTCGGATTTCAGCAAGGATGAGCTTTTCATGCCGGATTTCCTTAAAGCCTATATCAGTTCAATTCTTCCAGCTTACAAAATCGATTATTCAAAGGTCAAGCTTGTTACTGATTTCAAACCGATCTCCCTCATGAGGAATACCACAATCAGCCTGGGATTAATACTTAATGAACTTATGACAAACAGTCTGTCGTGTCTGTTGAACGAAGACACTCCTCTCCTTATAAAAATCAGCCTGAATAGAATTGATGCTGATTATCTTAGTTTATCCATCGAAGACAACCGTTCCTCCTTCAATCCGGCGAAATGGAACCGAGAGCTCAACCAAACTTCATATATTCTGGTCGAAGTCCTGACCCAGCAGCTCCGAGGGCGCAGGGAAACCAGAAATATATCGCCGAATATCTATACAATTAAGTTTCCGGCATCAGGGTAAGATGAAGATCATCGCAGACATCTCCCTCGCCAAGATTATCTAGTCAATTTTCTATATTCTATGATTCATCGCATTTATTTATTTATTTCTTCCATTGAAAATTTCCAATGCCCCAAAGGCTGCCATAATGTTCTCCGGCGGAACATCTGAGAGGATGTTATGAATTGAGTTGAAGACATATCCTCCTCCGGGTGCAAAAACCTCGAGACGGGAGAGTACATCGCGCCTGACTTCATCGGGAGTACCGTTGTTTAGTATCTCACGGGGATCAGCGCCTCCTCCCCAGAAGACGAGATCATCACCGAATTCCGCCTTAAGCCTCTCGGGCTGCATATCCCGGCAGTTTGTCTGAACCGGATTTATTATTTCAATGCCCTCATCTATAAGAGACGGAAGATACTGGTATACCGAACCGCAGGTATGAAGAAAGGTATGCATGGAGCTGTTCTCATGAACAAAGCTGCAGAGCCGGCTGCGGTGTTCATGGAAGAGCTCTCGGTAGATATCGAGTCCCATAAAGGGTCCTGAGTCCATCCCAAGGTCATCACCGAAGCGGATGATATCTACACTATCTCCAACGGCCGCACAAACGTTTTCAAGAGTTTTCATATGTCGCTCCATCAGAATTTCCAGGAGCATTGCGACATTTTTTTTGTCAATATAGAGATCCATCAGAAAATTATCCATCCGACGGAGAAATGTTCCCCACTCAAATAAATTACAACCGCAGACAATAAGGAGGGCCTTATCGCTCTCATCCCGCAGTACTTTTGTCTTCACCTTAAGAGTATTCCAGAAATCAGGCTCACCGACTCTGTCCCAGGGAGAATGGGCAAGATTCTGCCAGAGGACCTTATCCATGGCCTCATCGATGGCCTCTTCCATTGCTGAGCGGCTATCCGGATATCCATCCTTCCACGGGAAAAATGTCTGATCGAAGAATCCCGCGCCCTCGGGCATGCTGGCAATAAGTTCGCCATCCCGGTGAAAAACATCGAACTGGCCTCTCTTTCCCTGTACGGGCCTGAACCAGGAAGGATAATAGCCTTCTTTTCCTCCCCTCATGGTAATCGGGTACCAATCGTCATCGCCGCCGCGAAAAGCCTGGGCAATATCGATGACATCGACTCCCAGTCTTTCCATTACCGCGGCCTCCGGCAGAGCAAGCTGCTGAACAACATCATAAATCATGGCCTTGCCGTCAATCCCGAGATAATCAATAAGGTTTTTATAGGCTAGGGCAGATATCCCCGAGCTCGGAGTAGCCCCGAGATCTACAGGAAGCCTGTCGGGCTGCCTGTGATTAATAGCCGAGAGTACTCTTTCTCTTGAGTTCATTTTGTGCTCCTCTCCAAGATGTAAAAACTCATGAACCCTTCATGTCCGGAATATCCCACGCGCCCAGCTCAAGGGGATAATTTCCATATTCTTTCATAAGATTAACTACAAACTCATATCTCTCGGCGCTTACATTGCTCGGAACGGAATGGTCTGACTGGACTATATACCCCCCCCCTTTAGCTGCGTTAAGCTTGGTAAGAACCTCCGCCTTCAGCTCATCAAGAGGAGCGTTTGCCCAGTTTAGTGAATCGATATTCCCGCAGAAACCCATCTTATGCCCATACTGTTTTCTTATATCGACAACATTGAGGCCTGATTTGGCTTCAAGCGGATTATACGCGTCCAGACCAATCTCGATAAAATCCGGGTAGAGTACCGATGCGTTTCCGCAGCCGTGATAGATTGCCGGAATATTCTTCGAATGGCAGTAATCTATAATAGCCTTCACGCCGGGTTTTAAATGCTGACGCCAAAACTCGGGAGAAAAAAGCATTCCGTTTACGTAAGCTACATCGCCCCAGATGACCATACCATCGAGCATGCCTCCGGCGGCCTCGATCTGGGCTTTAACCAGTTCAAGGTTAAACTCATTAACCCGCTTTAAAAACTTACCGAGTTCTTCAGGATAGAGCCCCATCCACATCATCATGTTCTCAGAACCAATAATGCGCCAGCCTTCCTCATGTCCCTCACATACCGAACCATATACGGGAAAATCAGGATGCAAAGATTTTACGGTATCTATCCAGGGCGGAGTATTTCGGGTGATAATCTCCGACACGCCGGCTATCTGGTTGTCCCCGCCCTTGAAAAATCTCCGCTCATCCCAGGGGTCGTCGAACTGAAAAGCAATCATTTTATCAATTGTATCGGTCTCAAAATGCTCAAAATACGGCATCTGACTTCCATCCCGATGACGAATAAGAGCTTCAAATCCGGTCCGCACAAGCATATCCCCGTCATTATCTGATATTATTTCGAAATTCTTGATATGAGGATCCATATTAGGAGTTGTTACTATCCAGTCGAGATCATAGTGATAATAAGGACTCGCGTCTTTCGAAAGCCCTAACTCTTCCTGCCACCTCTTGATGAAGGTCAGCCAGAAAAAGTCACTGAACGGAACCCTGTCAGGTTCTTGATGCGCGAGTGCTGTGTTCATACGTTTCAGTTTTTTTAAACAGTTTTCGGTCCTAGTCATTACTTCAATCTCCGGTATCGTTCATTGTGTATTGTTGTATCTAATTGAAAAGTAATATCCGCCGCAGATATCTGCGGCGGATATTGAAATTAGGGAGTTTTTACCACTGAGGAGGGTAAAAATCTTCCACATCGTCAATAGTTATCATGTGCTGAGGAAGGTTTCTGATAGGCTCAATTTCCTTGCCGTTAAACCAGTCTGCCGCTGTCTTTACCGCAAGAGCGCCGTCGCCTTCAGCAGTCTGATATGTAATTGCATGAAGTTTGCCTTCTCGTACCAGGTCCATTCCGACCTTGCTGTTACCAGCGGCTATTACAACAACGTCTTCACGGCCGGCTTTCTTGAGTGCCTCAAAGATTCCGAGTGACTGGGCAGAGTCGTCTGCAGCGCAGATACCCTTAAGGTCATCTCCGAAACGGGTAAGCCAGTCGGATACGAGCTGCATTGTCTTATCTGCCTCAAAGCCCGGAGCCTGCATATCGAGAACCTTGATTCCAGGTGCGTACTGAGCCAACTCGGAGACAGGACCGAAACAGCGTGCGAAATACGGTGATCCGCCGGGTGCATGCTGAACATAGGCAACTCCGCCTTTTCCGCCCAGCTCATCCGCCCAGAGTCTTGCGAGTTTCCTGAACTGACCGAAGTCATCAGGGCCAGTCCATGTAATTGCATAATCCATCGCTGCCGCATCTGGAAGAGTATTGAAAAGTATTAAAGGAACACCGGCTTTGTTTATTTTTCTTGCCTGCTGGGGAGCTGTTTTTGCATCAAGCGGGATAAGAAGAATCATGTCAGGGTTTTCATTAATTGCCTGATCGATCATCTGGTTCTGAACCGCGAGATCCCAGTTAGGCGACTGAATTTTGAGGTCCATTCCGTATACGCCGGCTACTTTCTGAGCGCCGTTTGTACAGGCGGTTGTCCAGGGATGGTCGCCGTGAACTATCATTATAACTTTCTTACCAATAGCTCCGTCCGCCGGAGACTCGGGTATATTTGTTTTATTAGTAATTTCACCCGCGAATTCCATGTCCCACCAGTGAAGGGGGTCTGTTTCAGGCAGAGCCGAGGGATCAGCCGGTCGTGCAGGTACTTTACGGACAGTGCCGCCGATTTTTATGAGCGCCTGGCCGTCAGCAGCCTTCAGATTCATAACTTCTGTTTCCAGAGCGAGTGATGCTCCAAGGTTTGATGTTGTAGCTTCTTTTTCAACAACCTTTGCTTCCTCTTTCTTACATCCGGTAAATACCACAGCAAAAACTGCAAGGATCATTAAGAAAATAAGACCTTTTTTCATTCTTTCCTCCGTTTAAATATATTCCAACAGGCGCTATGCCTGGTTTTGGACTTCAAGTTCTTTCATCAGCTCAGGGCGCTGACCGATAACCTTCTCATGTTTATATGAAACGTAAGCTTCATAGAGCACAACTGATGCCAGGATTATTCCGGCTATAAATATTTTCACCTCATTCCCCAATCCAAAGAGGATGATGCCGTTATAAAGCACGTCCAGCATCAGAATAGCGACGAATGTTTTAAATATTCCGCCCTTTCCTCCAGACATTGCCGTTCCGCCGATTATTGCGGCTGAGATGACATACATAAGAGATGAGTTTCCCATATTCAAGGTTGCAGCCGCGGACTCCATCGCGAAGAGAACTCCGCCGATACCTGCCGTTACTCCCGACATTATGAAGGCGGCAATCGTGTACTTGTCGGTATCTATACCTGCAAGCCAGGCGGTTTGACGATTTCCGCCCACCATATAGAAATTCCGCCCTATTCTCGTACGCTTCATGAAAATTGCCGAAGCGGCAATAAGCACCAGCGTGATAATAACCCTGGGAGTCACCAATGGGAAAATCATTAATGCGAGCCAGTCTGAGACAGCAAATGCATCGGGAGTCGACAGACTTACCGAATTTCCCCCGGTAAATGTGTATATTGCCCCCTGAAGCGCGGTCATCATTCCCAGCGTTACTATGAAAGAGTTTATCTTCGCCTTGGCCACAAGCAGGCCGTTTATAAGACCTATAAGGCCGCCCGCTATTATCGCGACGGGGATGCTCCCTCCAAAACCTATATATTCCTTCAAACCCAGCCCTATAATCGCTGTAAAGGTAATAATAGTCCCTATGGACAGGTCAAGCTGTCCGATAATCAGAATCACTGTAAATCCGATAGCGACAGTTGCGTTCATAGCCGATGTCCGCATTATAGTCGTCAGATTAAATACATTGAAAAATCTTGGAGCAAATAATGCCATAAACAGAAAGACTATTGTAAAGAGAATAAAAATCCTGTTTCTGTCTATCGCTACTAAAAGTGATTTTTTACTATTCGGTTTATTAAGCATCGTCACGCCCCAGAGTTCTTAATGATTTAGCATTGATCCCGACGACAACAATAAAAATTATGCCTCGAATCATATCTTGTGAAAATGTGCCCACACCGAGGAGTGTCATGATGTTATTCATCAGACCGATAATGAGAACACCGCCGAGGACTCCTATAATAGAACCGCGTCCGCCGGCGAGGGTCATTCCGCCGATAACGATGGCCGTTACAGCCTTGAAGTCATAACCTGCGCCATTATAGTAGGCTCCTACCCTCGACAGAGATGTAACTGTAAGACCGCCAAGGGTGGCAGTAAGAGCGCAGATTACAAAGCTCAAGCCGATTACCCTTTCAACATTGACGCCCGAGAACTCAGAGGCTTTCCGCGCAGCCCCGGTTATCTTCAGCTGCTGACCGAATTTCGTCTTTTTCATGATAAAATTCAGCAGGATAACCAGAATTATCATATAAACCACCGGCAAGCCAATCTTGTTAAAAAACCTGAACCGGTAAATATTGTCAAACACATCACTTGCCCACTGGGATTTGGCTATCATGTCCGGGTAAATCTGCTTATTCACCCAGACAAGCCTGATAACTCCGAGGGTCACGTAATTGACCGCCAATGTCCAGATAATGGGATTAGCCTTAAACTTTCCAATTGCAACAGCATTTATTAAACCTATAAGAAGTCCTGCTGCAACAGCCGCCGCAATGGCCGGAAAGAAACCATACTGGAGCATCTGTACCGCAATTATACCGGTTAACGCCATTGTGGTAGGAACCGACATATCAGCATAATGTCCTGAATAGGTTACAAAGGCCATTCCGACTGCAACTATTCCCAGCATTGAGACAGCATCAACAATATTCAGCATATTTTGTGCGGTAAGGAAATTATTTATTACACCGAGGGCCTGAAGAATTATACCGGCAACAAGAAACAGAGCAGCAACCGCGTAGATTCCGGCGCCATGAAAAATTTTCCCCAATATATTATAATTCGTTGTCCGGATATCATCTCCGGGACTATTCTGCTGTTTTTTTTCCAACACTTCCGTTCCTTCCATCAGCAAATCCCCTCTCCGTTTGCAGCCAGAAGTACACTTTCTTCGCTGCAGCCGCTATGTTCCATTTCATGAATAAGATGCCCCTGCCTCATAATGAGAACCCTGTTTGAGAGAGAAACAAGTTCGGGAAGATCTGAAGATATCAGGATAATTGTACTTCCGTTCTTTGCCAGCTGCTCGATCGATTCATGAATCGTCATCTTTGCACCAATATCAACACCGCGGGTCGGCTCGTCCAGAATAAGAACCTTTGGATCGCAGGCCATCCATTTTGCCAGAAGAACCTTCTGCTGATTTCCACCGGAGAGGTTGCCTACTATGCGCTCCGGATCAGGCGGATAGATTGACAACTCATCAATCAGTTCATTCATTTTAGGAAAGCCGTCGGCTTCATGGTAAACTCCTCTATAAACGAGTTCGGGAATAATACCAGCTAGAATATTCTCTTTGACATTAAGACGCAGGGCCAAACCTTCGGTTTTCCGGTTTTCAGTCAGATATGCTATCCCCTCCTTGAGGGCATGCGCCATATTCTTCGGCTTTATTTCCTTGTCATCCAGGAAAACTCTGCCTCCATTTCTATCATCAAGTCCGACAAGGACCCTCGCGAGCTCACTTCTTCCGGCGCCGGATAATCCGCATATTCCGAGAACTTCACCCTTGTATGCTTCAAATGATACATTATGAAAAAATCCGTATCGGCTTAGATTTTCTACTCTTAATCTCTGCTCAGACTGAGCATGACTTTCATGATGATAAAAATCCTTAACAGTCTGACCGACCATCATCTGTACGAGCTCCTCGCTTGTAACACTACCGATATCCCGCGTATCAATCTTTTTACCATCTCTCATTACCGTAACCCTGTCGGCTATTTCAAAAATTTCCGGCAGGTGATGTGAAATATAGATGATTGCAAGTCCGCGTTTTTTCAGACTTCTTATAATCTCAAAAAGCCTTTCAACCTCTTCACGCGAGAGGGCCGATGTTGGTTCATCCATTACCAGGATACACGGATTATTCCCGAGTGCCTTACCTATTTCAACAAGCTGACTCTCGTGCTGGCTAATCTCTTCTATTTCAATATCCGGATCCAGATGTTCCATGCCGACCATCTTCAGACAGCGCTTTGTTTCCTTGTAGATCTTCTCTTTGTCAAGAAAAATGCCCTTTTTTGGGAGTCTGCCGACAAGTACATTCTCAGAGATACTCAAAGGGAGAGCAAGACTGAGTTCCTGATAAATCATTTCAATTCCATTTTTTTTGGAATGAACCGGGCTGTGAAGTTCGGTCTCCCTGGAACCTATGAAAATCTTTCCGGTATAATCATTAAAAGATCCGGCTATAATTTTCATTAAAGTTGATTTACCCGCACCGTTCTCTCCAATAAGAGCATGAACCTCGCCTGCCCTTACGTCGAAATCAACATTATCGACTGCAAGAGTTCCTGGAAATCTCTTGCTTACTCCCTGCATACTGAGGGCGATACCTATATCATTACTATTCACCTGCAATCCTCGCTATTATTTAAAAAAACCATCTTTATGGTAAACCTGCTTTATTTATCGCTCAACAGTGAATATTAACTATTCATCTGTAATTTTTTGTACCCTATTGTAAATAAGCACCTTCACGCTAAATCAATCGAGATGATAAACTTCCTCCATATCCGACCACCACTCGCCTTCGGCTCTATTCTCAAGCGGCTGCTGCATGGGTTTCATTATTGCCCACCACTGTTGAGTCTTCGGGTCATCCGCCATTTTTTTCATATCAGCGTCAAAATCATCACCCACATACTCAAAATAGGCAAAAAGCAGCCCGTCCCTATAAAAAATCGAGTAATTTTGTATGTTACATTCAGAAATTTTCTTGTTTATTTCCAGCCAGACTTCAGAGTGATACTTTTTATAGCTATCAAGATATTCCTTTTTAACTCCAATCAACTGCCCAAATCTTTTCATACTAGTTCCTTTATCTATATTTATCCTACCATGATTTTTCCAGCTGTCAAGTTTTTTGTTAAAATTTTACTATAACTTTGTAATATTTTTACTATATTTTAACTGGCAAATGACTGATAGCGTCATTTATTCTGATTTTTAACCCATATTTTCGCAGTAAGTTCGACTAATTTGCTAAATTTTTGATAAATATTTCATATTTAGATTGACATAAGACTCCAAAGTGGTAAAATATTGCTAAACTTATTAATGGGAATGCTAATGAAACCTAAACTTCGTGATGTAGCCGAACTGGCGGGAGTATCAATTACAGCAGCCTCAATGGCCTTATCTGAAACCGGAAGAATATCTGACGAAACCCGGACTAAGGTGTTGACGGCCGCGGCCGAGCTGGGATATCAACGTAAAATCAAATCAACTAAAATTACAGACTTCAATCATGTTGCGGTCCTTGTCAGCTGCGATTACGAATGGGCTTTTATCTGGAAATTTATTCAGCCGCTGATTGAACAGATCGAAGTTGAACTGAAAACAGTGGATCTCAACCTGATTATGATTCCAATATCACACAAGTCTACACCGGATGAAATATTCAATAAAATAAAATCATCTTCCGCCGGCGCGGTTATTTCGCTGCATTTTGGAAATGACAAACTTTTTATCAGACTCGAAGAAAACGGCATTCCTGTAATTGTTGTAATGAAATCCGATTTCCATGACCGCTTCTACTCGGTATGTGTTGATGATTTTCAAGGCGCATATGAGGCAGGCTGTCATCTAATCAAACTCGGGCATAAAAAAATTGCCTACGTAGGAATAGAGCGGCCCGATCTGCCCGCGCTTTCAAATGACAGATTTATCGGATTCAAGAAGGCAATGGATGTAAACCATCTCGACCTGCCTCCGGAGTATGTTTTTGAATTTGAGGCCGGACATATGGAGAAACTCAAACGGGATATCTATCCGGTATTTAATACAGGCTCGGAGAAACGGCCTACCGCTGTCTTCTGCCTTGATGATGATCTCGCCCAGCGGTTCATGCTGGCTCTGAAGGATTTAACACTTTCTATCCCCGGGGACGTCTCAATAATTGCCCCGGGTGATGTTCTTGATTACAATATGCCCTATATTCGGCCTATAACTACAATGCAGATAAACACGACCTACATGGGAAAGATCGTCTCTCAGATGCTTATTAACAGACTCGAAAATACGCCGGACATTCAGCATGGACTGAAGGTTCAGCAGCATCTGGTCGAACGCGGCAGCTGCAGGGTAATGAATCAGGAATAGATCCCAAACTCCTCTATCGCGTCCATCATCGCCAAAACGTTTTCGAGCGGCGTCTCTTCCAGGATTGTATCGTGACTCGCGCCGCCGATATAGCGCCCTCCCGGCATCATGACCCTTAATATTTCACGAGTCTGCTCCTTCACCTTCCATGGACCCTCCCCGTTAATCAGGATGTGATGTGAATCGATTGCCCCGTTAAGCACAATCTTTTCCCCGAAATCGCGTTTCAAACCGGCAGGCTCCATTCCAGCTGCGTCCGGCTGTAGCGCATGAAGAGCATCCATCCCGGCACTTATCAAATCGGGAATAAACTCCCTGTAACCGCCGCAGCAGTGCAGCATAACCTTCAGCCCGTAATCATGGCCAAGATCAATCAGCCGTTTGAGAGGAGGCAGAATAAACTCACGGAACATTTCCACGCCCATCAGCGGACCTGTCTGTCCTCCGAGATCATTACCGATAAAAAAAATATCAATCAAATCAGAGGCTTCATCAAAGACCTTGACTGAGCTCTCTATATAAAAATCCGTTATCTTTTTAAAGATAAGTTTAACAACCTCAGGATGGTCGTACATCTTGAAGTAGAGCTCCTCGTGCCCCGCGAGATCAATAGCGTCGTGCCAGAAGGGGGACCATTCCCCTCCAAGGATTGAAAATTCTCCCTTATAGGCTTCAGCCTGCCTCCGGAGCGTGGAAACATCAAGCAGGTGGGGATCAGGCCAGAGGTAGTCCTCTACTTCGGTTACAGTTGCTGCATCCTTCAGGGGGTGGCTCATCGGCATACCGTAACCAATCCCCCGCCTCTGAACTCCGAAGGGGCTGCAGTAGGTTGCCTCCGGAAGAAGCTCTGTTTCCGGCTGCGGATAGTTCGCCGAGACCCTCCTGAAGTCGTCGCCCATTCGCCTCCTGAGTGCCTCATCATCGAGTCCAAGCTCATTTTTCGCCTTATTCCAGAATTCCTCGCTGGCTCCGCACCATCTTGGAACCCTGTCTGGAAGCTCTCCGGCGAAAACCGCAGCAACTCTTTCTTTCGACGTCATATTCCCCCTCCTAGTAGTCTTCCGCAATCCGTGATGCAATCTCCGACCATTCCCAAAGCCGCCGCGGCTGGTATCTGACAGTCGAAACATCCTTCATGATCAACTCAACATGGCACCTTCCTTCAGTCTTCTCAAGAAAATCCAGGATCTCCTCTTCTGCCCGTTTCGGATCCCAGCTGCTCTCGGCAAGAATGGCGGGGTTAGGTTTCCGGCTCATTACATAGTCCTGCCCCATATTCTCAACAGCACGCTCGGAATTACACCAGGGGCTGACTGATATTTTTCGGAGGTTGGGCACATGCTTCAGCATATCAATCTTGCCGTCAAGGGGTTCACAGCAGCCGTAATAGGTTTTGCCCCATCGCTTCAGCCAGCGCAGATCATGCTCAACAGCGAATTCCCAATGCATCTCAGGCGACACACCGCTGAAGATCTGTGCGTTGGAGCACCCCCACATATTATGCGGCTTCACATGGTTTTCGTCAAAATCATCACCCGGCAGGTCCGAGATGTAGCCGTAGCCGCCCGAGCCTATCCGCGTGTTGTTATTATCAAGCTCAAGAAGATTCTGCATGGTAAACTGATCGAGTTCGATCATCCATGCGTCTACCATCCTGTCGACGAAGGCATGAACCATCTCCGGCCGCATGGCAAGATCCATCATTGCTTCCTGAACGCCCCACCATCTGATAAGAAAATCCCATGGAGTGTACCAGATATGGGACTGCCCGGTTTTCTTCACAGGGATGATACCGCTGAAAATATCCTTCATTGCTCCCATACTGAATTCGGTGGCTTTTTGAAAATGAGTAATCTTCGGCATCTGAATTTTTTCAAGATCATCCATACTATTTATCTGGATTTTAAAATGCCTGGAATAGATATCATTCTCAGAATCGGTTGTGGCAATATCCACTTCTTCCAAAATACCAAAATCAGTACTGTGAATAATCATCGGGCACTCAATAAAGGGGCTTACAATCATATCACCAGGCATATGTTTCCATTGGTAGATTGTTCTCCGAAGTTTCATCTCAAGATCTCTGGCCCAGGGATGCTGCGTTTTCAGCGTAAGCTCGTCATCTACGTCCATCTCGTGCCAGGGAATCTCGTTTATCCAGACCATTGGCCGCCTGGATTTTAAATCATTCAAATTCTTCCATAAGCCGGCCCTGTTCAGGTTAACCGGATCTGAAGATATTTCAGAAATCCGCCCCCCCAGCTTCCGCAGCACTTCTTTATCAGTATCCTTTAGAACAATTTCCGCTTCAACAGGCGGCACCTCTCTATGACTGGGATCATGCAGCATCAGAGCCTCTCCTTGAAAAATTCATGTAATACTTTACATAGAAATAAACCCGGACGCCTCTGCCGTCAATCCTTATATCAATTTTTTATAGTTGAATTGTAACTTATTACTGCAAAGCCGCGGGAAAACTTTAATCAGCTGTACTCTGACGGATAGACTCCGGTATATTTTTTAAACGTGTTATAAAAATAATTCGCATCGGTATAACCCACAACCAGCGCAATCTGATTGGCTTTTAAACCGGAGCTCCGGATAAGCTTTTTGGCCTCGGTAATCCGGAGATTGTTCAGATACCTTGAAAAGTTTTCTCCTGCTTCATCCTTGAACAGCTTCCCCAAATAGGCGGGAGAGACATCAAACTGATAAGCAAGCACTTTAAGCGAAAGGGGGCTGGAATAATTACTGTCGACAAAATCGACAACCTGCTGAATGAGGGATTTCGGCCGGTTCATCTCCGAGAGCAGGAACACTATCTCGACTGCAACGCTCTTCAGCCAGTCCAGAGTTTTTTCGATAGTTTTATATTGAAAAAGCTTTTTAAATATTGACTCATAGCCGCCTATAAGTTCTTTCACCGGCAGATTGTTCGTCTTAATTATATTAAGCAGATTTGAAAGAAGTTCTATGGTAAATCCCCTGAAATACTCCTCGCTGATAATCCGCTTCATAGTAAAACTATGATAGGTATCGGTAAAGAACCGGTCAATGCCGTCCCTGTTACATTCGAGAACCATCCTGTAAAGATAATCCAGATCAATATTTTCGGGTTCATCAAAATCGAGAAAAAACTCATCGACATTTCCCGCCGTAAGCAGCTGGACCGGAAGATATCTGAAAGGCTCAACCTGCAGACCGTTAAACCAGTCTATAGCCAGCTGAATTGCAAGAGCGCCGTCGAGCCTGGGCGACTGGTAGGTTATAGCCTGCAGTTTGTCCTCTTTGAGCATCCTCATTCCGACCTTGCTGCTTCCATTGGCAACCCTTATTATATCAGCACGTCCTGCTTCCTCCAGTGCCTGATTAATTCCCTGCTGAGCTATATTATCATCCGCACTCACGATCCCCTTCAGCTGGGAACCATGCTTCTCAAGCCAGTCTTTTACCATGAGATAGGTTCGATGTTTATCCAGGCCGGTTGACTCCACTTCAAGCAGCTTCATCCCGGGCGCATAATCACACAGTTCGGTTATGAGGCCCCATTTGCGGCCCATGAATGCAGAGGAGCCGGGAATGTGGCAAATAACAGCATAACCGCCCTCGCCCTTCATCAAATCAGCAAAATGCCTCGCAAGCATCCTGAACTGCCCCCAATCGTCGGGCCCGGTCCAGGCCGTTATATATTTCAGAGCCTCATAATCGGGGATCAGATTACTTGCTATCACAGGAATTTTTTTTTCATTTAAGCGCCTGCAGCTCTCAACACTTTCGCAGGCACTCTCCGGAACGAGAATCACGAGATCCGGTCTCTCACGAATAACCTCTTCCACCTGTTGTGCCTGCATCTCGATGTCCCAGCCGGAATACTTGAATGTCAATTCTATTCCGAACGGCTGGGCGGTAGCTTTCATGCCGGCCTCATATGCCCTATGGTAGGGGTGCTCCGGAAGAAGGCAGGCAACCTTCTTCCCTTTGGCCCCGTTCATTGGTGAGAGCGGAATATTATTTTTCCTCACTCCCCAGCCGGGAAACTCATAATCATACCAATGTCTTCTATCATTCTCCGGAAATGACTCCGGCGCTTCGGGTCTCCGGGGTATCTCTTTTGTTCGGCCGACCCACAGGACAGGTTTTCGCCCTTCTGAATAACTGAAAAAATCCATAATTTATAGTAGCATAAAATCCATTTCCCACCAAACAGAATATCATTGCAGAGCTTCCCCCGATGATGATATACTTTATGTAATCGATTACAGCTATAGCTTAATCCGAAGGAGCCCCCATGGCAATTACAGTAAAAGATGTAGCTCTAAAGGCCGGAGTCTCGACCGCGACAGTCTCCCGGGTGCTCAACAATGATCCCGGAATAAAGCCTCAAACCCGGAAGAAGGTCAAAACCGCCATCCTTGATACCGGCTACAGAATGAATAAGGCGGCCAGAAGCCTGAAAACCTCCAGGACAGGAACAATAGGTCTTCTTGTTCCCGAGCTGGTTAACGATTTCTTCATGACTGTTGCCCAGGGGGTCGAGGATGAACTTCACAACAGCGGTTACGGGATGATAATCTGCAATGCGAATGAAAACAGAAGGGATGAAGAAGACCGAATCAACCTCCTTATAGAACAATGTGTCGACGGGGTAATCATCATCCCGGCAAGCAGCGAAGGCAGACATTTCAATAAATTACGCAGAGCCGGCATTCCGGTAGTCATGGTGGACAGACTTGTCGAAGGCTTTGAAGCCGACGCAGTACTCGCGGATAATGTAAACGGCGCCTACTCTGCTGTTGCGCATCTGATATCCTCCGGATGCAGAAGATTCGGTTTTATCGGCGGCAGCCTTGAGCTTTCAAACTTCAGTGAACGCTTTGAGGGCTTCAAACGCGCCTTAACCGATTACAACATCCCAGTGGAAGAACCAATAATCAAATTCGGTGACGTCCATGTTGAATCCGGTTATGATCTGATGGAAGAACTGATGAATCAAGATAATCCGCCGCAGAATATTTTCATAGCAAACTACTTCCTCCATGTAGGGGCGACTAAATACCTGCTCAACAACAGAGAAACAGCGTCGTCGGAAATTAGAATAGCCGGATTTGATGACATGGCCCTCTCCTCGATTCTCGGATTCTCCAGTGTCACCGTTTCACAGCCGATGCGTGAGATGGGCCGTAGGGCTGCCGCGCTCCTACTCCGCAGAATAAACACCAAAACTCCCGCCCCCTGCCAGCTTATCAGATTGAAAACCAGCCTTGTAACTCACTAAAAATCACAGCAATTTAATCTCCGGAAGCCCCTGCATAAAAAAGCAGTCAAATTCAGAACTGCTGTAAAAAATCACTTTTTTCTTGATCTTTGAGATATTCGGGTTCATAATAATGTAATCGATTACATTATTTCAGAGAAGGTAAATGGCTAAGGAGATAGATATGGAATATACAAACAGACTCAGAGGCGAGATGCCGAAGATAGGAATCCGGCCGACAATTGATGGAAGACGGAAGGGAGTCAGGGAGTCTCTCGAAGATCAAACCATGAATATGGCAAGGTCGGCAGCGAAACTTATAAGTGAGAATATGCGCCACCCCAACGGAATGCCGGTTGAATGCGTGATAGCAGATACAACAATAGGCGGATTCGCGGAGGCGGCCGATTGCGCTGACAAGTTCAGGAAGGAAAACGTCAGAGTATCGCTGACCGTTACACCATGCTGGTGCTACGGTTCAGAAACAATGGACATGGATCCGCTGATGCCAAAGGCAGTCTGGGGTTTTAACGGGACAGAACGTCCCGGAGCAGTCTATCTTGCAGCGGTTCTTGCCGCCCATGCCCAGAAAGGACTCCCCGCCTTCGGTATCTACGGCAGGGACGTCCAGGATTCAACCGACACCTCAATCCATGAGGATGTTAAGGAGAAGATCCTCCGTTTTTCGAAGGCCGCCCTCGCCCTCGCCTACATGAAGGATAAGGCGTACCTTTCCATGGGTAATGTTTCGATGGGAATCGCAGGTTCAATTGTAAATCAGGATTTCTTCCAGAAGTATCTTGGGATGAGAACCGAATGCGTTGACATGGTCGAATTCATAAGACGTGTCGAAGAAGAAATATATGATGCGGATGAATACAAGCTGGCCCTCGAGTGGACTAAAAAAAACTGCAGGGAAGGCGCGGATAACAACGCGATAGATTCACAGCGGACCCGGGAACAGAAGGACGGCGACTGGGAACTCTCGGTTAAGATGACCCTTATAGCCCGGGATCTCATGGTCGGCAACCCGAATCTTGAGAAAATCGGTTACGGAGAGGAAGCCCTCGGCAGAAATGCCATCCTCTCAGGATTTCAGGGCCAGCGGCAATGGACCGACTTCAAGTGCAACGGCGACTTCATGGAAACCATGCTCAATACTTCCTTCGACTGGAACGGAACAAGAGAACCCTATCTCTGTGCAACCGAAAACGACGCATTAAACGGCGTTTCAATGCTCTTCGGCCATCTGGTTTCCGATACCGCGCAGATCTTCAGCGATGTGAGGACATACTGGAGCCCCGACGCAATAGAGAGGGTAACCGGCTGGAAGCCCGAAGGGCTAGCGAGCGACGGCCTCATTCATCTTATAAACTCAGGTTCTACCTGTCTGGACGGCAGCGGACAGCAGACCAATAAGGACGGGAAACCGATTATAAAGCCGTTCTGGGACATCACAGAGGATGAAGTAAAGAAATGCCTTAGCGCTACCCTCTTTCGCCCCGGTTCTACCGACTACTTCAGAGGCGGCGGCTGGTCTACCGACTTCCTTACAAAAGGAGGAATGCCATGCACTATGAGCAGACTCAACCTCGTCGACGGCCTGGGTCCTGTCCTTCAGATTGCCGAAGGCTATACCGTGGAAATCCCGGATGAAGTCCATAATACCCTCGACAGCAGGACCGACCCCACCTGGCCGACAACCTGGTTTGCACCGATAGTAGACGGAAAAGACGGACCCTTCAAGGACACATATTCGGTAATGGCCGCCTGGGGCGCTAACCACGGCGCGGTCAGCTACGGTCATATTGGGGCGGATCTCATCACCCTGGCCTCAATGCTTCGGATTCCGGTCTGCATGCATAATATTGCCGATGAGAAAATTTTCAGGCCGAGCAGCTGGAACGCCTTCGGGATGGACCGAGAGGGTGCCGACTACCGTGCGTGCACCGCGCTCGGACCAGTTTATAAGTAGAAACTTTTAAGGAATTACAAATACAAGGCTGCCGGTATTAGTCCGGCAGCTATTTTTTAGATATCAGAATATCCGCTCAACAGTAAAAAGCTTAACGCTCAGCTTGAAGATTTATCATGCTTGAGATATAGTCTTTTCATGAATAATCTGATAATTTTCGATCTCGACGGCACTCTTGCCGATACACGTGCTGATCTCGCAACCGCGGTAAATATGACGCGAAAGCATTACGGACTCGCCATCCTTTCCAAGGATGAGATTGTAACCTATGTAGGGAACGGACTGACTTTACTCATGCAGCGCTCTTTCCATGACAGCCCTGAGCAGGATATCGCCGAGGCTTCCGAAGTTTTTAAGAAATATTATTCTGAAAATCTTATTGATGAAACAACACTTTACCCTGGGGTCATTGACGGACTTAAGGCCCTGGCAGGTTCTGGTCACATTTTGGCTGTACTGTCGAATAAACCGGGAGACCTCTGCCGTCAGCTGTCCGCTCACTTTAAATTGGATACCTACCTCCTGACCGTTATGGGCGGCGGCGACGCGGCCGAACTGAAACCTCATCCAGCGGGTCTCAATAATATTATTAAAAAAGCCGAGGCTGAAGGCTTCAGCAGAAACGGATCAAACATATGGATGGTCGGCGACCATTACACCGACCTCGAGTTTGCTAAAAATGCAGATATTAACAGTATTTTCTGCTCTTACGGCTTCGGAGATCGAAGGGGGCTGACATCCGACCATGAAGTAACGAGCTTCGCAGAGCTTGCATCCATTCTTTAGATATACGGCCAGTTAAGATACGACAATTTATAATCTCCCCTCTGGCCGCCTATATACATTTTCTAAAACTAATGCTATGTTCACAGTTCTATTAAGGTAATTTCCGGTCTTAACCTTCAACAATACAAAACAATAATTCGCCTGGACTGGGCACAATTGCAGGCTAGTTTAGGAGAAATACATGACATTCGAATTACTCGGATTAAATCCCGAAATCCAGGAAGCGGTAGCGAAGAAAGGCTACATAAAAACAACACCTATTCAGGAGCAGGCTATCCCAGCCGTACTCAAAGGTAAGGACGTCCTCGGCGGCGCTCAGACAGGAACCGGGAAAACAGCAGCCTTCGCGCTGCCCATTCTGAACATACTCAGCGAAAAGAAGAGCAAGGGTAAAAATATAAGAGCCCTCGTCCTGACCCCTACAAGGGAACTGGCCGACCAGGTTGGAGAGAGTTTCAGGGATTACGGAAAATTCCTTGAATTGAAAACTACTAAGATTTACGGCGGTGTGACCATGAATCCACAGGTAACCGCCCTTAAGGATGGTACTGACATTGTCGTAGCCACTCCCGGCAGGCTGCTCGATCATGTCGAACAGAAGACTATCGACCTTTCAAATGTAGAAATTCTTGTTCTTGATGAAGCAGACCGGATGCTCGACATGGGTTTCATTAAGGATATTAAGAAAATTGTCAAAACCCTTCCCAAAACAAGGCAGAATCTTCTTTTCTCGGCGACCTACGGAGGTGATATCAAAAGCCTCTCGGAGGAGATTCTTAAAGATCCTGTCTACGTAGAGGTTTCAAAGAGAAACACTGCTGCCGAAAAGGTAGTGCAGATTATATACAATGTTGAGAAAAGTCAGAAACGTCACTTTCTCGCCCATCTGATGAGAGAAGAATCCTGGTATCAGGTTCTTGTCTTCGTTAGAACAAAACACGGCGCAAACCGTCTGGCCAAGCAGTTTGAGAAGGAGGGCATTCCCTCCTCGGCCATTCACTCCGATAAAACTCAGGCAGCCAGAACCAAGGCTATGAAGGATTTCAAGAAGGGTAATCTTCAGGCATTAATTGCTACCGACGTCGCCGCAAGGGGAATAGATCTGAATGATCTGAGTCATGTAGTTAACTTCGAGCTTCCGCAGATTCCGGAGGATTACGTCCATAGAATCGGCCGTACCGGCAGGGCCGGAAAATCAGGAACCGCTATAACCCTCGTGGCCCCTGAGGACAGGAGTCAGCTGCAGAGAATAGAGAAGATCCTCAAGTATTCGATACCGTCAAAGCCGGTTAAAGGGTTCAAACCCGTTTACGAACCGAGGGATAACAATGACAAATCTGCAGGTAAAAGAGGCGGCACATCAGGCGGCAATGGTAAACCAAGAAACGGTAAACCGGCATACGAACCATGGAAGGAGTATGAAAAAGCTTCTGATAAAAAAACAACCGATCAAAAAGACAGCAGTAGACCCGGAGCAGGCAAACCCAGATCAGGCAAACCTGCTTTCGAGCCAAGACAGTATAATGACAAGCTTTCTGATAAGAGGACAGCAGGTCCCTCAGGTAGCGGCAGGCCCGGAGCACGTAAACCCGAATCAGGTAAATCCGGATCAGGTAAACCTGCTTTCGAGCCAAGAAAGTATAATGACAAGCCTTCTGATAGGAGGACAACCGGTTACGGTGACAGCGGCAAGCCCGGACGCGAGCCCGGAAAGTATAATGACAAACCTTCCGAAAAGCGGACAACCGGTTACGGTGACAGCGGCAAACCCGGAGCACGCAAACCCGAATCAGGTAGATCCGGATCAGGTAAACCTGCTTTCGAGCCAAGAAAGTATAATGACAGGCCTTCTGATAAGCGGACAACAGGTTCTTCAGGTAGCGGCAGGCCCGGACGCGAGCCCGGAAAATATAATGACAAGCCTTCTGAAAAGAGAACAGCAGGTCCTTCAGGTAGCGGCAGGCCCGGACGCGAGCCCGGAAAATATAATGACAAGCCTTCTGAAAAGAGAACAGCAGGTCCTTCAGGTAGCGGCAGGCCCGGACGCGAGCCCGGAAAATATAATGACAAGCCTTCTGATAAGAGGACAGCAGGTCCCTCAGATAGCAGCAGGCCCGGAGCACGCAAACCCGGAGCGGCTAAGGCTGGATCAGGCAAACCATTTGCCGGCAATACCCGCAAGTTCAGCCCGAAAAGACGCAACAAATAATACTTAAAATTACTCAAAGCAGGGGCTGAGATCATCAGCTCCTGCTTCTAATAACTTCTTATTCATTTTATTAAGTTTTCCGATTAAATGCAGATATTCCATCTGTTCATCCGGATCGAGACGAGCAATTACTGCCTGAGTATACGCAATATGAGTCTTGCTGATTCTATCTGCCAGCTCCTTTCCGATGTCGGTCAGAACAAGATTCTGGACACGTTTATCTTCGGGACTATGCTCCTTCCTGATAACCCCTTGTTCCATCAGCCTGGCGGCTACGGGGGTAAATGAGCCCTTTTCAAGAAGTATCAGTGAACTCAATTGCGACATTGTACAATGCCCCTGAAAACGCAGGATCATCACCGCCTTTACGTGAGTGAAGTTCAGCCCTTCTGGCAGTTTATAAGTCTTCTCATAATCTTTAAAATAGATCTTGTCCATTAATCTTTTAAGATCAAAAACACTTTCCAGAGCGCTGTCTTCTCTATCGGGAAACTCTGCTTTCATTATACTGCTGCCTCTTCCATTAGTGATTTCATAGATACCAATTCGTCTGCATCCGGTTCACGGCTCTTTCTACTGTCAATTATCAGTACTGCAAGAGTGATTAAAACCGCAAGTGCGTCGGCAATCGGTGTGGCAATCCATACTCCGGTTAATCCTATAAATCCAGGCAGAATAAGAACAAAGGGGACAAGGAATATAAACTGCCTGAGCATGCTAAGAACCATAGAAGTTTTCCCCCTCGCAGTCGCCTGAAAGAACGCTACGCCTATTATATTAATACTTAAAACCGGAAGCATCAATATAAAATATCTTAAACCCGTTGCAGCAATCCCGGCAGTAGACGAAGCTGAATCAATAAACATCGAGATAAACAACTCCGGAAAAGTCTGCAGTACGACAAATACAACTACGGAAAAGACTACTGCAACCCCGATTCCGGACTTCAATGTCTGATAAACACGTTTGTGCCGCTTTGCCCCGTAGTTATACCCTATTATCGGCTGCAGCCCCTGCTGGATTCCAATAATCGGCATTATAAAAAAGGTGTACAGGCTATTGATGGCTCCCATCGCGGTAATCGCTGGGGTTCCGCCGTATTCACTGAGTCCTCTGTTTAAAAAGGTCATTGCAACACTTGTTCCGAGTGTTCCGATAAAGGTTGCAAACCCGATACTGAAAATCTTAACCACAATCGAAAGCTGCGGTATAAAATCACGGAATTCCGGACGCAGTTGACTCTTTCCGCGGATATAGAACGATAGCAGGATTGCAAAACCGGAGAACTGCCCGATAATTGTAGCCAATGCCGCGCCTTCAACTCCCATCCCCGCTCTGACAATAAAAAAATAATCCAGGATAATATTTGTAACCGCCGAAATCATCATGGCTGCCATAGGAAGCAGAGGCTGCCCCTCTGTTCTGACGGAATTGTTAAAGGTAAATGAGAGCATCTGAAAGATGAAGCCGTACAATATTATTCTCATATAACTCAAGGCATAGCTGATAATTTCCTCAGTTGCCCCGAAGATACCAAGCAGTCCCTCCAGATTCACAAAAACTATACCGAGGGTAACGGCTGTAATAATTATCCCTGTTCCGACGGTATTTCCAAAAACATGGGCTGCTCCGCGCATATCTTTTTCACCGAGTTTAATTGATATTAGAGCCGATCCGCCGGCACCTATGAGTGAGGCAAAGGCGAATATTATCATCATTACAGGGAAGGCTATAGTCAGCCCGGCGAGTGCGCCTTCTCCGACGTAATTCCCTATGAAGATTCGGTCTACAACATTATAAATTGCATTTACGAGCATGGCAATTACTGACGGCAAGGAATACCGGGCAATAAGCTTTCCAATCGGCTGTGTACCGAGTTCTTTTGTTTTATCCATTTCTGCTTGATCCTTTCGAGTGCTTCGTCTATTAGTTAGATTTCTTACCAAATATACAGATAAAACAAAAAAGGTTCAAGTAGTTAGTTTTCTAACCTTTAATTAATTTTTATGGATTTTATGATAAAAAAGAAACATCAACCACAGCTGATGCAGTTTTCCCGCTTTTGGACTTCAGCCTTATTCCGGATTCTATTTTTTCAATTGTACTTACCCTGTCAAAGCCTTCCGGAATCCGAACCAATCCCTGTATGTATTTCACTTCAAAGGCGACCTCAGCATTCAGCAAGTGACTGGTCTTAATACCCTGTCTGCCTATCTCATTGTCTTCAGCCGAGACCGACAGGCCGTCGGCAAGGTGACTGCAGACATCTTCTATACCTAGACAGGAGTTCCGGCCGTTCCATGGATGCTGATGCCGGCCTTTATTCTCCATCCAGAGGACTGTCGAGGGCAGGATTTCAGGATCCTTCAGCGCAAACCAGAGGTATCTTTCTTCCGGAACCACCATCGCCGTCCAGGCGAAATCCCCTGCCGGCTCATTATATACCTGCAGAATATCTATGAAGCCCTCCCTCGCTGGAAAAACCGAACAGTCGGTGAAGGGTTTATCACTCCAGATTGTCGGTACTTTTTTCAGTGAATTAAATTTCTGAAACCGGGCCAGGCTGAAGTATTCTCCGCCGGAATAGCCTCCGCTGCCGTTATTATCTGTATAACCGAAACGTATCGGGCTGGTACTTATATATTTAGGGCTTCCGCCCGGGAAAATAACATGATGCCCCAGGGACGCCGGGCCTGAAAAGCCTTCAATCCGGTGACTGATATAAAGGTTGTTCTCTCCTTCACCCATACCTATGGTCTTTGTTACCCTTCCCTTCCGGACCTCAGTGTCCAGATGAAAAGAAGCAGAGCTACCCCTGCTTTCGTCCTCATTGTAAATCCATCTCTTCTCCGAAGTCTCTCCATGGGGGGGATGATTCTCGCCCTTCCAGGAATTGTCTCCCCCGAAGGGCAGACAGAAAAAATCGCCTCTGAGCGGCCCCAGGACAGCAGGCAGCCCGGAGAGTTCCGAGTGCTCTTCGGCCCAGGGATTAATATAGAAGGGCTCTACCGGATTATCAGAGTCTTTGAAAAATGTAACTGGCGCCATATGTCCGCCGGCCTCTGTAACAGAAACATGGACACAGCCGTTTCCGAAGGTCCAGCTTCTCTGTCCTTTGATGATTTCTGATTTAAGCATATTCATCCTCCAGGTCAAGTATATCAGATGTCAGACGCTGACACGCTATTTTTTATCACCCGGTGAAAAGGTATTGATTGGTATGCATTCTTAAAACATTTAATATAATATGAATCAGACTCAAACCCGCATTCTCCGGCCGTCTCCGCCACAGACTGTCCCTCAGACAAGAGACGAAGTGAATTTGACAGGCGGCCCCCCATAGACCAGGTTTCACCTGTTTTTTCCCGAAATTTGCAGCAAAAATGATACTTTGAAATACCAGCATGGAAGCTGACATCATCAATATTTGTAAAATTGATGCCAAACATTCTAATGAGGCTTCAATTGCTCCAATGACAACCTGGCTTGAGAAATACGGGGAGCGTATCGGCAATTTCGGCGGAATTGATATGGATGTGCTCTACAGGGAAGATGAGGCAGGGATCCGCCACTATGTAAGCGAGCGCTACCAGGAACTGGAAAACGTGCGAGGGACAGCGATAGGCTCGGGCAACCAGATAGCCGATTATATTCCGCCGGAGAATTTCCAGACGATGGTTGAAACAGTCAGGAGGCTGAGAAGGTTTTAATCTTTAAGAAGAGAACATGAACAGTCTTTAAGGATGGGCAATAATCTCCTCTAATCGGTGCTGCGAAGCACCGCCTGCTCAATCCTGTAATATGTCTGGTCCCTTGAATAGAGCAGCATACTCAAGTCCTCTATCAGAATTTGAGGGCCCTGCAGCTTCAAATCTCTTTCATCAGCCGCCATCTTGAATTCCGCAATTCTGTCCTCAATGGAAACACTTGGCCCAACAGAGGTCTGCAGACAGAAATAGTTCCCGGCCGGCAGCACTCGTGACTGAAGAGCTGAATGCTCTCCCTTTACAATCTCCGCCTTAAGGGCAACCATCTCGCCCCTCTCCGGTTCTATCAGATTAAATAGTTCCACATCATAGTCGACGTGCTCAAGCCCATGGGCGACCACAAAGGAGTGAATATCCTTCAAACTCAAGCTGCTGTCGGTGATATCTGCTGCGATTCGCAGTTCACGATCGGGATAGGTTCGTATCTCACAGGGATTGCCGGATACAGATTCGTACCGTTTAAGCTTTTCACCTATCATGCCCTGCTTTCTCTTCAGCTTTTCAATCTCTGTAGAGAGCGCCTGAAGTGATTTTTCGAGAAGGTGTTTATAATCATAGCCCTTCCCTTCCAGATTTTCGGAAATATCATTAATTGAAAGGTTAAGCTCTCTCAATCCTTTGATAATCTCCAGTCGTTCGATCTGCTCATAATCATAGAGACGGTATCCGTTCTCTCCGACAGAGAAGGGTTTCAAGAGTCCCTTTCGTTCATAAAACCGGATCTGAGAGGTACTCATATGGAGCAGTCCGGCTGTTTCGCCGATTGTTAACCGGCTGCGTTTTTTTCCATTCATTTCTTCTTGACCTTAAACCTGGTTTAAGGTTTATCTTAAATATTATATCAATTTTTGTATAGTTTCGGAGCCATGAAAATGTCTAAAAAGAATAAAATAGATCTTGGGAGTTCTCCTGTCGGAAAAACGTTCTGGAGATATGCAATTCCATCTATTCTGGCTATGACGGCCCAAAGTGCGGCCGGTATGATTAATTCCATCTTCATCGGCCGCACTGTAGGCCCTGAAGGGCTTACAGCTATCACCCTGCTGATGCCTATTGTAATGTTCCTGATAGGTCTCGCTACAATGGTCGCTATCGGGGGAACCACCCGTGCAGGGATTGAGCTAGGTAAAGGCAATCCTGTTAAAAGCAACAATATGTTCAATGTTACGCTCAGCTCTCTGGCTATACTTGGATTGCTGTCCACCGCCATTGTAAATCTACTTTTAACCCGGATTGCTGATCTGGCCGGAGCAACAGGAGAGGCTCGCCTGTATCTGCTGCAATATGGACGCACACTAAGCCCGTTTATACTGTTTTTTCTGCTGAACTTTTCATTCATTTTTTTCCTAAAACTCGACGGCCGTCCTATTATTGCTGTTTCCATTGCAGTATTCGGTACCATTCTGAACATACTGCTAGGTTACATATTAATCGTGATGCTTGGAATGAAGGTTAAGGGTGCTGCACTCGCTACCGGGATTTCACAATTAATTCCATTTCTGATGTTGTCAACAGCTATACTGATAAAATCTCGCTGGACTATTCGTCGCCCGGTTTTCAGAAGAAAGGATATCTTCAACATCCTCTTTAACGGCTCGTCCGAATTATTGAGTAATTCTGCTTATTCCATATCAGGCTTTTTATTCAATATAATCATTATGAAAAGAATCGGTGTAACTGGTGTGGCTGCCTATGCTGTTTCCCTGCAGATGGCAGCACTTGCAAATGCAATAGGTTACGGCTTTGCCGAATCCAACCAGACCGGTATAAGCTATAATTACGGCGCCGGAAAGCTTGTAAGAGTGCGTTCATTCTTAAGATATACCCTCTCAGCATCACTTGCAGCAGGAATTATTATCTTTTTCATAACCTTCTTCCTCGGTGAGAAAATCAGCCTGATATTTATAAAAGATCCAGCCACTCTTAAATTAGCCGGCCATATTCTAAAATTCTACGCATTCGCATTCCTGGTTTCCGGTTGGAATATATCTCTCGGAACCTATTATACGGCAATCGGCGATCCTCGTCTTTCGGGCCTCCTGACTCTCTATCGCGCTCTGCTCTCTTTAATGATAGGCCTGCTGCTGTTTCCGACAATTTTCGGTGATAACGGAATATGGATGGCCCTACTTTTCGCTGAAGGCACCAGCTTGATTCTCGGCATCATAATTCACAGATGGAAGCCCTTTGGACTGGATTTCAAGGAAATAAAAGAAAAAGGAAAAATCAGAAAAACGGCCTGATTAAACATCTAATCAAACGCTCCTACTCTGCTGAAATATCTCCCGATATTCTCCGGCATCGAGCCCGAGCTCAATCAAATCAGGAATAAAGTTGGTTATATAACCGTCAGAATGAAAGAATATCTTCTTTTTGTAATGACGGGCTAAGTCAATATAGTCCTTATAAAGCGGTTTAAAAAATCACGCCACATCTCCAATTAAATCAAAAGACTTGTCTGGGAACCCCAGTCATCCATAAACCATACGACATCCACATCGGTGCGGCACCAGATCTCCATCTCCTTCAGATAGAAATCATAGATGATCGCAAGCGTCTTTATCACATTCTCAGGCTTAAAGGCCAGATCCATAAAAAGCTGCTCGGTCGTCCGCATCCACTGAAATACTAAAAGTAATTGATTATATAAATTCATTCCTATACTGCCCGAAACCGTCAGAGAAAGAACCACTTTCGCTGAGTCTCTGCGCCGATATTGCCGTATCCCAGTATTCCGCCGATACAAGAACACCTCCCCCACAGCCTGGTTAAAAAATAGAAATCACTTGATCTAACAATAAAGTGATGTTATTATCAGACAGCTAAACCGCTTTAGCAATCTAATTAATCAGGAAGTCTCGTTGATAAAGGGAAAAATTACACTCAAGACAATCTCGGAAGCTCTTGAGCTATCAAAAACAACAGTTTCACTTGTTCTCAAGGGTGACGGCGACAGATACAGAATAAGCAAAGCCACTCAGGGTCGGATTCTTGGCTATGCTGAGGCTGTCGGATTTGAACCTGATTTTCTCGCGAGTGCCCTTGTTACAAAAAAGACGTTAACAATTGGCCTAATCTTCCCCGATGTTCATGAATTATTCATGTCTGAAATGATTAAGGGAATAGAATTGGTTCTATACCCGGCAGGTTATTCGATACTGCTTTCAACAAGCGGATTTAATACTGAATTTGAGCTGCGAAATATCAGACAGATGCTCAGACGCAAGGTAGACGGCTTGATTATTGTTCCCTATATTCCAATAGCTGATAAGCATTATAAACATGGCTACCTACGGGAAATAAAGAAGGCTGCCTGTCCTGTTATTTTTGTCGACCGAATACCACCCGAGAACGATGATCTTAACTGGATAATTCAGAATGATCATGATGCGGCCTTTGAAGCGGTTAGGCTGCTCCATGACAGAGGCTGCAGGAATATCCGCTGCTTGAGCTTCGATCTCGCGGCATCTTCGGTCACAGACAGAATCCGCGGTTTCAATGACGGAATGAAGGCCTGCGGGCTTGCCTCTGATAATGAGAGTCTCATTTTACTGGAGAAGCAGGATCCGGGTTCAGAGGATCTGCATCTGGCACTTATGGCAATGGCCGAGGGGAAAAAGCCGGTTGACGGACTGCTTGTCACAACAGGCGGACTCGCTCACAAAGTTAAATACCTGATCAGTAAATCAAGTCTCGATATGCAGGATATTCAGATTGCGAAGTTCGGAAAAGACCCTGATTATTTTGATACCGGTATGATTCAAATAATTCAGCCAAATGCGGAAATGGGAAAACGGGCGGCACAGACCATACTTGATTTTATATCAGATCCGCCGGAGGAACCTGTTCATCTGGAAATTAATTCTTTAACAGTCGAGGGAATTCCAAAAGTCGTAAGTGAGGAAGGACGAAATGAAAAGAAGTAAAATCAATAAATTCATAATAGAGGCTGAGGTTTTATTAGCCGCGGGCGTTTTCCCTCTTCCTCCCTGGGCGGCTTGGACACCCGAAGAATGGAAAAACAGAAAAGATGACTGCGAGGCCATCTTCGAGAGCCGCCTTGGCTGGGATCTGACGGATTTTGGAAGCGGAGACTACTTAAGGCGCGGACTCCTCCTGATAACAATAAGAAACGGGAATAAGAGAACTGACATCAAACCATACGCCGAGAAAATCATGATAATAAAAGAAAAACAGGAAACTCCATTCCACTTTCACTGGCATAAAACCGAGGATATCATCAATCGCGGAGGCGGTAATCTTGTCATACAGCTGTACAACTCCGACGAAAACGAAGACTTCGCAGACAGTCCCGTTGACTTCCTGACCGACGGGATAAGACGAAGGGTTAATGCCGGGGAAAGGGTAATACTGACGCCGGGAGAAAGCATCACTCTGCAAACCGGTGTATACCACAGGTTCTATGCCGAAGAAGGTAAGGGCACGGTCATCGCCGGCGAAGTCAGCATGACCAACGATGATTTCGCCGATAACAGATTTTTCGAGAACTGCGGAAGATTTCCCGATATTGAAGAAGATGAAAAAATCTACAGAGCTCTCATTGGAGATTATGAGAAAATTACCTCAGGAGGACTGTCTTGAAGATCAACGCTATAGGCTGCTCCCTCATAGACAATCTGTATTCTCCGGTTGATTTCAGCTCAGAAGGCTACAGGAAATGGTCGGCAGAAAACGGGACAAAAAACGGGCTGATCACCGGAGGGCTGATCTTCGGCGACGAGCTCGAAGCATCATCAGGCACTGCCTACAATGATATTCTAAAAGAAATCATCGGCGACCTTAAGCCTGATAAAAACATCGGGGGCCCGGCGGTAGTGGCGCTCATCCATATGGCACAAATTCTGGACAACGAAAAGCATCAGCTTGGTTTTTACGGCAGCCGCGGAAACGATTTAAACGGCAGATTTATTACTGAAAAACTCAAATCATTCGGAATTGACGCATCAGGCTATATCACGGTCGAGGGCAAGACTCCCTTTACCGATGTCCTCTCCGATCCGTCATACAATGATAATAATGGTGAACGTACATTTATTAACTACCTAGGCGCCGCCGGAAATATAAGCGGAAGGACTCTGCCGGAGTCCTTCTTTAATGCTGACATTCTAATTTTTGGAGGAACCGGTCTGACCCCCGGCATTCATGACGACCTCAGCCTTCTGCTCAAAAAAGGGAGGGAGAGAGGATGCATAAATTGCGTAAACACTGTCTATGATTTCCGGAACCAGAAAAAAGCCCCAGACAAACGCTGGCCGCTCGTAGAGAAGGATCAGGACTTTAAGCTAATAAATCTGCTGATCGCTGACAACGAAGAGGCGCTGAGAATAAGCGGGAAATCCACAAAGAAGGACGCGGCCGCCTTCTTTCTCGATATGGGAGCAGCTGCCGGGGTTATTACACACGGGGCAGAGGATTTCATATGTTTTTCAAACGGCAGTCTTTTTAGCGAAAAAGGACTATTTACCATGCCGGTTTCAGCTGAATCGGGTAGAAAAATGAGAAAAACATCGGCAGCTGTGGCCGATACAACCGGCTGCGGAGACAACTTTGCAGGCGGCCTGTACGCATCAATGACCGGGCAGCTGATGGGAACAAAGCCTTCCTTGAAAAAAGCAGCATCCTTTGGCGCTGTCTCCGGCGGATTCGCGGGACTATACCGTGGTGGAGTCTATTATGAAAAATATAAAGGTGAGAAGCTAGACCGGCTTCATCCCCTCCTAAAAGCTTATGAAGAACAGACAGGAGAAAAACATGAATAAGGCAGTAATATTCGGTGCCGGCAACATAGGCCGATCATTTATAGGAAACATCTTTGCCTCCAACGGCTGGGAGGTCACATTCATCGACGCCAACCGGGAGCTTGTAGACCTTCTAAACAGCCGCGGCGGCTACCCCATCCTGATTAAAAAAAACGGACAGCCTGATAAGACTCTCGAAGTCAGAGGAATCAGCGCCGTCCATAGCTCCGAGTATGAAATGATCATGGAGAAGCTCTGTTCATGCAATATCTGCGCGACATCGGTCGGACAGGGAGCACTTAAGTTTGTTATTCCGCAGTTAGTAGAGGCGGTAAAAAAGAGGCAGGCAGACGGGGCGGCAACGCTTGATATAATCATAGCAGAGAATATCAGAAATGGTGCAGATTATTTCCGCAGAGTCTTTCGCGAGCATGGTCTGACCGGAGAGGAAGCAGGCCTTGTTGAAACGAGTATCGGCAAAATGGTGCCGATAATGACAACAGATGATCTTGCCTCAGATCCGCTGCTGCTGCATGCCGAAGAATACAACAGCCTGATCCTTGACGAAGACGGCTTTACGGGGAAAATCCCGGACTTTCCCGAGATCAAGGCGGTCAGGAATGTAGCGGCATGGGTAGACCGGAAATTATTCATTCACAACCTCGGCCACGCCGCGGCTGCATACTTTGGTTATGAAGCTTATCCGGAGCGGAGGCTGATAGCCGAGGTTATCAAGGATGAGGCTATAAAGACCCGCATAAGGGCCGCCATGAGCGAAGCGGCCGCCGCCCTGCTGGCCGAATACCCGAAAGACTTCACCAGAGAGGCGCTTGATGAGCATATCGATGATCTGCTCTATCGTTTTGGTAATAGCGCCCTCGGCGACACAGTCTTCAGGGTCGGCCGTGATCTTTACCGTAAGCTCGGCCGTGATGATCGAATTCTCGGGGCAGCAGCGCTCTGCATCAAACATCAGCTTCCTAACAGTCGTATTCTCGAAGTATTCCGCGCAGCCCTCGGTTTCAAGGCGGAGGACATTGCCGGAAACATGTTTATTGACGATATTGAGTTTCACTCCCGGCTCGGCATAATCGGCGAGGAGATCATGCTCACGACCAGACTTGGGCTGACAAAAAGTGACAGGGAGTTAGAGACGCAAATAATGAAAACACTGGGGGAAAATACGGGTTCTTAGCGTATAAAAGAAATTCCTTGGGCCGCCCTCCCCCCACGACCGCCCAAAGGTTGCCCCCCACCGATTACCGCCCGGCCATGGAGAGACCACAACCGATGGAGGGCTGAGTATCTTTTGCCTATTTAAGTAAGTTGAGCGAGAACCTGCCTTGTTATCTTCATAATAAGTTCAGCCTCGCTGGAGCTCTGATTTTCTTCAGCAGGGCCATTCTCACATGGGTGAACTCCGCCGCCTTGAATTCCAAGGTTTTTTCGGATTAAAACAAGATCATTCACCTGAGCGCAGTTGAATTCTTTCGGCTCGCCTATCTGCTTAAGATTTATCATTATATTACCGTACTGTTCAGCCGATTCCATTCGATACATCGCCTGGGTGATACTATCACCCCATGTCAAAAGTCCATGATTAGCCAGCAGGACAGCATTATGCGATATAACATAGGGCTCAATTGAATCCGGGACTTCTTTGGTTCCCGGAAGCGCATATTCGGCCACGGGAACAACTCCGAGAGTAAGTATTGATTCGGACATAATAGGACGATCCATCGGTATTCTAGCTATCGCGAATGCTGTTGATGCCGGCGGATGAGCGTGAACAACAGATTTAACAGTCTTGTTGAGTTGATATACTCTAATATGCATCTTGACCTCTGATGAGGGCTTGTTAAGACCAATGACAGTGCCGTCCAGCTTCATCTTCACCAGGGAATTCGTAGACATTCCGCCCTTACTTACCCCGGTTGGGGTAACTATAATCATATCCTCCGATATTTTCACCGAAATATTCCCGTCATTAGCGGCGACAAAACCCTTGGTATACATTTTGTCGCCGATTTCACAGATAGCTTTTCTAGCCTGTATCTCCGTCATATATTCTGCCATTATCTAGTCCCTAAAGAGCTTTGTAAGATTCTCTTTATAAGGAGCCCTTACTATTCCCTTTTCCGTAATGATTGCTGTTACATACTTGTGGTCGGTAATGTCAAATGCGGGATTGTATGCCTTAACCTCAGCCAGGGCCGTTCTTCTACCGAAACCGTTTCCTATCTCATCGCCGTCGCGGAGCTCAATTTCAACATCGTCTCCCTTTGCGGTTTTCATATCAATAGTTGAGTATGGTCCGAGAACATAAAATGGAACTCCGTATTCCTTTGCCAGGATTGCAACCCCCGATGTTCCTATTTTATTAATGACATCGCCATTGGCAGTGATTCTGTCTGCTCCGACAAGAACAGCGTCAATCTTACCCTGACGCATTACAATGGAAGCCATATTGTCGCAGATAACTGTGACATCGAGCCCCGCCTTGTAAAGCTCATAAGTGGTTAATCTGGAACCCTGAAGAAGAGGCCTGGTTTCATCGGCGTAGATCTTGAAATCATACCCTTTTTCCTGTCCAGCATACATCGGGGCCAGGGCAGTACCAATGCCTGAGCAGGCAAGCCCGCCTGCATTACAGTGGGTAAGAAGTCCCATACCGGGCTTCAGAAGTTCAAGACCGTATTTCCCAATTGCATAACCCATCTCCTGATCTTCACGGAGAATCTCTTCACTCTCATCAAGAAAGGCGGATTTGATTTCATCTACCGATTTGCCTAAGACTTCTTCATTCTCAAATCTATCAAACATCCGGTCGAGAGCCCAGAAGAGATTTACTGCGGTAGGACGTGAAGTTGCGAAATACTCCTTGAGAGTGAGAACTTCCTTCTTGAACTCAGCGACATCAGAAGCGGCTATCCGATTTGAGCACACATACATTCCAAAAGCGGCGGCAATCCCAATCGCCGGGGCACCCCGAACTCTAAGTTTCTTGATTGCTTCCCATATATCTTCCCTTCTATCGAGTTCGAGGAATTTCTCCTCCACCGGAAGCAGGGTCTGATCTAAAATCACAAGTTTATCTTTAGTCTCGTTTAACCGAGCTGGTATTATGGTCTTCATTATTTTCCTTCCTTATTTGCAGTACTTACTGATTAGGTCAAGATAATCCTGCCCTGTTACATAATTAGCTCTGTTTAATATCAATTCTTTTGCCATTAAAAGATTTGTTGTTTTTGCCTTGTACCTTGCCTGATCATCTTTAATGTCATTAAGATCCTTAACCTGCGCAAAACCTACCGTTCTCCTTGTCATTTCACATCCGCAGACACCGGAGGTTTCAACAAAAACCTGTTCTATATAAAATTCCTTAAATCCCTCTTTTTTTGCCATCAGATCAGTTACTACACCATCCCAGACTGATAGAAATTTTGCTTTTGTTACATCCACTGTATCCCTGATTGTCTCCAGCATGTAGGTACAGAATTCATCTTTCCCGGCGCCTTCTTCCATACTAAAAAAAGCTGAGAGATAGTTCATTATAAGGTTTGCTATAACATTTCCAATGTCATAGGCCATTGGCCCATAAAATGCAAACTCTGGATCTATTACCTTTGTACTCTCTTTATTAACAAATATTGAACCTGTATGCAGATCTCCATGCAGTAGGGCTTGAGCATTATTCATAAAACAATACTTCATTTTTGCAGCTTCAAGGGCCAGCTCTCTGTCATCAACAATGATCTTTTTGTGAAAATCTATAAGCGAAGCTTCAATATTATTTCTAGCACCTAGATTAAATGGTTCGGTGAAGACCAGGTCTTCAGTAATTTCGCATAGTTCAGGATTTATAAAGCTCTTTACGTAAGCTTTCTTCTCCTTATGCTCCATTACCACGTCTGAGGTCAGCAAAAGTGTTTTCACTATAAAATCTGAGATCTGTTCGACAAAGTTGGGATAGATTTCATGATCTATCAGTCCGTATCTCATTATCACGTAATCAGATAAATCTTCCATAATCATACAACACATTTCATTATCATATAAATATATTTCAGGAACAAGGCCGCCGGTCAGCTTGTATTCAATTTCAAGTATCCTGCTTTCAATCTCACCCCGGCCGATGTCCAGCGGCCAGTCTTCCCCTGCCGCTCTGACATAGGGAAGAGACTGTTTTACGATAAGGCTCTTGCTGCTTTTTACATCTTTTACCATGAAAACAAGATTAAGGTTTCCATCTCCGATTTCATTACACTTAAACTGTGCATCCTTGCTAAAAAAAACTAACTTTTTATTAACATAATCGATAACAGTTTCTTCAGTCAGCTCATAATATTTATCCATAAGGTTTTATCCCTTCTTTTTATAGTAGGTCAGGCCAAGGCCGAGAATAAGCACAATTCCCTTTACAATATTCTGAGAATAGTAAGGAAAACTCATCATTACAAGTCCATTCATCAGGATGCCTACAAGAAGGGCTCCGAGAAGTGTTCCGAACGCATTCGGCTTACCGGCTCCAAGCACTGAATATCCTATATAGGCGGCTGCGACTGCATCCATAAGATATGGACCTGCAGAGTCAACCTCACCGGAACCGAGTCTCGCGCAGAGAACTACTCCGGCAATTGCTGCGATTCCTCCTGAGAGTACATAAGCAAGAGTACGATATTTCTTAGTTGGAATACCGGAGAGTCTGGCAGCCTCTTCGTTTCCGCCGGTCATATAGAGGAAACGGCCGTGCTTTGTCCGGTTCAGAAAAATGTGCACGATGGTGGCAATTGCAAGCATTATAAATATTGGAATTGGAATCTCGAGAAATTCATGCTGTCCTATAGCCTTGAATCCTTCCGACATAAGGCCGGGAGCAACTCCGCCCTTGAGCATCGGCATATAGTTATAAATAGCTGATCCCTGCTGAAAAGTAATAGAAACCCCAGTGATAACAAACATCATAGACAGAGTTGTCAGCATATCCGAAATTCCAAGTTTGATAATAAGAAATGAGTTTATAAGGCCTATCGAGCAGCCGACTAAAATCGGCAGTAGAATTGCAAAGGCAGGGTGCAGTTCCCATAAAATCATCACCTTCGCGGCAATTACAGCGGCGAATGATGCTGTTGCCGCTGTTGACAGGTCAAATCCGTCAACTGTAAGGGACATAGTCATAGCAAGAGCTATCAAACAGACTATGGAAACCGACCTGAAAATGTTTGTCATATTACCGAAAGTAAACCAGTTTTCAACCGATACTGAAAAATATATTATCGCCAGGATTGTGACAACGATTGTTCCGTATCTATAGAGAAAACCGAATATGTCAAATTTCCCTTTGCTGTCCGTGAAAACGAACATATCCTTCAATTTATTCATCCCTTCCTCCGCCGGTAGAGTATAGTAATAACTCTTCTTCGTTAGTATTTTTTGTAACAAGCTCAGCTGCAATGGTGCCGTTATACATAACGTAAACCCTATCGGTTAAACCGAGAATTTCACTGAACTCACAGGTTGCATATAATACGCCCTTCTTCTTCTCGACGAGGCCTCCAATGAGCTTATAAATTTCAGCTTTGGAACCTACATCAACACCCTTGGTTGGTTCATCGAAGAGAAAAACCTCCGCATCAGAAATAATCCATTTTCCAAGAGCAACCTTCTGCTGGTTTCCGCCGGAGAGTTTTGAGACGAGCTGCTTTTCACTAGGAGCCTTGATTCCAACAGTTCTAATGGTCTTGAGGGCTGATTCCCTAAGCATTCCAGCATTCATAAAAGGCCCATTACAGTATTTCTTAAGAGTCGGCAGGGTTGAGTTGGTTTCAATCGATTCCTGCACAATAACCCCTTCCCTTCTTCGCTCTTCCGGCACTAGAGCAAGACCGTCTTTAACGGCGGCAGCTGGATTCTTCGGTGCTACAGACTTTCCATTAAGGACAACTTCACCGCTATGTCTCCGGGTTGCACCAAAGAGCAGTTTAACCAGTTCGGTTTTGCCTGCTCCGACAAGTCCCGAGATACCTACAATCTCTCCGGCGTTGATATGTATATTCACATCATTAACTCCGCCTTCTCCATTGAGATTCCGGACCTCAAAAATCTTGCCGCCTATCTCCACCTCATGTTTCGGGAATGTGCTCTCAAGCTTACGGCCAAGCATCTTCTCTACTATTGTATCGATGGTTTCATTTGCGGTCAGATAATTACCAACAAGCTGTCCATCCCTGAGCACCGTTATTCGTTCACATATTTTAAAAATTTCATCAAGTCTGTGAGAGATGAAAATAACGCTCACACCCCGGTTCTTTACAGTCTCAACTATTTCGAAAAGCCTGTCTGTTTCTTCAACACTCAAGGGAGCTGTTGGCTCATCCAAAATAAGATAATCGGCCTTGTGAAAGACTGCTCTTCCTATTAGCACCATCTGTTTTTCAGACAGAGTAAGCTCACTTACAAGCTTGTTAACATCGATATCAAGACCAAGCTTTTTCATTGTCTCACTTGCTTCGCGCTGGATCATTTTCCAGTCAATAAAAATTCCCTTCAATTCACCAATCAGATAATCCATCATAATATTTTCAGCTACCGAAAGATGTGGAATCAATGCGGTATCTACTTCCTGATAAACTATGACTATGCCGTTTTTCTTGGCATCCATTGGATTATGAATTTCAATTTTCTGTTCGTCGATGAAAATTTCACCCGCGGTATTCTGATAAACACCGCTAAGAACCTTCATCAAGGTACTCTTTCCAGCACCATTAGCACCAATAAGGGCATGGACCTCTCCTTTTTTAACTGAGAAGTCAACTCCGTCAAGCGCTTTCACCCCGGGGAATACCATCGAAATCCCCTTCATTTCCAAGCCCTTTGAATCCATATTCCTATAACCACCTAATAGTATCAACAGTATTCTAACTAAACATAGTACACCCGTAATCTTCATTCTGGAAGAAACAATCGGCAAAAGATCCCGGCCCGGGTGTGCGACTTTAATTTAAAGGTTAAAAAATCATGTCCTTTCAGTAGAACACTATCGGTTAAATCGGCGGAAGAGACAACTTTACTCTTCCGCCTTAATTTCAATAAACGCCGAGACAATACATCGGCACTTTTTTCTACTGAGCTGCCGCTATTGCAGTCATCCAGTCTTCGAGGAATTCATTAGTTGATCCCCAGCCTGCGTAGAACTCTGATAGATCAGCCATACTCAAAGGGCGTTCTTTGATAGTGGGAAGATCTGAAGCTTTAACCAGAACAGGTGTCAATGAATAATATCTTGGCAAGGCCTGTCCACTTATTGCAAGCATTGCAAGTCTTACCTGAACGATACCGATAACTGTCGGATCTACTGCTGATGAAGAAATCCATATTTCAGGATGTGTCTGCATCATCGCAAGGTCCTGATCAGACATATCTACTGAAAACAGAGGTATTTTTTTTCCGGACGAAAGTATTGCATTGTAAAAACCCTTTGCATATTCATCCCATACTGCATAAACGGCGTCGATTTTGCCGCTCTTATCTGCGTCAAGAATAGCTTCGAGCGCAGTCTGAGCCTTCGCCATAACACCAGCGGTTCCCAGGTCAATTGTCTCAAGGACTTTAATTCCGGTGTAAGTTGGAAGAATACCGCCTTCCCAGATTCTATGTCTTTTATCTGTCGGAGGCACGTTGGCAACCCTGTTGTAAACAACATCAGCAGAACCATCAAGGTAGTTTACGAGTGACATTTGAGAAAGAAGTCCCATCATAAGGTCATACTGATCCATTGCAACGAGCATTCCGGGCTTAACATCAGAAGGGATATCGAAATCGTTATCAAAAACAATTACGGGAATTCCTGCTTTAAGAGCCTTATTGATTGACGCCTGAAGAGCATCCTTTTTACCGTGGGAAGTAAGAATTGCATCAACTCCCTGAGTTACAGCGTTCTCAATTCCCTCAGCCATTGCCTGCAGGTCATTATTCGCATCAATAACGTTAACTTCGATGCCGTATTTTGCAGCCTCATTTTTAACACCATTGATGTGCATTGTCATGTGCGTACCGGTGCCCCATTCTTTAACAAGAGCAATTTTAATTTTCTTATCACCGGTAAACGCTGCAGGAATATCTCCGCTTACAACAGATGCGGGCGCTGCTGCGGCAGTCTTCTCTACACCGACATTTTCTTCAGTTTTCCCGCCGCAGGCAACAAACCCAAGGACAAGAAAAACAGCCAAAAGTACAGTAATTAATTTTTTCACATTTCCCCCTATTAAAATAATCAAATTCCGAGAAAGCAATTTCATATCGCTTCATTTATAATAACATAATTTCATATTATGTCAATTTTTTTCGTAAGACATCTACTTATAATGCATATAAATGATTTTTATTGAAATTTCACACTGCACTACCTTCTATATGCAAAGATATGCAATTGAAATTGATGAAATTGGAGTTTAAGGATTGATAATAATATTATTAGTTCATCTCAACCGAGTAGATATTCTCAAGATCGAGGTATTTTTGTTCAATTTCGCCGGCTACAATTATAGTATCGAATTCTTCAGGAGCAGCAAAGGTATACTTGGAATTGACTCCAATCTTTGTTGAATCAAGAAGCAGATAGGATTTTTGAGATCGTCTCATCGCAACGCGGTTTATCTCAGCAACTCCCGATTCAGAAGTTGACGCGCCTTGCTCCAGAGTAAAACCGGAAGCGCCTATAAAACATTTGTCGAAGTTCATCTGCTCAATCTGCTTTATAGCATCGTACCCGACCACAACGGCTATGTTATTGAGAAGTTCGCCACCGAGCAGCTGGCTATTAATCTTATTCTCCATAAGCTTTTCAATGTGATGGACTCCGTTAGTGACAACCGTTATATTCTTGCCGCCGAGATTCGCGAACATCCAATTCTCAGTTGTGCCGGGTCCTACATAAATGAACTGACCGTCGTTAACGAGGGTGGCGGCATAGCCTGCTACTATCTCCTTCATATCACGATTAAGAGTCAGCTTCTCCTTGATGTTCCTCTCGGAGACGTTCACCCTGATTCTGGCCGCACCGCCCTGGAGAAGTTCAACCTGTCCTTCCTCTTCAAAGAGCTTCAGATCACGTCGTACTGTCGCCAGGGATACACCTGTATAGTCAACAAGCTCATCAAGATATACTAATTCCTTGGCATGAAGTAATTCAAGAACCTTTTTTCTTCTGATATATGGTATCATTGCTCGTCTCCCAATTAATAAGTACAATAGTTTTCGTATTTTGTCAAACAATTTCAACAATTTTGACTATTCTTGACAAATTTTGACATGTGTTAATTACAGTAACCCAAAATTCTTAAATAAATTGCAGATCCAAAGATAAATTTAATGGAGACCAGGCTGAGTATCGACTCCAACCTGATTAAAACCTGAACAGGCTTCCGGATAGTTTTATACTTTTCGGGCATCTATCAGCGGCTAAAGAATACTTAGTCTGGAGGCCATCTGAATTGCTTCAGCCGTATTTGCCGCCTTCATCCTTGAAAGAATATGCTGACGGTGATTATTAACCGTGCTCACACTGAGACCCAGATAATCAGCTATATCGCGGCTGGCATAGCCCCGGGCGATAAGTCCGAGGATTTCAAGTTGTCTGGGTGAAACCGGAGAACTGACTTCAGAATCTTCTGGTGCAAAAAGAACCCTGCTTCCATCCGAAAGTTTTTCCATATACCTGCGGGCTGGAACATCCTGATCATGAAGGGGTGACAAGTCATTTATTATCAGAACAAGCCACACTTCCCCTTTCATTCCGAGCTCAAGGACAGTTATCTGCTGAACAATCCTGAAGGACTGACCTCTACTGCCCTTCATCCTGAAATCAAGACAGATCTTGTAATTTTTCCGTTCCGAAATTGGTAGCGAATAAAGATATTCAAAGCTTGCGATACTGGTATCAAAATAAAACGACAGATCCTCCGCATCCACATGCTCATAAAAGTATTCCATACCATACTTTTTCGCCTCGACACTGTCCAGATTAAAAAGAAACTTGAAATTAGGAGTTAGAAAACGGTATCCGAGTTCCGCCATGTCAAATAATGCCGCGGAACTATTCGGCTGCGCCAACTGGACTGTATCTGAGACTGAAGATGAGGTTACAGCTGTCTCGGATACCTGCACCCTCTGCGCTATTGCTAAGAAACAGGGAGCCCCGCAGCCGTGCAGGCCTTTCTGTATTAATCCATTTGCCGCCTTCTCAGAAGAACTTGGTTATGGTCTTGAAGTACAGAAAACCCTATGGGAAAGTGAGAGATGCATATTCATCAGTAAAAGAAAGTGAAAAAGCCGGAGAAATCCGGCATCTCTCACTTCTCAAGCGGCGCTTCCCACCGGCTGATACCCCCGAAATCGTGTATATTCGTGCAGCTCAGATCCCTCAGCACCCGTAGGCAGCGCCCGACCTGTTGCCGCTTTGGCAATACAGATTGATGAGAGCGTCATCTTCACTGCCGCCTCTTGAGATTCTCGTACTTTGAGTAATCATCGGTATCAGACACTCTGCTCCCCATACTTGAAGCCGCAACTAAGGGAAGAAGATAAATAACAACCGCGAGTAATATTATTTTTTCAGTTTGGCAGCCCGGGGGGCCGGACTGCCGCTTTGAAAAAATTACAATTAAAAATCATCCATACGAGCTACCAGGTTAATGAAGAAGACCTCACCGGTCCTAAGCACGTTTGGAACTTCATAGTAGGAGAAAACGCAGTAGTCTCCCTGCCTTACTACCGGAAAATGTGCCGTTGAATCAACATCACCGGCGTAGATGGCGCCTCCAAGAGGATTAGCCCCGCCTAAGATATACACTCCGCGTCTTCCAGTACTGGCCGTGAAAATATTTACCGCAATCGAAGACTCCCTGTAAGAGTTGTATAAAACATCGTAGTAAAGCGGAGTGAACCAGACATCTTCAGAACTCGAGGACGGCCGGGTCTTTGCGCTCATGGCTGAAGTCAGGGTCATCTGACCGGTAATATCTGCCGGCCTGGTCCCACTGAGGCCCCAGGCTGTCCAGTTGTAATCAACTCTGTATATGACGCTGGCGCCGTAATATCCCATCGCGATGAGGCCCCTGCCGGTTGACGCGAGATTTCGAATCTTCCCGTCATCAGTGCGCAGAGTATATGACGCTCCGGGTGTCAGAATAATAGGAAACCCGGAGATTCTATTCGTTTCGGGTAAATCCGTGACATAGGTACTGCTTATGTCATCAACCGAAAGCTTCATTACAGTCCAGTCCGGCATTGTTCCAAAAACCCTGGTGTCACCTGCAATATCCTGATCATCTTCGAGCAGCTCACGCAGCTCCTCCGCCCGGCTCGGATCTGTGCTGTAAATAATGGTTGCGTTAGCCGAATATCCCATTACATTCGTCGAACTATATGGACCGAAACCTCCGGTATCGGCATTGTATGCCTGAACCCAGAAGTACAGCTTTACACCTTTTGGAATTCCGCTGACATAATCATAGAGGGTGGAGGTTGTACTACCCAGGGGTTCAACTGATTCAGGATCAGCATTCGGATTAGCTCCCGCATCTGTCGAATAATAAGTAAAATAATACGTATTGGCAGTTCCGGCCGGTTCTGTCACGGGCTCAAAATAGACCCTCGTAGCACCGGTGCTGTAGTAACCCTTCCTCGCGTAGATGGGCTCGGCAACTTCGAGTTCTATATCATCCCTGATGGCCCCTGATAGATTTCCTGCAGCGTCCCGATACTGGACATAAGTAATTTTATTTCCTGCCGTTTCAGAGAACTGATAGTCTGATAGTACAGATGTAGAATAGGGCTGATAGTCGTTCCAGCCGCCATGATAAGTCCTGAACTCAAGATCTTCGGCTCCAGAGAGGTTATCCGACGCCGACAATGTCAGATAATTAGACAGGGACGGAGTAGTGGCAGAACCGTTGTTGATACTGTAGGTTCCAGAAGGTGCAACAATATCGAGAATGATGTCATCATAGATATAAGTAGTCAGGTTGCCGGCTTCATCTCTAAGCCTTATATACACCTTTCTATCGCCGTTTGTAGACGGCAGTGTTACCCTTACAGTCTCGGCAGTCGGAGCGTTCTCATCCCATGGAGAGGTATAGTCATCCCATGTATAAACGTTATAGTCATAGATATTTATCTGAACAGGCCGGTTATAGGCGGAGTTCAATTCGGATGTTATATTACCGGTAATATCTACGTCTACGATCTCATCGTTTGTGTAAACATCACTAGTATCGTCCGGATGATTGGACAAGGCTCGTATTGTAACACTGCTCAGCGTCGGATAAACATTATCGACTGTGACAAGCGCGTAGCTGACATCAGACCAGTTCCCTGCGTTATCGCGTTCCTTGACTTCAAACTTATATGTTCCGTTAGTGCGGCTTGTCGGCGTATAGCCTGTCACTGTAGTATCGGACGTCCAGCTGATCTGTACGGTACCATCGGCTGTTCCGTTAGCGTTATGGGTACGGGTCAACTGGTAGCTGTACTTGCCGTTTCCACCGCCGCCGCCGCTGCTCCAGCTCCAGCTAGGCGTAAGATCAGGGGTTGCCGTCCGATCAGCATCTCCGGTTGTAAGTCCGGGAGAGGAGAGAATAGGTTGTGAAGGCGCTGTAGTATCGACAACTATAGTATGCGAAGCCCTCTTTGCCTCCTGCCAGACGGCGTCTTTTCGCTCTTCAACATATAGCCTGTAGGAACCGTCTGCAAGACCGCTTAATCCCGCAGAAGGTATATTAGCTGTCGAGGGCTCATCAGGCAGACTGGTTAAGACTACATTCCAAGTGCCCGGGTCGAGGCTGTTTACCTGCCACCTGTAGGCATCAACTGCCGCGGATCCCGGTGCACCGGTTGACGCCTTCCACCTGATCGAGTTTGTATTCCTGAGCGCCGGCAGACCGTCCTCGATTGAGAGAATCGGAGGAGTCTGTGCGTCACTATCTACTTCAATAGTCTTGCTGCCTGCCAGTGACCAGTTCAGAGCAGGATCCTGCTCCCAGACCTCAAGGGTGTGAAAGGTTTTATCGGCAAGGCTGCTTCCGGTATAGTAGGTGAAATATGTGTACTCGTAGCTGCCGCCGTTGAGTCTGTATCTGTAATAACCTGACCCGCCGCCTCCGCTGGTCCAGATCCAGGTAGGATTCTGGCTTGGAGTGATGTCAGGACCGGTCACAGCCGGCGTACCCGGAATTGTAATATCGCGTAACAGGCTTATATCCGCATAAGAGTAGTTTCCGGCCTGATCGGTTACCGTGAGCCTTACGAGGTAAGTATCATCGGCACTTGCACTAATAGTGGTGGTATTCAGAGTTGAAGAGCCGAATGCCAGATTGCCTGAACCGGAGGCCTTGGACCACTGGATCGAAGCGATAGCCGTTGGGTTGGTTCCGCCGTTAATTATCGACCCGTCGGTTCCGTCAAAAGCCAGAGTTTCCTCATAACCGGAGGTGTAACTGTTTATAATAACAGGCTCCGCCACGGTAGCATTTATTGTCGGTGCTGCCGTATCGACCGTAACTGTCGCATTAAGAGGGTCGGATGAGTTTCCTGCATTGTCATAAGCCTTAGCATAGAGGATCCAGTCGTCGTCCGGAGTCAGCGGACTGTTCGGTGTGAATGAATTAGAGGGAACATCAATGTAAGGACTGAAACCCGGGACATAACTCGTGCGGTAGAAATCCGCATCGGCGACTGCGTCCCAGGTCCAGGTAGGCTGGCCGGTGGTGTCATAAGTGCTTACGGTCAGATTCGCTATATCTGCCGGAGCGGTCGTGTCCCATTCGAAGGGGATCGAACTGTTTGCTGTATTTCCGGCATTGTCGGTGAGTGTCAGCTTTACGAAGTAAGTACCCTCACCGGACGCTAAAGCCCAGGGCTCCTCTATCTCCGTTCCGTTATTCAGACTTCCGCCGCCGTCGGCCGCGTTGAAGTACAGACTTCCGGTTCCGCTCTGTTTCTCCCAGAGGAATTCCGCGATTCCATGGGTATCGGTCCACTGATAATAATCTGAACCGGCGCTCCCTTCGCCTAACTGAGTATCATCGCTTATCAGGATGAGATCGGTGTTCCAGCTTATCACAGGCTCTGTCAGATCAAGGGTAATCGATGTGCCGGGCCCGGAGTAGGCAGTATCACCATCTGAGACTTCACCCAGATAATCCTTAACTTTTATGTAGATGTCCTGCTGAACTTCCGAATTTTCAAGCACCCAGTCAGATATAGTAGGAAGAAATGGCTCCCAAACAGCACCAGAGAATCCGCTGTCATTTGAGATCATCATGTATTCAACTCCGGAATGTTCATCTGAAGCCGTTATATCTATCGTGACTTTTCGATCGGCAGCATTGGTATAAGCCTCGCCGCCATTAATAGAAACAGAACTGATTACGGGATCTACACTATTGTCCAGAATCACCTTAATCTGATGCGGATTCTCTGATTCATTTCCCGCAGAGTCGAGAAGCTTGTACAGGATATATTTTGTTCCGGAGCTCGCGCTCAGAGTCCAGCCATGCGTGGCTCCAGGCCATGCTAACCAGCTTGCGTCCTGCTCAAACAAAGCCTCTCCGCCGTTGTTGTCGCCCCAGATCTTTATTCCCCAGGGGATATTATAATCATCGTGGATCTGGCTAAGATCTAGCGTGATTGACTGACTGTCTGTGGCCGTTGATCCCGAAGGAAGAATCGCGACAGTGCCGGCAGAAGTAAGTGTCACCGGTCCGGATGGAGGTTCGGTGTCTACTGCGTCTCCGGTACTGAAAAACCAGGTCTTCACAGCTCCGCCTATCGCATTCCCTGCGATATCTTCAACTGTATTGGTCAGAGTAACCCGGTATTGGGTATTAGGATCAAGTTCCAGTCCCCAGAGTTCGACAATATTGTTCTGAGCATCTCCCTCGGATGAAAAATTAATTGTTCCCGGAACATCAGCGGAAGTATCGAGGTTATAGAGAGTGAAATCAGTACTGCCGAAACTGGACGGGCTCATTTCCTCATCGAAGATCATTCGAAGCAGGCTGCCGTTATAAGGAAAGGGAGTGCTGTCCGAAGGCCAGTTGAAGCTTATTACCGACGGCGGAGTCTGCTCAAATAAAATTGAAGAATTAGCTGTTAAAGATACATTTCCCGCGTCATCCGATGCCTGAACCTCTATAAGCTGCTCCTCTCCGAGGGCGGCTCCAAGAGCAACACTGCTGACTTCACCGCTTCCTCTTCCGGCATCCTCGGTAAGATCCTGCCAGCTTTGCCAGCTCCCCCCACCGAGTCTGTATCTGAACTGATTGACTCCGCTGGAATCTTCATCAGTAACAAATACTTCAAGGGTTACGGTACTCGAATTTGTCGCGCTGGCGCCGTTATTTATCAGAAAATTTGTAATAACAGGTGCTTTAGTATCAATATTTATCGACCCGTCATACGCATCGGACTCATTTCCTGAGCCGTCTTTTACTCTTACGCTTAACGTTCTGGAGCCTTCGCCGGCCGGCAGAGTATAACTGCTTGTGGCACTGTAGGCCATCCAGCCGGTGTTATTTATGTTCATCTGGGCGATGGCGTTATTATCCGTTGCTGTGATTGCAACGGTAACTGTCAGCGAATTGGACCAGGGAGCACCGCTGTTTACGATAACAGCTGAGATCTCGGGCTTTGTGCTGTCCGGCGCAATTCCTGTTGTAAAAGACCAGCTGTAAGTCTCTGCCATAGGATTTGCGTCTGTATCAAGCAGTGCTTCCGTAACGGTAATAGTATAGGTCTCTGAATATGACAGCAATCCGTTAGGGGTAAAGGTTACAGTCTTGTCATTTACGGTCCAGCTTCCACTAACTTTCACACCGGATGAATCAGTTACTATAATTGAAGAACTGGAGACAGTTGCGGGAGCTATAGATTTTGTAAATTCTATCGAGATGAAATTAGTTGACACCGCGACATTTGCCGAGCCGCCCTCAGGAAAGACACTTGAAACTTCAGGCGGGGTGACCGCAACGGCTACCTCGCTTTCTATGACCGAAACAAGAGGATTCTTACAGCTAAAAAAGATAACAATAAGAATTAAACTGAACGCAAATACTGGTGCTACTTTTTTTGCTCCCGTTTTCATCTATCTCCTACTCCTCTTCGTCCCAATAGGTCTTGCCCTTATCAAGGGCGGCGGATGCCCGAACTATTGAGTTTCCGGCATTTCCTATGTAATTGTAATTTTCAGCAAGCATTGGATTGATTTCCAACAGTCTGCGGTAATCATCCTGAGCGTCATCAAAGTTCTCGAGTTCAAATTTCGTACGCGCGAGGCCTGCTACCACCAGCGGGTTATCAGGTTTAAGCCTCTCGGCACGCTGATAATATTCAAGTGCATCTTCATACCGTCTTTTCAGAAAATAAATATTTCCGAGGTTGAAAACCGGATTGTACAACCCGCTGTCCAGCCTGAGTGCAACCTTGAACTGCTCTTCGGCCTCATCGAAAAGACCATACCTTCCATATAGAATGCCGAGGCTGTTTCGTGTTTTAGCTGAGTCTTTCCGGCTAATCCTGTCCTCATAGTACTCCACCTTTGCCCTTATTTCTTTCGAGACAAAGGCATCGAGGCTCTCTCTGTAATTTTCAATGATGCTCTCGGCCGATGGGAAAAGCAGCGAAAGGGTTCCGCTTGTGAATCCTACCGGTTCAAACTGTTCCCAGGCCTTGTGAATAGGAAAGAATCCGGCAACATCCTGCCTGACCGCGTCCCGCCACTGCTTGGCTCCCGTACTGAAGGCCTTCAGGAATCCCTGCTGAACGAGGGTGCTTTCGACGGGCACCCATGTATCACCATTCATAAAGATAAAATCCTCGGTATTAGCGAACTCCTCTTTCGCCTCTTCTTCGGTGAGTCCGAGAGAGAATGCCATGAAGATGTGTCCCGGCACAGTAATGAAGGCGGTCTCTATTCCAACCGACTCCATGAGAGCCGACATCAGAATGGACAGATCATCGCAGTCTCCAGCCCTATAGATAAGAGACTGAGATGGAAACTGGAGATAATCGAGAAAGAACTCGTCTTCGGAGGCTTGTATATATGAAGATTTTGGATCGATTACATAATTAAGACCATATAGCCTGAGTGCCTCAAAAACACCCATCCCTATTCTGAAATTAAGGTTCAGCGGATTCTCCCCGAGGTCCCGAATCAGTCCTGCCGTATTTTTAGAGAAAATCAGGACAGTCGGATCACGGGATGTAACAAAGGATGCCGCCTTCCGGTCATCATCCCAGGTCATACTGTTTCTGTCGAGAATTCTGATTGTCTGAGGATAATTGAAGCTGAAACGCTCTCCAAGGTATGTATAATCAACCCTGATATCGGCCGAAACTTTCGTACTCTCAGTTAGGTTGAGAATCCGTCCCGTAAATAGCGCGTTTATATCAACTACAGCTTCCTGGTTTCTACCAAGGCTTTCTATAGACTCACAGAGCATGGGCTGTTCCATATATTCACCAACATCAAAATAGATATCGACATTTGTTATTGAGCTATTTTCTATATTCTTTATCGTCATCCTGCCCAGGGGATGATCCTCATAATAACTGTAGAACACAGGGAAGACAGGATCGGTCTCGATATTGGTCACACCAATCTTCTTCCGTCCCGATTCAGGATTAAACCGAAAAACGCCGCCGAGATAGATACTCACTCCCTGATACAGATCGGTAAACTCATCTGCTGCTTCGTCATAACCAAGGTGATATCTATAGCTACCGCCGACTGAAACGGCAAAGCCGGGGTTAAGATCGAAAACCATCGCGGTTCTTCCGCCGAAGTAGGGGTTGAACGCCGGGTCACCGCTAGGGTAGATACCCATGGTACCACCCACATCAGGCCCTAGCTGCCAGCTGAAGGTATCACCAATCCTTAGATCGATGCCGACTCCACCGCCAACGGACCCAAGGGTAAGCAGTTGAGCCTGGCTGGGTTCGAGGCCGACATTCACATTACCTTCAAGGTAGAGAAGCGGAAGATCCGGAAAGATATACTGCCCGCCAATTGAAAGAGAGCCGCCGATAAGGTAGGCTGCGTCCTCGTCAAAAAGCGCGCTTCTGCTTCCGAGGGGAAGATCCGCTCCACCCCGGAGATGGACCGCAAAATCTTCAATAAACTGGGCTGATAAATTGACTGACATAAGAAGTAGTACGATGATTGATACGACTTTCATCTTCATCTTCATATGAACTTCTCCACAATGGCAATGGTATATGACTATATTAAGAATATAACGCTTCATGCATATGAATACATTAATGAGAGGAATTAATTATGATCTTTTTGGTAAGTTTTTTATATTTTTTTGTCGGCGAATGTATGCTTCAGGGCTATATCCTGATAATACCGCCGCTGATAATCGGATGTTTGCTGCCGTCGGCGAGTACCGCGGTAACATTTACGTTCCTGCCGCCTATCATCATGTCTTCATGTATGGCCGATGTATTCATCCCCAACTCGAGAAGCTCCGGGTCGGTATAGTCTCCCCCCTTTTTTAAAGTAGAGGGATAAGCCTTCCCGAGAGCCAGATGACAGGCAGCGTTCTCATCATAAAGCCCGTTATAGAAGGTAATTCCCGCTTCGGCAAAAGGAGAGCGGGGATCAACAAGAGCAACCTCACCCAGGTACCGGGCACGCTCATCACGGGCAAAGAGGGCCTCAAGGCTTTCTCTGCCTTCATCGGCTCCAAAGTCTACTACCCTTCCCTCATGAAACTCTAACCAGGCATTAATCGGCACTTTGCCGAGATTCTGATGCATAACAAAGGGCCTCGTCAGGGCAACCCGGCCTTCAGCCTTACGCCAATCAGGAGAGGTGAAAATTTCATCTGTCGGGATGTTTGCGGCAAAGAGTTCACCGGTTTTAGCGAGAGTGCGGCCTCCGCTCCAGGAAGCATTCGGATTCAGTCCGACAATGAAATCAGTTCCCGGCCCCTCGAAGTGCAGAGACAGAGCACCAATCTGATCCATAAGAGAGCAGCGCTCTGCGTCCTTGTCAAACTTTTCCTTCCAGAATTTCACCGGATCATCGAGATCAAGCCTCATTATCCTGATAATCTCACCCCAGTATGCCTCTACGGCCTCCTCGGGTAATAGACCCGGAAAAACTCTAACCGCTGCGTCAACCGACGGCAGATAGGTCAGGGTCCAAGGTATCTCATCATTCATCATCGGCTTAAGCCTCAGATTGCGGATTTCACCATAAGCCCTGAAGTAATCCGCGGCGACGTCGGTTGGAAGGTCTTCATAGACATTAGCCTCAGCCTCACTGAACAGGCTTACGGACTTCCAGCCGGCGCGGGTGACTTCAATATTACACGCTTTCATGTATTCGGGAAAATCGAGCCCCCGGCTTCCGGCCCTGATGGCCTCGGAATGTAGGAAGGTATCAGCATACCTGAGATCAACAAAGGCCGCGCCCCGAGCGTAAGCTGCCGCAACAAGACTCTTAGCGGCCTCACGACAGTCAAAATCGAGTCCTATGAAGAGCTTATCGCCTTCCTTAAAATCAATACCGAAAAGCATCAGCTCGGATATTTTATCAAAATATTTTCTGTTCAAGTCAACTCAACTTTAGAATCTCTTCGAGAATCTCGACGGCGTCTTCGATATATTTACTACAGACCTTCATGAAAACATCATTCTCGACAACCTCTATGGCATCACGCCTGACTGAGAGATCATAGCCGAGAAGTTCCTTGCATTTAAGAGATCCATGTCTTCGGATAAATTCATCCTTGAAGTGCTGCCACATCTCTTCCGCCGTGTCTTCATGGCCTACATTCTCCTTATAATGAAAGATAACGCAGCCTGAACCGCTTACTGCCCCGCATTTTGTGTGGGGAAGCCCCGGAAACTCACAACTATGAATATATTTATCCTCTTTCGGACTTATTATTACATCTTTTTCAAAAGCACTGAAAACTGCTTTGTCACAATCAAGGCCCTTCTCAAATGCTTCAATTGCGGTGTCTTTTCTTGTCATGACAAACTCCTTTGATAAGTAAAATCTTAAGATAGTATAACCCGGGTTTTGCAGGTTGAGAAGATATAATTATCGGCCATCAACCGATTCCCCCTTGCATATCGGTTATTTTCCCCTTATTATTGTCCATCTGTTTCTAAATGGAAATTATAAACTTGAAAAAATACCAGGAGGTAAGAATGGGTTTAAACCTCGTTGTTCTTGTCAAACAAGTTCCGGATACTCAAAACATCACCGGCGACGCAATGAAAGAGGACGGTACGGTCAACAGACAGGCCCTTCCGGCAATATTCAATCCCGAAGATCTGTATGCACTAGAAGCGGCTCTGACGGTCAAGGATTTATATCCCGGCACCAGGGTTAATGTTCTGACAATGGGCCCGCCGCCGGCTGTTCAGGTTCTTAAAGAATCGCTCTACAGAGGCGCAGATTTTGTCGCGCTTATTTCAGACAGAAGGTTTGCTGCGGCAGATACTCTGGCAACCTCATATGCCCTGAAATGCGCTATTGAAAAAATCGGAAATTACGATATGGTTTTCTGCGGAAGACAGGCAATAGACGGCGACACCGCGCAGGTTGGTCCTCAGACCGCAGAAAAGCTCGGAATAAACCAGATAACCTGTGTTTCAGAAATCAACAATATTGATACTGACAAGAAGTCAGTTGAGGCCACACGATCTATAGAAGGCGGGTTTGAGATAGTCAAATCAGGTTTTCCGGTGCTCCTCACTTTTACCGATGAAGGTTATGTTCCCAGGCCGCCATCCGCAATCAGGATGCTGAGTTATAAGAACGCTTCTACCGAGGTTTCCACCGAGGCTTTCGATGAGAGTTACATGGATGGCGAGATGAGCGGATCAGCCGGCAACAACCTGCAGCTATGGGACATTGAAGCAATCAATGCCGATGTTGAAGGATGCGGCCTGTCCGGCTCACCTACAAAGGTAAAGAAGATTATGTCGGTTGTTCTTACTTCCGGTGATATAAAAATGGTTGATAACGACATGGGTGGAATTGCCGAAATGGTACATGAGCTCATAGCCGATCACACCATAGGATAAGGAGAGACAATTGAGCACTAAAAATACAGTAATGGTCTTTATTCAGCAGGATGACGGTATAGTCGCCGATGTAAGCCTCGAACTTGTCTGCAAGGCAAAAGAACTGGCAGGCGAACTTGGCGCAAAGGTTTCTGCCATCCTTGCTGGAGACAAACTCGATGCCGAAGCAAAGAGAGTAATCAGCTATGGCGTGGACGAGCTCTTCCTTGTTGAAGACAAGCGCCTGGCACATTACACCCCGGTTCCCTACACCAAGGTTGTAAGAGATATAATTGTTGCGCAGCAGCCGCAGATAGTACTCTACGGAGCAACTACTACCGGCCGTGACCTGGGCCCCCGGATTGCATCGAACCTGAAGGTCGGCCTTACGGCGGACTGTACCGATCTTCAAATTGGTGATCACAAGATAAAAGAGCAATTATATAAGAACATCCTCTACCAGATAAGACCCGCTTTTGGGGGAAATATAATTGCAACAATCGTTTCTCCGGAGAAGCTCCCTCAGATGGCAACCGTTCGTGAAGGCGTAATGAAAATAGTCGAACCCGACGCTTCATATAAAGGCAAGATCACGAAGGTTGATCCTAAACTTGAAGATGGCGACTTCCTGACCGAGATCATCAAAAGGGTCCGCGAAGAGAAGAGAGTCAACCTCAAGGGGGCCCAGATTATAGTTTCGGGCGGCATCGGTGTCGAAACAAGGGCAAACTTCAAGCTGATTGAAGAACTTGCCCACGTTCTTGGCGGAGAGATTGGCGCGTCGCGTGCCGCAGTTGACGCGGGACTGGTAAGCCAGCCGCATCAGGTTGGACAGACCGGAACCACGGTAAGACCCAGGCTCTATATTGCCTGCGGTATCTCAGGCTCCATCCAGCACAGGGCAGGAATGGCTGAATCATCAAAGATTATCGCTATAAATTCTGACCCTGACGCCCCGATCTTCCAGATTGCCCATTACGGCATTGTCGGAGATCTGAAAGAAATAATTCCTCAGTTCATTAAAGCTTACAAGGCCAAAGCGTAAGCTTAGGCATAGGGAGGATATAAATGGAAAACTTTTTAAAAGATAATGAAGATATACTGTTTCATCTCAAGCACCTCGATCTCGATCAGTTAATAACTCTCAAAGAAGACAACTTTGCCGAGAAGGACATCTACCCTCACGCGCCTAAGGACATTGAGGACGCGAAGGATTCATACGAAAAGATCCTGAGTCTCATCGGTGAAATAGCGGGCGAACACATGTCACCTGTTGCGGCCGAGGTCGATGAAGAAGGTGTAAAACTTGTCGACGGCGAGGTTGTCTACGCAAAGGGAACCCAGATGGCCCTCGACATGCTGGCAAAGGCTGACTTGATGGGCTTTGCAAACCCCCGTAAATACGGCGGACTGAACTGTCCGATAATTCTCATGTCAATTGCGGGCGAGATCATGAGCCGTGCCGACGGTTCGTTCCTGAACTTCGGCCTTCAGCAGGATATAAGCGAAACAATTAACAAGTTCGGCTCCGAAGAGCAGAAACAAAGAATCATTCCAATTCTTGCCAGCGGAAAAGAGACATCATCAATGATCCTCACCGAGCCGGACGCGGGCTCCGACCTTCAGGCAGTAAGCCTCAAAGCTCACCAGGCTGATGACGGCAAATGGTACTTAAACGGTGTTAAGCGATTTATAACAAACGGAAACGGCAAGATAGGCCTGGTACTCGCAAGATCCGAGGAAGGAACAAAGGGCGCAGGCGGCCTCTCCTTCTTCCTCTATGAGCGGGATGAACACATGGTTATAAGACGTGTCGAAAACAAGCTCGGAATCCACGGCTCACCGACATGTGAGCTTCAGTTCAACAACGCGCCCTGCGAACTCGTAGGCCAGAGGCGCCGCGGACTCACCAAATACACGATGTGGCTGATGAACGGCGCACGGCTGATGGTTTCGGGACAGGCAACCGGTATTGCCGAAGCGGCTTACCGGGAGGCATACAAATACGCGCAGGAGAGAATCCAGTTCGGCAAGCCTATTATTGAGTTTCCGCCTGTTTTCGAAATGCTGACCGAGATGAAGATTGCAATCGAGGCAAGCCGTACTCTTCTATATGAGACATCGAGATTCGTTGATCTCAAGGAATGCCTGGAGCATGTTACCGAGCACCAGCCGGAGAGGGCTTCCGACGTTAAGGCTGAAATGAAGATGTACACGAGACTTGCCAACCTCTTTACACCCATAACCAAGCTTCATAACACTGAGGTAGCTAACAAGGTCACCTATGACGGCATTCAGATTCACGGCGGCACAGGATACATGAAGGAATTCAACGCGGAGCGTCATTACCGTGACGCCAGAATTACCAATATCTACGAGGGTACTTCTCAGCTTCAGGTCGTTGCGGCCATCGGCGGGGTGACATCAGGTACTGCATCAAGATTCTTTGATGACTTCATTGAAAACACCGATTTTGGACACTGTAAAGATCTTTTTTCAAAGGTTGAGAAGGCAAAGCTAAACTTCGAGAAAACCCTTATCAAAATCAAGGAGACCGAAGACCAGGAAGTCGTAACCTATCACTCAAGAAGGCTCGTGGAAATGGCAACAGATATTACCATTGCCCTGTTTTTCATGAGGGATGCGAAGCACTCAGAGCGAAAACTCAAGGTTGCACATACCTTCATTGCGAAGATGATTCCCAGAATTGAGATGAATATGAACTTCATAGTCAGTGGAGAATCAACTCTTCTTGAAAATTATCAGGATATTATAAACGCCTAAGTCAGGAAACTGATTAAATGATATGGGGGGCTTCCAACAGGAAGTCCCCTTTTTATTTCAGCGGAAACCGTATAAAGACCGAGAAACCCTCAGGAGCATTTTTCATTTCGACCCCGCCGCCGAGCTGTTCGGCTAGTACATTTATCATTCGAAACCCGAGTGAACGAACAGATTCGAGATCAAAGCCGTCGGGAAGCCCGGGACCGTTGTCGGCTATAACAACTGTAATCTCATCGTCTTTCTCCTCGAGGGTAACAAAAAGGATATTGCCACTTGGACTTGTAAACGCATATTTAACAGCGTTTGTAACAAGCTCGTTTGTAATTAGTCCAAGAACAAGCACCCTGTCAATTGCCAGGACGACATCCTCAAGCTCAAAAACAACCTGAATATCGGCAGTTGTTATATTTGAGACAAGATGGTCTATCAGCTCACGAAGATAGTCAGCCGAATGAACAAGGTTATTACTGTCGGTAGCGTACAGCTTCTCATGAATGAGCGAAACAGCCTCTATCCGGCTAATAATATCAGCTAAAATCCCAGCTCCTTCGTCACAGCAAGGATGAGATGATTCAAGATTGATAATGCTGATTATCATCTGAAGATTGTTTTTTACCCGGTGATGGATCTCTTTAAGAAGCATATCCCTGGCGTTCAACGCTTCCTTAAGGTCAGTTATGTCTATATTCATTCCGAGGATTCCAAAGATACGATCCTCATCATGAATCGGAGCGATTATGTTTTTAAAATATTTCGTGCGTCCATCAACAATATACGAAATCTCACCACTCACAACCTCTCCTTTTAGCGCCTTCTCAGTTGTTTCGAGCCAATATTCCACGACATTTTCGTTATCAGCCACCTCATCGGGATGACGTCCCTTCACGTCTCCCCATAAAGCCTTGCTAAAAGAGTTCTGCATATATGTCTTGTTTTCGTTGTCGTTAATCCAGAAATCGAAAGGAAGGCTTTCAAAAATAGTCTCAAGCATAAGATCACGTTCACGCAGCTTTTGTTCAATTTCTTTTCTGAATGACTTATTCTTAATTTGCAGCCAATAAAACTTCCCATCATCATCTTCGGTACAGTTTATAAAAATTTCCACATATCGGGGAGGTCCCTTCTTCAGCCTAAGCTCACCATAGCGCACCGCTTCAATATCTCCGTCAGAGCCGTATTTCAGAATATCTATGATTTCATCAAATAGGGGGCGCTCAAAAAGAATTTTTATTCCTGAAGATGTAAGTTCTTCACTGCTTCGTCCTGTCAGATCGCTAACTGCTTTGTTCACATTGAGGATTTTCCCCACCTGATTGGTATGAACAAAACCATCATCACAGATAGATAAAAATTTCATGTAAACAGAATTACTCGTCATCAGTATAAGTATAGTAATCTTTTTAAAAAAATCAAATTTATATAAAAAAATCCAGCAATTCTGAATTTGACTGCAATTCCCCCGAAGGTCGGCCCTTGCTGATCCCAGCGGCGGCATACAAAGGCAGCCAAATTCAGAACTACTAACGTCCCGGAAGCGGGAATTAGAACTCTTCCACACCCGGAATATAGATAGATAAACTTACATATTTAATAAGAAAATTGGGTTTCTTCTATTTTCTCCGGCCGAATATCCTCAGAACAAATAGAAAGATATTGATAAAATCAAGATATAGCTTCAGGGCGCCTATAATAGAGAGCTTAATATAATTCTCCTCATCAGCAGTTCCGCTCATCTGACGGCTCATAGTAAGTATCCGCTGGGTATCATAGGCAGTAAGGCCCATGAAAACCGCGATACCTATGTATGATATCAGATAATACATAGCGGAACTTCGAAGAAAAATGTTGATAACAGAGGCGATAATTATCCCGATAAGCCCCATCATCAGGTAATGACCCATTCCCTGAAGGCTCCGCTTCGTCGTCACCGCGTAGAGGCTCATTGCCCCGAAAGTTGCAGCTGTTGTAAAGAAAGCCAAGGCGATGGTCGTACCGGTATACGCAAGAAAGATTACCGACATGGTTACGCCGTTCAGAGCCGCGTATAAGGCAAAGGCGAAGGTGGCAGCTGCAGAACTCATATGCATAATTCGTCTCGATAAATAAACAACAAGGACAAGCTCGCCAATCATCGCTCCATAAAAGAGTATAGGATTTGAGACAATACTTCTCATCGCGGTTATATTGCCTGAAAGCCAGAAGGCGACAACTCCGGTGAGGGCAAGGCCTGCCGTCATCCAGATGTAGACGTTCTTCATTATGCTGCGTTCCCGGATTAAATCCGGATTGTATGTATTTTCATATTGATTCAAAATAATGCTCCTTAAGATACTTTGTCCTGTTAAAAATCATACAAAAAGGGGGAATGGTCAAGCATCATAGCAGATCATTTATATTTTTTCCATTTCCAAACTTCGACTTCAGATCCAGCACCGGAACAACCTCTCCCCTGCTGTTTATTACACCCCTTATCATCTCAGGCATTCCGTGAACTATCGTAATATCAGGGACTTCGAGGATTTCCCTGCTTTAAAAAACATTTATGGCATACAGTTCATCTTCTATTCTGAACGTAACAAATCTATTACTAATATCAACTTCGGACATATGGTCTCTCCTTATTAAAACTCAGTAAAGTCTTCATCAAAGGTATCGCTCTTCCCATTTTCTTTATCATAATTTCCGGACGAAGAACTTAATCTGACCTGAGATTGTTTTTTATTAGACGTTTGGAGGGCCGGCATAACGGAACTTCCCGTCCTTCCTTCAATCTTTTCCTGTCCGGAGGCATCCATTTTAAAGAAACTGATCATCTGCCTGAGCTGTTCTGCCTGTGCGGTTAACTCTTCAGACATGGAAGAAGCTTCTTCTGCCGCAGCGGCATTCTGTTGAATCACCTGATCAAGTTGAAGCATAGCCTGATTTATCTGTTCGGCCCCCGCGTTCTGTTCATGGCTTGAAGCACTAATTTCAGAAACAAGATCCGCAGTTCTTCTAATGTCGGGAACCATAGCTTTAATCCTTTCTCCGGCATTATTAGCTTTACTTACGCTTTGCGTTGCAAGCTTCAGAATATCCGACGCAGCCTGCTGACTGATAGCCGCAAGTTTCCCGACTTCTGTTGCTACTACTGCAAAACCTTTACCATGCTCACCGGCACGGGCGGCCTCAATTGCGGCATTCAGCGAAAGCATATTGGTTTGACGGGCAATATCACCTACTATATTAATCTTCTGTGATATTTCATTCATAGCCACAACTGCCTCAAGAACTGCCTCTGCTCCGTCTTCGGCGTCTTTGGCTGCCTGAGAAGATATTTTTTCCGTCTGTGCTGCATTATCAGTATTCTGCTGGATATTTGCACCCATCTGTTCAACCGAAGAAGATACTTCCTCTGCATTAGCTGCCTGCTCTGTTGCCCCCTGAGACAGCTGCTCGGAACTCTGAGCAAGCTGACCACTTCCGTCAGTCACCTGAACTGATGAATTATAAACATTTGAAACCACTTCCCTAAGTTTACCCTTCATGTTCTTAAGAGCATCAGCGAGCATTCCAATCTCATCTTTCTGGTTTATATCTATATCCGTATACAGTTTTCCTTCGCTTATCTCCTGCGCAAACTGAACACCTTTCTTGATAGGAGTAGTAATAGTTTTAGCAAAAAGCATAAAAATAATCAGTGCAATTATAAAGCCGAATATGCCGACTATAAAAACGGCATTACGTACCGCATTTGCCGGTGCTAAAAACTCTTCATCAGTAACAGCCAGAAATACTCCCCATCCGGTCTCGGGAACAGCTGCAAAACCCGCCGTTTTTGAAACACCATTGTAAGAATAGTTTTGAACTCCGCTTTCTCCATTATTAAAGCGCCGCATCAATTCTTCCTCACCTCTTACATCATTCATATTAGTTTTAAACACAATATCTGGATTTGGATGCGCTATTAACAGTCCTTCCGCATCTGAAACCCAGGCATAACCCGTGTCACCAATCTTGGAATCTTTGATTATACCCCATATAAAATCTAATTCCACAACAACAGCAGCAACACCGGAGACATTTCTGTCTCCATCATAAACCGGTGCAGCCAAAGTAAAAACCGGTGCTCCTGTATCCTTACTAAGAGACGGTACTCCCATATTTATTTCTCCTGCCATAGCAGCAGTAAAGTATGAACGAGAAGATAAATCCATTCCTATAATTTCTTCTTTAGCGGAAGCTCTTACAATACCTTTTTCATCCAGAACGATAATATTCTCATAATCATCACCCAGAATACTGGTATTATGAATTTTATAAAGAATCTTATTCAATTCCCTACGTTTTTCTGACTGATTATCAAAATCATCTTTAATAAGGAGAGCTCTTTTTGTTTCTTCCCGTTCAGCTATATCAATAGATAGCTTTTTCTCTATGGCTAACACATTATAAATTGAACCCGAAATCTCAGTCGTTCGATTTATCAGCTGTTCCTCTTCCAGTTCCCGCAATCCTTCTGATGCTTTCTGAATTGAAATCAGACCCAAGGTAATAATCGGAAGTAAAAGAACTATTATTGCTGTAGCAATCAGTTTTGTTCCTATCTTTATATTTTTTAACATTAGTATGCCTCCATATGTTGTATCAAATAAATATCGCTCTTCTATCAGCAGCTTCTAAATACTGAATTTCATAATACTCCTGGTGCCGTTATGATTTTCAATGGTGAAATCTCCTTCAAATTGTTTTGTCAGCATCCCTACAAGTAATAGGCCGAATCCAGTCTGATTCTCTAAATCAAATCCATCAGGAAGACCGTTACCATCATCCTGAATAGTAAGAGTTATATGCCCTTCATTCTTCTTTAATGTTACCTGTATTAAACCGGAAGTCCTCCCTGCAAATGCATATTTCATCACATTAGTAAGCAGTTCATTTACTACAATCCCGAAAGAAACAAGTCGTTTCGGGTCAAGTTGAAAATCATCAATATTTTTTTCTACCGAGATTTCAATACTCTCAGGAAATAAGGATAGGCTGACAATCTCATCAATAAGATTATCAAGATATTGTTTAATAGATGTAACATTAAAATCATCTGACAGTAACAGCTTTTCATAAAGAATCTGATAACTCTTAACCCGGCCTATTGCATCATTTAGCGCAGAAACAGCACTATAATCAGTAAGAGAACTAGCTTGCATAGACAGAAGCCCGACAATAGAAGCAAAATTGTTTTTTATTCTATGATGAACTTCTTTTAGAACAACATCTTTTTCAAGCAGCTGATTCTTTATCTCTTCTTCTGCTTTTTTCCTGATGGTTATATCACGTAAAATTGCTAACATTGATATAGTACTGTCAGAATTTGTAATTGGAGTACACATCATGTCATAAGTTTTCTGGCTAATTTGAAAATTAATCTCTTTATTGATTTTTTCCCCGGCAATAACCTTCGACATCTCACACCAGGAGCATTTCTCTGTACACTGATAAAAATACTCATAACACTTTGTACTATATAAATCACCGAAATCTTTTTTTATAGCCGGATTGAAATACTTAATATTATATTCCTGATCAATAATAAAAACTCCATCTTTCATTGAGTTGAAGATATTAATAAAATTATCTCTTTCTATACGCAGGGTCTCTTCGGCCTGTCTGCGCTTGGTAACATCTACTATCGTCCCGAGCATTCTATCAGGTCCCCAGTCCTCAGTCCGGGCAACAACCATCCCTCTTGCTAAAATCCATTTATAATTTCCACCTTTAGATAATACTCTAAACTCATCCTGATACATTGAGGTTGCTGCGTTCAAATGCCGGTTAATATTATCATAAAAATATTTTCTGTCATCCGGATGGACAAGATTCCTGCATTCTTTCGAACTGCCCGAAATCTTACTTTCATCAAATCCAAGCATTACTCTTGTTTTTTTCGAAAATAAAACTTCGCCGGTTTCTATATTCCAGTCCCAAAGTCCGAGAGCGCTTCCTTCAACAGCAAATTTATATGGTGTGTCAAATTTATTAAATTCTTTTTGCAGCTGATATTCTTCAGAAATCTCTCTAAACACAATTACAACTCTATTGATACTCCCTGCGTCATTTCGGATAGGTATGGCAATTCCTGTAATTTGAAATTTTACTCCTTCCCTGGATATCAATGTTGTATTTTCAGCAAGCTCCTCTATCTGACCTGACTCAAGCACCTTCTCTATGGGATTGATAATTGTCTTTTTAGTTCTAATATTAATAATTTTAAAAACTTCCGAAACAGATTTCTCCCGGCACTTATTAATTTTCCAGCCGGTAAGTTTTTCTGCCGCAGGGTTTATCCGAACAATGTATCCTTTTATATCTGCCGTTAATACAGCATCTCCGATTGAATTAATAATTGTGCTAAAATCATTTTCTCTTTCAATTATTCTTTTACAATTATCTTCCAATAGTCGTATATTTTTATCAACTTTCAGGTTGGTATCAAATAATTCAAACGCCGCCTTAATGGATGAATTCAGCACAGAAATACCTGAACTTTTTACTACATAACCGTAGGAAGTTATCTTATTAGTTCTTTCAACTATTTCAGATTCAGTATGACTGGATAAAAATACAATTGGTATTTCTTTGTCTTTCAGGATGAGTTCAGCCGCTTCAGTTCCGTCAATTCCCCTCCCCAAATCAATATCCATCAGAACCATATTAATATCCTGTCTTTCTCTAACGAGAGTGACAGCGGCCTCCCCTGTCATTGCGTGAATTGTATTGTAGCCGTACTTTCCAAGCTCTTGCTTTTTAGCCATGGCTATTATGATTTCATCTTCAACAAGCAGTAACGTCTTTTTATATTTATTATCCATAGATCACTATTCCTTTCCGAATTTAAATCGCAACTTCAAATAGTCAAATATTTTCCATTGAGATATCTTAAACAGTCATTCGGTGTTATATAGTGAATGGGTTGAGAAAAAAGACATTTAAAAGACCACCTGCCTGACATTTAAGTATGATTCATTCTCGGGGCAGATGATCCATCTGTAAATCTATCTTTGTGTATAAATATTGTATATGATTGTATAGGACTATGCGATATTCTTGCCGTAGAGCAGGAGTAATAAATCCTCCCGGCCGGAGACTTCGAATTTACGGTACAAACTGGTAAAATGCTTTCTAATAGTTATTTCTGCAAGGCCTAAATCGTAGGCTATCTCCTTTGTATTCTTCCTCTCCAGTAACAGTGAAAGAACATCTCTCTCGCGGCCTGTCAACCCATAGTCGGAGAGTTTTATTTCGGATTTGATAGCGCCATCCCCTTCATCGTTCTTTGATAATGATTTAATAGAATCGTTAATCTTTCTTAATTCTAAAAAAATATCTTTTCCAAAAACTTCATGTAATTCATGTTGGAGACGAGTATCGGTCTCCGGATCATTCTTAAAAACAATCAGCAGCAGCCGTCCAGTCTTAAACCAATTAGTATTATCCGGAAAAACTTGCACACGAATATTGATGTAGCTATGTTCCCGGTGGCAAAATGTAAGTTTACACTCAAGAAATTTTCCTGGAGCGATTCTCTTTAATGCATATAATAACCTTTCGGTCTGCTTAGGATCCAGAACCGTCCTCAAAGACTGATTCCCAATATCCCTCTCCGAATACCCCAGGAGATTTGCGGCAGCTTGACCGCCGAACATTATTCGCCCATCCTCTCTGCAGATAAGAAAACTCTGCACCTCGTTTGAGTCGGCCATGGATAGAAGTTCAGGATGAACGAGGGGTAAATACTTTTTATAGAAAGGTCGGCAATTCTGATAAAAACCAACAAATTCCATAGAGTCAGTCTCTTCCGCGTTATAAGAAAAAACATCAACACGGACATCCGATGCTTCTCCGTTACTGTTAAAATGTTGCTTATTAATATGGCACGAATCGATTTCCCCGTTAATCATTTTTTGATAATTATATTCATCTTCGGAGGAAAACAGGGGACAGGTAATCGCGCTGTAATGTATTCCTTCCACTTCCCCAATGTTATAACCAAGTTTTTGGGCAAAATTCCGGTTTACGCTGATATATTGTCCCTTGGGATTTATCAGGGCTACTCCCATGGGTGAGGATTCAAGAAGAAACATAATTACTTTCTTATTTAATTTCGACTCTGAGAGAACCGACATCTGCTTGAAATATATATTTTTGTCACTGTCCATAATTAATTCCATATAGGTATAACCTTTATTGAAGGAGTCAACATAATACGATTAAATATTAAATGGGTTAGATTAAGCCGATATGACTTCTCGGACGTACGTTCAATATAGATTAGAATATATCAAATTCTTCATTAAAAATCAAGATCCGGCTTTTCACCTCATCTATATAACGCCTCGAATGTGCTTAAAATATTGAGAGATATTTACCAGGGGGGGGGCTTGGCTGAACCTTTTATAAATAAGTGATAGAGTATCAGCATGCAGCTAAAATGTGCCTATTGCGGGAAACCTATTAACGGGAAATATTTCAAGGACTACTGGGGCAGCTCTTACTGCAAAGAGCACCTGAAGACAGCTCCTCAATGTGACTATTGCGGAAGGCTCATAGGGAAGACTCTAACGAAGGGCGGATTGACATATTCTGACGGACGCAGGATATGCGGTATATGCCATTTGACAGCAGTAACTGATATTGAGCGCGGACGGAAATTACTGCAGGAGGTGCATGATACCCTCGAGACGGAAGGAATCAAGATAAGCCCATTCAAGCCAGAGTTCGCGCTTATAAGCCGATCAAAGCTGAAGCAGCTGGATAAGGGCGGCGGAGAAAGACAAGGCTTTGCTGTTTTCAACCGCCAGGCTGTAAATAGTAAAATTGTCAGCTTCAAGATGCAGATCTTCGTCCTTCACGGCCTTCCTGAGGCAAGTTTCATCTCAACCTGCGCTCACGAGCTGATGCACATCTGGTTCTACAGTCATAATTCTACCGACACCTCCCCTGCCCTCACTGAAGGAAGCTGCAATATGGCCTCCTACCTTGTTCTTAAAAGACAGAAGACGCTGGAGGCGGAATATTTAATAAAGGGACTATTTGATGACAGGAGCCGGGACTATGGCCAGGGCTTCCGCAAAGTACAGAAACTGGCCGACCGGCAGGGAATTGCCGGCTGGCTTGAGTATGCGCGGACGCATAAAAGAATTTAGATAATTCACTCAGCTTTCGCAGTCACACTTTATATTTCCCGCAATGATTTCCTTCCAGTCACCCAGAACATCATGCGTCCAGCAGTCGTCGGCACCGGCTGCTTCTCTCATTACAAGAGCGAAAATATATGACAACTCTTTGACGGTAGCGCCTGCTTCCAGCGCTCCCTTAAAATGCTTCAATACGCAAGGCTTTGATCTTGCCTTTATGGAAAGTGAAAAACAGATAAACTGATATGTCTTTTCATCTATCATCCGCTTTTCTTCGTACAGCTTATCAATCTCATCAAGTTTCTCGGTAAATTCAGGAAAAAACTGTTCCAGCATTCTCATATTAACCTCCAGGTGGATAAAACGTGACTAATTATATCAGATTCAATCTTTTCTGCCAGCACATTTTTCTCCCATTATAAGAGTCTGATCACTAGCCGCGTTTTACCTGAAATCGCCGGAGTCGGCAGCTGTCGGCACCCGGTCAAGGATGAAAATTAGATATTAAAATCTATTGTGCATATTGCGCCATTGTCATTGCAAAAATCAACGGTTCCGTCAATCTGCTTGGTCAGCATACGAATAAGCTGCAGACCGAATCCTGCAGGCCTTCCATTAGCATCCAGACTAGGATAGCCAGGCCCGTTGTCTTTCACTATTATTCTCACATTACCCTCAGTAAAAGCTGCGGTAATCTCAAGCAGGCCCCTCTTGCCGTTTTCCATAAAAGCATACTTGAACGCGTTTGTGAGTAGTTCGTTGACGATTAGTCCCAAGGGAAAAATCTTGTCGGAAGGAATTAAAAAGTTTTGAATATTCTTCAATACTTCCACATCCCGGCTTCCGGGAAATACTTCGAAAATTTCATCTATTAAGGTTGAAAGATAGTCTTCTATCGATGTATGAATAAAATCAGCTGATAAATACAGTTTGTCATAGAGGACTCTCATACTGCGAAGTCTTCCAACCGCATCCTGAAGCGGAGCATTAACTCTCTCATCATCGGCATCGCCAAGTTGTATCATCAAAAGACCTTCTATAGAAGCCATGTTGTTTTTCAGCCTATGATAAATTTCACGAAGAAGAATCTCTTTTTGTTCCAGCAGTGCGTCAACTTTCTCTTCGAAGTGCTTCCTGTAGGTTATATCTTCTATTTTCCCAATAACTTTGGTAACCTTATTCCCCTGCTTAACCGGATTAAGTACATATTCAAGATAAAGTTCGCTTCCCCATTTACTCTTATATTGGGCCGCACCGTGAACAATCGAAGAAGTCTCTATAACTTTCCTGAAATCTTCGGAGAATCCCGACTCTACTAAAAGAGGAAACGTAAGTATATTGATCTTCTTAGTCGCTTCCGCAGATGGGGACCCCAGGATCTGCAGCATCGTAGCGTTTACTTCAAGAATATTGCCTTCAATATCAGTATAAATTATTCCGGATACCGAGTTATCAAATAAACTCCGGTAACGCTGTTCGCTTTCCTGCAAGGCATGTTCAACGGTTTTCCGCGCAGTAATATCATGAATAACTCCGGTGACAATCTGTTTCTCACTATCATATTCGGCTATTGAGTGAATATCCCGAACGTCACCATCAGAGACTCTTTTAATCTGATATTCAACATCATAAGTTAGGCCCTTCTCTTTCAGATTTTTTAGAGCGTCGTCTAATATTGGCCGATACTCCGGCAGAACTAAATTCTTGAGATATGCTAAAGGATACTTTTTGTACTCTATCCCATAGATTCGGCACGCTTCGGCTGTCGGAGTGACTCTCGATGAACCGATGTTTATTCTCCAAGAACCAAGATGAGCTATTTTCTGAATAATCCTGAAATGTTCTTCGCTTTTTTCCAAAGAGCTGCTTATAGTCTGGTCTTTCATAAAATCCGGCATTTTACCTCATTCAATTGAGTTTAATAAAACTCTAAAATTTATCAAAAACAGCTTTACATTTTTTCCTGACCTTAGTACAGGGCAATTCCTCAGAACATAAAAGATATTCCTTTTCGACGGAAACGAAATTTCGACAATTGATGATGCGGTGATAACCATTATTGTTTCAAGGCGGACAGACATATACTAATGATACGAAAAAACACCCTGAAATCAAGGGTCTAAATCAATTCTAATCATTATCCCTGTCAAAACAGTCATGACAGGCCTGCCTGAAGACATGCATTGCCCAGACCAGAGTAATTACAGCCGCCGACCAGTTTATAAGGATTAGTCCCCGCCATACGCCCTTCTCAGCCATGCCCAGGGTGAAGCAAAAGAAGTAGAATACTCCAGCAGGAGCTATAATCTGACGATAAAGACCCATCCACATAATCATTGCCGGTTTCTTGAGTCCCTGTAGAACAGAATTGCTCTGAAAAAGGATTATATAACTATAATATGTAATGCCTTGAAGAAGCAGGTAATTATATCCCATCCTTATAACCGACTCTGTCTCTGTAAAGAGGCCGAGTATCTGTTTCCCGAAAATGAGTACCGGAGGCAGAATAAGAACCATTACGAGGACTCCTCCGATTAGTGACAGTCTGAATGATTTAATTACCCTGTCCATCCTGCCGGCCCCGTTATTCTGCCCGGTCAGGGCCGAGAGTGCCGTATTGAGTCCGGCAGTAGGTACGAGGGCTATCTGTTCAACCCTCACGGCCGCGCCATAAGCTGCAACCGCATCACGGCCAAAGGAGGAGATAAACCAGGTTAGAACGAAGGTTCCGAGCGACATGGTCATGAAGTTTGCCGTTGCGGGGACTGACTGCTGTAGAATCTCAAGCACATACGCCCGTTTCGGGAAAAAATCAGCCTTCCTCATCCCCCTTAGTCCTCCGGCATCAACAAGCTTCATCAGCATGTACACGAGGGTAAGTATCTGGATGAGAACGGTTGCCATAGCTACCCCCGCCTCTTTCATTTCGAAGATGTACATGAACAGAGGATCAAGCCCGATATTGAGGAGAAAACCAGCTATAAGCACATTTCGATATGTCAGGGTGTCGCCCCTTGCAGTTAATCCGGCACCCGCCACCGGAGCGAGATTAAGAAAGGGCATGCCGAAGATAATAACGCGCCCGTATGCCAGGGCTCCCCGGAGGACATCTCCCTCACCGTTGAGAAGCTGAAAAATGGGCCTTAGAAAATTGAAAAGAAGAACTGCGGTTATAATTGAAAACCCCGCGGCCAGGGTGATTACCTGTGCATGATATTTCCTGGCTTTAACCGCGTCTCCGGCCCCGATTGCATTGGCCACAAGAGCTCCGGCGGCGCCCGCGAAACCTATTCCAAGCGACATTACAAGCATAAAAAGCGGGAAGTTAAGCGACAGGGCAGCAAGAGAATCAGTCGAGAGCCTGCCTGCCCAGAAAGTATCGACGACATTGTACATCGTACTGAATAAAAATCCCGTACTGGAGGGAATAGCAAGACGTCTCAGGTGTTTAAGCAATGATCCCTTTGTCAGATCGGCACTATCTGCCTTCACTACCTCACCCTCCCGATAACGGCCAGAAGATACTGACCTCATCACCGTCTTTCAGCAGCAAGCCGGGCCGGGCCCGCTCGTAGTTTACTACAGTAATAAGAAGCGGCCTCAGCGGAAGAGGCACTTTTAGAAGCTTGTATAGAGAATTTAATTTTGCCTCGTCTTTTAGTTTTATAAAACCAGAGTCATCAACCCGGCTGTGATCACAGAAAGGCGGAGCTGTAATCCTGACATTCATTCAATCAGGATACCATGATTATAACATCGATAGGGCATGATTTTGCACAGATTCCGCAGCCAGTACAGGTTTCGGGCCTTACGAGGGCCGGATATGCCTTGCGGTATGAGTCTATATCAGTCTTATCAGCCTCGAGGCAGCTGAAAGGACAGGCTGTGATACAAACCCTGCAAGCCATACATAGTTTATAGTCAACAAGCGGGATCTTCTTCTCCTTAACCATTGAGTACTCCTTCATTCAAAAGACCATTTATCCCCATTTCCTCAAGGGTTGATTCAAGCGGATATCCGGTCTCCTCATCCCATCCCCAGCACTTCCGGTAGAGCCGAATGTGCTCGTCAATTTTAAGGCTCAACCCTTTGTTGTGACCCTTCTCAAGCGGCGGAATTCCAATGGCTCTGTCATGCATCTTGAATGAAGCCATATCTACCTTCTGCTTCGCGTTGAACTGCTGACGAAGAGTCTGCATTCGTCTTCCGATTTCAATATACTCATCAGGGCTTTTATTCCAGCCGGTTGCGCAGTTAAGGAATTCGAAGATTTTAAAGTGACGGACGCCCATCAGCATAGCGTAATAACAGCCGCCGGTTCCGTCCACGATCATCTTGAAGGCCGTATAGGCAACATTTTTCATCGTCTCGACCTCGGTTGGCTCATACTCTTCACTCTTGGAGTATTTCCTGAAGGGAGGCAGCCAGCTGACCTTCTCCCATAACGAGGAAGTTGTGTAGTAGAGTCCTCCGCTCGTTGTATGGCGGCCGGGGGTCGGGTCAGTACTGTAGGTTGTACCTAGCATGGGGTCTATCTTTGGATCATGCATAGGAAGCTCCTGCCCTCCGGCATGAATGGCGAACTTCTCCGATCCCCTGCCAATCTTCTCCGCCGCCTTCTTAACACCGTCGGCGAGAAGGTCTCCTATACCCAGTTCCCGAGCAGCAATTTTCTCAACAAGGGCAACTATCTCACTAGCCTTGCCCCAGCTAAGTTTCAGTCCTCCGGTATCGGTCTCCGTCAGGATTCCGTTCTCATAACACTCGATGGCGAAGGCAACTGTCCCTCCCACCGAGATGGTATCAAGCCCGGCCCTGTTACAGACTTCATTGATATAGAAGATTGAGTCGGTGTCTCGGTTCATCAATAGACCGCCGAAGCACATTGCCGTCTCATACTCAGGCTTATGAGTATGAGGATACCTGCCGTCCTTTAAATCACCTATTTTACAGATTCCGCCGCAGCCGACAATGCAGGAATAGCAGTGGTATTTCTGCTCTTCCCTTGCAATAAACTTATCCGGATTAAGGCTCTTATAATATTTCCGTCCATAATCTTTGTCTGAGCCGCCCCAGTTTTTAAAGGGAGCATCCCCATTCTTAACCGACATCGTATTATTCATAATCGAGCCCCATTTCTTCAGAAGCATCGAGGTCATCATTCCGTCTATGGGAGAAACACTCTTCATGCTGCCCATTACCTTGCCCAAAACCGGCATCAGAGCGCCTTTTAAAATTCCCGGGGCGTTAGCCTTTCGAATCTTATTAGCATACTCCTTACTCAGAGCTTTAAGGCCGTCAACATCATGGGCTTTAACCAGTTTTGTTCCGGCGAGGGCTATTCCCTTGAGCTTCTTCGACCCCATAACAGCCCCTACTCCCGAGCGGGCGGCATAACGTCCTAGATCATTAGAAATGCCCGAGATTAGCGATAGTTTCTCGCCCGCCGGACCTATAACAGCCGCGGCCGGTTTCTTTTTATTCCAGTTGTCATGAATTAAAGCCTTTTCTGCTTCTATTGCATCTAGTCCCCAGTATTTTTCCGCCGGACGAATCTCGGCTCCCTTATTATCAACATAGAGGTATACAGGCTCACTCGCCTGCCCCCTTATAAAGATCGCGTCGACTCCGCACTGCTTAATTGCAGGGGAAAGGTTACCGCCGCAGTTCGAGTCGCCCCAGCCGCCGGTCAGAGGAGACTTGCAGACAACCATCCATCGCCCTGTCATTACCGAGCCGGTGCCGGTGAGCAGCCCCGAGGTGAAGCCTAGGATGTTCAAAGGACCCAGGGGATCGGCTCCCGCAGGGATGTTCTTAGTAAGATACCAGGCCCCGAGACCGACACCTGATAATACTTTTTCATAAACCGAATCAGGGACCGGCTCAACTTCACATGTTCCGGCGGTTAAGTCGACCACCAGAATCTTTCCCATATATCCTCTCATAATCCTTCCTTTTTCGGGAGCTCTCGGTTTAAGCATGTTAGATCTTAATTCAAAGGCAGTCAAGTTTTTTCGGGACTTCCCGGTTTATTATTGCTTTTTCATAACCTAGCTGATATTTTAAAAGAATGAATGCTGGAAAAACCCCCAAAGGGGTTAAAACAAAGGACAGGATCGTCGAATCTGCCATTAAACTGATGAATGCAAAAGGAATAGCTCGCACAACGCTGGTGGAAGTCTGCGCGGCATCCGGAGTTGCGCAAGGGACTTTCTACCATTACTTTAAATCAATCAATGATATTCTTTATGAAATTCTCAGAATTGAGGGTGAAGAACTGCTGTTTTTTTATGAAATCATTATAGACAACAGCCCTTTGGAAAAATTAAATAAGGTGCTCAATTTTCAAATGGATTATTATGAAAAGAAAGGAAAGGCAGTTGTTGCCCAGATACTTGGGAACGAATTTATTCCATTGCAGGGAGATTCCCTCATAGAAAAGCTGCTTCCAATTAGAGCCTTCGTGTCCGGTATAATTTCCGAAGGACAGGAAACCGGAGTTTTTTCCGATAGGAATAGTGCTGAAAAAGATTCAATTGTCCTCATGGCGCTCATCTTAACTTACTCATATATGTGGATAAGAGATAAAACAGATAATCCCCTGAAAGAAATAGCCGGAAGCCATATTAATGACATCATCGAACAACTGATATTAAAATAAATCCAGCAGGACTACCAGCTGCTATTATCAAGGACAATCTGCTACCGTTGACCGCCGGCCTATATTAAAATATGATGTCCGGATGATTCCCAGCCCTGAGCAGACATACAGCATGAAAAACTCACTCAAACGCATAATAGTCCTCGGCGGACCGCTTTTATTCGGACGGCTTTCGCATTACTCACACCAGGTTGCCGACTCTATAATGATAGGTCATTTCAACGGAGGAGGCCTCGAGCTCGGAGCACTGGCTGTTGCAGGAATGTACATCTGGATACTGAACACCTTTTTATGGCCGCTGGCAAATGGAGTTCAGGCAATAGTCTCACGAAGGCTGGGAGAAGGTAAACAAAGAGGCAGACCTGAAAACCTGGGTACTGTGATGGATCACGGGATAATCACAGCCCTTCTTTTATCGGGAGTTGCTTTCGTGCTTTCCTTCCTCGCAGGTCCGTTGTTTCGGACAATCCTGCATGATGAGGGTCTAATAAAACTTGCTCTCGAGTATGTTGCAATCCTCAGATGGTCGTTCATTCCTCTGGGAATCCAGCAGATATTCCAGGCCTTTTTCAACTCGGTTCACAAACCTCGCTATTCGATGATAGCAAGCATCCTTACAAACAGTCTGAACATCCTGCTGAATTACATCTTTATCTACGGAAAGCTCGGGCTCCCGGAGATGGGAATAAGAGGCGCGGCTCTCGGTTCGCTTCTATCCTACTGGCTAGGGCTCCTGTTCATCCTCGCAATAGCGCTTAAAAAAGAGCATATCGGCCGATACAAGTTCTTCCACACCCGAAGTATCGACCGGAAATTGATAAAAAACATCATTCGAGTGTCGATGCCGCCGGCAATACAGAACATCCTCGCAATGCTTATAATGCTGTTTTATGAGGCGATGGTAGAGAACATCGGAGCCGTCTACCTTGCCGCAACACATATTGTCCTCTCATTCTACCGAATCAACAAGACAATAGTCGGCGGCTTCTCTCACGGCTGTGCCATTCTGATAGGAAACGAACTCGGTGCAAATAACAAGGCGGGGGCAAAGAAGGTCATGCAGGCAGGTTACCTGATAGGAAGCGTTATCGGATTGCTCGTTTTTGCCCTGGTTTTCATATTCCCCGGCAAGGTCGCCGCTATATTCACGGATCCCGGAGAAACCCTCGACACCGCGACTCTGGCACTAAAATTCTTCGCGCCATTCTTCTTCTTCGAAATTTTAGGCTTCACCTTCGAGATGGTATTCACAGGTAACGGCTGGGGTAAGTTTGTGCTGTTTTCAGAGTTTACAACTAACGTGCTGTTCATCCTCGGATTCACCTTTATTGCAACGAGGCTGCTGGGCATGGGGATAATCTCTGCCTGGTGGGGCTTCGCCCTGTATCAGATTGGCCACTCGGTACTGCTGCATCTAGGGTACAAATCAGAACGATGGATTCACGCGAGAGTTGATTAGATCGCCCGTCTTTAATAGAATGGCATTTACAAACTGGAGGCATTTCAGCCTCCAGATATTGTGTCACATAAAAATCTATCTATTATTAAAGTTTAAAATACTCTACTAATTTGTATACTTGTATTCATCAAAAACAGCTACTTTATCAGCCATTTTTACTTCTTCGGTCTTGGTTTTGTCATAATAATATATTGCCTTTTCCCAGTCTCCGTATACAGCATTAGGGAAAATGATGAACCTATCTCCCCACTGATCACTAATCTGGTCAACAGCAGCTCTTCTTACATCATTTCCCTCTTTAACCGGGAATAAATCTGCAAAATCTTCAAGATTGTCACCAAGTAATAAAACAACTTTATTATTTTTTTCGATATCTTCTCTTCTACCCTCTTTACTGGACGCCATTCCGGATTCTCTGATAAAAATATGCTTATCATCAACCATTGGAAAACCCATTTTTTTCATGCTGGAATATGTAACATCTCTCAAGGATGGACCTCTATTTGTCACATAGAATACAGAAGCTCCCTTGTTAACAACATAATTCATAAATTCAACAGCTCCTGGTAATGGTAAACATTTATCTGAAGCAAGTGAGGCTCCAAATGCATCGCCAGACCACTCACCATCCAATAAAACATCAGCTGTAAACATAACACCATCAACCAGGGTATCATCAATATCAGCAATAACAGCGAGCTTTTCTCCTGCTTTCTTATTCGCTAAAGCTTGATCAAATTTTAGAGTTGCAAGATTAAATGACTGTAAAAAACAGGCTCTTGCTTCTGCAGATAACTGCCATAGCGCTGCATCAACTTTTTGCTCCCTGCTAACTGAATCAGAAATTCTCAGTGAATCTTGTTCAGCAAAAATCATCGCCGTAGTCATTATTAATATTATTGAAAACACTAAAACTTTTATTATTTTTAAAAAATTCATATCACTCTCCTTAAGTCATTCAATTGTTTTGTACTCCATTTCTGATGCACAAAGTATGTGTCACAATTTTGAGATTGTATTCCTGTATTTTAAATAAAGCAACTTAATAAATTTTATATTTTTTTTAAACAATCTCCAGTTTGCAATTATTTTAATTGTGAAAATATAACTTCTAATATCTTTTTTTAGGCATTTTGATTAACAGAAAATATAACTTTTCTTATTATTAGTTTATTAGACAGTACTTGTCTATTACGACTTCAAGCTCCAGAAAACTCTTCAACTACTAGACACTATCAGGACGATGCTGGAAGATCATATGCTCCCCTCAGAAGGACAGCAGGTAGAATCTCCAGGTATAAAAGCTTACGCCTAAACTGGATTCTATATCAGGCTCATACTCGGATTTACACCCGGTTTGTGGGTAAACTATCGTTAAGCTACATTAATCCGAGTGTTAATTTTATCAATACAACCTACAAGTTCTCGTGCAATGTCCATTCTGTCGTCAAACAGGTCTGTTATACTCCCGATTTTATCAAAAGGTGTGTTGCGCAGATTCTCTTTCGGAAGTAGGCCGTTCTGTATTATATAGCTGACTATCATGTTTACAAACTCACGCTGCTGAGTATTTAAAGAGTTGTCTGACAGAAAGGTTGAGAAATGGTGGTTATCAACTATCTCTTTACGTATTGATATATTCGCGTTTGAGCTGCCGAAGAGCACTCCGTCCGGGACAATATAGGAGCAGCGGCAGGCTGTCTATATTTGTAACAATCTTTTCAAGCATCTGCTCAGTCGAAATAAGAAACATCGCATTCTTCATGTACTGCGCAAATGAGGTTCCCGAAAAACCATGGACGTTCTTGATAAACGGAAAGACTGCCTCAGTTAACGTCTTATACATTGACTGAGCAACAATATGCTTGAAGTTCTTCCATCTAAGAGCTTGTTGATCGGACATAAATATCTCAAGGAGAGCAAGCCCGAGCACCGATGAGTTTTCTTCTTCAGCCGTCTGCTTGTCATCAAGGGCCTTGATGAAGATCAGATATATAAACTATTCAATTATGATAAGTGAATCTGTAATTCCGCCTATCCAGAATATCTCCTAAATTTTATCTATCTTGTTTTCACTTCGCCTGTTATCATGAACGGATTGTATCAGATTTGAGGACTTTCTAGTATTGGAAATTGTACCGATATTAATTATGATGAATCTAATATTCAATGCTACAATATAAGAATTAAAGGAAGTTACGTACAATGGCTACTGCAGAACAAATCAAATCACTTGTTCGCTCACATTTTAATGATGATCTCGAAGGATTTTACACTATTGCTCTTCAAGTAGCAGCACACGAAGCACGTCAGGGTCATAAAGCGCTTGCTTACGATATAAGAAATATTGTTGATACAGAGAGAAAGAAAAGCGGTCCTAAAGTCATTAACTTTCCTAAAGAATTATCAGGCCTAATCCTTGTAGAGAACTCCTCTATTGCGATGAGCTCACTCGTCGTTTCACTTGAAATCAAAGAACGCCTCGAAAGGATTATTATTGAATACAGGCAACAAACCAAGTTAAAAAGCCATGGCTTAAAACACCGACGGAAAATCTTGCTCATTGGTCCCCCAGGAACCGGAAAGACGATGACAGCAAAACTACTCGGCCACGAATTAAGACTTGATGTTAATACTATCCAGGTAGACAGGCTTGTTACTAAATTCATGGGCGAAACCAGCGCTAAACTCAGACAGATATTTGACCTAATCCAGCAGGAACACGGAATATATCTTTTTGATGAGTTTGATGCAATTGGCGGAGACCGATCTCAGGAGAATGATGTTGGAGAAATGAGGCGAGTATTAAATGCCTTCCTTCAGTTTATTGAACAGGACACATCTGACAGCCTTATTATTGCGGCAACTAACAATCCGAAACTTCTGGATAAGGCTCTTTTCCGACGATTCGATGACGTAATCTACTATGAAAATCCTGACGAGAAGCAGACGAAAAACCTTATTGCAAATGTTCTCGGCACCTATCTACCTAAAAACTTCAAATGGGCCGAGATTTTAAATGTTAGCATCAATCTGAGCCATGCGGAAATTGACCATGCTGTACGAGATGGAATAAAAAACGCAATTTTATCAGATAAAAATAAACTCTCCGAGAGAGATTTGCTCATCACCTTAAAAGAGAGACAAAAAGTTCATAACAATATGTAGGAAAATTAAAAATGCAGAAAAAACTGCCCCATTTAAAAGTAAGAGATTTTGAGCAAAGTAATTTCACCACTACCAATCAAGGACGTGGCTCAAACGAAAAGCTTCCACCACGGGATAGAGAAACCCATAGCGAGTATCTAAAAAATCAATTCAATCAAGCGTGGTCACAATCTATAGATCAAGAAATTATACATCACATTTGTCGTAGGGTGTATATCTTGAATTTAAAGGTGAATCCGGGTTCAAACTTGCTACGAAAAGCCTTGAGAGTATCAATCATAACAGACAAAAATGTATACGACTTCTGAATGTTCGACATGAGAAATCTTCTCCGGAATCTGGCGAGACCGTTTATGCAACTGTATTTGTTCCTAAAATCAAACAAAATATTTTTTTAGATAAAATTATAAAATATGCAACTGAAATTGACGAACGCTCAAATAAATATAAAAATAAAACACTAATTGAAGGTATTTCAAAAATTAAAAAAGCCCTTGATATCAAATCATTTTGGCAGGATTCAATTGCCGACATTCCTGAGGATGAGCCGAAATGGTGCGAGATCTGGTTAAGTTCTGATGATGATGCAGTCATTGAAGGCTTTGAAAACCTTATCGAATCATTTGGTATTGTTGCTCGAGAAGGTGTGCTGAAATTTCCTGAGCGTGCAGTTAAACTTGTTAAGGTAACACGAGCAGAGCTATCCCAAATCACTCAACAATCTGATGACATTGCAGAATATCGTAAAGCAAAAACTACGGCCGAATTCTGGGTTACCATGTCAAATAGAGAACAGGCGGAATGGGTAGAAGATCTGCTTAACCGTTGTGAAATTGAACCTGATTCACAAATAGCTGTATGTCTTCTTGATACTGGAGTTAATAATGGGCATCCATTATTGAATCAGATTATATCTATTGGCGATTGCCAATCCGTAATCTCAGAATGGGGAAAACAGGATGACCAAAATCATGGCACTCCGATGGCAGGCTTAGCAGCCTATGGGAATTTGATTAAGAAAGCAACATCTAACCAAAATTTCAAAATAAAACATAGACTTGAATCTGTAAAAATCATCCCACCGGCAAATCACCCTGATACTCCACCAGAATTATGGGGTCTCATGACAAAGCAAGCCGCTTCATTAGCTGAAATCCAAAATCCTGAGAAAGTTAGAATTCTTTGTATGGCCTTAACAGCACCCGATAAACCTGATTCAGGAAGGCCGTCATCATGGTCAGCAGCTTTAGACCAACTATGTGCAGGTGCTGATGATGGGCAACGCCACCTGCTTATTCTAAGTTCCGGAAACTCAGCACAAACTGCTACTCTTGATGAATGCGGAGTATATCCGCAGACCCAAAAGAATGTCCCGGTTCAGGATCCTGCTCAAGCTTGGAATGTTCTGACAATAGGTTCATTCACGGAACTCACTGATATTACAGATCCTTCTTTCAAAGGATGGCAACCAGTCGCACCAAAGGAAGGATTATCTCCTTTTTCTACTACATCTTTAGTATGGGATGATAGATGGCCTATCAAACCGGAAATAGTAATGGAAGGCGGAAATCTTGCAAAAGATGAGATAGGTAATATAACTGAATGCGATGATTTGAATTTGTTATCAACAAATAAGAACTTTCAGACAAATTTATTTACATCATTTTCAATGACAAGTGCTTCAGCTGCACTTGCCTCAAATTTTGCAGCCCAACTTCAGGCCGATTATCCCAATTACTGGCCGGAAACTATAAGAGCACTTATGATACATTCAGCTGGATGGACTGATGAAATGGCAAGACAATTCCGTCATGGGACAAATAAAGAACATTATCAGGAGTTATTAAGGACCTGCGGATATGGGATACCCAATCTTGAAAAAGCCCGTTATTCAGCTTCCAACAGCCTCACTTTAATTGCAGAATCTCAAATACAGCCATTTTACAAAAAAGATGGGAGATCTGATATCTCTACCAAGGAAATGCACCTATATAATTTACCCTGGCCAAGAGAAGAATTATTAAATATTCCTGATGAACAAGAAGTCTCCATGAGAATAACACTATCCTATTTCATTGAACCGGGGCCGGGGGAAATGGGTTGGGAACATCGTTATAGATATCCTTCATTCGGTTTAAGGTTTTATTTAAATTCTCCAAATGAAAATGCTGATCAATTTCAACGCAGAATAAATACAATTGCCAGAGACGAAGAACACGGACACCCAGGAACAACAAGTGCATCAGAACATTGGACAATAGGAAAATACCGTAATCATGGCTCGGTACATTCTGATATCTGGAATGGGACTGCACAGGAGCTTGCTAGTTCAAACCTAATAGCAGTATATCCTGTAACAGGTTGGTGGAAAGAACGTAAGAATCTTGAACAATGGACAAAATCGACAAGGTATTCTTTGATCGTTTCTATTGAAACAACGGATGTTGAAGTAGATTTATATACACCTGTTGCAATTAAACTCAGCATACCAATATCAATAAAAACTCAGATTTAAATTTCTATATAGCTTAAGCCTAAACAACCAACCGCTGCCATTCAAGCGAGCTGCCTTGAAAATTCACAAGCAGCCCCGGTAACAATTCGTGGCCGCTACTCTTCATAGAAATAAGTGGATATTTTACCCCGCAAGCAATATATTAGTCCTATGAAACGACATAAAACTCTAACCACCGCATTTATATTGCTACTATTCATGCTGCCTCTCCACCTTTGGGCTCAGTCAGCAGCTCTCAATGTTCCATATTACGTGCAGGGAAAAGAATCTCCCTGGGCCGACGAGGTGCTTGGAAATAAATCTTCAGTAACAATCAGAACCTACGGATGCGCTCTGACCTGCATCTCAATGGTGACATCCCACTTCAGCAAAAAGGAACTCAACCCTTCGTATATGAATAGTTGGCTTAAAAAAAACAATGGCTATCATGACGGCTGGAATGATAACGAATACCTCGGAGAAGTTAACCTGAATTGGCCGGCGCTTGCCGAGTTTGAAAAGGGATGGGTCTATACCAGGTTCGACTGGAAAGCACTTCCGGCAGACCTCCTGCTGATTAAGTATTATCTTAACAACGGTATTCCGGTTATTGCGGAAGTATTATACCGGGAAGCCCCTCACTATGTAGTTCTCACAGGCTGGGATGATGAAGGATTTATAATGAATGATCCCGAGTTCCCAGATGAGCACCGGTTCAGCAATGCTTATGACATATCAGATAAGTGGGGATCAGGACCGTCAAGAAACATATATGGAATTCGGATTCTTTATCCAGCATCCTGATTTTCAATAAACAAAAACAGATGTTGTATCAAAAAAGTACCTGAAAATGCCATGCTGGCCGGTCTGATAAGTACGATATTCTGGAACCCGACAGGTTGAGGAGTAGGAACCCTTAAAATCAACTTCAATTGATAAGGAATAGACCTGCTCAGGTAGTTCATTCTGCTCACTTGAGAATGTTACCAGAGCCTCAGTTCTACCTCCGTCGCTAATAATGTCAAAGCGATAACATTTCTTCTGAACGAAGAAGAGAGCCCCTGACTCTTCCCTGAATTCATAAGACGAAGGGACGGCTGACAATGCATTACTAATCGCCTTTTCTGCAATTGATAGATCGGCAGAGAACGCGAAACCGGTGATACAGAATAATAGTATTATCCCTGAAAGTATCTTCTTAATCATGGCCGTGTATCTCTAAGCCCAGGGGAAAAGCCTTAGTCTTCCGTTTTATTCCCCGGGCTTTTTTTAATCCTCCTGAATAATAGACTCAGGTTTTTTCTTGCGGTGACCAGGTTTTGCCAGAATCTCTAAATAGAATGATTCCAGCCCTCCGGCTTCTGCCTCATCAATGCATTTGTTTATCTCAGCCCGGTGAATACTCCTTGCATCCTCAGCTGTTGTTCCATACCTGCAGTCAAAGTCCCAATAATCTGCACCGTCTGGAAGCTTCTTCTTCTCTTCCCGTTTTAAATATTTACTGACCTCATATTTAGCCGCTTCAACCAGTCTTGCAGTTTTATTTGTGGGATTTGTCAAAATAAATGTTTTCTTCATGGTTTTCCTAATTATCAATAGTTTAAGATAGTCTCTAATCATACCTCTATTACAGGCAGGTAGCAAGCTACGGAATGCGTTGAAGCTGTTATAATATTTCAGATTTTGTGTATTTCAGGCTTGCTGAAACAAGATTTACCCTAGCCTATTCCTGTTCATCTTATATATCCTTTAAATTTCTGTAATTTCCTCGAGCTCATATCTTATCTTTATTGCATAGACGGCGATGAAACAACAATTCTGAATTTGGCTGCCTTTGTATGCCGCCGCTGCGGGGCCTCGTAACTGTGGAAAACATCTGCGTCTTCGCAGCAGTTTTTCATAGGTACGGGGTGCAGTAAGGGCCGGATGATTATAAAATTGCAGCCAAATTCAGAATTGCTCGTGATTAAATATACTGTTTGATTTCTCAAGTTTGCGGGTTTATCATGATATAAAACGTTTTATTATAAAAAAGCGGGGTATGAGAATGAAAGAACTATCGCTTGAATACAAACTGATAAGAAATCATCTGCAGAACGGCAAGTCCTTTTCGCCGCGAGCTATAAATCAGAAAACCGTGAGATATGAAAATGTTCTAAAAGAGATGGAGCACAACACCGCAATAAGGAGCGCTGATTTACAGCTTGCAATGAATCAGTTTATGAATACTGTGACGGATATACTCGCTCGCGGAATGAAGGCGGAAACACCTCTGGGTGTTTTTTCTGTTGTTCTGCAGGGCCGCCTTAATTCAATTGGTGAAGAGTTCAGACCCGGGGCGCCTGATACAAATCATAGAATACGGCTTCAATGGATTTCTTCAGCCGGCATGAAAAAGAATGTAGCTCATAATCTTGTTTTAGTTAAAAATATGGATAATCTCCACCCGGTTCCGAAAGCTGTTTCAATAAGAAACATGTCAAAGCCGAACCTGAAAAATTTCGTTCCGAAGGATGTTCTTGAAATAAAAGGAATGAATCTGAAAATAAATACTGATGATGATGAACAGGGAATCTTCTGGATTGATGCCGACAAACGTTCATTTAAGAATAAAACAATCGTAGAGAGTATACCTTCAAAGCTTGTTTTTCAGGTTCCCGATCTTCCGCCGGGCGTTTATGCCCTTGAAACACATAATATATTTGCTGGAAAGGTGCTGAGACATACAAATCTTTTTAAAGAACTAACTGTATGCGAAGTTTAGATCAACTATTCGGCAGGATAAAATATGGACTATGAATACATAACGTATAGCCCACGGCTCTGGTAACCATAGATTGCGCTGGGATGATATATAGCCCATGGATCACTTCAAGGTGGGCTGCGAATCATAGAAGCATGGTAAGTGCTCCGGGCCGGATCAGCAGGCACTATTGTTATATCACCATTATATATCTGATCAAAGGAATGAGCAAAAAACTCATTTGATATATACAGAAACCGGGTGTACAATTATTGAAGTTAAAAACAGGAGGGCTTCCACAGCAACCATAGAGCATATTCAATAAGGAAATTATCCGGTTTAACGGTAATACCTCAATAAAGAATATAATTTGCATGAAGTCGGATAAGTTGAAGTATAACTGCGCACTGCAAGTTTCTAAACCGAAGTTAGATGGCAATTTCTGGCTTGGTTGGAATTATCCAAGGGAGAGTCCGCCGTCGATGGCGGGCATGGAGAAGAATTGAATATTTTTTTAGATAAAACTGCTAATCACAATATGTAATATTGAAATTATGCCCGCAAGTTAAATTATAATATTCCGTTTGAGGTTTTTTATTTCTAATACATAAGGAGTTTTAAATGAAGGTGAAATGGAGTTCAAACACTAAACAAAGTATACTCTTTTTAGCAATAACATTTTTTCTAACATATACATGTTGGTTAATTCTTGCTTCAAATCCAAATTTGAAATACGGAACACCAGTATTTATGGTTCTGTATTTGGTTGGCGGGTTTGGTCCAACCATATCTGCATTAATAGTCATGAAGTTAAATAAGGAATTAACAAAAGATTATTTAAAACGTTTATTTAAATGGAAAATTAATCCACTGCTATATGTTCTCGTAATATTCATTGTAGTATTAATCTGTCTGCTGCTTGTAATAATTAATAACAAAGAGCAGTATAAGATCCTTGATTGGTATATGGTTTTTCCACTTTTTATTTCTATGATAATTGGTGGCGGCCTTGAAGAGCTTGGGTGGAGAGGTATACTTCAGGATTCATTGAATAAAGAGAAATGGAACATAATATTATCAAGCTTGATAATTGGAATAATATGGGCTTTCTGGCATTTGCCTCTATTTTATATTAACGGTGTATATCAATATCAAGGCAATTTTATTTTATTTTTTGTAAATGTAATTGGATTATCGTTGATATTAACTGTTCTCTATACAATGTCGAATAGCATATTACTTTGTATAATATTTCATGCTTTAATGAATGCATCGGTGGCAATGGGATTTGATGTATCAAGAGATAATGAATTTGGATTAATCATAAAGACTTCAATTCCATTAATAGTTGGTTCGGTAATTATGCTTTTATATTTAATCGTAAAGAATAGAAGAGGTCACATAAAATAAACATAACAAAAAAATTGGAGTAGTCGCGGTCTATTATTATGATTCTAGTGGAGAAAGAGAAATTAAATATAAAGAAATTGGTTGTACTGTCAAATACATCCATGTATTTGACAAATTTATTCTTTAATCAACCAAGAAAGAAACAGCATCTAACAATAGTTAAGTGACTACGGCCATTCGCCCTTCCCTATATGTCCAAATTGAAGCTTGAGAATATAGAAAAAGGGGTTCAGTCGGTTTTGCTCTTTTGGCAAAACACTCCTTTGGTAGCGCATAAACTTCGGTTACGCTGGGGCCGTTATAAGCATGTCCGCTAAGAATAAGACGGCCTCCCCTCCGGCCGACGGGCGAAGAGAACTAATCAACTAAGGAGTTATTTACATGAAATTATTTATATCGAGGCTACTACTACTAATTTTATTAATAGCTGGTTATTCATGTACAAAGATTAGTGACAACTCAGCTCAAAGAGAACAGGTTTTTTATAAGTATGTAGGCATATATTCTGATCGTGCAAATAACAATTATAAAGTAATCGTTAAGGAACAAGACGGGAAACTGTATATAAAAGACTGGAGAGTTAAAGATGAAATAACTATCGAGAATGATATCGACTTTCGGTTAAAAAACTTTCCTATAGAAGGACATTTCAACAACTTGGAACATAGAAGATATCAGGATTTGTCATTCGAAGAAAATGGCACTACCGTCAGGCTTTCAAGATCGGAGATACCTCTAATAAAATATGAGGATGCTATTTACGAATCAATTGATAATTTGATCAAAATAGATGAAAACAAAACAGAAGCAGAATCCCCAATCGAAATCAAAATGGGGACAGTTTCCGAAGTTAATGGTGACGCTGAATCAATAAATGATTTGATTGAAAAATTCAAAAATGGTTATTTCGGGAAGCAAAACAGTTTGTTAATAATGAAAGATGGAAAGCTGGTTGTAGAGCAGTATTTTCGCGGATGGAGCCGGGAAGAAAACCAGTCGATGTATTCCGTCAGCAAAAGTTTTACATCCCTGCTTTTAGGAGATGCACTAGCTAAAGGTTTTATTGACAGTGTCAATGATCCCATCAGTAAATACCTGCCGGAGTACACGTCAATTCTTGCCGGCGAAAAAGAAAAAATTACAATTAAAGATTTATTGACTATGTCGGCCGGATTAGATTGGGATGAGTGGAGTACATCATGCTATGATTCAAACAATATTCGAAATAGAGAGACAAGTAGCGTTGATTCGGTTGAGTTCACTCTTTCTCTTCCTCTTGTAAACGAGATAGGAGAGGTTTTTACATATAGTAGCGGATATGTGACTGTAATAGGTGAAATAATCAAGAATGCTACGGGGGCGGCATCTCTCGCGGATTTTGCGGGACAAAGTTCGTTATTAAAATTATGTTTAAAAAACGCGTATTGGTTCGAACAAGTTGATGGTCGTCAAGACGCAGGAGCAGGACTAAAATTACGTCCCCTTGATATGGCGAAAATTGGTCAAATTGTACTGGATAAAGGAATTTGGAATGATCAGCGAATCATAGATGAAGCCTGGATAAGAGAGTCCACAACAACACATATTTTAACTAATTCTAACATTTGGGGCGAATATGGATATTATTGGTGGAGTAAGTATTATAACGTTAACGGCAAAAAATATAGGGCAGTTGCTGCTTGTGGTGGGGGAGGTCAACACATAATTATTATTGAAGACTTAAACCTGGTTGTTGTGACCACTGCAGAAAATTTTGGTCGTAGAAAATACGATGATGCTATCATGAGTAAATTTATCATTCCTGCATTTCAATAATAAAAAAGCTAATAATTGTCAAGATTTTAGCGGAGAGGTACCCAGCGTAACGAATGAAGAATTCAGACCTAACTCCACCTTGCGATCTGGATGTCGGGCTCAAAGCACATAACACGGAATTGGCTTGCGCATTCGCTTCGCGGCCTTCGGCACATTTGCCCTGCGGGCAACGAAGAAAAAATGATATTCAATTAGAAAAAATCTGTTAAAGATATTTCCAATTGTAACTTTTTCATTGTTTTCAAGTTGCTTGATCACCACCATTTTTCAGTTTTTCTTAACTTTCATATATGGCAGCTATATCATGTATTCTACGCTTCATTTCTGTGCGGATGGGTAACGGCTCTAAACACTCGCATTTATCCCCAAAACTGAAGAGAATATTGTAGTAGTATTCGTTCTCTATAAAAGGAAAACTAACAATGCAATGCTCATCACCGTCTGGCGAAAAGTGTTCATAAGGGCAATAATCAAGTACTCTGTCCATGATAGATTTATGAATACGAATTTTTATTGTTGTCTGCAAAGTTTCCAAAATATCAGCAAAATCTAACTGCGGTTTTTGATAATCGCGTGGCGTAAAAACTTCCTCATGTATTTGCAGGTTTGATATGCGGGATAGTTTAAATAAGCGAAAATCATTTCTTTTATGGCAATACCCTTGCAGGTACCAATGACTACTTTTCAATACAAGCTGATACGGCTCGGCTGTTCGTGTGGTTTGATTTCCGTAGCGGTCTGCATATTCAAACGAAAGCAGTTTGCTTTCCTGTAAAGCTGTTTTAATAATATTTAAATATTGTTGTATGTTTCTGTTACCAATCCACGGACTCAAATCTATATTGATTTGGTTACTTTTTAATTCAATGTCTTTTGCTTTGCCTGAGGGGATAAAACTCTTGACTTTCGCAAGGGCATTAATGAGTTCATCACCTCGTATCATGCCCGAAAGACTGGAAAGCCCCATCAAGATAGCGGAAAGGTCGGCAGTCGAAAAAACCTTATTATCAATCTTGTATTTCTGCATGATTTCAAAGCCGCCGCCCACTCCCGAAGTTGAGGAAACAGGAATACCGGCCATGTTGATAGTGTCTATGTCGCGGTAGATTGTGCGTGGTGATACTTCAAACATATCTGCTAAATCCTGTGCGCCTATACGCTTTTTATCAAGGAGTATCATAATAATGCTAACAAGCCTGTCAATTTTCATCTGATAGTGCCTACCCAAATTTATTGTTATCATTATGGATTGTTGCCATACTGTTGTCAACAATCACCTGATATAGTAACAAAGTAAACAAATCAATCTACCTATCAGGAGGAATGTATGCAGAAAAAAGCCTTAGTAATAATCGATATTCAAAATGACATAACAAAGAATTACAAGGACGTTATTGGCAATATCAATAAAGCTATTGATTGGGCATCAGGTAATATGCATGTTATTTATATAAGGCATGAAAATTTATCAGCCGGTACGAGGACTTTTAAGCCCAATACACATGGGTCTGAATTCGCTTCAGACCTAAAAATAGTATCAAAAAATGTTTTTACAAAATCCAAAGGAAACGCATTAAGCTCTGAAGAATTTACAGACTTTATTAGTAAAAATGAAATATGTGATTTCTACATAGCAGGAGCAGATGCTGCCCTTTGTGTAAAATCAACCTGTTACAACCTACGCAAAGCAAATTATGGCGTTAATGTCCTATCAGATTGCATTACCAGTTATGATAAAAGGAAAATTGACGAAATGCTGCGCTATTATGAAAGTAAAGGCAGTAAAATCATTAGTTTAAATGACCTCTCAATTTAAACTCTTTTCATATTAACCGCATAACGAGGCGGGCTTTTTTTCGCCCGCCGTTTTGCTCGTTTACTGACTGACAGGAACTGTCATTTCTGGATTTTTGAGTTTTCCCGCCAAAATCCGGGTGTTACCCCGAACTGCAACTGTTTCTGCTACTTGAAGATTGTCATGTTGAAGAGATTTGGAGTAGTCAAAATTTATTGTCACAATTCCCCGAAGACGGGGAACAATTTTGCTACTCAAATCGTTATTAAATGCACGGAATTTTTACCGTTTTAATGGTAAATATGGAAATCAGTGGTAAAATTAAGAAAAATAAAAACGTCTTATATTCCCGGGCCGTTAAGTGAAATACTGTATTTCAGATTTCCTTCAATAGAATAAAATTAAGGAGTAATACCACAACTTATGAACAATAAACCACTCGCACTAATTACAGGAGCCAGCAGGAAAATTGGAATAGGTTCAGCCATCGCAATTGAACTTTCAAAAAATGGCTGGGATATTGCAATAACATATTGGGGAAATTATGACAAATCGATGCCTTGGGGAAGCAATACAGATGATATTCAATTCTTAGAAGATGAGATTAAAAAAAATGGAAGTAATTTTTATTCGATTGAAGCAAACTTATCTGATACCAGTACACCAAAATTCATTTTCGATTCAATCGAGGAAAAAGTTGGCAATATTTCTGCATTAATCCTTTCGCATTGTTATTCTGTTGATAGTTGTATCTTAACTACTACAGTTGATAATTTTGATTTGCATTTTGACATTAATACCAGAGCATCATGGTTATTGATTAAAGAATTTGCAGAAAGATTCAAATATCAAAAAAAACCTGGAAGGATTATAGCCCTTACAAGTGATCATACTGCCTTCAATTTACCATATGGTGCATCTAAAGGAGCTCTTGATAGAATTGTATTGGCAGCTGCTGAAGAATTACGTGATAAAAGAATTTTGGCTAATGTAATAAATCCTGGAGCAAATGATACAGGCTGGATGGATAATGATTTTAAACAAATCGTCAAAAAACATACATTCCAAGATAGAGTTGGAACTCCTAAAGATACGGCTAATCTAATATCATTTTTGTGTTCAGACTCAGGTGAATGGATTAATGGTCAATTAATATGCAGTGATGGCGGAGTTCGATGGTGAAAATACAGTACATCACTTCAACAGCGGATTGCCGGCTTCGCTTTGCTCCACCCAAATTGCCTGCGGCAACTTCGGCTATTCGCGGAACGTCTATGAAAAGTGGCAAGATTTGCACCAGGACATCGGTAGCGGTTTTGTCTCAAGACATCAGTAAAGAATAACACAAGGTAGATAAGGTTTTACGATTATATGGATAAAACAAGCGACTATATAGAGCGAATAAACAAAGTAATTGATTATATCGAATTAAATCTAACAAGTGATATTCAATTGGATGATTTAGCACAGATAGCATGCCTATCAAAATTCCATTTCCATCGAATATTTTATTCTTTCACAAATGAATCTTTGTATAGCTTTTTGATCAGATTAAGAACTGAACGTTCTGCGACACTTTTATTATCACAAAAAAAATCAATTACTGATATTGCATTTTCTTGTGGCTTCAACGATTCAGCTACGTTTTCAAGAGCATTCAAAAAACAATTTGGAATGTCGGCTTCAGAATGGAAAAAAAAGAAAAACAGCAAGATTCATCAAGACCACAAGATTAAATCATCTTATATTGTGGGCATGAATATCGAACAGAATAGATTCTTGGAACCGCTTAAAGTAAAGGAGAAGTATCTTAATGATATGCATATTGCTTATATCCGGCATATAGGTTTTTACGCCGGGGATTCAAAGTTGTTTCAATCCCTGTATAAAAAGCTTATTAAATGGGCGGAACCTGCTGGGGTTGTAAACTATCCAGAAACAAAAGATGTAGTTATATATCATGATTCGATAGGTATTACAGAAAATGATAAACTAAGAATTTCTGTTGGAATTACAGTTCCAGAGAATACAAAAGTTGCCGGTGAAATTGGAAGTTTATGTATTTCAAAAGGAAGATATATTTCATGCAGATTTGAAGTTTACAATAATGAGTATGGTAGCGCCTGGACACAGGTTTTTAGAAACATCCTTCCGCAACGAGGATTACAGCCTGATGATGGTTATTGTTTTGAACTATATCCACCGAATTGCTATAACAAGGAAAAAAAATCTACATCTGCCCTATATGTCAACATAGTTGAAGCATCAACTTTTTAAGGAGATATTCAATTATGAGATACAGTTTAGGGTTCAGAG
>JAEKNX010000025.1 GCA_016839055.1 Spirochaetales bacterium
TTTTCTGATTTTTAGACTTAAATTCACCAGGTTTCCGGGAAATTTATCCGGGGGGCGATATAACTTTTCCTATCAATAAACATTCCGAACGACGGTGTTCAGTTCATTCCCGGTATGGATGAAGAAATGAAAGCTAAAATCGTTGCCGCCCTCCTTAAGATTGCAGCTACCGATGAAGGCAAAGACGCTCTCAAGACCGCATACCAGTGGAACGCTCTCGAAGAGCATGACGACACCTTCTACGATCCGTTCAGACAGGTTCTCCAGGCCGCAGGCCTCAGTATCGAAGAACTGAACAAATAAATTGAAATCAATAAGTTGATTTCAATTCGGAGTTCGATGTTTCCTTAAAAGGAAGCATTAAACATCCACAAAAATATTTTTTAGAGGGACTGTCTTAAGTGTGCAGTCCCTTTTTTGGAGGCCCAATGCTGGAAATTCGCAACCTCACCAAAATCTATAACGACGGTACCGAAGCACTTAAAAATATCAGCTTCAAAGTCGAAGACGGTGAGTTTCTTGTAATAATAGGTTTATCAGGATCCGGTAAATCCACCCTTCTCAGATGTATAAACAGATTGATCGAGCCGACCGAGGGAGAAATCCTCTGGAACGGAAAAGATATCGCAAAGGCTGACGGAAAGTCTCTCAGGGAAGCCCGCCGCCAGATTGGAATGATCTTCCAGCATTTCAACCTCGTTAAACGGTCAAGCGTAATGACAAACATACTTGCCGGACGCCTCGGCTATGTTAAACCTTCATCGAGTCTACTTCATCACTTTCCGGCTTCCGACAGAAAGAAGGCCTTCGAGGCTATGGAGATGGTTGGGATAACCGACCAGGCCGAGAAACGGGCTGACGAACTATCAGGCGGTCAGCAGCAGAGGGTCGGTATTGCCAGAGCGCTCATGCAGGATCCGTTGATGATCCTGGCAGATGAGCCTGTAGCAAGCCTTGATCCTGTACTTGCTCACTCTATCCTCGGCTACCTCGATGAGATAAATAAGAAAAGGGATATTACGATCATGTGCAGTCTTCATTATCTGGATCTTGTTCAGCAGTACTCATCGAGAGTCATAGGACTCAGGGACGGCAACCTCGTTTATGAAGGCAGCAATGCCGAGATACGCAGGATGACTGATGGTGAGTTTAAGGAGATCTACGGTGAAGAAGCCGTCAGGGTTAACGCCGGCTCGCTAACCGGAGGTATTGAAAATGAGTAATGCTCTAAAAACAAGAAAACCCCTGATTCCGCCCCCTGTTGCCGCAGTTATGTCGGCGATAGTACCGGGACTCGGGCAACTTTTATCATTTAGAGTCAGGCGCGGACTGCTTCTGCTTTTTTCATTTGTCAGTATTGTCGGATTATTCATCTGGAGGCTTACTATACTTGCCCACAGGGAAGTTACCTTTGGCGATCAATTCGTTAAATCTTTCAGCAGACAGCCTGCATTCGTAATATTTATCTGTGCTTTGGTGGTCGCCTTATGGGTATGGATCATTGTCGATGCATATAAAATGGCAAAGGGCAAAAAAGATAAGGGTGCCGGAATATTTGCTCTTGTGCTTGTCCTCTTCTTTTCACTCGGCTGGCAGATAAGCGAAATTAACGTTTACAAGATGGTTAAGGAATTTCCTGAAGCATGGCCTCCGCTGTCGCGTATTCTCTGGCCCTGGGAAGCCGCGGTTACCCGCGACACCTCATCGGTTGAAGCCGAGGCAGCAATACTTGCTGATGATTCAGTCAACCCTCCGGCAGCACCTGAATACATCGAAGGCAAACCATATTTAAAATCAACACCGACTTTTGGAAACATGTCGACACTCGATAAAAAAAATCTGGCTGTGAAGGGCTCGGTCCTTCATCTTGAAGGCAGCGGCTTCGAACCCGACACCCTGACCTATATCTTCTGGGAGGACTCTATCGGAAATGAGTTCCGGCCCCGGCAGGACGGTGATTATGTAAGCTTTGTGACTGATGCTGACGGAAGCTTTGTTTTTGACCTCGTCATGCCGTACCGCCTGACGCCGCCGAGCGCCGTCGGGCAACAGATTCATCACGTTCACGTACGACAGACCTCGGATGTCGGCCCTTTAAAAGCGAGTGAGCCTCTCAAGCTTACAATTGTACTGATGCTTGAGACCATCTTTATGGGAATGATGGCGACCTTCTTCGGTATTATACTCGCCATTCCATTAAGTTTTCTCGCGGCCCGCAACATGATGTCCGGGTCATGGATTACAATGGCTATTTACTGGATTATCAGGACGATTTTCAATATAACACGCTCGATCGAGCCGATGATCTGGGCACTCATCGCTGTTGTCTGGGTAGGACTAGGTCCCTTTGCGGGTATCATTGCCCTTACAATCCACACAATCGCCGCACTCGGCAAATTGTATTCGGAATCGATCGAGAGTATCGACCCGGGTCCAATTGAGGCAATACAGGCAACGGGAGCTAACAAACTGCAGACAATAATGTTTGCCGTTGTTCCGCAGATGATTCCGCCATTCGTATCATTTACAATCTACCGCTGGGACATCAACGTCCGTATGTCCACCGTTATAGGTATGGTCGGCGGAGGCGGTATAGGATTCCTTCTCGTTCAGTACATCAGACTCCTGGACTACAAGTCAGCTGGAATTGCAGTATGGTTTATAGCCGTAACAGTCGCAATCCTTGACTATGTAAGTTCGAAGATCAGAGAGAAGTTTATTTAACAGTTGATTTTTTTATAAAAGAAAGCCCGCAGGGATTGTTCCCGGCGGGCCTTTTTAACTATTTTTTTCTTTAAAAATATGGAACTAAGGTAGTAGTTGTAGGGATTGTTGTATCACCCAGGCCCAGCTGGGAGGAAGAGTTAGATCCCCAGGCAATGACATCTCCGCTGGCTGAAATTCCAAACCTTGAATTACCGGAACACCCGCTCTGATCCCCAAGAGTGGCAATAATACCAATTGAAGCCGGAGTATAATTGAGGTTGGCCGGAACCGCATATTCACTATCATCAGAAGACGATGAACTATCTCCGAGCTGTCCAACACCATTATTCCCCCATGTCATGACTGATCCATCCGACTTTAAAGCCGAAGCATGATAAGTTCCTGCGGAGATCTGGACTACGTCATTTAGATACCCGGAAGAGATCTCTACCTGTGTCGGTATCCTTGAATCGGAGAAAGAATCGTTTCCGAGCTGCCCATAATAATTGTAGCCCCAACTCCAAACAGTGCCGTCGCTTTTCAGGGCCAATGAAAAATTAGTACCAGCTGAGACAGCTGTAACCCCGCTCATATCAGAGACTGTCGCCGGGCTGCTGTAAGTTGCGGTCGTTGTTGTGCCGTCTCCCAGTTGCCCAACCTGATTATTTCCGAATGAGACAACCGTTCCGTCCGACTTTACTATTAGATAATGTCCTCCTCCCGCCGCAATGTCGATACAGTCTGAAAGATCGGGAATCTGCTGAGGAGTCGAGGTAAGTCCGTTCCCCCACACATATACGCTACCGGTTGTATTGAGAGCGAGTGAACCCTCTAGACCTGAGGAAATCTTCGTAATAGAACTAAGCCCCGGTATTACTGTGGGCGTATTCTTATCTGCGGTATCAGCACCAAGGCCTAACTCATTCAGACTGTTCTCACCCCAACCCCAAACGCTGCCGTCTACCTTTAATGCAAAGGAGTAATCATCTCCAATTTCAGCGGCAGTGACATTCTCAATAGTAATTTTTGTCGGAACAGTCACACTAGTCACTGCCCCGAGCCCGAGCTGTCCTGCTGAACCGCTGCCGCAGGTCCATAGCTCTCCGTTCTTCTTTACAAAGAGGGTATGCGTTTCTCCGGAGCTTATCGACTTTACAAGAGTTTCGGTATCAAAGGACGTCCCGCCATCTTTTGTCTCCATGAAAAGCTTCAAGATGTCAATTGGCGAGAGCACTATGTTGTAAACTCTTAAATTGTCCACGGTACCATTCCAACTATATCCACCAGAATTGTTTCCGCCAATACTAAGTGACTCAAAGATGGAACTTGCAAGATCTCCATCATCACTGTCTGATCCAATATACACACCATCAATATACATCTTAATCCGTGTATAGTCGTCTCCTGAATTTATCTTATAAGTATATCCAAGAATCGCTAGGTGATGCCAAGTTTCGTCATTATAATCTCCAATAGCTGTGATCGTGAGGGGATATGAGGCACCTACGTCCATTACAAAGCTTGGACTGTTATCATCGAAATCGACATAATAATCCTCCCCCTTGCCGACAAGACGAGAATAGTAGTCTTGGGATTCTGACTGCTTGAACCAGAGAGATATCGTCAGATTAGGATTATCAGCAGACAGGCTGCCAATAATGCCGCAGTCAATGTAAGAATCATCTCCGTAAAGCGTGTAGGCTGATTCTGCGTCAGCAAAGTGTCCGGCAGTCAGCTCCGCAGATTTTGCTGAAGCATTGTTTATTACATCAGCGCTGTTTTTTGTGTCACCCTCGAAAGGATAGTAGGCAACAAGCCCCATATACGGATCAATCGGATTCGTAAACTCATGACAGCCGGTAAATACTAAAATTATCAGTGAAAGTGTTATAATAAGTTTTTTCATTTTACAGTCCTCGCTCTAAGTTCTGCGATTTCCAAATCAAGTGCATTCATGGATTCAATCATAGGGCTTACGTCGGGCCCGGAATTGAAAGCCAACGGAGAAAGAACCGTGAACACGATCCCTACTCCACCTGCTACCAGAAATGTTATATCAAGCTGCTGGACTTCAGTCCTCTTTGCCAGTGCTACAGTCGGGTCTGTAGTTTCCGTGTACTCGGTAAATGCAGCAACAGCCATGAAGTAGCTTATTCCCGAGGTTATAAGCCCCGCCCCACCGGCACCCAGACAAAGCCATCCCAGAGTATCATTGGCTGCCCTCTCTCCTGCGACAAGGTCATAGGAGGCCTGAACACCTGCACGCTGCCCCTCAAGTTCCGTTAGTCTCTCAAGATTCAGCAGGAACTTATACTGCATGTAGGCGCTGCCGTGGAGATCACCCAGGTCAGTATTCAATTTTGGGAAATCATGCTGGGAGGCTCTGAGATCTCTTTGTAGTAGTTCAATCTCATCTATGACCATCTTGCTCATAACTGGTGATTCGGATGCATTTCCAAGCTTGAGTTCAGCAGCATCATAACGTGATGTAAAATATTTCTCTTCAAGTGCTCGCACCGTTTTTAAAGCCGGACTGAAATTAGTAGTGCGTCCCTTTGAGATATCTATTTCCTCTTTATAGGTTTCATACCGTCCGCCGACAACACTTATGGAATAACTTCCGGCCCAAAGATTAAGACGCCCGTTTCCACGAACAGAATAACTTTCTTCTCTGGAAGTAAGATCCGCCCTGACACCGTTAGGAAGCTGATAAGTTATAGTTCCGTAAGGCCGGGGATATGCATCGATCTTGGTACTGACACCATTCTCGACCTCTATATCGCCCTTCCAGAGGCTGTCGGAGCCTCTTAGTTCGACTTTATGGTTTCCAACGGCTATCCTTTCAAAAAAGCCGGTGCCGAGAGGCCCGAGCTTCCGTCCGTCAAGGTAGACATCAACATTGCGGCTGCTTGATTTAATGAAAAGATTTCCATACATTTCTTCAAGCGAAAGTGATATCCGGCCGGTCTCTGCCGAAATCGTAACATCCTTAACTCCATACAGGTTGCCTTTTTTTGCCTCTATTCTAATAGTTCCGATCGGAATACGGCTGATTAAATCAGGACTGACACCCTTTTTTGCACCATTTATATATATATCCGCCCCTGACGGAACAGTTTCTATTAAAACCTCACCGAAATCTTCGGCTATGCGTACATTGCTTCCCGAACTGAAAGTCAGGCCGGCAAGCTTGAATGCCAGAAGTTCGGTTGCCTTTGTCATATCAGCCATGTTTGCCGCTTCAACATTGTCCGCTTTCACATTGCTGCCCTGGGCAACATCGATTATCTTCGCGTTCAGAATATATTTTCCCCCGATAACAGACAAATCACCGAGTATTATCTGCTCAGCCGCGAGTAATTCACCGAACTCGATAGCACATGCCTCGTCAGTACAGCCCGACATCGAATAGGCCTGAGCATCTATGATCTCTTTTACCTGATTCTGCTCTATTACAAAAAAACTGTCGGTCTTCACAAGTGCTGTTTCAAAAAGCCCTGTCAGAACCTGAGCATCATTTTCCGAGACACCGATCGCATTGAAAGGAACCACGGCTATTCTGGGATTATCAATCGCAAAAGCAGGTACCACAAGCAGTGCTAATAATAGAAATAATAGATTTTTTTTCATTCGTTTTAACATACTTCCCCTGAACATATAATTTTTATTTTTAGAAATACGAAATCATAGAAAGTATATCATGAGACCCTTAGAGCACTCAATTTATTTAAATTTATTTTTTAAGATTTTGCAGGGATCGCAGCGAAAGATATCTATTTAACCGGAATTCCCTGCTCGTCTCCAGCCATAAACAATAATTGTATTCTTAAAAACATCAGCACGAACATCATGAAAACCGCGGCGCTTGAGTAAATCAACGTATTCATCCCGGTTCTTGAATTTCACAAAATCATACCAGCTTGTCCCCTCCCTGGGAAAAGCGTTCATAATAAAAAAAACACCGTTATTATTCAATACACGGGAAATTTCGGCTAATGATTTATCATAATCATCCCAGAAATTTATCGTATCGAAGGCTGTTAAAATATTGAAATAATTATCCGGATAAGGAATTTCAGATACCCCGTACTGACAACTTAATATGCGAAAAGTAAATTAAGTCTAAAAGGGATGCATCGATATGGTACTTCCTGCAGTTTTGCACCGGTGTTGATATCTGATAAACAGATTTTTCTAAGTCAAAAATGAAATATTTTGGATTTCATCAAGATGAGGATATACCTCGCCTATGGGAATGAAGAAATATTTCTATATTAGATCAGCTGGCCCGGTAATAGTGGTTGTGCAGTCCAAAGAGAATAGGTTTTTTCTTAATCGTTCCGGAAACATCAGGCGGCTTACCTTCTGGAATAGCTCCAAGGCCTTGATGAGGACGAAATTTATTATAATATTCCATGTATGATTTCAAGATATTTCTTAATTGCTTCTCTGAGAAAATAATAAACCAGTCCAGACATTCCTGCCGGATAGATCTTATAAACCTTTCAGCATATGCATTAAGATTTGGTGAGTAAGGAGTAGTTGCAACTCCTTTGATTTCATATTCTTGATATGGGAAATACTTCAATTCACCTGAATTATCATGGATTAGATAAGAATCTGGATATAATTGCTCAAAATAACTGAATTGATTTCTTAGAAAGCGGATATTCGGATTCTGGGTAACATTATAATGGACAATTTTCCTGCTCTTGAGCTCAATAATAAAGAAAACATAAAACCTCTTGAATCCAAAGGTATCAACAGTAAAGAAATCACAGGCGAATAATGATTGCCAATGAGCTTTCAGAAATTTACTCCATGAGTAATTGGGTTTTATCTCGCCTGATTTCCGGTAATCTTGTATTACTTTCCTGATGGTCTCTCTGGATATATCGATAGAAATCTTTGATAGCTCATCTTGAATGCGTTTGCAGCCCCAGAGGTAATTGTCAATTTTCATATCCCGGATTAAAAGCTTCATTGCCTTTGTTATCGGAGGCCTTCCTCGCTTTTTGGTTTTCTTACTATCAAATGTCCAGTAGTCTTTAATTGCTTTCTTCCATCGGTATAGTATCGTCTCCGGGGTTACCAAAGTAAAATATCTTCTCGCTTTTGGATTACTTATAAACATTGACCGAATAAACCACTTTTCATGGAGAGAAAATGGCAGATTTATGTTCTTCTCATTAAAGTATCGTTTGTATCTTTGATTTTCCTGCCAGATTAGGGCAATTTTCGGTATGACTGATTTTCTGTTGATGATATAGAAAAGGGCGAACTCAAGAAGGTGAAACAATGATTTCAGAAGTAGCATATTGTTATAATCGGCATGCTAAAAGGTTAGAGAAAATGTAGAATTCCCTTTTAGCGGTAATTTATTGTTAGTACGGGCTCTATATGAAGCTGTAAAAGAGACTGCTGATGAGCTTGTTGGTAGTTGGCCGGCGGACGGATATAGTTTTACTGAATCTAAAGCGATTGTTGATGGTAAATTTATCGGGCTTGTTCTTGATGAGGATAACCAGCCAGAGCTGACTGAAGATAGAATTGAGGAATGGACTGCCTGCTTGAAGTAGAAATCGGATAATAATAACTATTCTAATAGCGTCCTGCGGGTTTCTAAGCGCAGATGTTCTTTGGAGAACTAATCCGTTGATCTTTAAGGCGCTTGATTAATGGGGAGCGCTTGTGGAGTATATACCCTCGTCAATGAACGTTATGGTGTTGTTGTCTATAATGAAGATGCTGTTGCAAAACAGCCTTTAAGTTTTAAAGATTTACTGCATCCAATGGGAATACCTGAAGATTAAAAAAATGTAGATTGGAAGTAGTTTGCTGAAGCTCAGAATCTAATAAATGAATATTTTAAAAAATTATGCTAATAAGTTTGTTGTCCGGGGAGCATTACTGTTCCTCGGACTTTCTCTTTTTCGGGGGGGCGGACACGGATTAGTATTTATTAATAATAGACTACTGCAGCCTTAATCTTCCATAAACTATCAATAAAATAGGAAAATCTTGAAATACTCGGGCAACTGCTTGGATAGGAGGAGGTAGCCGAAGAGCATGTTCATTGGCGTGATTCGAGTATTAATCAGCTGGCGATGGAAACAGGTTGGCTTAAAAATAATGAAAAAGTTTACCTTTTTTATAAAACCGTATGGGAGAGCTACAGGCTACCCATTGCGAAGAAGCCAGACTCCGACTCTTCAACAACAATCTGTTTGAAAGCGTATTCTGTGAATTTCCGCTGGAAAAACCTGTCGGCAGGGAGTAGATCCTTTGCGACGACAGGGCTTTTCCTTTGGTGGCATTCTTCTATTTCCCGACGGTTCATTGAATGAGCTATAATAAGCCTGCCGTTCTTGCGGAGATATCGGGCGGAGTTTGCAAATACCAGATCAAAATTTTCGAAATGAGGAAAGGTGTTGAATATAATAATCTTATCCGCAAAAGAAGATTCATTCATTGGACTCAGGAAACATCTACATAATACATTTATATCAGGAAACTTTTTTTTAAAGATATTTACCATTTTTTCGGAGTTATCGATTGCATTAATATTTTGAATGCCGTTTTTCAAGTAAAAGGGAATCATGATTCCAGTCCCGGACCCTACATCGAGGATATAGTCTGAAGATCGAAAATTAACTCTTTTAAATAATTGCTCAATAGAGTAATAATCACGATCCCGGATTCTACTATCCCATGTATCCGCCTTCCTGTCAAAAAAGCTGCGCCGGTTATCCGGTTTCGCAGCTAAAGCTGTTTTCATTAAAAGCTCAACTCTTCACCGGCATAAACAATATCATGATCCCAGTGAAGCCTGCTTGATACCGCAGGATGGGGGATTCCAATAAATTCTATATCGCTGCTGGGGCTGCTTTTCTCAATGAAGCCCTCGCAGAGTGGATCTCCGATGATTAAATCTGGTTTAAGACGGCTAATAAGCTGTTTGAGTTGCTTTTCTGAGTCGATAATCAAATCTGTTTCGGATCTGTAAACAGGATCGAGTGAGAAAAACGAAGCAGTATAAACATCAGTGATCTCTTTTTCAAGTCCGAGGTAGGCCTTTATGCTCATACTCCATATCTGATCTCCAATGATTAGGGCACGCTTTACTCCCCTTTGTGTAGAGGGTTGAACTTCAGGAACGACTGGCACTTCGCTTTCCGGTGATTTTAGCATTTCAACAAGGTGGTCTGAAAACTGACGCCCTGCCGGCACGCCTGCTATGTAGGGAATCCCGTATTTCTTTTTCATGTATCTTGCTGCTTTCAGACCAGAGTAGGAGACGACAAGGTTTACCTCTGACATGAGTGCTTTTCTGATTGATTCCAGGCTGTTGTCTGCACCCCATATTCCGTTAACTTGAAGTCCGCGGTTTTCTATGGCTCTTTTGATTGATTTAATCTGGGCTTCCCCCCAATAGTCCATCGGAGATGCTCCGATTATATTTACACCACTGCCTGTTGGTCTGTCTTCTATGAAGTTTTTCGCAAGCTCAAGAAATGCGTTTGAGGCGCCCTTCTCGTAGGTGAGAATACCGGTGGTGTTGATGGTGAATACCGGAATCCGCTGTCCGCGTCTGAGGATGTTTGCAACCCCCTTATGGTCACTTGCTATGACAGCCGAATTCGGGGTTCCTAAAATAGTAATGAAGCTAACATCTTTATCGCCTACGGAGTTGTCGATCTTTTCCTTAAGAATTTCCTCATCTCCGGTAATTGCTTTAACCTCACGCAGTCCGCTTGAGTAGATATGAGTATTATAGTCAAAAAAACGGGGTTCATCATAGCCTGTTACATTTCCGATGCAGCCGTCGGCTCCATTAATAATTATTGCTCCGCCTAAGGTATATAATGCCGATGACGCTCCCGCGTAGTCTGGAGATAGTGGGGGGAGTATTTTTAGTAGTCCTTTCATGTTTTTTCCTTAATTTAAACGACAAGGTTCTGGCTGTATACCAGCTCTTTGATGCTCATATTATATTCATCCGCTTCAAGTATTTTATCAATTAGCTTGATAGTTCCAATGTAGCCGAAGAGATTATCATCATTTGAAATGTCGATCAGATAATCGACATCGAAATAGGCCGGCGTGTCTAAGCCGAACCCGTAGTCTACATGTTCTACAGGCTCTTTTACTGAAGATAGCGAGGGCTCGACGCTTGGAATAATCTTTAGGTCGGGTGAATTCTCTTCAAGCCATGGAATATGTTCACGTTCGTAAGGTCTTATGAAGCCTGCTGTTATATAGCGAACTTTCATGCCCAGTTCGGTAAGAAACCGGGCAAGCTCGAAAGGAGCTGCCTGCAAAGTTGTTCCTATTACCGCGGTTTTACCTTCCAGGAATTGTTTCTTCGAATCGATGAAAGATAGTAACTCTTTCTGATATTCTTCAGTCTCTAATTTTACTCCGAGATATTCTTCAAGCAAACGGTAGTTTTCGCTGATCCCTTCGGGTCTGAATATGCTGTAAACAGGCAGAAAGCTCTGTCCCAGTTTTTTTTTCATATCCTCAACTGCCCTTAGTCCGGCAATGCCGATAAGCAGGTTGCCGACTGCGTGACCCAACGCCATGTGGGACTCAAAGGTTTTAAAGTTTCCGATGTGCTGAAGAGGTTTTAACCCTGCATTACTGAATATGCTATGAATTTCTGATTCAGGATCGATGGGGCAGGGGGTTCCTATCACATTGTAGAGCCTAGGTATCTTTTCTTTATTCTGCAAAAAATCATGCATTGAGTTATAGATCATCATATCGGGCGGTTTTTTTGACAGCGACATCAGGGGGTTCATTTTTGCCCGCCGGATTGGAACTTTGTATTTTCTTTCAAGTCTGAAGAAAACGCTGTCATAATCTGAACCGAGAAGGTCATCAATACAAGTTGTAAATAGCATTATTCCCTTGGGACTGTCTTCCTCGATAAGTTCGGAAAGCGCTTCTTCTGTTTTCTCAAGATGATCTCCTGTAACAATGTCTACCTCAGCAATCGGAAGGTAGGATAGGCTGCCGGCGAGGCCTTCCTTCATAGTTGCTATTCCTCCATGCCGGCCGCAGCCCATGGGGATTACGAATACAACAGCTATTTCAGGAACCTGGAAAGCCATTTTTACCATACCCCAATGACCGGCGCCCGGAGGGCAGAAGTGGGGGTAGGATTCTCTATCAATTCGATACTTTCGAGGTTCGACTTCCTGTATAAGATTCCTGACGGATATTGAATAAAGTGTATCGGTTGCGATCATGATGATTTCCCTCCGATTATATTTTCAGCAATCGCCATGAAATTTTTAGAAATTGGTAAAGTCGGATCTCCTTCGATAACAGTCTGATTTCTATTTTCATAGATTTGGATATTATCGTCGCGTTCGACTGTGCCTATGAGTTTAGTGTCGGAGCTTACTATAAAATCATTGGCTATCTCTTCTTCATTTTTAACATTCCTCTTATTTAGTATTACTCCTAGGAGTTCGATACCATTGCGTTCGTGGAATGTTTTCACAGCTGTTCTGATATTCCCAGCAGCGAATATTGCCATTTTTTCTCCTGATGTGATTATTATAACCTCATCAGCATAACCGTTTCGCATGGGCATTGCAAAACCGCCGCAGACGACGTCACCAAGAACGTCATAAAACACAAAGTCGGGTTTGTATATCTCGAAGGCTTCGAGTTCGTCTAAAAGTTCGAAGGTTGTAACGATCCCCCTTCCTGCACAGCCTACTCCGGGGGTCGGCCCCCCTGCTTCAAAACATACTATATTTTTAAAACCGATATTAACAATGTCATCAAGATTCTCACAGTTTCCGTTTTCTTGCAGATACTGTATAACTGAGACCGTTTCTTTTCCGCCTGTCAGATTCAGAGTAGAGTCTGCTTTAGGATCGCAGCCTATCTGCATGACTCTGTATCCCATTGACGCTATTGCAGCAGATAAGGAGCTTGTAACTGTTGATTTCCCTATTCCGCCTTTGCCATAGATAGCTATTTTTCTCATATTATTCACCATGTAATTAGATTTTTAATTAAAGTTAATGCAAGTTAACTAAAAAGTCAATAATTACAGTAATAATAACTTTGAAAAATAAGATTATTAAAATCCATATGTTTGAAGATGATTGCCTATATTACATCCTTCAAGCTTGATTTATATCATAGGGGTGTTCACTATGGGTCAAAAGCAATTCAGGACAAGTTGAGAGATGAGAATCTTACTTCTGTACCATCGGGCTCTACAATAGCCAGAATAAGGTATAAGAAAGATTCCGGATAGAGAGATATACTCAACTATCAGAATATACAATACTCCTATTTTCTTTATTTGTTATCATATTTAATTTTAAATAGACATCTTTAGGGAGGTCTCTAACCTGTAATGTTGGCATGACGGTTGTCGTGCAGTCTTTGTGAATGATTAAATAAAAGGTGTTCTCATTCTTGGTGCGTTACTTCTTTAGAAATGGCTTGATAGAAATTCAGATGGTTGAGTAAGAACATAGAGCCGAGGCTGCTAAATAATCACGGAAATCCCCGCATCTTCAAGTTTTGCAATAAAATCAGGATCCGCTGATTCATCTGTAATTAAGGTGTCTATCTCTTCAATTGAACAAATTCTACTTAAGGCATTTTTTCCTAGCTTTGAGTGATCGGCGAGGACTATAACCCTGTCTGCTGCTTTTATCATCTGTTGCTTTACTGCAGATTCGATAAGAGTATGATCACTTAACCCTGTTTTAAGGGATACGGCTTTTACTGCAAGAAAAAGAATATCCACATGAATACCTGCAAAGAATTGTTCTGCAGGCTGCCCGGTCAGGGATCGGGAAAACTGATTAACAATTCCGCCTGGCAGTATCAGGGTTATGCCGTTAATTCCGGATAGAATTTCAGCTGCAGCCAGCGACGGAGTTATAATGGTGATATGATCTTTTTTTGACAGTTCCTCAGCCAACTCCAGTGCTGTGGTTCCAGAGTCGAGAATGATGGTAGAACCGCTTCCTACAAGTGTTGAAGCTTTTATAGCTATATTATGTTTGCCTTTTTTTTGAATAGCCAAGCGATTTGAAAAGGGGCTTTGATCATGAATTTGTTCAAGCAGGGTCGCTCCGCCCTTTGTTCGTAAGCAATAACCCATTTCTTCAAGCTCTATTAAATCGCGTCGAATGGTGTTCTCAGAAACCATGCAAGCTTGGCTAAGTTCAGATACCTTGACGGTTTTCTTTGCTTCAATTGCGGATTTTATTCTATCAAGTCTCTCTGGCTGCAGCAGTTTGTCATCTGGTATCATATCTTTAGTATATCCTTTTCTAAGGGCTTTGAAAAGGAAACATTATGGTGAAAGTTGTGTTATTGTGATTGAAAAACACTTTTAATAGTGGTATATTGAGTAAATAAATATATATCACCATAAAAAGAGGAAATTTAATGAAAAAAACTTGTTTATTGATTTTTTTAATATCTGTTATAGGTTTTCAGGTTTGGGCTGGGGGTGTTTCAGAAGATTCGGTAACGCCAGCCCCCTCCATGGAGATGACTGAAATTACCGACGCCCTCGGTCGGCAGTTACAGGTGCCTCAGAATCCTGAATATATTATTTGCTCTGGTCCTGGAGCTCTAAGACTTGCAACATATCTTCAAGCTGAGGATCTTGTTGTAGCTGTTGACGATATGGAATCAGAGCGGCCATCATTTGATGCAAGACCCTATGCGCTGGCAAATCCAGGCTTCACCAAGCTCCCGATATTCGGAGAATTTCGCGGACACGATAATCCAGAACTGATTTTGACTCTTGAACCTCAGCCTCAAGTTATTTTCAAGACATATCCTACATCTGGATATGATCCTGCAGAGCTTCAAAAAAAGACCGGCATACCGGTTGTAACCCTCAATTACGGTGACTTGGTTGGAAACAGGGAGGCTCTTAACCATAGTCTGCGAATAATGGCTAAGATTCTTAATAAGACAGAGCGGGCAGAAAGTTTAATAACATACATTGATGAGATGATTATTGATCTACAGACACGTGCAGCCTTGGTTCCTGAAGATCAGCGGATCTCCTGCTATGTGGGCGGTATTGCTTATTCAGGACCACATGGTATCCAGTCTACAGAGCCTGCGTATCCGCCTTTTCTTTTTACCAATGCTCTGAATGTTGCCTTTGAACCTAATAAACCGATAAAAGAACAGCGTCATGCAGATATGGCAAAAGAGCAAATCATCGAATGGGATCCTGAAGTAATCTTTATTGATGTTTCAACAATGCAGTCCGGTGATTTATCGGGAGCTTTATATGAACTGACTCATCAGAAGATTTTTGACAATATGAGGGCTGTTCAAGGTGGTAATATCTACGGGGTTTTACCCTATAACTGGTATACACAGAACTTCGGTTCAATACTTGCCGATGCCTATTATGTTGGAAAGGTGCTATATCCTGAAGCCTTCGGCGATATTGATCCGGTAAAAAAGGCCGATGATATCTATACAGCCTTTGTCGGGAGACCGGTTTTTGAAAAATTGAACGAATCTTTCGGGAACCTTATTTTTTCAAAACTTGAACAGTAATATGGTATCCACTGAAGCAAGTCCGACGCTTTCGGGATACGGACATTATGTTGCCCTTAAGCGTTTTATCATTATTGTTCAGCTCTTTATGCTCATGGTGCTGATTGTTATTTCGGTTTCGCTGGGATCTGTAAATATTCCGTTCTTTGATACGCTAAATATTCTTCTTACACCAAAAGATATTAGCCGGTATCATTCTATAGTTCTTGGAGTCAGGCTGCCTCAAACATTAACCGCTATTGTCGCTGGAAGCGGCTTGGCTGTTTCAGGGGCAGTAATGCAGATTATCCTTCAGAATCCGCTTGGATCTCCCTTCACCCTCGGGCTTTCAAATGCAGCAGCATTTGGAGCCGCTTTTTCAGTGATGATTCTTGGTACCGGTGTTATGCATAGTACCGGCGCCGATGCCATAACTATAATGGCTCCATATAAAACCACCTTGTCAGCTTTTTCATTCTCTCTTATTTCTGCAGGTATTATTCTTGCGCTTGCTAGAATAAAGAAGGCGTCGCCGGAGGTAATGCTACTCACCGGGGTTACCCTGAACTCTCTCTTTGTAGCCGGAACCATGTTTCTTCAATACTTTGCAGATGACGTCCAGCTTGCGGCTATGGTCTTCTGGACCTTTGGTGATGCGGGAAGGGCAAGCTGGTCTGAGCTCGGAATTATGACTGTTGTTACCTTAGCAGCTATTTGTTACTTTCTATTCAATAAATGGCATTATAATGCTTTGAATATGGGAGATGAGACAGCCCAGGGACTCGGTGTTCCTGTTGACAGGGTTCGTATGATGGGAATGGTTGCGGCATCTCTTGTGACTGCCGTGTCTATATCTTTTATAGGTGTTATCAGTTTTGTCGGCTTGGTTGCGCCCCACATTACACGAAGACTGGTGGGAGAAGACTACAGGTTTTTTCTGCCGGCCTCAATACTGACAGGAGGGCTGCTACTGCTCTCCTCAGACATTGTGGCCAGACTAATTCTTGCGCCGAGGGTGTTGCCTGTAGCAATATTAACAGCCTTTCTTGGAGCTCCTGTGTTTATTTATCTTTTGATAACGGGGTATAGAAGATGACCTTAAACGTAGAAAGTTTGAGATTTGCGTATAAAGAAAATACTGTTCTCCACGATGTGAGTTTTTCAACAGGTGACGCGGGAATTACAGCCGTTCTTGGACCAAACGGTTCAGGTAAAACGACATTGCTGCGCTGCATAAACCGTATACTCAAACCCCAAGGCGGCAGGGTTCTTTTGGATGATAAGCCTGTAGATAAGCTGACAGGGAAAGAGATAGCGAAATCAATTGCTTATGTAGCTCAAAAAACATATTCAGGAAATATCAGTGTCTTTGATGCTATACTTTTGGGTCGAATTCCGCATATTTCTGCAAATGTTTCTGATAATGATATGGCTGTAACTAACGACGTTATCGAGCGCCTTGATATGGTTAGCTTAAGTCTGCGGATGCTCAATGAGCTTAGCGGTGGAGAATTGCAGAAGGTTTCCATAGCAAGAGCTCTTGTTCAACAAACTTCTCTGATACTGCTTGATGAGCCTACAGCTGCTCTGGATCTAAAGAACCAGATTGATATTTTAAAATTATTAGGTGAAATAACAGAGAAAAACCAAATCAAGGTGCTACTGTCAATACATGATTTAAACACTGCATTTCGTTATGCTGATCAGTTTATTTTTTTAAAAAATGGCAAAGTAGTTGGTTTCTCAGATCGCTGGGGAATTACGGCTGGGATGATCGAAAATGTATATAACGTTTCGGTCGATCTTCGATGGTTCGATGATATTCCTGTAATTACACCGGCAAATTAATGGAGAAAACCATAAATGGTAGAAATAAGAGAAATAGGAATTGTAAAGAACCAATATAAAGAACCGGCTGATCCGTTTGAGATGCGCAAGACGGAGAGTCTTATCGAGATTTATGAGGAGTTTTCTGAGGGTCTTTATGACATCGAATCGAACTCCTACCTTCAGATTCTTTTTCATTTTAACAGATCTGAAACATATAACCTGAAAGGTCGATGGTATCATGGCGATGAAAAAGGTGTTTTCGCCTGTCGAAGCCCGCACCGCCCGGGAGCCATAGGTCTTACAACGGTTAAACTTGTTGAACGAAACGGAAACTTGCTAAGGGTAAAAGGTCTTGATGCCCTGGATAAAACACCTGTACTTGATATCAAGCCTTTTTTTGCTGAAGTTGACAGACCGGACGGAGCAGAGAACATTTATATTGATTTTCAAAAAAAGTATCCGCGTTCAAGCCTTACTTCATTAATAAAAAACCGGAATATGACTGCTCTGCTGTTGGAAACAGGTAAGCTTCACGGCCATTACTGTCCGGGTAGTGCTTTGGGTGTGGCTGCGACGGTTTACGGCCTTCATGCCTTTGCCTCAAAACACGGAATATCTGTTGCTGCACTACAGGCCTCAGACGGTATGGAGGAACTTCTGGCTATCATCGAAATAAACAGCTGTTTTGCAGATGGGGTTCAGTTTGTCAGCGGATGTACTTTAGGAAATAATGGATTAATCTACAGGGATATAGGTAAAACTTCGGTAACCTTCTGTACGAGAAGCGGAAAAGGGGTCAGGGTTGCTGTAAAGAAAAACTATTCTGAAGTAATTAAGAAAATTGATCCTGACTTTTACCCTCTTTTCCAAAAATGTGTGGTAGAACACTCCCGGGAACCGGAGGTTCTGAAGGCTTTTAAGGAGTCTGCCCGGAATGTTTCATTTAAACTGGTGGAGTCTGTACAGGAAGATCTGTTTGCCCTTACTGAAATTGAAGTAAATCTTCCTGATTACGCACCTATATGCGAGTCGGTTGTCTGTAAATCCTGTGCAAAGACAGACTATAGCATCCTTGATGGTACAGGTATTCGCAAGGAAGCATTATGAAAACAGTATTGTTCTATGAACCCTTCGCCGGTATAAGTGGTGATATGCATATAGGAGCTATGATTGATCTCGGAGTACCGGAATCATACCTGATAGAATCTTTGAAATCATTGAAGCTGCCTGGATGGTCTATCAGTTTTGGAAGGGAAAAGCGTTGCGGAATTGCCGGCACCCGGGCTGTCGTGAATATTGGTCACGGCCACGAAGATCATGACGAGCATGGACACCACCACCATCACCGAAATATCAGAGACATAGCACATCTTATTGAAAAAAGTAGCCTGAATGTTAACGTCAAAGATCTTACCATGAAAATTTTTAATATTGTAGCAGTTGCCGAGGCGAAGGTTCATGAAATGCCTGTCGATGAGGTGCATTTCCATGAAGTCGGTGCTGTTGATTCGATTGTTGATATCACAGCTGCCGCTATAGCAATCGATTATCTGAAACCTGATAGAATTATATCAACTGCACCAGAGTTAGGAGGAGGTTTTGTGAAATGTGCTCATGGAACCATTCCTGTTCCGGCTCCTGTTACCGTTGAGATCTTAAAGGGATTACCGGTGAGATTCGGAGCAGTACAATATGAAACCACAACCCCGACGGGGGCAGCAATTCTTTCAGCTTTAGTTGCTGAATTCGTAGAAAAGCCTGTGTTGAAAATTGAAAAGATAGGTTGCGGTGTTGGTACCCGTGATGCTGAGATTCCGAATTTGCTGCGGGTCTATCTTGGAAAGACGCCCGATGTTTCCGCAGAACTTTCTGACGGAATCTCTTCAAAGGAAGCTCTGATGATAGAATGCAATATAGATGATATGAATCCGGAATTATTTGGCCATGTGACAGAAAAACTGCTTGAAGCCGGTGCAAAGGATGTATTTATGACTCCTGTCTTCATGAAGAAAAACCGGCCTGGAATCCTTCTGTCTGTTATGTCTTCTATAGAAAATAAGGAGCGGATTCTTGGCATTATCTTTCATGAAACTACGACCGCAGGATTGAGAGAATACCCCGTTACACAGAAAATGCTTGAACGACGCTTTGAAACAATAAAAACCCATTATGGAACGATAAAAATCAAAAGCTTTTTTTATAAGGGGAAAAAGGTATCATCGAAGGCTGAATATGAGGATGTAAGGCGTCTTGCCTTAGAGCATAATGTCCCCATGAAAGAGATATATGAAGCTATTGAGCGCAGATAATGACAATAGATAATAAAATAGAGCGTCTCAAGGATTGGGCTGAAGCTTATACAAGCTGTTCGGTAGCTTTTTCAGGCGGAGTGGACAGCACATTTCTGCTCTCAGCTTTACAAAGATATACAAGCCTGAAGGTTCATGCTGTTACCTTATTTCCGCCTTATGTTCCGGTTTGGGAAGTTGCAGAGGCCAAGCAGTTTGCAATATCATCGGGCATAGATCATGTGATAATTCCTGTGGATATTCCTGATGCCATACGTACCAACCCTGTTAATCGTTGTTATCTATGTAAGAGTCAGATTTTTAGTCGAATAGTAGAACAGGCTTCTAAGGAGGATTTGGATGTTATTGCAGACGGTACGAATGCTGATGATGATCCGGAGGAGAGGCCTGGAATGAAAGCTCTGTCTGAAATAGGGATTCAAAGTCCGCTGAGGATGTGCGGACTCACAAAGAAGGATATTAGAAACCTCTGCCGTAAATGGAAGTTGCCGGTTGCCGGCAAACCGACATACTCATGTCTGCTTACCAGGCTTCCGCATAATACCGAAGTAAATCCTTATGTCATTATACGTATTGAAAAGGCTGAAAGGTATCTTCACTCGCTTGGATTTCCGGCTGTACGGGTTCGCACCTCAGGTGATGGCAAGGCGGCACAAGTGGATGTAGCGCCTTTTGTTTTGTCTGCGTTGTCGTCTCCCGAAACTATAAAATTAATTAATAGTCGATTTAAAGGACTTGGATACAGTAGTGTAACAATAGGAAACAAAGATGAAGAAAATAGAAGAGATACTTGAGAAGGTAAAGTCAGGAGAACTGGATATTGAGCAGGCCTCCGAAAACGTTGAAGCCCTTTTTTTTAAGGATCTTGGTCATACCGTTATTGACATGGATCGCGAGCGGAGAACTCGTCAGGCTGAGGTGATTTACTGTGCCGGCAAAACGGTTGAACAGATAAAGGATATACTGTCTGCTCACGAGCTTGAACAGAATGGAGTTCTATGTACTCGGATGAGTAATGAGATTTATGAACAGATCAAGGAGCATTTTCCGGCTGGTGAATATGATTCTGTTTCAAGACTCTTTATGCTTCAAAAAAAACAACGGTTTTTAAATCGGGGGTATATAGCAGTAGTGAGCGCCGGAACTTCGGATAAACCTGTAGCGGAAGAGGCGGCACAGACTATTGAGTTTTACGGACATGAGGCCCGCAGGTTTAATGATGTTGGAGTAGCAGGACTTCACCGGCTTCTCAGGCATATTGATGAGATAAGGGGCGCAAACGTTATTATAACCGTAGCAGGAATGGAAGGTGCTCTTACAAGTGTTGTCGGCGGATTAGTCGGGGTGCCTGTAATAGCAGTTCCTACAAGCGTTGGGTACGGGGCAAGCTTTCATGGCTTCACAGCCCTTCTGTCAATGCTGAACAGCTGCGCTTCCGGGGTCTCTGTTGTTAATATAGATAACGGGTTCGGTGCCGGATACCTATCTGTGATGATTAATAATTAGGGCTTGCTGACCGCAGATAAGATTTATCAAACACGTGAAATCGTAATTTCTGTAAAGAGAACAATATCCGGATATTAGGATGAAGTCGACAGAATAGCCGTTAAGGATGGTTCAGAGTGGCTAAATGAAAATATTGATTAGGATTGATAAAATCAAGACTGAAAGAAACAAGCGAGACTTATATTTATATCTTAATACTGGTGTTAAACCTTGATAAAACATGTGCAAGGCTGTCCTAATGACCTGCGGGATCATCCAACCTAGGTTAGTTGTTTTTAGCCTTAGTTTGTAAAACAAACTTTTATTTTCGCGATCTTCAGGCTATTCTGATTAAAATATAGGGCTTTTTAGTCTAAAAATCTGTAAAAATACTATGTTTTGGTAGCTGTCCGATAACTTTCTAAGTTATCGGACAGCCTTATATAATAAAAGTGTAGATAAAAAAGTTAGTAATAGCAATGAGGGTGAGAATTACCGCTTAACGATAAGCACCTCACCCCCATTTATAAATTTTTCAAAGGCTCTTCTATCGTGGTTTTTTTCTTCACGATAGAAATGCTGCAGAGCCGCCCTTGCCTCCTCAATCCTGGTTTTTTCTGACATAACACGGTAAAAATTCGTCATCGCTTTTTTTCTTTCATAGAGTTCCTTCAGGGTTTAGTTGTCATCCCTTTAATAGTGTTAGATGTTCATTCTCCTCGTCTATTATTTCATCGATAATCATCCTGCGTTTGGAATTTTTGAGCTTGTCTCTGGCGGCGGCCAGCATTATCAGATAAGTATCTTCAAAGCTCTCTGCGGCCTTCATTATTGAAGTCTGAATGAGCTCGCTGTTTGTCTTGATGTTTTCTTCCTGTATTTTTTTTGGGAACAAAAGATTCCCCAATATAGAGTAGCCTGAATATAATAAAAAGGACACCGGCGGCAATTATAATATTTACCGAGAATGTCATATACTGTCAAATTTACTACTTGTTTATCTTCAAGATGAAGACTTCTATGAATTATTTTTATACAGAATCGGCTCACACTCAGAATTGTTTAATTAATTCCCGTACTGACAATAAATTATTGCCAAAGGAGAATCCTGCATTGATTCTGCCCGAATAAAACTGAGTAGCAGTTAAGCTTGTAGTGTAGTTTAAATCTGTCGGACTCTTTAATGATGAATATCCACATTCAAGCTAACAAAATCCGACAAGAAAAATGATTGAGCTATAATAACTATCATAACTAAATAAATCGTAAATGCTGACCTTCTAACCTGATCTTTTGTGGATGTTTATATAACAAGATAATAATTAAGATAACTAACAGGGAGAAGCCGGGGTATCAACAGTAAATCAAAGCGGCAAAGACTGTGCTCGACTATTTGATTGAGAGGGATTTATCCAGAACACTGCGCCAAGAAGCTTTAAGTAGTAAAAAAATAAAAATCTAACAATCATAATAAAAGCTCTCTGAAATTTATCCGAACTATAACGTAATAATAATATTATGCTCTTAACTTTAGGTAATCAAATAAGTCGGAGGACTAAATGAGAAAAATATTTTTATCAGTGATGTTTGTACTTGCTGTTACTGTCGCAGTTTTTGCTGGCGGTGTTCAGGAGACAAATGTAAAAGAAGCGACACAAATCTACTTCTGGCATGCATTCAGTGACGCCCCTCGGTCAGGTTGGATACAGGACAGAGCTGATGAGTTTAATGCTTCACAGGATGACTTTAGGATCATTGTTGAAGCAAAGGGTTCATATAGAGATACACTTCAGGCTGCTGTTCTTGCAGATAAGCAGGGTGATGCACCGCACATTGTTCAGGTCTTTGAGGTAGGTAGCCAGCTTGCTTTTGATACTGGAATATTCAAACCTATTGCTGAAATAGGAAGCTTTGACACGTCTGACTACATTAAGCCGGTACTTAACTATTATACAATCAACGGTAAGGTTAATTCCATTCCATTCAACAGTTCATCACCTGTTCTTTACATCAATCGAGACAAGATGGTTGAAGCAGGATTTGATGCAAATTACGTCCCTGCAACATTTAGCGATGTAATTAAGGTTCTCGAAGTTGCAAAGGCTAAAGGTGTTTTGGGAGCTAAATACTCCATGAACCTTCACGGCTGGTTTTACGAGCAATGGATGGCTGAGCAGGGTGCTATGATGGTAAATAACGGAAACGGCCGCGATGACAGAGCTACTGAAACTCTGCTTGACAGTAGCCCCTCCGTAAAAATCGGTAATTTCATGTCAGAGCTTGCAAAAAAAGATCTGTATACATATACAGGAAAACTTGAAGATTGGGGCGGTTCTGATGCTATATTTCAGGAAGGCAAGGCTATGATGCATGTTACTTCAACCGCAGACCTTGGAAATATTTCATCAGCAGTAAACGGTAAGTTCAATCTCGGGGCAGGTTTTCTACCGATTGCAGACGGTGTGGAAAGAAACGGAACAGTTATCGGTGGTGCAAGTGTCTGGGTTGCAAAGAATCATCCTGATAATGAGCTTACCGCCTCATGTGATTTCATCCTTTATATGACAAATACTAAAAACATGGTCAGTTGGCATAAGCTTACTGGTTACTATCCTGTAAGAACCTCTTCTATAAAGGTTCTTACAGCAGAAGGTTGGTTTGATAGTGATGTCAACCAAATTGTTGCTTTCGATCAGCTTCTTGCAACAAAGACAAATAAGGCGACAGCAGGCGCGATAGCCGGAACTCTTCTTGAAAACAGGTCAATAATTGAAATGGCTTTCCAGAAAATCATTCAGGGTGGAGATGTTAAAGCCGCTCTTAGTGAGGCAAAGATTCTCTCTGATGCTAAACTTGCAGAGTACAATGCTAATTTCTAAATAGTATTAATTACAAACAATGTCGGTGTGCCTTTGTTTTCAAAGGCACGCTGGTTATTCTTTAAGGATACTTTTAATGTCAAATAATAATGAAAATGCCGTCTTTACCGGCGGCTGGAAGATTTTGCTGTTTATATTGCCGACAATCTTAATCCTTGTAGTTTTCCTGTACTTCCCGGCATGGCATTCGATTGTATTGAGTTTTTTTAGAAGCAATCTTTTTCTTGGTACCCGTAAGTTTATCGGTTTTGAGAACTTTCGAAATCTATTCATTGGTCCACTCGCACCGGCGTTTATTCAGAGTCTGTTTCAGACAATCTTTCTAAGTCTGTTTATAGTAATAATCGGGCTGCCAATTTCAGTCTTTCTTGCAATCCTAGCGAATAAGAAAATCCGGGGAGCAAAAGTATATCGTATGCTTTTAATATGGCCTTTTGCATTGTCTCCCGCAGTTGCAGGAACAATATTCCTCTTTATTTTTAATCCTGAAGTGGGAATAATAAATACCTTGCTGGATTCTTTGTTTTCAATAAAACCGCGATGGTTGGATTCTCCGATACTTGCTGTTATCCTTGTTATATTTGCAGCTGTGTGGAAGAACCTAGGGTACAACATAGTTTTTTATCTTGCAGCTCTTCAAAACATTCCATCTGAGCCTCTTGAGGCTGCGGATATAGATGGTGCAGGGCCGTTTCGGAAGTTTTTTAATATTGTGTTGCCGCTTCTAAGTCCTACAACATTTTTTCTGCTGTTTACTAATCTTAGCTATGGATTTTTCGAAACTTTTGGTCTTATAGATATTCTCACATCTGGAGGCCCTGTTGGTCCTCCGGGATTTCTTGATCATAGCGGAATAACCACAACTATAATGTACAAGGTTTTTGAAGACGGATTCGGAGGCAGCAGCAATATGGGCTTTGCTGCTGCTGAAGGAGTAATTTTGCTGATTATGGTAGGCATTTTTGCCTATTTTCAATTCAGTCATCTTGGAAAAAGGGTTCACTACCAGGGGTAATTTATGTCTGATGTAAAATTGAAAAGAAGAAAGAATATTTATTATAAAGAATCCGTTTGGATTCATGTATTGCTGATCATTACAGTTATAATTGTATGCTTTCCAATCCTCTTTGCGTTTATTAAATCTACTCAGAGTACCGCCGAGGTACTTTCGCCTATGATGCATCCGGGCACAAGTTTTTTTCATAATATCAAACGGGCGTTGATTGATTACAAACTCGGTTTATACATGAAAAACTCACTGATAATTTCCGTGGCGGTTACGGCAGGTAAAATTGTTCTGTCCTTTATGGCAGCTTTCGCGCTTGTGTTTTTCAAGTTTAGAGGTAAAGAGATTCTCTTCGCATTCATCATTATTACGCTGATGCTTCCGACCGAGGCGCTTATACTTGGATTGTTTGATCTGGTTGCCAACCATCCGGCACAGAATATCGGTGATTTTCTGAAATGGATTCTGAATCCGACGGAACTGTTGTTTCAGCCTATAAAATACGGATTTGGCTGGTCACAGAACTATCTGGCTATTATTGCACCGTTTATGGCTTCCGCTACAGGAGTTTTTCTTTTTCGGCAGCATTTCAGCTCAATCCCTCGTTTAATGGTTGATTCAGCTATAATAGACGGGGCAGGGCCGCTTATTTTTATTTTTCACATACTAATACCAATGAGCAAAAACACAATCGGTGCACTTGCGCTGATACAGTTTATCTATGTATGGAATCAGTATCTCTGGCCAAGAGTTATAGTTCGCTATGATGTAAATCAGGTTGTGCAGGTCGGACTTAACAAAATTATTGCCACAGGAGATGCAGTCTATTGGGGGGAGGTAATGGCTGCAACCGTGATAGCACTGGTTCCGCCGCTTATTGTTTTTGGACTACTTTATAATTCATTTATGAAAGGGTATGCATTAAGCTCGAACAAATAATTAATGTCTCTTCTGAAAAAAGGAAATAGAAAAACCTGTGCCTATCTCGGAATTTGGAAGTTGAATTTTTCCATGGTTCCGTTCCTTCGCGGCAATTTGCTTCCTTTTTTTGGCAACACGTATATCCTCTATCGAGAAACATAAAACACAAAATCTGGGTTGTATCTCGCGAAGGCTTCGAGTTCGTCTAAAAGTCCGAAGATTGTAACGATCTTCCTTCCTTCTCCGCCTGTCAGGTTCAGGGTGGAGTCCGCTTTAGGATCTCAGCCTATCTGCAGGACTTTGTAACTGTTGATTTTCCTATCCTGCCTTTGCCATAGATGGCTATTTTTCACATATTATTCACCATGTAATTAGATCTTTAATTAAAGTTAACGCGTATAAACATTGACAAAATATTTTTATCAGAGTAGGTTGCTTGTATTGTGGATAGGGTAGTTTAATATAGTTACGCTAACCTAATTTATTATTAATTGAATAAGTTGGATGGTCTATGGTTTATATAAAAATTCTATTCCAGTATATACTGGTTTTTTTCGTGATTCTTATAATTAACTTTGCACTTCCGCGGATAGCTCCGGGAGACCCTGCGATATATCTTGTAGGTGATGATATTCAGTACATGTCTGAAGAGGAGCGTCTTCAGGTACTCAAAGAGTTCAAGCTCGATCTCCCTGTGATGCAGCAGTTTAAAAATTATATTACAGGGATCTTTAAAAAGGATCTCGGTGTTTCAATTATCTATGGACGCCCCGTTTGGGATATTCTTAGAGATAGGCTGCCATGGACATTTCTGATTATGGGTGTTGCAATGCTGTTCAGCGCGTCGATAGGTATAATTTTGGGAGTCATCGGAGCATGGAAGAGGGGCGGGCGCCGTGATATCGGTTCCCTCGTTATAGTTATGACACTCGGTTCTGTTCCGCCGTTTTGGGTAGCCATGCTGCTGATTACCTTGTTTTCTGCAAAACTGCATTGGTTTCCGTCTTTTGGTGCCTATGCAATTGGGGCAATACCCGGAACCTTTGCGTATTTTGTTTCTGTCCTTCAGCGAATTATTCTTCCTGTTCTGACATTGACCCTTGTTAAAACCGGGGCCATGTTTTTGACTGCGCGCTCGTCAATGGTAATAGCCATGGAAGAGGATTATGTGATGCTTGCTCATGCTAAGGGTTTGAAAGAGAAAACGGTGATTTTTAGGCATGCGCTCCGCAACGCTGTGCTTCCGATCTACACCAATATCATGATGGGTCTTGGAGCAATGGTGGGAGGGGCTGCAATAATTGAAACGGTTTTCTCTTACCCCGGACTTGGAAATACTATCTATGAAAGCGTAACAGCCCGTGACTACAGTCTTCTTCAGGGGAGCTTTCTGGTTGTCTCAATTAGTATTCTCTTTTTTAACTTCATTGCTGATCTCGGGTATCCACTACTTGATCCCAGAGTACGCAAGCAGACTGTAGGGAGGTAGCAGGATGAAAATATTGAATTTGAACAAGTCGGAACATCGTTTTCGTTTAGTGGGAATATTGCTGGTTTCTTTTTTTCTGGTGACAAGTGTCTTTGCTCCGGTTATTGCTCCATACGATCCGTATGAGAGAGTTGGAACGCCGTTCGAGCGTCCTTGTCTTGAGCATATTCTGGGTTGTAATGATGTAGGTCATGATCTGTTCTCTGAACTTATATATGGAGGAAGGGTTTCTCTTTTTATTGGCCTTTTTGCTTCATTTTACTCGACTCTTGTTTCTTCCCTGCTTGCTCTTGCGGCCGGTTATTACGGCGGCAGAACAGACCGGCTGATAATGCGGACTGTAGATGTTGTTATGTCTCTACCGTTTCTTCCTCTTGTTATTGTGCTTGGGGTATTTCTCGGCCCTGGCATAAGTACTCAGATTATTGTAATAACAACCGTAATGTGGGCGCATCCTTGCAGGGAACTCAGATCTCAGGTTATGAAAATAAGGGAGAGCGGGTATATAGATGCCGCCCGTTCAATGGGGGAGCGGTCTATTGTTACAGTTTTTCGTCATGTGCTTCCAGAGTTGATGCCGCTGATTGTTCCTCAGTTTGTGCGGGTTGTACAACAGGCTATAATGATTGAGTCATCACTGAGTTTCCTTGGATTAGGCGATCCGGTGCTTAAGAGTTGGGGATCTATTCTTTTCTTTGCTAATACCAGAGCCGCTTTTCTTACCGGTGCCTGGGTTAATTGGGTGCTCCCCCCTGGGCTTTGCATTGCTATGACGGTTCTGGGGTTTTCTTTTATTGGTTTTTCACTTGGCGGCAGGATCGGTCTTAGCTACTATCCTTTCGGCTCATTTATATTAAAGCGAAAGAAGACCTCTAATGATGCTCCGGCTGATGATGTCAGGTTATCAGTTAATGAGCTTGTGACAGTTTATAATCCGGTACTGAATCAATGTGTTGCTGTGAACGATGTTTGTTTTGATGTTAAAAAAGGAGAGATGCTTGGTCTTGTGGGAGAGTCCGGCTGTGGAAAGTCTACTATTGCTATGTCTGTTTTGGGAATGCTGCGATATCCGGCCGAGATTTCACAAGGAGTAATTATTCTGGACGGCAAGGACCTTCTAAGCTTTTCAAGGCAGAACTTTGCGAAAATCAGGGGGCGGCGTATTGCCTATATTCCGCAGAATGCTATGAATGCCCTGAATCCGGTTGTTTCAATAAAAAAACAGTTGATTGAGGCCGTTTTAACTCATCAGACCATTAGTCGCGCCGCTGCTGTTGAAAGGGTTCGCGAGGTTTTAGAAATGGTCGAAATACCAGAAGACAGGATTAATGCATTTAATCATGAACTCTCCGGCGGTATGAAGCAGCGGGTTGTCATTGCAATGGCGCTGGTAAACAATCCGGACTTTCTGATTGCAGACGAGCCTACTACAGGACTCGATGTTCTTGTTCAGCAGGAGATAGTCCGGCTGCTCGTACGGCTCAAACAACAGCTTGGATTGAGTATCCTCTTTATTACCCATGATCTGCCGCTTGTTATGACTTACTCCGATAAAATGGCTGTAATGTATCAGGGAGAGATCGTCGACAGCGGATCCGTCGATGAAGTTTATTATAATTCGACGCATGTTCACACTAAAGCTCTCTTTTCCAGCTTTCCCTGTCTGTTTGAGCAGAAGCGATGGAAGAGGGATGCTTTTCTGCAGGAAGGCCAGGCCTCGCTTGTTCTTGAAAATGTTACAAAGAGTTTTTATAGTAAGAGAGGGTTGTTTGCGAAGGGGCTTAAGCCTGTTTATGCGGTGAAGGATGTTAGTCTGTCGGTTATGCCTGGTGAGGTAGTCGGGCTTATAGGCGGAAGCGGATCCGGGAAGTCGACAATCGCGCGTCTTGTGATGGGGCTTGAGACTCAAGACGAGGGAAAGATTTTTATTAACGGGCTTGAACTTGCAGGTAAGAGCAGAAGGATGAAACAGGAAATTCTGCGGGACATTCACCTTGTCTTTCAGGATCCATATCAGTCGATGCGCAGTCATATGAAGATTTTCGATATTGTTGCAGAGCCTCTTCGTATTCACGGCACCAGAGGCCGTGCAGAGATAGACGCACGGGTGCGTAATGCCCTGCGTGAAGTTAGTTTACCCTGTGATGACGGCTTTCTACTTAGGCATCCTTCAGAGCTTTCAGGAGGTCAGCGGCAGAGATTGTCCTTTGCAAGAGCTATTGTAATTAATCCTAAGTTTATTATTGCCGATGAGCCGACATCGATGCTTGACGTGTCACTGCGCAGCGGCCTACTTGAATTGATGGAGAAGCTCCGTTCAGATCATGGGGTGGGCTTTGTTTTTATTACTCATGATCTTGCCCTTGCAAGGCATTTTTGTGACCGCCTGCTTGTGCTGAACGATGGTTCAATTATAGAGCAGGGGGAAAGCGATGATGTAGTTTTTTCGCCTGTAGAGAATTATACCAAGCGGCTTATTTCAGCTGTTGAAGAGCCTGATTTGATGAAGTCTTCCAGGGCTCTTTCGGTATAGGTGGCATGGAAGTATTGCATAATAAATCTGTTTTTATTTTATCCCTTGTCTTAATTCTTCTCGGTATAACCTCCGTTCCGGCGTTCTGCCATATAAATGATGAGGTGGCAATGAGAACGGGGATATTCTTTGAAGATGAGGGTATTGCCTTGACTCTTGAAATAGATGCCGGAATGCTTTTCGGACAGTACTATCTTGAAATTCTGGATCTGGATAGAGATGAAATTTTTGGAACTGAAGATGTTCAGAAGTTTTCAGAGTTCGTAGTTGCAGGGTTACGGCTTCGCATAAACGATCTTAAGGTTCTTCCCGAGTTCGCGGGAGCAAGTTGTGCCTCGTTTGAGGAATTTGTTGCTGGTTTCTGTTATATCAAGCTTTGTTACATAATTCCGTATCCTGAAGATTTGGACAGGGTTTGCACTTTTTATTATGAAAATTGTCTTGAGGCCGAGATTGCAATATATTCGCTGAGCATAAGCGATACTGCCGGTTCTCCGATCAGCATAATTAAAGAAGAGCGCAATGAAATTCTGCAGGATTCCGTCACTATAACTTTTAGCAATGCGGCATCGACTGATGTTCAGGCTGAGGTAACTCAACAGCCTAGTCAGGAACCTGTTGAAGTGGCCGTTGTTGAGGTGGAAAGTAAAGCACAGCCTGTGATGCTTCCGGAAACTGAGCTTGCCGGCTCTGCGATGCTGATAAATAGGCTAAAAACCGGTGAAGTAAATTTTCTTGTACTAATTGTCCTTGCCGTAGTGATTGGTTTTTTACACGCCTTTACTCCGGGGCACGGAAAGTCTCTTGTAGGAGCTTATCTTGTCGCAAACCGGGGTACGGCTTCCCAGGCCTTGGGATTGGGGCTGATCGTGACCCTTACTCATACTGCAAGTATCTATGTTTTTGGCGGTCTTGCGTCGGCTGCGGCCTATTTTTTCATGCCGTCAAAGATTGTTCCGGTAATGACTGTTGTTTCAGGCGTCCTTGTCGTAATTATAGGGATATGGTCGGCAGTCCGAAGGCTTATAGGGCTTGAGGTTGATCACGCCCATATTCTGCCGAATTTGAAAGTTCTTAAAGAGGATCACATCAACATTCTCGTCGACGGAAGTGCTGTAGAATCTTCCGAATTTCTTATTATTGAGGCTGAAGAAGATTGGGTTCAAAAACAGCTTCAGGCTGCCGGAGCTGAGGGAATAAATATCTGTTCTCCGGGCTGTGAGACCCATAATTTTATGCCTGCGATAGCGGCTGAGCGGCAGAATACACAGCTTGTCATGACAGCTGTCGAAACAGGTGCGGTGGATGCAATTGTCAGTAGAAGAAGCGGTCTTGCTGAGAAGATGCAAAACAAGAAATCGCTGCCGAATGTTGATATCTATCTTTCTCTGGACAGCCGGATCGAAGCTGCTGAGCTGCTGAGGCAGGCTTTGAGTAAGTATAATGACAGAGATGGAATAACGATTCCTGAAGAGGGATTATCCTGGAAAAAGCTGATCCCTCTCGGAATCGCTGGAGGGGCGGTACCATGTCCTGATGCTCTGGCCATCCTTCTTGTTTCGGTTTCGCTTGGCAGGGTGGCGTTAGGGCTCGGGATCGTGTTTGCGTTCAGCACGGGACTGGCTGCGGCTTTAGTATTAATTGGAATGACAATAGTTTTTTCCAATAAATTGATTTCGGGAACAAGCGGCTACCGCAAAATTGCAGGATTTTTACCGTATTTTTCAGCCCTGTTCCTTATTGGTCTGGGTGTTTACATGATTATAAATAATATTGGATTTTAGGAGGAATGATAAAAACCTCCATGTTTTTTATCATTTTGAAGTTTGCAAGCAAACTTCACCTCTGTAACCCGCATCCATGCGGGAATTCTTTATAGGAGATTACTTAATGAAAAAAATTGCAGTATGTGGAAAGGGCGGAGTGGGTAAGACCACTTTCGCCTCACTGTTAATTCATGCGCTTGCTGATGAAGGCAGGACGGTTTATGCCATAGATGCCGATCCGAACCCTACCCTTGCTGAAGCCCTTGGATTTTCGGCGGATACTATTAGTAGAATTACCCCGATTATAGAGATGAAGACGTTAATTGAAGAAAGAACCGGCGCAAAAAGTGGTGAATACGGTTCATATTTCAAGATGAATCCAACGGTAAAGGATATTCCGGCAGAGTATTCGGTTAAGAAGGGTAATATTAACTATTTGATGATGGGCTGTATGCGCGGAGCTGGCAAAGGCTGTGCGTGCGCAGAGAATGCCATGCTGAGATCTCTTGTTACTCATCTTATGGTAAAAGAGAAGGAAACTGTCGTAATGGACATGGTTGCCGGTACAGAACATATGGGTCGGGGGACGGCCAAGGCTGTCGACAGTCTGATCGTTGTTGTTGAACCTGGAATTCGGAGTATTAAGGCGGCCAGGGAGTTCAGTAAAATGGCAGGCGTCTTGGGCATTAAGAATATTCACGTAGTTGGAAACAAGGTGAACGGACTTGATGATGAGAATTACATCAAATCTAATATGTCTGATTTCAAGATTGCAGGATTTATGCCGTTGAACTCATCGGCCGTAATTGCTGAGCGTCAGGGGGCTGTTCTATTTGAAATATCTCAAAAGATGAGAAGCAGCGTTCAGAATATTATGAAAAACATATTTTAGTAAAAGGAGAATAGAATGAAAAGAATTATTTGTATAACAGCCGCTATAGTACTGTTGTTGGTACCGGCCTTTGTTTTTGCTGGCGGGAAGCAGGAAGCTCCTAAGGCGGCTGGGGAAAAAGGCCCTCAAACTGCTGAGGAGTTGACAATAGGCATCTATAATGATGCGGGTAATGTCACTATTTGGGGTGGCGGGGCGTACAGCCCATGGGTTCTTGACTCTGTCTGTGAACGCCTTACCGGCCCCAGCCCCTCAGGAGAAGAGCTGGAGATGGTTTTGGCTGAATATGTTAAACCTGTCACTGATGACAATACCGTCTGGGAAATAAAACTTAAGGCCGGCGTTAAGTGGCATGACGGAACTCCACTAACTTCTGAAGATGTCAAGTTTACTATAAATTATAATCGTGAAGGGCCTTCAAACAACCGCTATTCACATCATACCAGTGCTGTGCCGCGGCTTCCGGGTGAGGGCATCACTATTATCGATGAGCTTACCCTTAGGGTTACCGGTGCATTTCCCATGCCATATTTCGATCGCGAACCATGTGCCGAGCTCCCTATTGTTCAGAAGGCTCAATGGGAGAACATCGAAGATCCGAGGCAGTTCGTCGGAAAGTCAATTGGCACCGGGCCTTATATGCTAATTGATTACAAGGTCGGGGAGTACTATAAACTTGAAGCTAACCCTGATTATCACATGGGAAAACCGCTTGTAGGTAGACTTACTCTTGTTGTTATAAAGGATCTTTCGACAATGTTTACTGCCCTTCGAAGCGGAGAGATTGACGGGGCAGCCCGGACTATGCCTGTTGAACTAGTTGCAGACTGGAAGGGTGATCCGAATCTGAATATTGTTCAGGTTCCGTATATGTGGGGGGCCTGCGTTACCCTCGATAATAAGAATCTGCCTTTCGGAGATTTGAAAACCCGTAAGGCACTTAGTTTATGTATCGATCGTGATGAACTACTCGAAATAGTAGCTCTCGGTCAGGGACTTTCAGGAACCCTCGGTTATCCCCATCCGGAAGCCTTTCATGCAAGCCCGGATAGTTTTCAAGCTTATGACCCGGCTGCCGGTAAAAAAATGTTTGACGAGCTTGGCTATATCGATGTTGACGGCGATGGTTTTAGGGAAAATCCCGATGGAACTAAGCTTGACTGGAGGATTATTGCTGAGACTAGTCAGCCTCTATATGTTAGAGCAGGAGAGATTTTAGTTGATCAGTTGGAGAATGTTAATATCAGAGCCCATGTTGAAGCGATGGAGAAGGCTTCCTTTTCGGAAACTCTCTATAAAAAAGGTAACTACAATATGTCTGTAGGTGAGTTTGTCCCTCATGGGCTTTGCGATGACGATATGATGATGGTTCTTCAGTACGGAGAGAAGAAGACCGATTTAATGCCGTATGCTGAAAGAGATCAGGCTCTTCTTGATTGGAAGGCCGCAGGGGACAAAGAAGGCAGGCTGGAAGCTTCATATAAGCTGCAGGCTCTTATTAACAAGTATCCCAAAAGGGTCATGCTTTGGTACCCTCATGGATTCTTTGCATATAATAAAAATGCATATGATAACTATTCAATAGTCAGGGGCTATAATATTTTTAATAAATATTCATTCATTCCCAATGATGCTCGTGATGGATTTGTTCTTGAGGATTATCCACAGACCGGTTTTGATAATATGTAATATTTTGAGTCTCTTCTTCCGGCAGGTGGAATGTCGGGAGGGGGCTTTATTATAAAGGTGATAAAAATGAATAAAACAGTAGACTGGAATGAGCTTTGGGGGATAAATCTTCTTAATGCATCATGGCGAAGGAATCGGGAGAATCCTGTTGCTTTGTGGGATAAACGAGCTATTGCATATAACAGGATGATTGCATCACGTACTGCACAGACAGAACAGATAATGAATAAGCTTGAGATCAGAGCTGATGATTGTGTTCTCGATATCGGTTCAGGCCCGGGAACTCTCACTATCCCTCTTGCAGAAATAGCTGCCGAGGTAACGGCTGTTGATCCGTCGAGTAAAATGATAGACTGTATAAAAGAGAAGGTGAAAAAGGCTGGATATGAAAATATCAGTTATGTAAACAGAACCTGGGAAGATGCTATCTCAGGTATTGATTTTGATAACATAGATGTTGTTGTCGCTTGTCATTGTCTTATAATGCCTGACATGAAAGAAGCTCTCAGGAAGATGAATGCCGCTGCCGGGCGCCGGGTTTATCTTTTCAGATTTGCGGGCATAACAGGAGGGGCTTTTGAAAAGTTGTGGCCGGAATTATATGATGAAAAGTTTAGGCCTAATCCGGATTATATCTATATAGTAAATATTTTGCATCAGATGGGAATCTATGCCGATATTGAGATTCTTGAGCAAAGAACAACGCGTATTTTTTCCTCCTGCGATGAAGCTGTTGATGATCTGTTGGAAAGTTTTGTTGACCCTCCGGAAAATGCGCGACAGATTATTTACCGATATATGAAGAAGACTCTTGAATCTAAAAACGGAGCTCTCTGTTTAGAGCAGGATTTCAAGGTCGCAATGATTAGCTGGCATAAATAGTCTGAATAGAGCCTTGGTGTTTTTCGGGCTGAATACTGAGTTTTCTCTGCAACAGATGAAGAATCGTCAATGCTATGACGTATTTATGGAAATAAGTTAGAGCTAAGGGTCAAGGGTATCCCGTAAAGGATACCCTTGACCTACATTAACCTGCAGGCACGGCTTCAGGGAGTCTCCAACGGCCTGCCATATCCTGTTTTTCGACGAGGCTGCGGTAAAGTCCTCCCTCGGTCATTAGCTCTGAATGTCTGCCGCTCTGTACAATTTTACCCTCATCAAGAACAAGGATATTGTCCGCCGATCTTATGGTGTTCAGCCTGTGCGCTATGACAATGACCGTCCGGTCTTCTGCTAACCTACTGACTGCCTTCTGAATTTTTACCTCATTAATTGGATCGACGTTGCTTGTCATCTCATCGAGTATTACGATGGGAGCGTCATTCAGAAAGGCCCTAGCTATCGACAGCCGTTGTTTCTGGCCGCCAGAGAGGCCTATACCGTTTTCTCCGATAACTGTCTGATATCCTTCCGGCAGATTCAAAATGAAATCATGAATCATAGCTTTTTCCGCCGCAGCGAAAATATCTTCAGGAGAAGCATTCCGGCATCCTATTCGGATATTGTTATAGATAGTGTCGGCGAAGAGGATAACATTTTGCATGACGATACTGATACTGCCGAGAAGATCGTCATATGCAATCTCCTTCGTGTCTATTCCTCCGATTTTTATACTGCCCTCATTGGGATCCCAGAAGCGCAGGAGCAGATTTGTGAGCGTTGTCTTTCCCGAACCTGAAGGCCCGACCAGTGCCGTGAGCGAACCCTGCGGAATTCTGAAATCTGCGTCCTGAAGTCTGAAGCCGTCCTCTTCATAACCGAATTCAACATGTTCAAAGTATATATCGAAATTGGAAGGTTTCTGCGGATTATCAGCTTCAGGAACCGGAGGGGCATCAGTAACCGATCTTATCCTATTATAGCTGTCCTTAACCTTGAGGTAGTTAAGCCAGTGGCTCTCCATGTTCATGAAGGGTTTAAAAAACTCACGGCTTATTATTATGAACATCAGATAATGAAAAATCGACAGCTCGTTTCTGAATGCAAGAAAAGCTCCTGTACACGCCAACAGTGCGAACCCGAGTTCTATTACAAGATTGTAGCCTCCGAGAAGAAGGGCTGAAAAGCCGGCAGCCTTCTTGCTGTTTTTTCCGAAATCTTCGGTACTCTTATTAAGTTTATCTTCGAAATCCCGGCTTTCACTGAAGGTCTTGAGGACAGGTAGTCCTTTGACATATTCAACGAAGAGGCTGACCATGTCTGCGAGTTTGTCGTTGACGGATTTCTGGATTGATTTTCCCTTTTTAAGGCCTACCCACAGAATAATCAATCCTATCGGCAGAAGACTTATCATAATAAGACCCATTTTAATATTGACTGTAAAAAGGCCTGCACCTAGAATTAATGCAGTCAGAAAATCGCTTGTCATTCTTGTCCATAGATGTCCGACCACATTCTCCATGGAATCGACATCTTTATGAATTATGGTCAAAAAATAATATAATATCCTGCATACAGTAAGAATGTGAGAGTAATTTCGCATCTTTACATTGCCCAGGTGGTGAAATTGGTAGACACGCTAGGTTCAGGGTCTAGTGCTCTTACGGGTGTGCTGGTTCGAGTCCAGTTCTGGGCAAAAAAAGGCAAGCTTGCAATGCAGGCTTGTCTTTTTTTGTATCAGGAAGAACTGGCGAGATCCGAAGGAACGGCGCGAAAACCTGGAGCGCAAATCGACAGGACGTCGATTTAGTGACGCAGGCGGCCAGGAACCTGGAGGCAGGATGCCGATGGGTGGATGGCGAGTCCAGTTCTGGGCAAAATAAACCCTTTCGGGGGAAGAGATTAGGAGTTTGGTCAAATTGTGATGAACTCCTTTTTTTGTGTCAAATTTTGGACTGACGCCAGTATTGACGCCAGAAAAAAGGTGATTGGTCGGATTGAATGTGGAAAAGTTTCTATATTAGACTAGAAGCATGACTTCAGTTTTATAAAACTATGAGCTGGGATAATAGAAGTCAGAAAGTTGAACATATTTCATTATCGGAATATGGAAGAATTTCCACATTAGTTGAAAAAGCCATCGCATGATTTCGAGGAAGTGACGGATTTTAATATATTCGAGTAGGTGCTGATTTATCAGTACAAAGGATCTTTACAGTTATTACTTTCAGAAAAGGTTGGCCGGACTCTCTCTTTTCCCGTACTTGTTTGTTGCATAATATAGATACCCAGAATTGCAAACCAGAATTCCCCACTTTTGCAGAATGGAATTCCCCATAAATGCAAAAGCCATCACAGGCTCCCGCTGGGCCGCCGACCTTTGTAATAACGACAAAACAAGGGAGGCAACAGAGAAGGATGCTTGCAATGGCCGAGATAAATATTATCAGAGATGATTATTTTCGTGAAGGATTAAACATATCGGAAATATCAAGAAATAACGGAATAGATAGGAAAACAGCGAGAAAATATGTAATGGCGGATAACTGGAATAACAAACCACTATGCTGCAGCAAAAATAAGTCCAAACTTGATCCGTACAAAGCCTTGATAGATTCCTGGATTAAAGAAGACTGCAAAAGAAGAAGGAAGCAGCGTCATACTGCCCAGAGGATACACAACAGGCTCTGCGACGAAATCGGTGAAGACTTTGATTGTTCATACAGAACCGTAGCAGCCTATGTTTCGCTAAAACGAAAAGAGATTTTCAAGATAAGCTCAATGGCTCTTCCATTGCAGCATAAAGCAGGAGAAGCCCAAGCTGATTTTGGGCAGGCTGATTATATTGAATGGAAAACTTATTAACGGTCATTATTTAATCCTGTCATTACCTCACAGCAACGGTGGATACATCCAGCTGTTTAAGGGAGAGAAAAGACGGAAAAAGACTGCTGACTGATCGATTTCTGCGGTTCCAACAGCATTATGGTTTTGAAGCGGCCTTCTGTAATCCTGCATCAGGAAATGAAAAAGGACATGTAGAAAACAAGGTTGGATATCTAAGACGAAATCTACTGGTTCCTGTTCCTGAGTTTGACAACTTGATTGATTTCAATAAAGAACTTCTAAAAAAATGTGATACCGATCACATGAGGCCCCATTACCGAAAAGAAATCTCTATAGAAACTCTAATTGAAGATGATACAGCAGAAATGCTTGAGCTGCCTCGTGTACTGAGGTTGCGGATTAAAATAAATAAATAAATAACTCACGACCTCTTCCGGTGTCCGGATGAGAAAAAATAACTCACGGGCTACACTACGTGCAGCTATGAAGTTGAACATATTACATTATCGGCAGTCTTTAATATGTAAGAATTTCCATATTAGTTGAAAAAACTATAGCATGAGATGTAATAACCGAGTTTTATAAATAAGTTTTATAGTTGTGACCTAGAACCTCTCCAAGTCTCTTTGCAAGATCAAGAGAGATGTTTCTCCGGCCTTTTTCTATGTCGGAAATATATTGTTTTGAACGCCCTCCGATTGCTTCACCTAATTCTGTTTGAGTCATTTTCAAGTTTGAACGATGAATCTCAACAGTTTCTCCGGGGGTAGGCTTCATTTCATTAAACCAGTCAGTCGAGGTGATTTCGATGAGTTCATCTTCATCTTCTATAATCTCGACCAGGTCTTCCCCAAAATCTTTCTTGAGAAGGTCAATCAGCGGCTTATATTCCTCTCCCTGGATTTGAATATCAATATGGGGCGTTTTCACGTGAACCTGCATAATAAACCTCCACAATTATTGAGTCGTCTTCATTTCTCCAACAAGCAACCCATTTATATGATAGGTGGCAATGAAATTCATTTTTACCGAGTTTGCTGAAATTTGGCCATGATGGTTGAATCGGGCCATCAGCCTCAAGGTCAACGACCAAGGCTGCAAATTTCTTTTGTTCAGCAACAGGCATTTTTCGCAAGCTCTTTAGAACTTTGTTTTTCATTGTTACCTTGTACATAAATAAATGTACCACTATAAAGGGTACTAGTCAATCTTAAAATGAAAAATCTTCAAGTTTTCAGCTGCAATAATAACGTTATAAAATTTATCGACTATAGATGCCATCATTGAAAAAGTGGAATTCTCATTTGGAGGTAATTTAAAAGTTGAAGCAGCGGTAAAATTTCTGAGTATAACTATATGTGGGAACACAGCGAACATCAG
>JAEKNX010000041.1 GCA_016839055.1 Spirochaetales bacterium
CGTTGTAGCAGGTCTGAAAACCCGATCACACCATTCAACGGGGTTCTGATCTCATGACTCATGTTGGCGAGAAATTCACTTTTTGCCCGGCTGGCTTCTATGGCCTTTTCCTCGGCTTCTTTTTGTTTGGTGATATCTATCATAACGGTGAGTAAGATCTGCTCGTACTGGTTGTCGATGAGCTCTCCGGAGACCAACCCCGTGAGGATTCTTCCATCTTTGGTGCTGACCTTCAATTCCATTTCTCTGAACCTGCCAGTCTCCGCAAGTTCCTCAGTTAGCTTCTTCTGCTTTTCGGGTTCCACGAAGATGTTCAGTTCTTCACTGGTACTGCCCAGCACTTCATACTTTTCATAACCGAGTGTGTTGAGAAAGGCCTGGTTGACGTCGATAAATTTCCCGTCCGGCAGTGAACTGACGGCCATCAGCGCAGGATTGGATTCAAACAGTTTTGTAAATTTGTCCAGTGCCGCCTGCTGTTGTGAGAGGTCTTTGGATATCCCGTATATGACTTCCTCATCATTCCACTTGCCAAACCACACCTTGGTTTCCACCGGCAACAATCCACCTGCTTTTTTCTGCAGTGGCAGGGGACAAGAGTCTCTTTCGCCTCTGAACATCTCAGCGAATATCATTTCCGCTTCCGTTCTCCTATCTTGGGGATGGACGTCCAGAATATGCATGTCTTTGAGCTCCTCCTGAGAGTAGCCCAGTTTGTCAGAAACCGCTTCGTTTGTAAACAGAATTCTTCCTTCTGTGGTTCCCACGAAGATCAGATCATCCATCGTCTGGAAGAAACGTTTGAAATTTTTCTCGCTTTCTCTCAATTTATCTTCGGCTATTTTTCTTTCGGTGATGTCCCGGATGATGCCGGCCCGTTTCCTATTTTCACTGGATGAATCGATGATAAAGGTGTTGATTTCAAGGTATTTTTTCTTCCCTGTTTTCGTGATGATACAGGTTTCTGCAAAACAGTTTTCCCATTCTTGGCTTTTCCTGAGTCTCTCAAGGTCAGCCAGTGCTTCGGGGTGGAGGAAGTCCCATGATTTTTTACCGATCACTTCATCCCGTTCGAACTCATGGATCTTCAAAAAGCTGTCGTTGACATCCTCAATACATCCGTCATGAGAACGGATGTACATCCCGTCTTTGGAATTCTGAAACAATTTCCGAAAACGTTCGTCACTTTTTTCAAGTTTTCGTCGTTGATTACGGTTTTCAATGAGCATGCCCACCATGTCCGCATAGATGATCGCTTCGTTTTCGTTTTGTAATTCCTTTCCCTTTGTAAACAGAAGCGTGAAATCCCCGATGATTCTCTCTCCCCGGGTACTCTTGATGATGACGGTCTGTCCCAGGCGAAAAGTCTTTTCCAGCAGCTGAATGGCTTTCTTTGAAAGGACATAATTGGTTAGTTCATGAAGGTGAGCAAAGGTGGTTACTCGATTATCTTTAATAAGTTTAAAACGATAGGGGTCAGGCGCCCACTCTTTTTTCAGCGGGTTGAATCCAAGGAGTTGAGAGGCTTTCTTTAAAGCATCGGAAACTCCGGCAATAGCTACGGTCTGAAACCGTTCGCCGTCTTCCAAAAAGATGTTCAAGGCCACATATTCCGCTCCGGTGATCTGCTTCATCCGTTGGGTGATCTGTTCGTAGGTATTGGATGTTTTTCCATCGTTCAGGAATTCCTTTGAGGCTTCGGTCATCTCCCGTTCGTGGGTGATATCCTGAAAGATCGTGGTGAAGTATCCCGGCTCACATGAAAAGGCCTCCACACGGTACCATCTGTCCAAGGGCAGCGAATACTGCTCAAAGACTTTGTTCTGTCCGGTTTCAGCGATTTTTCCGTAATAGCCGATCCAGTCAAAATCCCCCTGGGTAATACTGGGCATCACGTCGGTGATCCTTCGATTGAGGATTTTTGCTTTCTTCAATCCTGTCAACCGTTCAAAAGCCTGGTTAAGCGAAAGAAAGATGTAATCCACCGCTTTTCCCGATTCATCGTAAACCACCTTATGCCGGGCATATCCCATCTGTGAGTGTTCCATTGCTTTTTCAATACTGGGCATCTCTGTTCCCTCCATCTATATAAATTGAATTAAACAAGAAGGCAAAAAAAATCTGAGCTGTAGGGTTACAAGAAATTGCGAGTTTCTTTATTTCAACTTATATATCAATACCAGTTGAAGTAATCTTTTATATACTTATGGTTTATAATGCCACAAAACGAAGTACATTGGTGTGTTACTTTTTCCGACTATACGTGCCGGAGTCAAAGATATTTCTCAAGCATTTCCTTTAACCGCTCCAGAGAAACGGGTTTGGAGATATAATCATCCATTCCGGCATCTAAGCAATTCTCTCTGTCCTCCCTATAGGCCTTTGCCGTCATGGCGATGATCGGGGTTTTTTCGTCTTTACTTCTTATCATCCTTGTCGCCTGATACCCGTCGATTCCGGGCATGACGATGTCCATGAGAATAAGATCCGGTTTGTGCTTCAGATAGAGCTC
>JAEKNX010000026.1 GCA_016839055.1 Spirochaetales bacterium
CCTTTGGAATTCTTTCACACAATTATATTTCGGGATAAATGAGCTTAAATCTTAATTCCTGTGCGGGAGTCAACACTGGTAGCCCAGATACGTGGTCACACGGACTGGTAGCTCAGATACGTGGTCACACGGACTACATGCGAGGCTCTGGAGCGGTTCACGGATAAGATATTGAAGACTGTTGGCCACGGATATAGGCTGACCAGATGAATGGTAACACGGACTACATGCGAGGCTCTGGAGCGGTTCACGGATAAGATATTGAAGATTATTGGCCACGGACATAAGCTGTCCAGATAAGTGGTCACACGGACTACATGCGAGGCTCTGGAGCGGTTCACGGATTAGATATTGAAGATTATTGGCCACGGACATAAGCTGTCCAGATAAGTGGTCACACGGAGTGAATGCGAGGCTCTGGAGCGGTTCACGGATAAGATATTGAAGACTGTTGGCCACGGATTGGCTGCCCAGATATGTGGTCACACGGACTACATGCGCGGCTTTGAAGCGGCCTGCTGACTGACTTAAACTTTTTTGTCCCACTTTGAAAGCAGTACACTAGGTAAGAAGATGAAGAAAAGGGACATTTTCTATTTTTAAGAGCTGTAACTTAGAATTATTTTGCATCGTGGTCCATATTTCTTGTGGTTATAGTCATTGAAAATAGTTCGCTTACATGCTAACCTCATAATATGAAAAAAAAGATCATTTTCTACGAAACAGAATCAGGTAAAATTCCTGTTAAGGAATTTCTTGATAGGTTAAGTCTTAAAGTTTTTAAGAAAATTGTATGGACTTTAAAACTGATAGAAGAGAATGATCGTGTTCCTAAAACTTATTTCAAAAAGTTAGAGAACAAGAACGATGTTTGGGAAGTTAGAATAAAATTAGGTTCTGATATTTACAGAATATTTTCATTTTGGGATAAGGGGAATCTTATAATTTTACTCATGGAATTATTAAAAAGTCTCAAAAAACGCCAGCTAATGAAATTAGATTGGCTGTGAAATATAAAGAGGATTATTTCAGGAGGAAGAAATGAATTTAGATAATTATGTATCTGAGCGTTTGGCAAAAGAAAACATCTCAGAAAATTCTTTCTGGGAAGGCTATGAAGATTTTAAAATCGGTGCGTTTATCAGAGAAGCTCGAGAAAATAGCGGTCTTACGCAGGAAGAACTGGCAAAAAGGATTCATACTACAAAGAGTGTTATCTCCAGGATGGAAAATCATTCTGAAGATATGAAGCTTTCCACTATAGAAAAGGTTGCTAAAGCCTTAGGGAAACAGGTAAGAATAGCTATATTTTAAATTCGTATGGTTATTTTCTTTTATTTAACCATATCCGTGATCATGCCTTCGGCGCTGCTTCGCAGTCGGTGTTGCTATGCACCTTTACTATATAGAATTATAAGAGTTTGATTGTATGTTAATATTATCTGGATTAATAGTGAATAACCTGTTAAAAACAAGATTCATATGATCACAGATACAAAATATTTTAAAATCAAATGACAATTATATTAATCAAATACGAGGGATAATAAATGAAAATTAAGACGACAATGAAGGAAAATATCTATTTCACTATATCACTAGTAGCATCTATTATTATTTACTTTTTTATTATTAAAAGCATAGCTGAAGCTTTGAGGAATCCTCAAGATTTCGTTGCTAATATAGTTTTAATTATATATGTTGTAATGATTATTCTTTTTTGGATTTTTTCACATATCATGATGATAGGCAGATTACATGGTAATGCAGTGAAAGTTACAGAAAAGCAATTTCCGGAAATTTATGATATAGCTGTAAAAAATTGCAGGGCATTAGAGATCAAAAAGATTCCTACCATCTATCTACTGCAGTCAGGAGGACTTCTGAATGCATATGCAACAAGGTATATTGGAAGAAATTATGTAGTATTGTTTTCAGATATTATGGAAAAGGCCTTTGATAATGGAATTGATGTTGTTGATTTTATTGTTGCGCATGAGCTTACACATATTAAAAAGAATCATATATTAAAAAGATTGTTCATAATTCCGGCAAATATAATATTCTTATTAACATTAGCTTACAGCAGAGCATGTGAGTACACCTGCGATCTAAATGCTTCAGTAGCTGCTCCAAATGGTTGCGAGAAAGGATTAGTCCTTCTGGCTGCCGGTAAACACTTGTATGAAAAAGTAAATATTGAAGAATTCATAAATGATTCAATAAATGAAAAATCGTTTGCAAAATGGTTTGCTGAAGTTTTCTCAACACATCCGCATTTAACAAACCGCATAAAAAACATAAGAAAAAATAGAGAGACTGTCATATAAACAGCAGGCGCCTCATACACTCCAGCCGTCCGGCCTCAATTTGGTATAGGGCGGCCATGGGGTGCCGGTTGTTTTACCCCCAAGGCAGAATAAGACGCACTATTTAAATTAGTAAGAAATCAAACCACTTGACTTTTCCAGTCTACTTCTCTATATTTAGTTAGAAATCAAACAAACAATAAATTAACTAAAAATATGATCTCAGGAGAAAAATGAATGGATAATAATAAAATTGATATAATGGAGAATATGCCTGTCAAACAGGCTGTATTAAAACTTGCTCTGCCTACAATGCTTTCAATGGCGGTAGTGCTGATTTATAATATGACCGATATGCTGTTTATCGGAATGCTTAATGAACCAAACCTTGTAGCAGCTCTCTCGATTGCAGGTCCGATATTTATGGCAATACAGGCAATAGGGAATATTTTTGCAAACGGTGCGTCCAGTTATATATCAAGAAGGCTCGGAGCAAAAGATCCAGGTGAAGCTAGGAGGACTTCAACAGTCGCAGTTTATACCGCTGTTATAACAGGAGTGGTAATCACCGGGATTCTGCTTTTATTCAGAACTCCTCTTCTCTCAATAATCGGCACCAGTCCATCTACTCTGGCACCGACCCGGGATTATTATACTATCATCTCTATCTTTTCAATTGTATTTATTGCATCAATAACCTTCGGCGGGCTTATTCGAAGTGAAGGAGCAACCGACAAGGCAATGAAAGGAATGATCATAGGTATCGGATTGAATATAATCCTTGATCCGATAATGATCTTTGTCCTGGATATGGGGGTAGCAGGAGCAGCATGGGCTACGGCAATAGGTAATTTTATCGGATGTATTTATTTTATCAGTCATCTTTTTTCAAAGAAGACTCTTCTTTCAATTAAACGCGAGTATTTTAAGCCGAGTAAAAAAATCTATAGTGAAACCTTCAAAATTGGAATTCCGTCGGCACTGTCCACCCTGATAATGAGCTTTTCAATGATCCTTGTAAACATATTAGCAGCAAGTTACGGTGATTATGTTGTTGCCGGAAACGGTATTCAAATGCGTGTAGGAAGTATGTGTTTTATGCTTATAATGGGGCTTGCTCAGGGATTTCAGCCTTTTGCCGGATATAACTATGGAGCTGAAAATTTTAACCGTTTGAAAGAAGGATTTAAAACAACATTGGTTTATGGAGTCTCTTTGGGTTGTTTTTTCAGTGTAATCTTTTTGCTGTTCGGAGAAAATCTGATATCATTATTTATTAATGATCAGAAGACTATTGATGCCGGTGCTAAGATTCTTAGAGCATTCGCGATAGCCCCGCCATTTATAGGCCTGCAGATGACTATGATAATTACATTTCAATCAACAGGAAAAGCGTTAAAATCTTTGATTCTTTCGCTCGGCAGGCAGTGTATAATTTATATTCCCGCTTTGTTTATATTGAACAACTTATTCGGATTTGGCGGATTCATATATGCACAGCCTATTGCCGATATTCTAACGACGGGTATCGCAGTTTTAATGAGCTTGTCCTTTTTTAAAGAAATGAATCATCTGCATTCACAGCAGAATAAAGACAGCTTTATGGGAAAGGAAGCTGTTTACGACGGGGCGAGATAATATAATCTTTATAAGTTTTCCTTGGGGGGATTTCATGGATAAGTCTAATGCTGATAAAAAAGATAAAATAGAGAGTATATTTTATCTGCATAGATCTATCATCTCCCTCTATTTTAAAGATTTTGAAGATGTATATACCCTGCCTGAGGGATTAAATTTTACACATATGAGAGCGGCAATGATTATCCGTTTTCAAGGGCATATAACCATGTCCGAATTAAGCAAGGAGCTTGTTTTGGAAAAGGGCTCATTCACCCCGGTTGCAGCAACTCTTATCAAAAAGGGTATTGTGAAAAAAGAACAATCCCTGGTAGACAGGCGTGTATATAATCTGGTTTTAACAGAAAAGGGTGAAAGATTAACTCTTGATTTCAGAAATGACCACTGGGATTTTATTGAATCCGGTTTCGAATGTCTGGATATTGATGAACAGAATGAATATTATAAATTTGTAAACGGTTTGAATTATTACAATAAAAAGATGGAACGAGAGAAGTCGAAGACTTCTCTCGTTCCATAATGTTTAAGAAAAAGTATAGACCAAAGAGATGGCTGATATTCGGGTAAAACCCGAGGGCTTAATGGCTATAGTACTCGCTAATGGATTTATTCCTATAATACCTGCTTTAATATGGAACGCCTTATTAACAAAGAGGCTCCCGAAAAAATTCGGCTCTGAGTCTCATTATCCTTATGCTCCCCAGCAGTATATGATGCTCAGCTGCGTTTTTATCGGAGTTCATTTAACTCATGCGGTTCTGGTATTCAGGAAGACGGGGCGGGAGTATTGAGCCACGGATTGCATGGCAAAGCGAAGAAGCGGTTCACGGATTAGAAGATATTTGAATTTCTTCTTTTCATCCCACTTTCTCTACCCGGTATCCATCCGTATATAAAATATGCATCTTTACTGCCATACCTAGGGGTACCGCCTCCGGTGTTGCTAGTTCAAGTCAGACAATAGGGCGTAACGCAATCTATGGTCAAATATCTTCATTGGGGTTAGGCGCCGTTTAATTGTCAAACTGATCCTCGCTTTGTCTGTGACATCGGTATGACTACGACAATATCTCAATATAACCTTCGGTACCATTTACTCTTATCATTTGTCCGTCTTTTATTAACCGAGTAGCATTTTCCACACTTACAACAGCTGGAAGACCATACTCTCTGGCGATTATTGCACCGTGGGTCACGAGTCCGCCGACTTCAGTTACCAGTCCTTTTATAGACACGAATAGAGGAGTCCAGCTTGGGTCTGTGAACTCAGTGACCAGGATATCGCCATCTTCAAGTTCTGCCTCTTGAAATCTGTAAACAACTTTCGCCCGTCCTTCTATAATACCGGCTGAAACAGCAATTCCCGGCAGAGCATCTTTGGGTATATCAGCTGTATCATATTCACCGCTTATTATTTCTCCTTCGGAAGTCATTACCCGTGGCGGCGTGAGTTTCTCCCATCCTTTATAGTCCTTTTTTCTGCTCTCGATGATACTATAGTCCAGTCTGCCTGTGTTAACAACTTCCTTAAGCTCATCAAAATATAGATAATAAACATCTTCAAGTTCTTTTATAATTCCTTTATCCAAAAGTCTGGCAGCTTCTTTCAGCATTGCCTGCTTATAAATGAAATATCTTTTCATGTATGAGAACTTTGGATATTCACGATAGCCAATATAATTACGTATTAAGCCTGCAATTCTTCTTACTCTCTCAGCCTTTTTCCTGCCTCCCGGCAGCTTTTTGACTTTACCGGCGAGCTCATCTATTCTTCTCATCGATTCAGTTATTCCCTGATCAAATTTAAGTTTTGATGCATTCGGTCCAAAATTCTTGATATTGCTTAGAATAATTGGGACTATTTCTGTTGGTTTCTCACTCCAACGGGGGACAGTTATATCAATATCTCCGGAGCAACGCATTCCGTATTTTGATAAATAAGTCTGAATCGATTTGCAAACAGATTCTCCGCCAGTAAACTTTGCTATATCTTCAAAAAAAGTTTCATCATTCGGGTTATTAAGATAATCAATGATTTCAGGATAGTCTCTTATAGTATCTGCTACGTCTAAAAGACCAAATCCGGTTTCTGCGGTGATACTGTTTGGAATTGACATAAGAAAGGTATCTGCGGCATTTTTTATTCCAAGCCATTTCTTGATTTTTCTGCTGAACCATTTTTCTGATAATAGTACGGCCGTGAGAGCTCCTGCGTTAGCAGGCGTAGCTATTTTCTGTCTCCGCTTATCATGATCTTTTTCAATGTAATCAATGACCTCATTGCCCGATAGTTTTTCAATTTCCTCTTTCATTTTTTCTATTGCATTATCTTCTTTTGCTGTCAGACCTTTTATGATATCAGGATCATTTTTCTTGAATATTTTATAAGCGTTAAGCATTATAGATATTACACCGCTATTATTTTCAGGTTTGATAACTTTATCTTTTCCCTTTGGCAGAGTTTTTATCAGTTTCTTATTGTTAATAATTTGTGTGATTGCGTTTGTAATTAAATCATCACCAACCATACTGATAAAACTTTTGGCAATTATTCTTCCCAGCGGAGTCGCTAAATCATGGGTCATATCAGCATACAATCTCCCGCCTATTTCCTGTGAAGGAGAAAGTCCAAGAACAGATTTGAAAAAGGACATACCAAGCGGTTTGATCGGAGCTGTCATCATCTGCATATGTCCCGATGATAAGAATACATGAGCCTCTCCGCCGGTTACCTTTGGTATTGGATACAAGGTGGTGATAGGACGACTCTGAACGATGTAAAATTGATTTTCAGAAAGACACCACTCAATATCCTGGGGGCAGGAGAAATAAGTCTCAATTTGTCTTCCGGTTTGTTCAAGCCTTAGAATCTGCTCATCTGTCAGAGTCTGCTTATTTATTAGATCGGGTTCAATTTTTCTCTCTTCAATACCGCCGTCTTCAAGTGCATATATAGCTATATTCTTGGCGGCAATTTTTTTATTTATTATTTTATTTCCCCGTACCTTATAAATGTCCGGACTCACTAGTCCTGAGACTATTGCTTCTCCAAGACCATAGCTTGCATCTATAGATAGAACTTTCCGGTTCGATGTAAGAGGGTCGGCTGTGAACATGATGCCTGATGATTCGGGTATAAGCATGGGCTGAATGACTACGGCTAAAAATACTTTTGCATGATCAAAGTTATTTTGAATTCTGTAACTCACAGCACGTTCGGTAAACAGGGAAGCCCAGCATTTGCTTATGTGTTTTAGAATTGAGTCTCTTCCAATGATATTCAGGTATGTATCGTGCTGACCTGCAAAGGAGGCTGTCGGCAGATCTTCTGCTGTAGCACTGGAGCGTACTGCGTAGGAATGGTCCTCTCCGCATTCTTTTAGTTCAGCTGTAATTGCCTCAGTGATGTCCTCCGGGATTACCTTGTTCTCGATAACACTACGAATTTGAGCACTGATTGTCCTGATATTATCCATTTCATCTTTTTTTTGAAGAGAGAGATGATCCAATAATGAGTTTAGTTCAGCGTTTTCCCCGAATGTTTTTTTATATGCTCCAGTCGTGACGCAAAAACCGTCCGGTACTTTTATCCCATTGAGTTTGGACAGTTTAATAAGGTTATCACCTTTCCCTCCGACACTCGAGAGTTCAAATTGCGTACTTTCATTAAAACTATGAATATAGATCATATCTTCCCTCCATACAGCGAATATAGAAATATCCTCTTACATATTCTTTTCGATTCCGTGGCGTACCATATCTAAAAATGCATTTTTCTTTTTAAAAAAATCCCTCCAGAATACATCATCACTCAATTTCTTTTCTTCTGTTAATTCTGCTGCCAGCTTCATTCTGAAGTGCTCTGATACAATGTGAATCAGTTCGTAAGCCTCCCCGGAATCAACGCCAGATCTGAGAGGAATCTCATTAAACAACTGCTTCATCTGCTTATCCCTGGCCGCATTCACCGCTTTATACTTTTCTTCAATATAGGCTTTGAACTCATTAATCTCCATTTTCAGCTCATCAGGAGTTGAATATAAGGCTTCAAACATAAATTTATTCACGTCAGGATTCTTTCTCAGGTAGTCAATTCTATTAAGTCCGCTTTTTTCTTTTGCTTCAAAGAAGCTGCTGTATTCAGTAAGAGGCTCTGTTGGTATTTCAAGTGCTATTTTCTCAAAGCATCGTTCCAAAACACAAATATAGAGTTTCTTCTTACTATCAAAATGATGGAAAATGAGTGCTTTAGATATACCGGCAGCTTCTGCTAACATTGCTGTTGAGGTACTCGTGTATCCATTACGGACAAAGACTTCAAAGCATGCGTCCAGGATTTTTTCTTTTTCATATAGTTTCAGGGGCAAATTATTACCTCCTATGGTTTGCTGACCGTTGGTTATTATAATAAACCTTTACTAACCGTTGGTCAATAAAAAGATATAAATAGACCGGACATTGAGTGCTTACTACAATGATGGAACAATTATCTGGTGAACTAAGAGGGTAGAAGAGCATAAGAATTAATTCAAAATGGCGCATATGAATGTGTAACCTATTCTCCTTTTTGGAGTCTATTGGCCACGGATTGGCTGCCTATATGAATAGCAACACGGATTGCATGTGAGGCTCTGCAGCGGTTCACGGATGAGATATTTGGGACTATTGGCCACGGATATAGGCTGCCCAGATGAATAGCAACACGGATTGCATGCGAGGCTCTGCAGCGGTTCACGGATGAGATATTTGGGACTATTGGCCACGGATTGGCTGCCCAGATGAATAGCAACACGGATTGCATGCGAGGCTCTGTAGCGGTTGACGGATAAGATCTTGAAGACTATTGGCCACGGATTGGCTGCCCAGATGAATAGCAACACGGATTGCATGCGAGGCTCTGTAGCGGTTGACGGATAAGATCTTGAAGACTATTGGCCACGGATTGGCTGCCCAGATGAATAGCAACACGGATTGTATGCGAGACTCTGCAGCGGTTCACGGATAAGATCTTGAAGATTATTGGCCACGGATATAGGCTGCCCAGATGAATAGCAACACGGATTGCATGCGAGGCTCTGTAGCGGTTCACGGATAAGATCTTGAAGATTATTGGCCACGGATAAAGGCTGCCTAGATGAATAGCAACACGGATTGCATGCGAGACTCTGTAGCGGTTCACGGATAAGATATTGAAGATTATTGGCCACGGATTGGCTGCCCAGATATGTGGTCACACGGATTCAGGGTTAGCTTTTTCGCTTCAACCCTCTGTGCTCATCTGTGTTGTTCTGCATCTCAGAGATTATTCGTGGTTTGTATTGATTATTTCGACAACCTGCTTATATATCGCTTTGGTCTCTTCGTAGAATTGCCTTGCTTTATCTGATGAAAGGTCTCCGTCAGGAAGTAATCCCAAATCGGCAGGATATCGCGAATCTATATAAGTTTCATTGATTTCTTGAAGTTGTTCAATATTTATATCCAGCGGAAAGTAATTCCGAACGGTTCCATACAGTTTCAAGAGATTATGTATCTTTGACACGTTGCCGGTTTTTAATAAAATTAAAGCTTTAAAAGATTTTTCAATACATTGGTGAGAATGGAACGCTGTGATATTCGTGAGATATTGCTCATCAATTATTTTCTCTATTGTTTTTATATCTTTATCTGCATGAATTAGCCATTCTTCAGCCAGCTTTTTCATATATTATTTCACCTTTATCTCGGATTTCATTGTAAAATGGGCTTCTAATTAATTCCATTTTTAAAAACTCTGCTTTCGTGAATACTAATATATCAATTGGTATTTCAAAGCTGATCTCTCTAATGGCATTTCTTACAAACATCTTATTCCGCAGTTTTTCATCGACATTCCGGGGTAAATCATTTCTATTTAAAATAACGACTAAATCGATATCACTATCAATATCTTCATTTCCTGCTGCTAAAGAACCAAATAATATTATTTGAAGCGGATCTATCTGTTGCAGAGATTTTATCAGTTCTGGAAGATAACTTCTGAGATTTTCCATAATAAAAGTATACAACATGATTATGAATTAAGAAATATACTTTTTAGACCCTGAGGCGGGGCACAGCTAAGATTTTGGAGTCTATTGGCCACGGATTGGCTGCCTAGATGAATAGCAACACGGATTGCATGCGAGGCTCTGCAGCGGTTCACGGATAAGATCTTGAAGATTATTGGCCACGGATATAGGCTGCCCAGATGAATAGCAACACGGATTGCATGCGAGGCTCTGCAGCGGTTCACGGATAAGATATTGAAGATTATTGGCCACGGATTGGCTGCCCAGATATGTGGTCACACGGAATGTGTTGACTGTATAGTCTTTCTATTGTATCTTTAAAGTACTGAGGGGTTGTTATGTCGATTAATTTAAAGGATGATATTAAGCCGATTTCTTATATAAAAACAAATGCGGCTGATATGATGAAATATGTAAACGATAATAAAAATTCCATTATTATTACACAACATGGTGAGGCCAAGGCTGTTTTAGTTGATATAGAATCCTATCAAACAATGCAGGATGCTTTTAACCTGTTAAAACTGGTTCAGATATCAGAAAAGGATATCAGAGAAGGCCGTTATAAAGAGTCTGAGCAGGTTTTTAGTGATATTAAAAAACAATTCAATCTCGATGAAGAATAAATGAATAAAAAATATAAGATTATATTTTCAAAATTTGCGGAAGATGATTTAACAGAAATCATAGGGTATTATCAAAGTAATAATAATGAGTTTTACAGAAAATTATTTTTCTCAATTGAAGAAAAAATAAATCAACTGAAAGACTTTCCTAAACATGGGAGAATTGTTCCTGAGTTAGAAAAACAGAATATAGTTGATTATCGAGAGCTTATTGAGGGTAATTATCGAATCATCTATGTAATTCATGATAGATCAATAATAATTCACACAATAATTGACTCAAGAAGAAATCTCGAAGAGCTTATAATAAAGAAATTAATGAGATCATTATAAAGAGAAGGAAAATCCCTTACTTGTTCAATTATAGTCACGCCCTGTTTTTTTCAAATATACTTCCGGCGGAGCCTCCAGTATAAAGAGAAATAGAAGTCTTTGAATTTAGGATAGGCCTCTTCTTATATCTAATCCGTGACTATCCGTGTTGCCATGCATCTCTGCCCCGTATATCTGTGGTTATAAGATCTTGATATTTTCAGCCACGGATTGTCAGTCTCAACAGGGGAGCGGATCACGGATAAGATATTGAAGATTATTGGCCACGGATATAGGCTGCCTAGATGAATAGCAACACGGATTGCATGCGAGACTCTGCAGCGGTTCACGGATTGCATGCGAGGCTCTGAAGCGGTTCACGGATAAGATCTTGAAGATTATTGGCCACGGATTGGCTGCCTAGATATGTGGTCACACGGATTGCATGCGAGGCTCTGCAGCGGTTCACGGATAAGATATTGAGGACAGGCTAGGCCTCTTCTTCTCAAACTTACCTTCGGCGGTGACTGCGGTGCTACTAGCTTTCCGTAAGACTCTAGGGTGGAACGCAGTCCGTGATCATATGTGTTACCATGCATCTCTGTTTGATATAACCGTGGCAAAAACTCTTTTTTTTCTTACTCCATTCTTAAGATTATTGGCCGCTATAAGGCAGCACCGGAGGCGGAGCCGCAGGTTCAGATTCCATAGATGTAAATGATTTGAGTTTGGCAGATAGTAATATATACTGTTCTAATGAAGATTAAGAATTTGACAGATGTTACTGATGAGCAGCTTCATAAGGCCTTCATCAGCGCCTTCTCTGATTATGAGATTAAGATTGATATGCCGTTTGAGAAGTTCAGGTCTATTACCTACGCGAAGGATTATAATCCGGAACTCTCACTTGGTAGTTTTGACGAGAATGAGTTAACCGGCTTCATCCTCTCTGGTTTTCGCGTATTAGACGGCCGCCCGGCGGTTTATGATATAGCCACCGGAGTGACTGCCGGAAATCAGGGAAGGGGTATTGGTTCTCTTCTTATAGAAAACCTCCTTGAGTCGCTCAAATGTCGCGATATTTCGAGCTTCTATCTTGAGGTTCTTGAGAATAATGAGCAGGCTAGGCATCTGTATGAGAAGTACGGTTTCAAGGTGCATAGGCGCCTGGCCTGTTATGAGATTAAGCGCAGAGAAATTGCTAATGGGGCAGGGCTAAACTGCAAGTTTGAAACCGGTTCGGACTCGGCGGCTCTTCGAAAGGCAAACCCGTTTTTTTACCACTCATATAATCCAACCTGGCAGAATATGGTAGAGACCTGGGGTAATTCGAAACAGGAGCATGAAGTAGTCACGCTTAAAGACGATGGAAAGCTTGTTTCCTACGGCATTATCCAAAAAATGAACGGGAGTGTGTTGCAGTTTGGCGTACATCCTGATTATCGCGGAGACGGGGCGGCTGAAGTGCTGCTGAATCGGCTGATTGAACACTCTGAGGCTGAGACTATAAGGTTCATAAATGTTGAGGAAGGCGTTTGGCTTTGCGGGTTTCTGGAGGCGTCGGGTTTTAAAATCAGTGTAAATCAGTTCGAGATGATATACGAGTTTTAAGAAAGATAATAAATAAGTTCATTCAGCTGTAATACTGCTCTAAAGCCGACGGTAAGATATAGAAGACTATTGGCCACGGACATAGGCTGCCCAGATACGTGGTCACACGGACTGTGGGGCCAAGCTCTGTAGCGGTTCTCGGATGAATAAAAAAAAAGATATTGAAGACAGGCCTAGCCTTTTCTTCTCAAATATACCTTCGGTGCTGCTAGCTTAAGTAAGACTACATAGCGTAACGCAGTTCGTGGTTCTAAGATTCTTGATAATTGGCTATTATCTCTTCAAATGGTGTTGCCAACGGGGTGAGATTAGTAGTGCATTCAGGCGGTGTGGATTCGGTTTATGGTTGGAATCAGCTGTAATATTATTGTATATGACAAATATAATTGACAATAGACAAAAATAGGAGAGTAAGGTTAAACAAGGTAGAGGTATACGGATTTGAAGATATAAGAAAAATTTTGAAGAAATCATGAACATTATTAGAAAGAGATAATAATTCAAGGAGGTCACAATCGGAAAATGGACTTCACCTCTATTAGATGTTATAATTACTGTATGCCTACGTTGTCAATGTTTTTTGGTATAGTTATTAGAATGTATCTCGGCAAAAAGGAACACAACCCACCACATTTCCATGCTTATTATCAAGACTATAGAGGGGTTTTCGATATAAACTCTTGTACAATTACCGATGGAGATTTGCCACGTCGACAAATAAAGTTAATTGAAGCCTGGGCTGAATTACATAAAGACGAATTATTGGCAGATTGGCAACTGGCCCAGAATGGTGAAACACCGTTTAAAATAGAGCCATTGCGTTAGGGGGATATATGTATCATGGTGTGAAAGATGTAAAACCTCTATCAGGGTTTAAGTTATTTCTTATTTTTGACAACAATGAAAAAAGAATCTTTGATGTTAATCCGTACTTTGGTACCGGCATCTTTTCAGAATTAGAAGATGTCTCTATTTTTAATTCGGTTTCTGTCAAATTTGACTCTATTGAATGGGTAAATGGTGCTGACCTGGATCCCGAGGTTCTTTACCGGGACAGTCTCCTTGCAGATACAGAATCTTCATCTGTCGCTGAAAATCCCAGTTATTATAAAACGGAAGAATAGAAAATTACTCCTTGATATCGATAATCTTCTAAAGTTCTTAATGTAAAGCAGCGAAGGAAGAGAATCTTGAGCCACAGATTACGGGTCTCGCAGGATGGTTACACGGTTCTTGTGGCGCAGCAGGGTAGAGGTTCACTGATTATTAGGTAATATCAAGATTGTTTCATATTAAAGATAGGAGTATAATTAATGTATGGAAAATATGTATTCTGTTCATTTGAAAATATCAAAAGTTGAAAACGATCAATATCTTGCAGAATCTGACGATGTTCCTGGCTTGGTCGCACAAGGAAGAACAATATCCGAAGCTATAGAAATCGCACAAGATGTTGCTCGTAAAATAATAGATTCATATATCGAGCATGGCGAAGATGCAGTACACGGATTTACAGACTCGATAGATACAAATCAATCAATTTATTATCAAGCAAAACTCCTCTGTGTCCGGGAATAATCAATTTGTAGGATTTAGATTTGAATCTTTTCAGGGTTTCCTTCATATCATTTGCATCTGTCAGTAATATAGAAACATCTTTTACATTGGCAACCAGGATATCTCCGGAAATCAGAATTTCATTATTCATTTCAATCGATATATGTTCCCCCTTGGGAGTATGCCCGTCACTATAGGTTATCCGGAATAGGTGTTCACCCATTTTAACCTCTTCGCCTTCACGGGAGTTCTGCCACCTGTGGACCTGCACTCCGGGAGTCTCGAAAATTTCCAGATTTCCTATATGATCGTAGTGGTCGTGAGTGAGAAAAATATGCCCTATTCTAAGGTTCCTGTCTGTAATGAAGTCTTTCATTTTGACAGCCATGGAATTAGCTGTTCCTGTATCGAATATTGCCGCATCGGAACCCGATGTAATAATGGTCGCATTGAACTCTCTTGCAGGCAAATCTGTACTGGTAAAAACAAAAATATTGTCATTCACCTGTAAAAAGTCAGTATTGTCTGTATTTACATGGTATTTAACAGTCCCAATTCTTTCATCAAAATAGTGTTCTATTTGATCTTCCTGGAGAATTTTCCCCGAACCGGGGATTATCAGTTTAAATTGATGGTTCTTTAGATTAATCAGAGACTCTGTTTCAGGAACCTGTGAGGAAAACCTGAAAGCTTTATCGGCTTCAATCATTCCGCCGGAAATTAAAATTCGCTCGTCAATGGAATAACCCAATCCGGCCTTGTATCCATAATCATATACAGGCAGGACACCAAGTTTTAATTTGCCGATAAGCAGTTCGTTTTTATTCTCCAGACTGCTGATACTATGGTATTTAACGTTGTCATTCTTGTATAGGTTCAAATTATCACTGAAAGCCTGATCAAAACTGGTAACAAGCAAATCTGTGATTTTCAGTTTATTTTCAGTAGTATAACTTTTTATTGCATCAAATATTTCACTTCCTGATCCGGGATTGATCAAGACGGTTTTATCTTCGCTTTTAATTAAAACCGGGTTAACTTCCGCAGAAATGTATACATGAATATTTTTGTCTATCACAAGCCAGTTGCTATTAGAAGATATCTCAATTGAATCGGATTTGTTTGCAGTACAGCCGAGTATTACAGATAGTATTGATAAATATATGTATAGTTTTTTCATATATATATTTTAAATTAGAATAATATTTATAGCAAATCAATTATTTTTCGCGAAAATAATTTTAGAGTCTACAACATTCCACTATAGTGCAGTACCGGAGGTGGTAGCGGTAGGATGAGATTTTGAGGACTATTGGCCACGGACTTCAGGCTGAACAGGGTAGAGGTTCACGGATTGTAGGCATGGATGATAAAGAACTAACAGTCAAATACTTGGAATTATAGCTCCCTGAAGGATTAGGTAAAAAGAGCTGCAAATGGTTCAGGATCGAGATGGATAAAGTTTTCTAAAAGAGCATAATTACACTAATGAAATATATAAATGTCGCCGTTGCTAAGGTTCGAAAAAAAGAAAACTGATACCATTATGTGAAAATTATTCTGGACTTTTATCAGCTCGAGGGATACACTATTAACGTACGGTAAAACGTACGGAGGTGTTATGAGTAGTATAAACATTACAAACGCAAGAAAAGATCTCTATAAAATCGTTCAAAGGGTTAATTTAACGCATGAACCTGTTGAAATAACAGGAAAAGATTCCAATGCTATCCTTGTTGGTGAGGATGATTGGCGTAGCATACAAGAAACCCTATATTTAACTTCAATTCAAGGGATGCGGGAATCCATTATCGAAGGTATGAATACGCCAGTTGATGAAATGTCAGATGAGTTAGAGTGGTAATGTATAAGCTGTTTTTTACAAAACAAGCACAAAAAGATGCGAAAAAATTGTCATCATCTAATTTGAAAAAGCGAGCTGAGGAACTTCTAGAGATAATAAAAGCGGATCCTTTTTGTGAATATCCTCCATATGAAAAACTCATTGGTGATTTGACAGGAACATTTTCAAGACGGATAAATATTCAACATAGGATTGTTTATCAAGTTATCGAGGAAGATGAAACTGTGAAAATATTAAGAATGTGGACCCATTATGAGTAATTATATATCACGCTGCGGCCAAGAATTCTTAAGAGTTTTAAGCCACGGACCACGTTAAACTATATAGTCTGACCTTCGAAGTGGCACCGAAGGTATGGATTGGTCTTCCCCTGTTTTTGTAGACAGTTAGTTAATCAGTCCGTGGTTTTATTAATCTTCGTTTTATGTTTGCCTGCTGATTTTTTTATTCCACCTTCTGCAGGAGACAACAATTTTTTAAGCTGTAATAAATTTGTTAATGCCTGCTCATAATATCTGCCTTATAATGTGTGGTGGTAAAAATGAAATGATTGTACTGATTACTATTACCGTCAGCATCTTCTGGCTCCGGATACTAAAAAAGCTCGAATCTCACGGCAAGCTTAATGATAACAGGAGCGTCCTGGGCTGCATGTTTCTCTGCGGTCTTTTGAGTATTCCTGTCGTGCATCTGCTGCATGAGTTTAGCGCATTTTCTTATGCTCACATTATAAACCTGTCATTGTTTACCTATAGTGTTCTCTTTGTCGGTCTGTTTGAGGAGACGGCCAAGTTTCTTGTTTTCTACGTGGTAGCCAGGTCTTCTTCTTTCATTAAGGAGCCGAAGGATGGTCTTCTTCAGGCGGCATCGGTAGCTCTGGCTTTCGCTGTTACCGAGAACGTGAAGTATGCGGGTTTCTACGGGCTTGAGAATCTGCTGCTGCGCTCGGTAACCGGAACTATGGGGCATATGGCCTTCGCGGTGATCTGGGGTTATGCTGGCGGGCTGTATTTATGCAGCCGGAGAACCGGGAAGAATGAGTACAGCTTCAGCATGGTGTCCGGCGCTGTCGCATCTGCTGCTGTTTTTCACGGCTTTTTTAATTATTTCATCTACCTCGATCTGAGCCTTATCAGTTATCTGATTCTTGTGCTCTCGGTAGGTATTACTGTTTTTATCTTGAGGTATCTCCGAAAGAGATCTCCGTACAGGCCGCTCTCTTTTACTGAGAGTAAGGCGGCATTGGATGATATCGGTGATGCTCTTTGCCTTAATCCGGGCAGTTTCCTCCTCAATAAGAGGGCGGGTTTTCATTCCATAAAGGCCGGGAGTTATACTGAAGCATTGGGATATCTTAAAAAGGCGTCATCGGTCAATCATAAGGAGCTTTCTACCCGGGTTTATGTGATTCTGCTTGAATATCATCTGAATTTGCTCGAGGAGTATTTTGCGTTCAGGGAGCTTGATAAGGTCTGCAGTAAGGTTTCGGTTTACAATCTTATCAGGCTGAAAGAGCAGGCTGCAGAGTTGTTCGAGGGTTGTGACGGGCGGGAGAATCTGACTGCTATGCTTGATGACATGATTGATTCTATCAGGTTCGCTCAGAGGGTTAAGAATCGTATCGCTGAATTTGACAGGGCGGCCGGTGACTTGGGTTCCAGTTCAAACCGGGGTTTCCTTATAGCGGGCAAGGATAATCTGCCTATGGCATACCGCCACCCCGGGTATTATCCGGCTGATGAGGAATGATTTTGGAGTCTATTGGCCACGGATATATCGGGTTAAGATACGTGGTCACACGGATGTGAATAGTAGAGCAGGAAGCGGTTCACGGATGAAGAGTATAGAAAATATTGAAGACAGGTATGGCTTTTTTCTCTCTAATAATCCGTGATCATGCCTGCGGTGCTGTTTCGCAGGCCGTGTGACCCCATATCTCTACTTCATATATCCGTGGTTTTATTAATCTTGTTTTTTGTTTTGATAATAAGTATAGAAATATGAAATTAGAAATATTAAAAAGTAAGATTCCGAAGTGGATTATTCTGTGGTTGTCTCCTGGATTTTTAATTGTCCCTTCCACTGACAGCTCGTCGGTTGAAGGTTGCTGTTTGAACGAGGATAATTCTTTCATGCGGCTGTTCCGGAGTCCCGGAATAATTGCTTATTTGAGTCGCCTCATTGATCCATTTTTCTTAAATTGTAGCTATCCTTGATGTATTCAATCGCAATATACAACTTGTAATCTATAAGACCTTCGATCTTCCCTATTTCCTCGGTGAGGAGGATGTGTAGTTCTTCCATGTTTGTAACACTGAAATCAACCTCGATCTGAGAGTCTCCGGAGGTATGTGCTATGTACTCTATCTCCTGCATCTCTTTTAACTGTTTAAGAATTTCCTGAATTTTATTCGGTTCCACTTTAATATGAATATTTCCGGCTACTTCATACCCAAGTTTTACATGATTAGGAACTGCGACAACTGAGATGAAATTCTCATCAAGCAGCCGTTTTATTCTGTTTCTTATGGTAGCCTCTGAAATTTTCATTTTCTTGGCAATTTCAGTATTGGGCATCCTTCCGTTGATCTTGAGTAACCTGATTATTTCATTATCGGCTTTATCCAACCTCTGTTCCAAAGCTAATTCCTCATGTTTGACTTTCTTAAAACCTATCATATTTACAAATATTTTACAAGTTTCAGATAAAATTTTACTACGAATAAGATATATTCACTTGCGAATATCGAAATCTATGGTAATATATTACGATATATCGTATATGTAATGCTATTATCGTAATTGAGGTTATTATGATTACTACACAAATTCTAAATAGTGAAGAAATTCAAAGGATTCACACTTGCAGTCTTAAGATTCTATCTAAAGTTGGAGTCCGGTTTCTTTCTCCGAAGGCCCGGGAAATACTGAAAGCTCGGGGGGCAATAGTAAAAGACAAAATTGTCTTTATACCGGAAGAACTGGTTAACGAAGCACTTCGTACAGCTCCCAAGACTTTTATTCTCGGTGCACGTGATCGGCAAAAAGATTTTACAATGCCGAAAACCGGCCTGGCCGGAACTGTAGTTGACAACTCCGGCGTATTTACTCTTGATTTTCATACAGGTGAACGAAGAGAATGTAATTTGCAGGATCTATTCAATTTCAATAAGGTATATGAAGCTTCCAGATGGTCTACAGTTGTCTGGCCCGCCACTATCCAGGAACCGGACAGACCTGAGCACAGCAGGGAATTCCGTCAGGATATCTACTCCTTCATGTCAACCTCACTTCATGTACAGAGTGAGCTTTGGCATCCTGCCGAAGTACCATTGATGGCCGAAGCCCTCAACCTTATTACCGGAAGCGAAGCAGAGACGATTAACCGCAAGATTTATTCTTTCACCTACTGTACGAACCCTCCGCTGGGTCACGATAAAGAGATGTGTGAAACCTATCTTGAATCTCTTCCGCTAGGAATCCCTATATGCGTCTACCCTATGCCCGGAGCTGGATCAACAGGACCAGCGAGTCTGTTTTCGAATATTGCAGTTGCTAATGCCGAAGCATTGTCTGCGCTCGTTTTATTTCAGATGGCAAAGCCCGGTACACCGATTATTTTCGGAAATGCAATAGGAACTACAAATTTCCGCAATGGAAATTTTCTCGAGGGAGTTCCGGAAACAGTCCTTCAGACTGCAGCTTGCGGGGAGTTGGCGCATTTCTACGGCCTTCCAAATGAACAGGCAGGGTGTTTAACTGACGCAAAGACCCATGGAGCTCAAGCTATATTAGAAAAGACAATTACTACCATTCCGTTGCTGAACAGCGGGGTCGATCTGCTTCAGGGTCCTGGAGCCTTAGAATGCAGCAACACGATTACGCTTGAACAGATAGTAGTAGATGATGAAATAATAAATTATGCACAAAGATTGAGAAGAGGTATCGACACATCCATTGAGAAAAACTATTTCACAGATATCGAAGAAGTCGGTCCCGGAGGACATTATCTTATGCAGCCGTCTACCGTTATGGCCTGCCGCAGTGATGAGTTTATGACACAGGAATTAACAGACGGAGACACCTATGAAACATGGACTGCCAAAGGAAAACATGATATGTACAGCAAAGCAAGAATCAGGGTGGAGGAAATCCTTGCCGGAGCAGAGAGATACCCTCTTGCTGACAATATTAAAGGAGGTCTGGAAGATATTATGAGAAAGGCAGATATACTTCTGTCGCCGGAAAAATTAAATCACTGAGATATCTCAGTTATGGAGGTTGAAAAATGGAAGTACAAGTATTTCAGACAAACGGTATAATTCTTGTATGTATAGGAATATTTCTCGTAGTAGCAATACTAGTCGGTCTGATGTATAAGAAAAAGATCAATGCAACTGAAGATTTCACAGCCGCAGGACGTTCGCTCACATGGCCATTCATCATGGCCTCCGTAGTGGCGACGTGGATTGGAGCGGCTGTAATACTAGGCGGAGCCTCTGAAGTATATGAGTACGGGTTCCAGGGTATAGTATGGGATCCGTTTGCCACAACATGTACTCTTCTGCTTGGAGGATTCTTTGTCGTTAAAAGATTGAGAAAAACCAGAAGCGTGACTGTAGGCGATTTTTATACAAACCGCTATGGTGATAAAATGGCTACGATCTTTACTCTGGCACAAGCAATTACCGGTCTGGCATGGGTTGCTGCGCAATTTAAAAGTTTCGGAATTCTGATACATATGACAACAGGTTTCAATTCAAATATCGCCACGATAATAGGCGCTGTAGTAATTGTATTCGTCGCAATGACAGGGGGCCTTTGGGCGCTTTCGCGTACCGACATGATCTCGTTCATTATCATAACGATCTCCCTTGTTTTCATGGTTCCATTCACAGTTTCCGCAGTCGGCGGGTTGGGAAATTTTTTCAGCAGCGCCGGTAATCTGGCGGATCTACCGGAATTCAGCATCTTCTACAACTTTACAAAAGGCGCAGATGGAAGTCCCCACGGATTCTACTGGTATGGTGGGATTCTTGGTGTTCTGTATGCACTTTCTGCATGGATAGCGCTAGGGGTTGGAGATTTGAGCTGTCCGGTACTGAATGCCAGAACCCTTGCGGCAAAATCCGAACGGCATGCAGCGAAGGGATTTATACTCGGGGGCATTATATACTTCATTCTGGGTATGATTCCGGTATTTATCGGAGTTGCGGCCTATATACTTTCCAAAGGTCAAATGCCGGAAGAATCACTTGATTACATACTTCCGTGGTTTGTTCAGAATTATATGCCTGACTGGCTCGGAGTATTATTCATGGTATCCTTAGCTGCCGCAATCGTCAGCACAGCAGGTGACACAGTACTTATTGATTCTTCGATCTTTGTCAGCACACTGGTAAAACGACTCAATCCGGATATCACCGACTCTCAAATAGTAAGAAAACTTATCTGGGCCCTTCCCGTCTATGCTCTGTTGTCCTATCTCGTAACATTTGCCGGAGGGATATATGAATTACTCGTATTCTCGGGAGCATCCCTTTTTCCGACAATAGTTACTTCCTACCTCTTCGGACTATTCTGGAAGAAGGCGAATCAGAAGGGGGCAATAGCTTCATTCTGGGCTGGATTAATAGGCTGGCTCATACTTACATTCTTCATTTTCCTCCCGGCAGCTACGAATTATTTCGATGAAGGAGTACATCTGATTAAAGATTTTAGCTATATAGTATCAGAAGGATATCTTGAAGATTCTGTATATATTGCCGCGGTTCCTGCCTGGATTATCAGCATTGCTGCAATGATAGTTATATCACTGAAAACACAGAAATCTGATCCGCCTAAACCAATTACAGACATTGATGGCATAGAACTCGATTCCGTAGTAATGAATTAAAATTTTAATACTTTGGCCTATGCTACAGCATGGGCCGTTTAGTTCCTGCTTTCAGCATTATAACTCTTTATTTAACATCAGGATTATTATTCACAATATTCCAGGGCCGAAGGGATATGAATAGCGGAGTAATGATTTTGGAGTCTATTGGCCACGGACATATACTGTCCAGATACGTGGTCACACGGATTAGCGGGCGGCGCAGGAAGCGTTTTGTGGTGTAGAAAAAGTTTGAACCTTCATCTTCATTTGAAGTATTCCTCTTAAAATGTTATTATGAAAACACTTTTAAATAAAAGTGTGCCGATGTTAGAAGAATTAGAAAGTTGATTTTAAGTTGCGAGGGATAAATGAGTTCATTGGATAGATTAACTATTAAAGGTTTTAAATCTATTAAAGAGTTAACAGATTTAAAACTGAATAATCTCAATATACTAGTCGGCGGAAACGGTGCAGGAAAGACGAATCTTGTCAGCTTTTTCAGAATGCTTAGAGCGATGTTCGATGGCAATCTTGATGATTTTGTAAGGGATTCCGGAGGAATTGGTGATCTGCTATACAACGGTAGAAAAGCTACTTCTGAGATGAATTTTGAAGCATATTTTGGAGTAAGAGGGTACCGTTTCAAATTAAAGCCGACAGTAAATGATCAATGCGCTCTTATTAATGAGGCTCGGTACTATGATCGAGGAAGTAATGGTTGGTGGGAACTTGGAAATAGCAAAAATAACAAATCATTACTAGTTAAAGAAGCAACTGGTAATGAAAAAGATAGTGGTTTAAGCAAACCCGTCTATGAAGCAATATCATCTTGGCAGATATACCATTTCCATGACAGCAGTGATAGCGCTGCCATGCGGCATTCTGAGATAGTTCAGGATAGCGGGGCGCTGCGGACTAATGCTTCAAATATTGCTCCATATTTATATAAACTAAAAAAACATTTCAAATCAGAATATGAAGAAATCCTGGATGCAGTGAGAATGGTTATGCCTTTCTTCGATGACTTTCTACTGGAAGTTGATGATTTTGGTCCAAAGAAAAGTGTGAATCTTTCATGGACACAAAAGGGGTCGGATTACCCGATGCAGCCCTACCATTTCTCTGACGGATCAATACGGTTTATATGTCTTGCAACGGCTCTTTTGCAGCCCAACCCCCCTTCAACGATCATTATTGATGAGCCTGAACTTGGATTGCATCCTGCAGCAATTTCAGTCTTGGCAGAGCTTATACAGGATGCCGCTAAAAGAACACAGGTGATTATTGCAACGCAGTCTCCGTCATTAATTGATAATTTTACTGTAGAGGATATCATCGTAGTTAATAGGGAAGATGGTGCTTCAACTTTTCAGCGATTAGATAGGAATAAGCTTGATAAATGGCTTGAAGATTATTCAGTAGGCGAACTCTGGACAAAGAATGTTATCTCCGGAGGACCTGTTTATGAGTGATTATGTTAACATATTTGCTTTGGTTGAAGGACAAACGGAAGAAATCTTCATCAAAAAAGTCTTACAACCTTATTTTATCAATAGGCAGATTTACATAACACCGATAAGACTCTCAAAACCTGGAGAAAAGGGTGGCGATGTTAAATTCTCGCGTGCAATAAACGATATTAGAAGACATTTAAAGCAGCGCTCTGATACCTATGTTACTCTCTTGATAGATTATTATGGTTTAAAAGAATGGCCAGGATTGGAAAATGCGAGAGGAAAAGCTGAACCGTCAGAAATAGCAGCGGAAATTAACAATGCCACTCGGATAAAGGTTAAAGAAGAGTTGCCTGATGTCGATTCAGAACGAAGGTTTCTTCCTAATATTGCAGTACACGAATTTGAAACCTATCTTTTTAGTGATTCCGGAATTCTTTCAACCGTCCTTGGTGTTGAAAAGAGTTCTGTTGATGAAATACTAGCTACATTTAGAGATCCCGAAAAAATCAATAATTCGGTTGAAACTGCACCGTCAAAGAGAATTGAAAAGATGAATAACAGGTTCAAAAAGACTGTCACAGGAATAAAAATAGCTGAGTCAATTGGTGTTCAAACTATGCGTGAAAAGTGTTCAGTATTCAATAATTGGATAACCGAGCTGGAATCACTAATAGAAGCGTGATGCTTATCGATCATATTGGTGTTAAAATTAGTTATGAATTAAATGATAAAAAAAGTGACCGGAGCAGGGCTGTGAAAGATCTTGAGGTTCTAAATGGTTATAATGCCTCCAAAGGGTATTTTTTAGCTGAAAAAAAATCAATTCAATATGGTTATAGGTGCAGCCTCACAAATTGGGATTCACTTTCTTATAAGGAATTGGAAGAGTTTAGAAATGAATTCACCGACTTATATGATAACGTAATTGAGAGCTGCTTTGATTCTGACCTGGACCGCAGCTTCCTCATGAAGGGAAGCATTTATATGTCGGTAAGAATGATTGATTTCCTGAAAGAACTGCAGGTGGACAGTCAGCTTGTTCTCGGAGATATCTTCGTGCATGATCATTTTTATTACGATACATCTTTTTCGGATATTGAAGACCGGCTGGCCGGTAAAAAGATAGAGAAGGCGGAGTTTCACCTTTGGGTTATAACAGGTGATGGTGTTGTAATAGACCCGGTGCTGAATATGATGGAGAACCGGTTCTTTTCAGAAATAAAAGAGATTCCGGACCCCTTTGTCTACCATGTTTTTGATATGCCTGTATTTCCAAAGCTATGCCCGATGGTAATGGGTAATGATATTGTTATGAAAATTGTGACTGAGCAGGCTTAGAAATTGCGAAAAACAGTAATAAAATGCCTGATTTTTGTATTAATTTTTGTAATTTAAAATTTTTGTCTTTACATCTGAAATTCAATATAGTAAAATTTGGGAATATTAAAGTGTGATTAACCAAAATGTTAGCCCACGCCTTTTCTTCAACCTAAAAAACGGATACATCTCACTTTATGAAAAAATGTAGATTTTATGCCCGGGACCGGGGCTCCAGCCTTTCATCGGAAATTTAAGAATCGGAGATGAAAATGTTTGGACCATGTCCAAAACATGATGTAAAAAACTCCTTCTACCCGCATATTACCGGATTTAGAATTAAACACTGCAGCATCTCATCTCTTCAAAAAATGCACGGATTTACTCCGTTTAAATATATTATTGGTTCTGCATTAACAGGAATATCAAAAAGCAATGTTACAAAAATTCTGGCCAGTGAGGTAACATTTAAAATTTATTTAAGGAGTAAAAACTATGAAAATGTTACTGCAGAAAAGAAATGAAAGGAGTGTAGAATGGAAGAGCTGAAATTACAATTTACACTCATCGATAATCCGATGAAGACTTCAACAAAATACATTGCACGCATAATTGATCGGAAGGGAATCTCCTTTGAAATGCTTCTTGATTATATGGAGTTCAATACGGCAATCCGGAAGGAAGATCATCGTCTTTCAATAGCACAGTTTGCTAAGGGTATTGAGTATTATGTTGCCCGGGGAATGACGGTTAAAACGCCTTTTGGTTCCTTCAAGCCTTCTATCAGGGGTTCGTTCGAAACTCTGGATGAAGACTTCAGGCCGGGTGCTAGTACTAACAACCACAGATTTAAGGTTCTTTTCAGGCCGTACAAAGATTTTGTCTCTAACATTATAAAGAATCTCCAGGCAGAAAGGGTCCATGAAAATGCTCTTAAATATCCTGCTGTAATCAACATAGAAAATATGTCGAAACCGGCGGATAATAAGATGCACGGGAATGATCTGCTAATTTTTCAGGGATTAAATCTGAAATATGATGAGACTGCGCCTGATGAAGGGATCTTCTGGCTAGGTGAGGATGAGGAGCCGGTACGAACCGAAATTATTTCGGTGAATACGGCGAAAAAGCTTCACTTTCTAATTCCGGCCCTTGGCACCGGTGAGTACTCTGTCGAAGTTGCGACACGCCTAGGAAATCACAAACTTCGCAGAGCATCACTGGATGAAACCTTTGCTATCGTCTGAACCACTCAGGCGATAAAATCACTGCCTCCGGTTAGGACCCGGAGGCAATTTTACAATTTTAATTATATCTTATTAAGAGCAAATCCGCCAGTTTTTTGAAGGTGCACAGGCAATTCTGGATTTGACTGCAATTCCCCCGAATGTTGGCCCTTGCTGACCCCGGCATTATAATGAAAAACAAATTTTGTAATAATGGTTATCATTTTTTCATAGTAATGATTATATATTTTTATAGTAATGGTTATATATTTTTATAGTAATGGTTATATGTTAAGGCTAGTAGTGTTTATATTTTTTGATAGTAATGAAAAATTAATTTTGATAGTAATGAAAATTTAGTTTTGATAGTAATGAAAACGTATGAAGAGTCGTTTGGCCACGGATTATAGGTTTCGCAGGCGGGTCACACGGATTTAGGGTAGAACATGCGGGCGGTACACGGATGAAGAAAAAGAAGATATTGAAGACAGGTTTGGCTTTTCTCTATTTTTAAATCCGTGATCATCTGTGTGGCCATGCATATAGGCTTTCATATCCGTGGTTTTATTACTCTTGAAATTTCGGGCTGCCAATATGTATAGAAACACGAAATTAGGAATATTAAAAAGAAAGATTCCGTAGTGGATTATTCGGTGGTTGCCTCCTGGTTTTTTCATTTTAACTTTCGCTCCTCACCGTCAAGGCCAAGGCAAGCCGCTGCGCGGACCTTGACTGTTCGTTGCTCCAAGTTTCCTGTTTTAATTAAAACAGGGAGGTTGTTCGATTTGCTATGCAAATCGATTTGAAGTTTTCAGAGAAAACTTCATGATTACAAACTTTTTGAGAGTTTTCAGCCAGTTGGTGCGTTTATCAAGGTTCACAATGAGTTGGGGCCGGGGCTGCTTGAAAGCTGTTATCATGATTGTTTTGCATCCTGCAAAACAATAGGAAGTTTTCTATGAAAACTTCAAATGCTTTGTTTTATGAATTGAAAAAGGCGGGGCTGACGGTTGCTTACAATGCGCCGTTTAATGTTCAGTACCAGGGTGAAAGCGTCGGTGAGTGATTGGCGCAAAAGCTCATCCATGAGCGCGCCAATTTATGTACATCCTTGTACATTTTATGCTGACCTGGCAATAGAGGGTAAGGTAATCATTGAAATAAAGGCAGTTAAGGCTTTATCTGTGGCAAATGAAGCTCAGCTGCTTAATTATCTGCATATCTCGGGGTGCAGGCTTGGGTATTTGGTTAACTTTCAAGGTAGCCGGGCGGTGTGGAAGAGGTTTGTAGTGTGAGGTGAATAATAAATTATGACTAAAAGACTAATTTGATATTTTTTAAAAGCCATGCTATTATTTTTGTGGGTAAAAATGGAGTCGTCAGCAGTGATTGGATCACTTCAAGCCCCGAGTCGAATTATCACTTTCTATGTGATTTTATACGACTAAAATTTAAAATATACGAATTAAGGGAAATATAGATAAATTATTTAATAATAATATTTTTCACATAGTTTTAATCTAATGGAAATAGATCTGATTGTAGCAGAGATTCTCTTTTGAGAAATAAATAAGTTATTCAATTGATGCTTGTTTGTTAAAATCAACCCAATAGTTCACTTGTTTTTAAGAGAATCGTGAAACAGGTAAATAGACGATAATGATTTGATAGATATTTTCAAATTATTTGAATATTGCAGATTTCGAATACTATCAGAAGGTGTGGGATCTGCAGTAGTAACAATGCTAAAACAGAATAGTTATAGGATTCAGTTTACAAAGTATATTAACTACAGATGATGTATTTCAATTTTAGATAACCTCCTTTGAATAATTTAATTGTTATCTTAGATATATTTTTTTGAATTCGAATATTGACACATTAAAGGATTATGAATGGATAAATTTGAAAAAGCTCTAACTACATATGTTAAAGCATCAATTCCTGTTTTATCAGTTGCAACATATGAATGGCAAAGGCTGCATGGGTTTTGTGTCGGAGCAGCAATGGAACATGATCTTGTTCTATATAAATGGAGTGTAGTAAGTGGGCTCGATAAATGGGGAAAAGGGGAAAGCACCTTTATTTGTGAAGATAATGAAAAAAAAGATCCTATTGATATTCTTTCATGGTTTGAAAATGCTGAACAGAGTCATTGCATACTTCTTTTAGAAGATTTTCATCCATTTATGACCTCCGAGAACTATCAAATTGTTCGGTTTATACGGGAAATTACACGTATTAATAGCAATCAGCAAAAGATACTGATTATCCAAACTCCCTATATTGTGAATTTACGTGAATTGGAAAAAGAAGTTCCTATTCTCGAGTTAGAACTCCCAAAAGAGAATATTCTGAGAACTATTTTGAATAATGTCCTTGATGAGTTGGCGTACGACGATAAACCCAATGATGATAATGAAATTAAAGATATCGTCTCTGCTAGTCTCGGTATGAGTAGTGTTGAAGCAGAATGGACATACAAAAAAATCATTGCAGAAAGAGAAAGACTCACCATCTCTGAAATCACTCTCATCGTAAATGAGAAGGAACAGATCATTAAAAAAGAGGGGATATTGGAATATTTTCACCCCGATAGTGATTTTAATCAAGTTGGCGGGATGGAGAGTTTAAAAAAATGGCTGAATAAGAGAGGTAAGGCTTTTTCTAATGATGCCAAGGATTTTGGTCTTACATCACCAAAGGGTGTAATGCTGTTAGGTGTTCCAGGGTGTGGTAAGAGTCTAATTGCAAAAACAATTGCCAATGAATGGAACCTTCCTCTTCTTAAATTTGATCTGGGGAAAGTTTTTGGTGGTATTGTGGGTGAGAGCGAATCCAATATCCGTAAGGCACTATCTCTGGCTGAAACTATAGCACCTTCGATTCTTTGGATCGATGAAATAGAAAAAGGTTTAAGCGGCATCAACGGTGGTGGAGACAGCGGAACCAGCGCCCGTGTTTTCGGCAATTTACTTACATGGATGCAGGAGAAAAAAAGTGAAGTATTTGTTATTGCCACGGCAAACAATATAGAGCAGTTACCTCCTGAGCTCTTACGTAAAGGTCGTTTTGATGAAATATTTTTTGTAGATCTTCCATCAAAAGAGGAAAGAAAGGATATCTTTAAAATCCATATAGAACGGAAAAAAAGAGATGTTCGTCTATTTGATATAGATAACTTAGCGGCAGAATCGATCGGGTTCTCTGGCGCTGAGATTGAAGAAGCAGTCAACGAAGGTTTATTTATTGCATATGCTCAATCTCAGGATTTGAGCACTGAGAATATTTTTGAAGCTTTAAAATCCACTTACCCTTTATCAAAGACAATGAAGCATACAATCGAAGATCTTCGTAAATGGGCAAAAGTTAGAGCAAGATTTGCATCCAGTCAGGAAACAGATGAACTGCCGGAAATCCAAGATGCAGAGAAGGTTCCTCAGTTAAAACAGGAAAAACACAATCCATTTATATAAGGTGAAAAATTGTCAAACGATTATTGGAATAACAAAAACATGTTGAAATTGGGAGATCACCTGTATTACAGTGCGATTGCTAAGGATAATCCGGGAAAAGTCCGGGCGTTGGTTAATACCACGAGAGAATCGCTTTCGCCTTATTATTCTTTTTTGGATGAAGCTATCAAAGCTGAGAATAAACGGGGTAGCTTTGAAATCAATTGGGAAGAAGTTCGTTCTGAAGTGGTTCTCAGAGTTAATCCCAGATTTCAAAAAATAAAACTTGTAAAACCGCAACCTCAAATATTGATTGATATAACGGGGATTGATATTGAAGAGGGGAAAAATCGTCTTATTTATGATATGCAGGATGAAATGTTTTCTTTCCATAAAGATGACGTTGATATAAATAATACGAACTCTGAATTGATCTATACCCCCGAGCTTATGCCTGAAATGCATGAAAAACTTGAATTAAACAAAAAAGAAGTCTCATACAAAATAGTAAATGTGACTCTTAACAATCAGTCTAAATTAGAAGATGAAAAAGGCAAGATCATTGATATTCACGATTTAGAGGAAATTACTGATGGCTGGAATATTACTGTTGAAGCTTCAACCAGGATTGAACATCTATCTTTAAACGGATTAAAACTGAAGGCTCTTGTATATGATATTGAATCGTTTGAGGTGCTCTATGATGCTGATAAAAAGATGAACTTTGCAAAGATAGGCTCAGAACTTCATGTTGACCAGGAGCCCATATCAAAATTTCTTATATCAGAAAAAAAAGTGGAATACACATGGTATAAAATCAAAAACAAAAAAAAAGAATACGCTATTCAGCTGATAGATGATGACAGACTCGATACAGAAAAACTCATTAGTGAACATTTTTTTGATGATGGTGTAAGAGCTATATATCAGGGTAAGGATAAACGCAACCAAATTGATATAAAACATAAAAATGCTGATGAGAAAATATTGATCCTTAAATCAAATTCAAGGAATCCTATTGAACTAACAAAGAATGAACCCATCAAAATTGCTGTGAACATAACGACATTACGCAGACAGAAAGATGCTGTCAAATATTTGAATGACACACCGGTTAAGAATCAGAAGAATCTGATTAAGCTCTTTGAGAAGAAGCATTCTTCATTATGGAGCAGGGGCAGTACTAAAGAAATTCGTGATTGGTATGTGTTGAAGGATGAATCCTACGATGGAACTTTATCGCAACGTAGATTTGTAATAAAGGCTCTATCCACCGATGATTTTGCATTTCTTGAGGGACCTCCCGGGAGCGGTAAAACCACAGCAATAATTGAACTCATACTGCAACTAGTGAAAACCGGGAAGAAAATTTTGCTTTCTGCTTCAACACATGTTGCTATTGATAATGTTTTAGAAAGAATAAAGTCTTATGACACAGATGATCTCGTTGAACCTTTGCGAATCGGAGACAGTAGCAGAATTGATGAAGCCGTTGTTTGTTATCAGATAGATGAAAAAATAGAGCGCTATAGAAAAAAAGGCGTTAGTGAAGATCTCGCCAGAAAAATTGTCCTTGACGGGGCTAATCTTGTATGTGGTACTACGATGGGTATTCAGCAGCATCCCTATATAAAGGAAAGAGGCCATAATTCTGACCTGCCAATAAACCCTATATATGATTATATGATTATTGACGAATCTAGTAAAACCACGTTTCAGGAGTTTCTAGTACCTGCTCTGCAGGCTAAGAAATGGGTTCTTGTAGGAGATATTAAACAGCTTTCTCCTTTTATTGAACAGGAACATATAATCCATAATTTTAATTTTCTTGTTGATGATTACACGCAAAGAGCAATAAGAATTGCTTTTGAAGCTCTGAACAACAATGCCAATCCTTATGTTATTGAAGTTGATTTACCTGTTATCGATTATATTACCAAATACTTAGATTATTGGGATGAGGTGTCAGATAATCCTTATAGAGGAAAAATTGTTAATATAATTATTCAACCTTTAAATGATGATATATATCTGGCGAATAATCTTTTTAATTTACTTGGCAGCGATTTAATCCTCATGCAAACCGGTATCTGGGAGAAAATTAAACAATATATACCCAAGACACATATTGTTATTTTAAAGAAACCGGATAAATTCGAGCCATTCTATTATCAACAGCTCTATTTGAATCAACAAAAACGTTTACCAAAGTATTCAAAGATTAATAAGAATACGATAAAGGATAATAACCCTGTTGCCGCCGGAGATCTTTTTAGCGAAATGTTAAAAGAGAGATCATGGGCTGAAGAGATCTCATGGAGAATGATCAGAGTCTATGAGAGACGAATGTTGAAAAATCCAAATTCTTATTACGAGAGAACATTTGATCTATTAAAACCGATTGGCAAAGATAATGTTGTAGACCGAATCTACAATATGACGTTGCCTTCTATTTTGGAGTCTCTGCAAACTGGGAACGGTGAAAAGCATAGGAATGAGACCACTATAACAGATGGATTTGAAAAAAATGAGCTGAGACCCAGGCATGAAATGTTAGATTATCAGCATCGTATGCATTCGGAAATTTCAGCTTTTTCCAGAGAAGAGTTTTATACAACAGAAGAGAGGGTTGCTCTCAAAGATGGCAAAAATACAGACAGAATCTGGGATTTTGATCATTATAATCATCGGGCAATATGGATAGATGTTCCTAAAAAAGATAAGAACCAGGATAATATACATCAAGCAGAAGTCGACCGTATTATTAAAGAGCTAAATGTTTTTATTCAATACGCTATAGCAAATCCTCATCCTGAGGGTAGAGAGTGGTCTGTAGCGATTATTACCTTTTACCGACCACAGGAGACATTGCTTAGAATAGCATTAAGGAAATATTGTAATCTCCCAAACAAAATGTCTCGTTTTAATAAAGAAGGAATCCAAATCTTAAATTATACAGTCGACAAGTTCCAAGGAATGGAGGCCGATATTGTTTTTCTCAGTATGGTTCGGGGGAAAACTATAGGATTTCTGGATAATATTAACAGACTCAATGTGGCCCTGACCCGGGCCCGATTTCAACGGGTTATCCTGGGAGACATTAATTTTTTCAGGCATCAAAGGAACTCTGACGAATTAAAAAGATTGGCAGAGAAAAGTGAGGTTGTAAAATGAGAATAACTCTAAAAAAGAAGATACAGTTAAAATCTATCGAAATCCTTGCTGAGGTTGATTTTAATCATGAAGAATCACCTTACATCGAATTGTTAGAGCAATATACAAATCAACAAGATATGAAACAAAAATTGGCAGAAAGCGGTGTCGAGAGTGCCGCTATAAATAATATTTTAAAAAATCTTACAGCGTTAGGAATTATTGAAAATGGATCAATAAAAAACATTCAGAAAGGGTTTCCGGAAAGAGAATATGGCAAATACGAAGTTTTATACTATGAAAATGATACTAATTTACCTTTCAAGTATCAGATTCACAGTATAAAACGAACAGGTGTCGTTTCCGGAAATCGGGCAGATCGGGTAGCAAAGATACAGTCGGAATTATTAAAATCGTTACTTGAAGAATCCAGAGATCTAAGTAGTGGGAAAAACTTTAGAATTCTTAAGATTATAAACGAACAAGGAATACATGATATTAGATGTTCCTGCACTGAGAGCCTTGCTATGGTTTTTGAAAATAATGATTGGACATATTTCTTTAGTGATATCAAGGACCGGTTTAGTATGCCGCCAATTGAATTGAATTATTCATTTAGAGGCCGCTGGAACAGTGAAGAGATAGCTCTTGAATTAGACTACGTTGATGTTTGCAATGATGACAACGCAGTTAGAAAGTTCTTATTTACCTTCGAAGATGATTTAGAGATACCTGAGTACGGGAATCTTCAGGGGGGTTACGACGATATCCCTATAATCCCGAATGAGAGTAGTTATCGGAATTGGTTCTTGCATCTTTTGAAAGAGGAAGTTCAGTCATGTAACAGGTATTTTACTTACGATGAAATCGAACAGTTGTGGTGCAATTTATATCACAAGACTCCTCAAATACATAAGCGCTTTGAATTACCCTTTGACTTTAGTAGTATTTCTAAGGAATATTCAGTTGACTCTGAACTCTATTGGCTGTTAATGACCGGAAAAGACTTAAATCCTTTTGTAAACACCAAGAGTAATGGATATGGTCGAAATGAAACAATAGAGCAAGATACTGATGTTGAACTGAAATATTTATTCGATAGAAAATTGGATTTTTCTAATATAAATTATCTTCTTATCATTGACCGATATGTTAATACGCTGCGGCATTTTCAGTCTGTGGAAGCAATGTTATCTCCTTATAACGGAAGAATAGAAACAACGATTGTCTCGCAGGAATATTATAAAACGACGGCACATGAACAGAATCTGATTAAAGAAATATGCGAGGTAAATAATATAAAAAGAATTATCAGAGAAAAGACTGCAATTCCCCATGACAGGTATTGGATTCTCGACAAGAAAATATTTTATAATTTCTCTAAGAGTGTTGATTTTATTATGATAGATAAAGAAAAAATTGATGTACAACACACTCAGATTTTCTATATTCCTGAGGATAGAGTCGAGAAGCGGGTGATCGAATTAGCGGGGGCAATCAATGGGTAAGATAATTAGGAAAAATCTCAAAGACAGTATTGATCAAAATAATGAGATTCTAAAATATTTCATAGAAGAGAAAAAGGAATCAACAAAACAGAATTATTCGGACATTATTAATAAATTTGATATAGCAGAAAATATGATCTGTATAGCTACCACAGGTTTGCTCCACGCGGATATTATAGAAAGTTTGTATAATATTATTACCAATGGAGTACGCGTTTATATAATTTTAAAATCATTCCAGGCAGCTAAAGATGTATTAGTAAAATTCGATAAGAAAAAACCTGCACTATTAAGAGAAGTGCCTGAACTTGAAAATGATTTCATCATTGTAGATTCTGCTGCTACTCTTTATTTAAATTGCTTAGGTGATAAGAAAAATATCGGTATTGAATTCGATAAAGACTTTTCAAATGATCTATATTATTGGTTCAATTACTATTTCTGGAATAAGGCTAAGGCTGAAAAGATCCTTGATAAAATAGAAAAACCTATGGAGTCACCCTATCCTCCTTTTGAGAACGAAAAAGAGAATATCAACATAGGCATTGCTAGCAGATTGGAAGAATGTGAGGCTGTCATTGTGCCTTCTGATGAGAAATATAGAGAAATAAATGAGCAAGTGAGCAACTATTTTTACTTCAGTAAAGATCTATCTTCTTCTCTTTATTTCATCGGTGGTAAAACTGTAATCGGTGCTTTTGAGATCAACAGAAATTTCTTTCAGAATATTGGGCAAACATGGCTATTAAAGGAAAATCTATTAAGTAAAATTAATATCAACGACGATATAGTACCCTTTGAAGTAAAATGGGATAAGGTTATTAATATTCAGGAGCAAAGTACAATACTTCTGGAGAATGTCAGGTCCTCCTCAATAGAAGGAATGGATCAGACTAAACCTAATACTATTCCTCAAAAGCCCTATGTAAAAAAACTTCACTTTGAATGGATTGTCTTGCCACCGGTAAAACCTGTAAATGCTAACAAAGCTTCACTCTATCAGGACTATTCCACAATTCAAAAAAAGTTTACAGAAGACCTTGTGAGGTTGAAGAGGGTTGTAATAGAGATCCAACTGAACAATAGTCCGGTGATCCAATTTTTCTCAGGTGCGAAAAAGAAGGCTGAAGAATATTCTAAAACAATTGAAGAATATGAAAACTTATTACTCGAGAAAATGGACTTCAATAGACTGAAAGATCTTCTTGATACTAAGTTTAAACCCTTTTATGAAGAAATATATAAATTTTCAGTCAGCTTGAAGAAGGGCATCGACAGGAAGAAAAAAGAACAAGTCTGGGAAGGACTGAAAAAAGAAAAAATCAAATCTCTATCGGATAAAAATCAAGAACTTGCACGGCTTAAGTATGAAGTAAAAAAGCAGGACCCAAAAATAATTAGCAAGTTGAAGAGAGAAATCGAACTGTTAGAAAATTATATAACAAAGAACTATTCTGAGTTTAAATATAAAGAGTCTTCCAATGAATTGGAAAATCTCAAAAAAACTGACAATAAAAAAATTAGCTTTCAGAATTACACCCTACCTAAATACCCAATTCCTGAAGTCGGTGTTCTTTTTGAAGACAAGACATCCTATTATCTGGAAATTGAAGATTACGATGTTCTGGACCAGGCAAATAGATTAGTAAAAGAACGTTATATAAATAAACCTGCACAAGTTGTCGTTAAGGAGAGCTAAGAAATGAGTCGAGTTATTCATATTAAAGGAAGTGTTATCATCGAAAATATTGAGATAGCCCGGAAGGCTCTAAGCCAGTCATTAGTTCAAGGAATAACGATTGAAGAAAAGAGATTTGTTTTTAATAATTATGATAATAATGACGGATATAATAAAAAAACTGAGATTGGGCAAGTGGAGACAATCTACCAATCGTTGTTGAATGAGTATTATCAACTAATTGCTGAAGAAAAAAGGCTTTTAGAAGAAAAGATTGTTGAAGAAAAACTTTTTCAGATGGAACAGGAGTTGAAGAGACTTGACGAATTAAATCGATTGGAAGAAGAAAAAATTCGTATTGAAAGTGAAAAAAGGGTCATCCGTGAGCAAAAGAAAGAGATGATTATTAAAAATGCTAAGAAGCAAGGGTATATTGTTAAGAAAGAGATTACAAAAAATAATACTATCAAACTCGTCCTGCAGAGAAGAGTTTATTAATGCTGAACATTTTCCATATTGAAACAAATAATTTTGTAAATGGCATTGGTAATCGCTTTGTAATATGGCTCCAGGGATGTAATTTAGGTTGTCCAGAGTGTTGGAACAAGCAAACTTGGAGTATGGCGGCGAATACATTGACTAGTGTCGATTCTTTACTTAATAGAATTGAAAACAAACCTGGTATTAAGGGTGTAACCTTTACAGGGGGGGAGCCCTTTTTGCAGGCTAAAGAACTTTCTATGTTAGCGAGGCTCATCAAGGAAAAAACAGAATTAAGTATTCATATATTTACAGGATATGAGCTTAATGAGTTGGCTGACTGTTATCAAAAGGAATTGCTTAAATATACCGATACTCTTGTGACTGGAAGGTTTGATACAAGTATAAGGAACAATAATCAGAAAACACATTATCTAAACGCGCATAGTCCTGCTTGGGGTTTTAACAATAGCGATGTTGAAATTGATATAGATGAGAACAACAATGTAATTATGACCGGCTATCCCACAGATGAACTGGTTAGCGGATTGGAAGGAGTCCTTGATGACAGAATATATGATTGAAATAGATATTGATGAGAATGGTGATGTTAAGGCAGAGACGAAAGGTATGTGCGGTGAAATTTGTGTGAATGAATTAGATGAAATTTTAAATGGAATTGATGGAGAACGAAGCAATAAAAACAAACCGGAGTTTTACCAGAAAATAAAGATAAAAAACGTTGTTAACCAAAAAGCGAAATGATCTATCAAGCTGTATACGATAGTCAGATGAAGGTTTTATATTTAATAACAGGGGATAGTATATGAGAAATAAAGATAAGTTCCGCGGTTGTCTAATCGGCGGGGCAGCAGGTGATGCTCTTGGTTACGCTGTCGAGTTTATGAGCCTGGAGCAGATAAGACAAAGGTACGGCAGCCGCGGGATAACAGACTTTGTGTTAACAGATGGCGCGGCACTAATTTCAGATGACACCCAGATGACCCTGTTTACAGCCAACGGCCTATTAATACGGACAACCCGGGGAATGGGAAGAGGTATAGCTGCCAATCCTCAGGATTATTGCTGGTACTGCTATAAGGCCTGGCTTAAGACGCAGGAAAGCGATTTCCATCGATGGAAAAGCAGTGTTAAAGATGTTTCCAAAGAGTATCCATGGCTTATAAGAGTGCCTGAACTTCATAGCGCCAGAGCTCCGGGCAATACTGTGTTAAGGTCATTACGGGCTGATGTCGCGGGGACAAGAGATAACCCGCTTAATAGTAGTAAGGGCTGCGGGGGCTTAATGCGTGTTGCGCCGGTAGGTCTTTATTTTGAAGAAAGGGATATTTATATCAATCGGATTTGTATTCATGGGGCGAATATTGCGGCTTTAACGCACGGTCATCCTCTTGGTTATATTCCTGCGGCTGCCTTTGTATATCTGATAAATCGGATTACTTACTGTGAACAGACTGAGCCTGAATTAAAGGAGATTGTCACCGGGTGCATAGCTGAGATGAATACGCTTTTCCAAGGTACTCCTCATATCGATGAGTTTATTTCTATCATGGAAAAGGCTGTTGAGTTATCTGAATCAGATATGGATGACGAGAGTGCAATTTCTTTGCTTGGAGAGGGCTGGGTTGCCGAAGAGACTCTTGCTATCGCGATCTACTGCGTGCTTAGATATCGTGATAATTTTGAGAAGGCACTTGTTGCGTCGGTCAATCACAGCGGAGATAGTGATTCCACGGGTTCTGTCGCCGGGAACCTGATGGGGGCTTTACATGGTTATGATAGAATTCCTGAAAAGTTTAAATGCAATCTGGAGTTAAAGGATATCATACTCGAAATTGCAGATGATCTGTGTTCTGACTGCACAATTGATGAATACTCTATTAATACTGAGGAAGACGATAGGTGGTATTGGAAGTATAGCTGCTAAGGGTCGGTTTGGTTTTACCCTGCGGTTTCGGGCTTATGCCTCTTGAGGTTTTGGGTGCACTACGATCAGCGTTTCGCTATATAGTCTGAGCACTGCAGGAAGATACTGGGGTAGTACAGGCTCCAAGGGGGAGTTCGTTAAATAACTTGACCAATTCCCCCCTGTTTCGAATCCAATAACAATCAGCTAATTAGCGCGTAACACAAATTATTTGTAAGCGTCAAAACAACCACACCTGCCGCTGAAGTCTGATAACTGATAAACTCCGGAATATTGGAGTGAAACATGAA
>JAEKNX010000042.1 GCA_016839055.1 Spirochaetales bacterium
CAGTTCGCCATTGTCACCTTTGGGCTGTAGACCTCGACATCCGAGCCTGCATAGGAGAGCGCTTCTTTTTTAAGTCCAAGATATACAACGGGGATACCTGTCGCTTCGAGATTATCCATCCCCTCGAGAACCGAATCGGTAAAAAAAACATCGGGCTGAATTGTAGCTAGCTCTTCAACATTAAGAGTTTGTCCGTTAAGGTAGGATGTTTCAACATTTAATAGTTCCGGTTGAATCTTACCGAAAACAGAAACCTTCGCAGCCGACACTGACATTGAGCTTGCACCGATAATTCGGTCTACTCCGCCGTCGATAGCCGCGATAATATGCGGATGCGGCAGGGGAAAGGTGGCAATAGCCGACACATTTTTTTTAATACGGACATCGGCGCCCCTGTCATCGACGATTGTTCGATACTCATCTTCAGTTGCCTCCAGGGTTTCAGACCTTCCGCCTGCAAACACATTTGATATTGAGATTATCAAAAGAATAGATATGATAATATTTTTGTTCATGAATTCCCCTTTATGTTAATGCTGATTAACTTTAATAGCTTAGCCATAGATGTGTCAATAGTTATTTATAATATTTTTATCAACACCTTCTTGACTTAGGCACGACTATCTATTATAAAAGACTAATCCTGCCCCGAAGCGCCCAGGTGTGCCAGGAAGGGATCATCATAAACAGGAAGAGGATTTTATGAAAAAGCCAAAAGTTATAATTGTGGCTGGACCTCCTGCCTGCGGCAAGACTTCGGTGATGATCCATTCAATAAAAAGCCTGAAGCGAATGGGAATCAAAACAGCAGTCGTAAAAATTGACTGCCTTGCCACAGAGGACGATCAGCGCTATGCCGGAATAGATGTTCCGGTAAAAGCCGGACTGAGCGAAGACATCTGTCCGGATCACTATTTTGTCGTTAACCTTGAAGAGATGATTGACTGGGGAACCAGGGAAGAAGCCGATCTGCTGATAGTAGAAACTGCAGGTCTATGCCACCGCTGTGCCCCCGGAATTGATAAGTCACTGTCAGTCTGCGTAATAGACTCTCACTCCAGTATCAAAATCCCGGAAAAGATCGGACCGGTTCTGACAACGGCCGATATCGTAATAATCGTAAAAGGCGACTCTATCAGTCAGGCAGAGCGAGAGGTCTTTCAAAGCAGAATCCGCCTTATTAACCCTAAAGCTGAGATTGTCGAGGCAAACGGCCTCACGGGAGCCGGAAGTGAACACATTGCCCGGCTGCTGCTCGATAAAAAAGAAGCGGAAGAACTGATCGGTGCTAAATTACGACATCCTATGCCGACAGCTATCTGTTCCTATTGTATGGGAGAGATGAGAGTCGGCACCAAGTTCCAGCAGGGAGCTGTATACAAGATGGACTTTTCCAGCTCAAACAAGGAGGCTGCATGTCAAAGTTAATAACAATTATCGGAGGAAGAGATAAATCAGGTAATGTTGAGGCTGTTGAATCACTTCAGATTGAAAGCGGAGAAATTTACAGCATAGTCGGATTCACCGGTTCGGGAAAGAGTCAACTTATCAGTGATATCGAGCAGATGGCACAGGGGGATACCGTAACAGGGCGTCAGATTCTGATTGACGGCAAAGCTCCCGATTATTCCACAAGATATAATCCTGATCTTAAATTAGTTGCTCAGCTGTCGCAGAACATGAACTTCGCCCTCGAGATGGAGGTTAGGGATTTTCTGATTCTTCATGCCGAAAGCCGCGGGATAGTATCCACTGAGAAAATGATATCGGAGATAATGGCTTGCGTAAACTCACTTGCCGGAGAGGCCGTGATGGAATCCGATATTCTGACAAGACTCTCAGGCGGCCAGTCAAGAGCTCTGATGATTGCCGATGTCGCAATAATCAGCAACTCTCCAATCATCCTCGTAGATGAGATTGAGAATGCAGGGATAGACAGGAGAAAGGCGATGCAGCTGCTCACCGGTCGGGGAAAGATTGTCCTCATAGTAACCCATGATCCGCAGCTTGCCCTCATCGGAGAGAAACGGATTGTAATGAAGAACGGCGGCATGGATAAGATTATAGATCTCACAAAAGATGAAAAACTCGCGGAAGCAGTACTCGATCAGTTTACAACCGCAATCCTAAACACTCAGAACAAGATACGAAGCGGTGAAAACATAACCAAGGCTGATCTGATTCTACGAGAGGAGGTTCTATGTTAGAAAAAACAGTAAAGTCCATGAAAATCTATTGGGCTAACCTTTGCATTCTCAACCGCATGGAGGCTGAGAAGATGGAAGAGGCAGCAGACATCTGGTCTAAAGGCCGAAACATGACACCTGAGATGATCTATCTCGGCGATACTGAAGAAATCGGCATGTATGAGAA
>JAEKNX010000043.1 GCA_016839055.1 Spirochaetales bacterium
CAGTTCGCCATTGTCACCTTTGGGCTGTAGACCTCGACATCCGAGCCTGCATAGGAGAGCGCTTCTTTTTTAAGTCCGAGATACACAACGGGGATGCCTGTCTCCTCGAGATTATCCATTCCCTCGAGAACCGTGTCGGTAAAAAAAACATCAGGTTCGATACGTGCCAGCTCTTCGACATTCAATGTATGTCCGTTAAGATAGGATGTTTCAACATCCAATAGTTCCGGATGAATCTTACCGAAAACTGAAACCTTCGCAGCCGACACAGACATTGAGCTTGCGCCGATAATTCGGTCTACTCCTCCGTCAATGGCAGCAATAATATGGGGATGAGGCAGGGGGAATGTAGCTATAGCCGATACATCCTTTTTAATGCGGACACTGACGCCCCTGTCGTCGACTACGGTTCGATACTCATCTTCAGTTGCCTCCGGGGGTTCAGACGTCCCGCCTGCAAATACAGTTGATAGTGAGATTATCAAAAGAATTGATATGATAATAAAATTTTTCATGGATACTCCTTATTGTTAATGCTAATTAACTTTAATTGTTTAGCCTCATCTATGTCAATAGCTTTTGTAATTATATTTGAGGTACCTTCTTGACTTAGTCATGACTATCGTCTATAAAAGACTAATCCTGCCCCGAAGCGCCCAGGTGTGCCTGGAAGGGATCATCATAAACAGGAAGAGGAACTAAATGAAAAAGCCAAAAGTTATAATTGTGGCTGGACCTCCTGCCTGCGGCAAGACTTCGGTGATGATCCATTCAATAAAAAGCCTGAAGCGAATGGGAATCAAAACAGCAGTCGTAAAAATTGACTGCCTTGCCACAGAGGACGATCAGCGCTATGCCGGAATAGATGTTCCGGTAAAAGCCGGCCTGAGTGAAGACATCTGTCCGGACCATTATTTTGTCGTTAATCTTGAAGAGATGATTGACTGGGGAACGAGGGAAGAAGCCGATCTGCTGATAGTAGAAACTGCAGGTCTATGCCACCGCTGTGCCCCCGGAATTGACAAGTCGCTGTCGGTATGCGTAATAGACTCTCACTCCAGTATCAAGATCCCGGAAAAGATCGGACCGGTTCTGACAACGGCCGATATCGTGATAATAGTGAAGGGCGACTCAATCAGTCAGGCAGAGCGAGAGGTCTTTCAATCCAGAATCCGCCGTATTAACCCGGACGCCGAGATCGTCGAAGCAAACGGGCTCACGGGAGCCGGAAGCGAACACATTGCCCGTCTGCTGCTCGATAAAAAAGAAGCGGAAGAACTGATCGGTGCAAAATTACGACATCCTATGCCGACAGCAATCTGCTCCTACTGTATGGGAGAAATGAGAGTCGGCACAAAGTTCCAGCAGGGCGCCGTATACAAGATGGACTTTACAAGTTCAGACAAGGAGGCTGCATGTCAAAGTTAATAACAATTATCGGTGGAAGGGATAAATCAGGCAATGTTGAGGCTGTTAAATCACTTCAGATTGAAAGCGGAGAAATCTACAGCATAGTCGGATTCACCGGTTCGGGAAAAAGCCAGCTCATCAGTGATATCGAGCAGATGGCACAGGGGGATACCGTAACAGGGCGTCAGATTCTGATTGACGGCAAAGCTCCCGATTATTCCACAAGATATAATCCTGATCTTAAATTAGTTGCTCAGCTGTCGCAGAACATGAACTTCGCCCTCGAGATGGAGGTTAGGGATTTTCTGATCCTGCATGCCGAAAGCCGCGGTATAGTATCCACTGAGAAAATGATTTCGGAGATAATGGCTTGCGTGAACTCACTTGCCGGAGAAGCGGTGATGGAATCAGATATTCTGACAAGACTCTCAGGCGGCCAGTCAAGAGCCCTGATGATCGCCGATGTCGCGATAATTAGCAATTCTCCGATCATCCTCGTAGATGAGATTGAGAACGCAGGGATAGACAGGAGAAAGGCGATGAAGCTGCTCACCGGTCGGGGAAAGATTGTCCTCATTGTAACCCATGATCCGCAGCTGGCCCTCATCGGCGAGAAACGGATTGTTATGAAGAACGGCGGAATGGATAAGATTATAGATCTCACAAAAGATGAAAAACTTGCGGAAGCAGTACTCGATCAGTTTACAACAGCTATCCTTAATACTCAGAACAAGATACGCAGCGGAGAAAACATAACCAAGGCCGATCTGGTTCTACGCGAGGCGGTCCTATGTTAAATAAGTCTATGAAAATTTACTGGGCAAACCTCTGCATTCTCAACCGTATGGAAGCTGAGAAGATGGAAGAGGCAGCAGATATCTGGTCTAAAGGCCGAAACATGACACCTGAGATGATCTATCTCGGCGATACTGAAGAAATCGGCATGTATGAGAA
>JAEKNX010000027.1 GCA_016839055.1 Spirochaetales bacterium
TTTATTTTCTTCAATTATCATTTATAAACATAATCAGTTTTGTGCTGCTCTATTTCCAGATTCGCCGCCTCTATCACTTCAATAATTTCATCTTGATTATCAAGAAAAACATCTACGGTATCAGGGCAGAACTGTTGCCCCCTGCAGCGTTCTATCTCTTTAAACGCTTCCTCATATGAACGACCCTGTCTATAAGTCCTGGAACTTGTAATTGCATCAAAAGAATCAGCAACCGCTATAATTCTACTGCCCAGGGGGATGGCCCTGCCGCATAGCCCTTCAGGGTATCCTCCGCCGTCCCATCTTTCGTGGTGGTAAAGGATATAGTCGGAAACACCCTGCAATATCTCGATTTTTTTGGCAATTTCAAACCCCTTCATACTATGAGTCTTCATGCTTTCATATTCCCTGTCGGATAAGGAACTTGTTTTATTGAGTATTGCATCCGGGATTCCAATTTTCCCCATATCATGCAAGTGGGCGGCGACATGAATGATTTCGATATACTCCGAATCCAGGCCGAGAAGCTGAGCGACCTTCTCGCTCATCCCTGCAACCCTCCAGGAATGCGTAAACGTGTAGGGATCACGCGTATCGAGTATTTTCATTGTAATATCAATTAAATTGTGAAAAGGAATTGAGAGAAAACTCATTTCATCTCCTGTTGTTGTTATTTATAACGTATTTTTAACAGCAAGCTTCGCAATGACTCGAATAATGTCCATCTTTTTTAATTAATGCGCATTAACTCCTGTGTGAGATAAATATATTAGTCTTGCCTAAGCTTGTCAATACAAAAAATATAACTATAAAATCAATTTGAAATCCAACTAAAAAGATAGTATGCTCATCAGTAATGAACAGAATTATCAAACCCTTGCTTTTATTTATGATAACCCTTCCCCTGTTCTCATGCGGTGAACCGGAATTAATTATCCAAGGATCACATTCCACCTATGGAACAACTGATATAGTTGCTGGAATGTCTTTTCCTCCATTTACTAATTCTCAGCAGATGGATTTCACTATTGATAAACTAAAGAATCTGGCAATCGATCGAATTCGAATAGGTATCGACTGGCGCAGCAGAGAACCGGAAAAAGGAAACTTTTACTGGGAGCCGATGGATCTTCGTATGAATACTGCCAGAGAAAATAATATCTCAGTTTTCCTGACAATAATCAGCCTGGGTCCGAAATGGGCATGTCTTCCTTCAGGAAGTGACGGCGCATGTCTCCTTGATGAAAATGCTCTTAAGACATTCATAGAAGAAATACTTATCCGATATGAAAATATAGACAAAATCCAATTTGGAAATGAGTGGGAATCCGGGATAGAGGATGGCATCTGTTATATTGACCGATATTCAGTCGAAAAATTTGTTGTATATACCAATATTCTTTATGATGCTGTTCAAAGACTCTCTCCTGATACCGAGGTGGTACTCGGGGGGCTTACAAGAACCTATCCTATAGCTGAATATTACTCGGAAGAGGGCAGTTACCCTGATTTTACAGGCATCAGACTTTCTAATGGAGTGACGGTTGAAAATCTCAAGGTTAAGATAGATAAAATAAAAGAAGATTATAACAGCAGCGGAAGCAAACAGAACATAGAATGGGTTTTCCAGAATGCAAACTATGATATCATCGATATTCATCTATATGATGACCCTGAAAATTGGCCGGAATATCTTACCGTGATACCGAAGGGAAAACCGGTTCTGGTTTCTGAATTCGGAGGTCCAAACTCAGAATTTGAAGACACAAGTCCCGACTATCAGGCTGAAAGAATGGAGTTCTATATCAACGCAATAGAACAGCTACCAATCACGGAAGCATATTATTTTAAACTTGTAGAATCTGATACGTCCTATCATAAGGATTCAGGTTTATTTTTCAGCAATATGATAATGAAACCATCTCGCAATGTATTTGCCAGAAGACTGATTCCACAGTAATATAAATACTTTATGGGAGGTCAGATGAGTAAAGAAATCAGTGTCAACAAGGTATTCATAGCAGCCATACTGACAAGCGCCCTCCTGGTTTTCATTACCTGGCTGCTCGGAGGCAGGCTTGATACAATCCCGCATCCTGTTGATGAAGGCGCCCACTGGTATTACTGGCAGCTTGGAAGCCCCACTGTAGCCTCCAGGCTCAGCGCATGGCTCGGATACGGCCTGCACCAGATGTTTATCTGGGTTGTCCTTTTCAAGGCAAAAAATGAGAAGCCGCATCCAGAGACTGTCAGCAGATTCAATATAGCCGTCCTCCTGATAAATCTTGTTTTTATAATCCTGCACCTTGTTCAGACCCATATCTGGTATGACGGGCTTGCCCAGGATGTGCCTATCTGGACCTCACAGGGTTCAGTTATTGTCATGCTTGTTCTGATGCTCGTAATGCTCACCCCGCGGAGGGGCTTCATTCTAGGCAGGAAGATCAGCCTGCCGGAAAATGGCAAACGATTTCTTGCCGCCTTCCACGGTATATTCATCTCATGGGCGCTTGTCTATACCTTCTGGTTTCACCCAATGGAAGGAACTTACGGACTTCTTTCAGGCTTTTTCTATATGTATCTGCTTTTCATCCAGCTGAGCCTGTTCAACACAAAAATACACTTCAACATGAAGTGGCTCATTCTGCTTGAGACTATGGTTGCCGTTCATGGAACGCTGATAACACTACAAAAGGAAAATCCTATCTGGCCGATGTTCCTGTCAGGCTTTCTTTTCATGTTCGTTTTTACCTATGTTTACGGCCTGACAAAGAAACGGAGTTTACGTATAGCTACACTGATATTATACGTGATTTCAATTGCGGCAATGTACTATTTCAGGGGCTTCGACAAACTCTACGAGGTGAGTTTCATACCGGTAGCCCTCTATGGCGGCGGCCTTGCATTGATTCTGCTGCTGAAACTATTTGTAAAAGATAAAAAAAGCCAATAACGGGTATTAGCCCTAAGGGGTTAATACCTGAGGTATAAAATGATCCGGAGGGAGGCTTCAAGCCAACCCTTTAATGACGCCGGAGCGATTGCCAACGGGCTGCTCTACCCCATCGTATGTATAATCGCCGGGAAAAAATAAAAATAATTGACAACCGAAAATAACGACTCCATAATTTCTTTATTATGAAAAGAAAATTAATTTTTATTACTGTCGGAACAGGCGGGGCAATCATTCTTGCACTAATTTTAAGCACTCTGGGTCATTTTAAAATATGGATTTTTACTGATTCCTTTAATGACAACCTGTTTATAACAGGCGGATTAGCCTTTATTACAGGATTATTAACACAGAATAACACTTCTCAGTTTGCGAAAGGAATGAGCGTTCTCTACACCGGCCGAAATGAAAAACCGGAGCAACATCCTGGAAACGAGCAGAGCCGTTTCGGGACATTGCTGTATCTAAGCATAATATTTGTAATTATATGTCTGCTTTCTTTCTTACTGCCCGACCTCCGGCTATAAGCGGTCCCAGGGCTTAAATGAGCCTGCAATTTACATTTTTACAGAAAAACCGCCCCAAAACTCCGGGGCAGCCTGAATCTTCACTTGGTTCAGAGTACTCTCTATTTCTTCTATATTACTTTCTCAATGCCTTAGCTACAATCTCAGCTGCTTTAATTAGCGGAAAACCAGCCGGGGACGCAGTTAATAAAGGCTGAGTGCCGATTTGAGTCATGATTAAATCATGAACGGTCATGTGATTCTGAATAGCAATACCGATTGCGTTGATTAATTGTCCGACGCATCTTCCGCCAAGAACTTCACCGCCGAGGATAACACCGGATTTTGCGGATACAATCAATTTGACCGTTTCTTTATGAGCATCTTCTATTTTTCCTGGGTGGCGGTTAACGCCTGTAAATGAACCTGTAACGATATTAAAACCTTCTGTAACGGCTGTTTTTTCTATAAGACCGGCTACGCCGTAAGCTGTATCACCGATACATGTTGAGTAAATGCCGACGGTTCCTTTAAAAACGCTGTAAGTGTTTAACTCATAAAGACTCAATGCTGCAATACGTGCTTCGGTACAAGCTGTTGATGCAAGCATGATTTTGCTTAATTTTCCTGTTGCAAAATCGGTTTTTTCAGCACAATCACCTGCAGCAAAGATATCTGGAATAGATGTACGACGGTACTGATCTGCTTTGATAAAATCGAATTCATTGAGTTCCAGTCCCATATCTTTGGCTAAAGTTGTATTCGGCAGATAACCCAATGACAGGATAACTGCATCCGCCTCCAGTGAGCTTCCGTCGCTGAAGGTTACACCGCTGACTTTTCCGCTTCCGGTAATTGATTTTATTCCACAATTGCTCTTAACCTTTACTCCGCGGCTGATTAATAGTTCCTGAGCATCTGAAGCGAATTCTTCATCAAAAGTAGCGCCTAGAATATAAGGCAGGAGTTCAACCAAGACGACTTCTTTGCCGATTTTGTTTAACTCATCCGATGTTTCAACGCCGATAAAACCAGCGCCTACAACTACAATCTTATTCAGTCCATCTATTTTTTTCTGCAATTCATCAAGATAAATCTTATCTTTGGGGATAGTAAATACATTATCAAGATCCGTGCCTTCAAGCCATTTGGGAACCGCAGGAAGTGATCCAGTTCCAATAATTAGCTTATCATAGGTAATTGTTTCTCCGGCTTTTGTCTGACATGATTTTGCTTCTGCATCAACACTGACAACTTCATCGACGATAATTTCCACTCCCAGGCCGACTAAGCCGCCATCGGGAAGAATGTTGTTGTCACTTGATTCCGTTGTGCCATAAATATAAGGGATTCCGCAGGGAATCATTACTTTTTCCTCTTTTCTAATTACTGTAACCTGTTTGTCGGGATGGTCTGATTTGGCTGTCATAGCAGCTACAAGTCCGGTAGCGCTGCCGCCGATTACTAATACATCTGTCTGTTTCAAAATAAGCTCTCCTCTATATCTTCTCTTTCAATAAAGCATTATCGATATATATTTTTTTTAGTAGATATAGAAAAGTATAAAACCACTTTAGAATTTTGTAAAGGGGGAAAGTGCAACGCCCCTTCGGGTATTTCGAACACCGATTCATACAGATAACTTTTATTTACAAATTATGGATAATATTATATATTTACAGTGTATTTTTATAAATACTAATATAAGGAGAAATCATGAAGAAAAACACAGGAAAACTTGTAGCAGTGATGCTATTAACAATGACAATTCTAATTTCGACCGGATGCTCAAAAAAAGAGACCCAAGCTGAAGTTATTGTTGTAGGCTCAGGATTAAGCGGTCATGCGGCAGCCTATTCAGCCCTCGAGAATGGAGCAAAGGTCCTCTGGATCGAAAAACAGGAGAAGCTCGGAGGCTCAGCAGTGATTGCGACAGGAACTTTCAGCGCCGCGGGTACTGAAATCCAGAAGGCAAAGGGAATTGAAGACTCTGTTGATCTTTTCATCGAAGATTTAAATCGCATAGGAAAAGGGAAGGCCGACCAGGATCTCCTTAAGGTATATGCTGAAAAGGCTGACGATGTATGGGCATGGTTCATCGAGAAAGGTCTCGTCCCCTCAGAGAAGAGTCCATTCATCGATCCTGTACATACCCCCTACTCCGTTGCGAGAACATCCACTCCCGAAAAGAACTCTGCATTTGAATACTGCAAGGTTCTCCAGAACGAAATGGAAAATTACAAAAAATCTCTGACTGTTATGACTTCAACCGAGGTTGTGGAACTTCTTATTGAGAAAGGTGCTGTAACTGGCGTAAAGACAGCCAACGGTAAAGAGTTTTACTCTGATGCGGTTATTCTCTGTACCGGAGGATACGGCAGCAACTTTGATTTTATCGCGGAGCGCATGCCGAAATATAAGGAAATTAGATCAGTCACAATGCCGCATACCGACGGCAAGGGTATTATAATGGCTGAAAAAGCTGGTGCCGCCATTATAAACATGGATTACATGGTCGGATACTTCGGCGCTATCGCTCAGGAAGGAACCAAGCAGGCTAGCTTCGGAACCCTGACTTCAGGCTTTGCCGACCGCTGGAAGGGCGACATTTGGGTTGATATTAACGGGAACAGATTCATCAACGAGGACGCCTCCGACGAAGACCCCCGCGAGACAGCTATAGACAGCATCCCCGAGCAGACATCATTCATCATCTTCGACCAGGCGGCAATTGATGCAGCAGGCGGCAAGGTTCCTGTACGAGATTTCGAGAAGTGGATTGCAACAGACTATGGTGTTAAAAAATCCGACAGTCTGGAAAAACTTGCTGAGAGCTTTGATCTCCCGGTTGCTAACTTCTTGAAGACAATAGACGGAGTAAATGAAGCAGCAAAAACAGGCATCGATAAGGACTTCGGAAAAGAAGTGAATATGCCAATTTCTACAGCTCCTTTTTACGGTATTAAAGCCTATGGAACAACCTTCATGACTCAGGGCGGAATCAAAACGACTACTGATATGCAGGCAGTAACCTCGGACGGCAAGCCGATTGAAGGCCTCTATGCTGCGGGTGAAGTTCAGGGAACTGCCCAGTGGGGAGGATTCGGATATGCCGGTGGTTCAGGCAACAGCCCGGCGCTAATCTTCGGATTTGAAGCCGGACGGCACGCTGCCGCATCTTCGATAAAATAATAAAGAAAAGGGGCGGGAATCCGCCTCTTTTTTGATAAGTTACAATTTAAATTTAATCTCCGGAAGCATCTGAATAATCTTTAAAATGTCTGAACATCTAACCATGCCTCTTTGCCGTGTGTTGAATAGTTTGATAAGCAATCCACTTGCGGGCTGAGAATCTTTGAGGTATGCTGAATTATGCCAAGAGAAAAGAAAATTCCAAATCCCGTTGATATAATCGACGCGGCGTTTGACATCATCGATAAAGATGGTTATACCGCATTTTCAGCACGGAAGCTGGCCGCGAGACTCGATGTAGCGCATATGACCGTCTACAATTACTACAGCCGTGAATACATTCTGGGAGCGGTTATCAGGCGGGGGTTCATCATAATCCATAAACTCATTGATAATAAAATAATCAAGCATATAAAGCAGAATAATGACCCTGTTGGAATCTACCTGATCATAGCAGACAACCTGATGCAATTCGCAAAAGATCATCCGCTTCTGTACCGTTACATGTTTCAGGAGGAATCAACTGGAGAAATAAACAATCCATCGCTCAGACGCCAGTATTTAAGCGGTTCTGCGATTTTACGCAGGCGTATACCGCAGGATATTTTCGATGATTTTAAAAATGACAGCTATCTATATATTCTGCTGATAAACAGCCTCATTCTGTCATACATTGAGGAACGCCACGGGATGGATGAAAATACGTATGATAAAAACATAAAACGCAGCTTTGAAATGATACTTGGGCAATACCGGCAAAAATTAAGGGATGCCGTCTGACATCCCTATGTAAATAAAAAACCGATTACTAATTAGAAGCCTGAAACTCTATTCATTTTATATTTTTCAAGAATTTTTATCCCGTGATCTACATCTTCAACCTTAAAGATTACTACAGCCTTGCCCTGTCCATGCTCGAGAGATGAATAGAGATATTCTATATTTACTCCGTTCTCATCGAAGGTCTTCATCACTTTAGCAAGCCCGCCCGGAGAATCATCTACTTCGACTCCAAGAACCTTGTTTTCCCTCGCGGTAAAACCATTCTTCTCAAGAAGCATGAGAGTCTCATCCGGTTTGTCTACTATCATCCTGAGGATTCCAAAATCGGCGGTGTCAGCAATGCTAATCGCCCTAAGATTGATACCCCCATCCCCTACAATTCCGCTTACATCGGCGAGTCTGCCTGTTTTATTTTCAAGAAAAACTGAAATCTGTCTTAATGCCATGCTATTCTCCTAAAATTGCCCGCCAAGGAAGGCGGGTTATTGAGTTGAAGTTTGAAAGGCTCAGCTTTTCAAACTTCAGGATGAAATTGGAAACGGATGTCCAATTTCATCAATCCTCCTAAAGATTACGCTTGTCTATTACCCGCTTTGCCTTACCGGTGCTGCGCTCGATAGATTTAGGCTCGACAAGTTTTATAACCGCATTAATTCCAAGCCGGCTCTTCATCTCACCCCTGATTCTTGCCCGCAGACTTTCCATCTGCCTTGTTTCATCAGAGAAGAACTGATCTTTCACCTCAACCCAGACTTCAACTTCATCAAGGTGTTTCTTACCGCGGTCAACAATAATCTGGTAATGCGGCTGGGTCTCTTCCATCTGCACAAGAATCTCTTCTATCTGCGTCGGGAAGACATTAACACCCCTGATAATAAGCATATCATCAGTCCTGCCCATAAGTCTATGCATTTTTACCGATGTCCGGCCACAGGAACACTTGCCCCTCGACAGGTAGGTGATATCCCGGGTTCTGTATCTTAAGATGGGAGTACCTTCTTTAGTAAGGGTTGTGAATACAAGCTCACCCTTCTCTCCGTCAGGCAGAGGCTTTCCGGTTTCTGAATCGATTATTTCCGGATAAAAAAGATCTTCATTCACATGAAGTCCATCTTTACACTCACATTCATTCGCGACACCCGGACCGATAATCTCGGTAAGGCCATAGATGTCAAATGCGTCAAGATGGAGTTGAAGCTCCATCTCCTTTCGCATTTCCTCTGTCCACGGTTCCGCGCCGAAACAGCCAGCCCTAACCTTCATGTCCTTCATCGAGATGCCGTTTTCGTGGGCATATTCGGCTATATAGAGAGAATATGACGGAGTACAGGTAAGAAAGGTGGCACCGAAGTCATGCATAACTTTGAGCTGCCTGGCTGTATTCCCTCCTGAAATAGGAATAATATTCGCGCCGATTGCTCTGGCACCATAGTGTACACCGATACCGCCGGTGAACAGGCCGTAACCATAGGCATTCTGAATAACATCGCCGCTGCCGGCTCCGGCCATCACAAGACACCGGGCCATACATTCAGACCAGATATCGATATCTTTCCGAGTATAAGCGTCAACAACCGGAGTACCGGTTGTTCCGGAAGACTGATGCACCTCAACAATTTCAGATTCGTCGACAGCAAGAAGTCCGTATGGATAGATTTCGCGAAGCTCATCCTTCGTAGTAAACGGGAGTTTCTCGATATCGCAGATATCCTGAATATCTGCGGGTTTAATTCCCAGCTCATCAAATTTTCTGCGGTAAAAAGGAACTCGTTCATATAAGGTTTCCGTGAGTTTCACAAGGCTCTCAAGCTGAGTTTTTTTCATTTCAGCTTCGGGCATGGTTTCTATTTTTTCATTCCATATCATATCTTACTCCTTCTGTCATTCCTGTTATGCCGTAGCGGAGAATTCGGACTACATAGGTCCAGTTCGCCAGATAATCTTCCTTTATCTTATCAATATCTGATTCAACTTCAATCTCTGAAAGAAAATCATAACGTGTCTTCATTATCAGCCATGAGGCAATATCAAGAGCCTTTCGTTTCGGGATATTGATTGTTGAAAAATCACAATCTTCGAAAAGTCTGTTGAAGTGCTCCCGGCTGATTTTATCAACCTTAATCTCTACACTGCGCTCACTGATTTTATGGGTATTTACTATCAGCGAAACATAGGCAGGATTTGTTATATAAAAATCAATAACATTCTCCGCATAAAGATACATCCTGTCCACCAGAGCCAGGGGAAGTCTCCGATCCTTTTTCCATGAATCCCAGCCTAAATGTGAGTTAAGCTTTTCATATCCGTAGTTAACGATATAAAGAAAAAGCTCCTCTTTACTGCTGATGTATTCATATAGACCGCCCTTCGATATTCCGGCTTTCTTGATAATACGGTCAGTTGAGCTTTTCTCATATGAATTACTGCCGAATTCATTGATACATGCGTTTATTATTCTCTGTTTCTTCTCCTCAGGGAGTCTGTTAAAGGTTAATTTCATTGTGTTTATTTCCCGACTACACGGTCAGGATGTATAGTAATGGGAGCAGGGGATAAAATCAAGCATAAAATCAAATTGAAAGGCAGAAGATCTCAAGCGACGGATGGAGCCGGTGTAAAGCACAGCCTCTAAAACAAAAAAAATCTTATCCTCTTCATCTCTACTGTGCGCCGCTATTCATGAATCCGTGGCCAAAGTCAAAATTCCTGCTTATCATCAGCCTGAGGTCGACATCTGAGGCCTAAATATACTATATTGTAATTATGGATAGAGTATACCTAATAGGCATTTGCGGCGGATCAGGTTCCGGAAAAACAACTATAGTACGTCAGATTGAAAATATCGTTCCGGATTTTGTCTTTGTTCCGCAGGACAATTATTATAAATCTGCAAAATACATCAACAATCAGAATATAACAGCATTTAACTTCGACCATCCCGACGCCTTTGACAACGATCTGCTTTTCAGCCATCTCTCCGAATTGAAAGACGGCCATGGAATACAGATGCCTCAGTATGACTTTGTTCATCACTGCCGGGCTGACGAGATTATAAACGTGGAGCCTAAGAAGGTGATTATCTTCGAGGGAATAATGATCTTCTCTGACAAGAGAATAAGAGAGCTTATTGATCTCAAACTCTATGTAGATACACCGGCTGACGTCAGGTTTATTAGAAGAATGAAGCGCGATATTGAAGAGCGAGGACGGACGGTCGACTCAGTTATAAAACAGTACATGGAAGTTGTCAGACCCGGACACATTGAGTTCATCGAACCGACAAAGACCTTTGCCGATCTGATCATCCCCGAAGGCGGATACAATCAGATGGCTCTTGAAGTACTCACCTCGTTTATAAGGACAACACTGAAATGATTATTCATACCTATTTCGCCACCTGCCCCTTCTATCTTGAAGAACTCCTAAAAAAAGAACTCGAAGACTTCGGAGCCACCGAGATAACAATTGCCCACGGCGGCGCGGGCTTCAACGGAAGTTTAGAGACCGCATATCGGGCATGCCTGTGGTCAAGGATTGCAAACAGGATACTGTTTCCACTCGTCTCGTTTGAAGTTTCCGAACCGGAGGATATCCGGAAAGCCGCTGAAGACTTTGACTGGGAAAGCCATTTCAACCTTACCTCTACTATCTCGGTAGACTCAACCCTGTCTAAGACGAAGATATGTACCCCTGATTACGCCTCGTTGTCGGTAAAAGACGGTCTCGTGGACAGAGCAAGAACGCTCACCGGGAAAAGGCCGTCGGTTGACCCGAATAATCCTGATATAAGGCTGCATCTGCATGTTACACTCAGCCAGGCAGTCATCTCGATCGATCTTTCCGGTGAAGGTCTGCATAAACGCGGATACCGGCTTGATACTGTAAGGGCGGCTGTCAGGGAAAATACCGCGGCAGCCATCCTGATGCGTGCCGGCTGGCCGAGTACCGAACTGGAACACTTTGTCGATCCGATGTGCGGCTCGGGTACAATCCTGATAGAAGCTGCGATGATGGCGGCCGATATTGCCCCGGCTATAAACAGGCGCCGGTTCGGTTTTGAAAGATGGAAAAATCATGAGCCTGAAATATGGGGAAAACTCATGACCGAAGCCGCCCAGCGTAAACAGAAGGGCACTGCCCGACTGACAGAGTCAGCGGGTGGAAAAGCACTCTTCTTCGCCCGTGATCTGGATCCCCAGGCAATCACAGCGGCGAGGTCAAACACAAGGGCAAGTGCCGCGGCAGAACTTTACAGCAGAGGGTTAATCGATATTTCCATGGCCGATTTCTTCACAGAAGGAATGCCGTCAACCGCCAAGTCCGGACTCCTTGCTGTAAACCCGCCCTATGGCGAACGACTTAACAAAAACGACAACCTGCTCAATTTTTACGCCCGCATGGGCGAAGTCTTTAAAAGCAGCTGCGGAGGCTGGAATATATGCGTCCTTACAGGCCACAAGGAGCTCTCTGAATCAATAGGTCTTCGCTCTGACAAGATTAACACCGTCTACAACGGCGGAATAAGATGTACTCTTGGTCATTTCAGAGTTTTTAATGACAGACCCGATATTGTAAGAAAGACTGCTGTTCAAGTACAGCCCGGGAGTTATCCGGCATTCGAAGATCTGAGCCCGGGGTCGGCCATGATGTTTTACCGGCTCAAGAAAAATGCTAAGCGCCTGAAAAAATGGCTTAAAACCAGCGGAGTAAGCTGCTACCGGCTCTATGACGCCGACATGCCGGAATATTCGGTGGCCGTAGACATCTATCCTCCGAATATAGTAATCCAGGAATACGCGCCGCCTATGACAATCGATCCGGTATCGGCCGCATCAAGGCTTAGGGAAGCCGTCCTTGCAGTACAGGCCTTCCTCGAGCTGCCTGAGTCGCAGATTCACCTGAAAACCAGAAAAAGACAGCGAGGGAGCAGTCAGTACGTCAAAAACGACACGGAAAGCATATTCTCCGGAACTAAAGAAAGGGTTATAATCGAGGAGGAGGAGCTGAAATTTTTGGTTGATCCGTTCAGTTACCTTGATACCGGAATCTTCCTCGACTCAAGGCCGATAAGGCGTCTGATTCGAAACGAGGCTGACGGAAAGAGCTTTCTCAACCTCTTCTGCTATACGGGAACAGCGAGTGTTCATGCCGCGGCAGGCGGGGCCTTGTCAACCTTATCAGTAGATACATCGAAAACCTATCTTGACTGGGCCGAAGCCAATATGAAAATCAACGGATTCGAAGGCAGCACTCATACCCGCGTTAGAATGGACTGCTTAGAATGGCTCGGCAGAGCCGTCGGGAGATGGAACCTTATCTACCTCGATCCGCCGACATTCTCTAACTCAAAAGACCGAGATGATGTCTTCGATCTCCAGAAAGATCATGAACAGCTGATAAGACTGACAATCTCGAAACTCTCAGAAGGCGGACTGCTAATCTTTTGCTGCAACTTCAGGAAATTCAAGATGAGCCTCGTCCTCTCCGAAGAGTTCAGTATTGAAGAAATTACCGACGAGACAATTGATCCTGATTTTGAGCGAAAAAAATCAATTCATAGATGCTGGAAGATAAAAGAAAATAAATAGTTTAGTGAGGGAATTTCAAAAATCAGGAGATTTAAAATCTTCTGATTTTTGAAAGAAGCTCATGTGTAATGTGTTTTTATTGATTAATACTTAAAATTCCGGATTTTCTTCTTAAAGGCGGATAGATGACAGTCATTTTCATTTCCATTCATATCGAAAAATCACCCGTTGCCTTCCCGCTTGCATCCGCGGTACTTAAAACAGCTGTTGAGAAATTCACCGGCCTTAAAGACTGCAGGGCCCTGCTGGAAGAGTTTTTCATGCCGCAAAAAGCTTCCGATATAGCAGATAGGCTCATTAAGACCGGCGCTTCATTCTTCGGATTCTCCGTCTACACCTGGAATGCCTCCCTTGTGATCGAAACCGCGCGAGTGCTCAAAGAGAGGATGCCCGATGCGGTTATTTTTGCAGGCGGACCGCAGGTTACGGCAGTACCCGGGGAGTTCAGAAAAACCGGACTGTTTAGTTTCATAGTCGAGGGTGAGGGTGAAGGAATTGTGCCTGGCCGTCTTTTGGGTTCTGCAGCACATGAAAGTATTGAATTCGATTTCAGCAAATCAGCCTCCCCCTATGCAAAGGTTCTCTCCGAAAAAAAATACAGCGGGGTACTCTGGGAGGTTTCCCGCGGATGTCCCTATAACTGCGCCTTCTGTTATGAATCAAGGGGCTGCGCTTCAATAAGGACAATTTCCGAACAGCGGCTGATAGAAGAGCTCAAGCTGTTTCGTAAGATGGAAATTGAAAAGATCTGGGTACTTGATCCGACCTTTAATCACAACAAAAAACATGCAGAAAACGTCCTTCAGATGATTCTCAAATACAATCCTGATGCCCATTACACTTTTGAAATCAGGGCCGAACTAATGAACGAAACATTGTGCAGACTGTTTTCTGAACTGGATGCCTCGCTCCAGATTGGACTTCAGAGTACCGACGAACAAGTATTAAAGAGCGTAAACAGATCACTCGATAAGGTGAAATTCGCGCAAAAATGCAAGCTGATGTCCTCATGGGGATTAACCTATGGAATAGATCTTATCTACGGACTTCCCTTCGATAGCATTGATAAGTTCTGTGAATCTATCGATTTCGCGGTAAGCTCCGGTCCTAACAATATAGATATTTTTCCTCTTGCCGTTCTTCCGGGAACAGAACTTGCGGAAAAAGCTGATAGATACGGACTTAACAACGAGGGGTTTCCCTCTTATACAATTACAGGTAATGCCGGCTTCCCAGCCGGGGACCTCCGTAAAGCCGAGGCTATAACCTCGGCCTGCAACAGCCTTTATAATAAAGAGCAGGCCTTCCCGTGGTTTGAAACAATATTAAAAACTCTGGAACTTCCGGCTTCAGCGCTCTTTGAAAGGTATGACGCTGACTCTGATTATGGGGCGGACATTATCGATTTCTTAGCCCGTGAGTTTAAAAAAGCCGGGAAAGAAGCATTATTCCAGCTTTTCGAGAGCTTCATACTCTGGAGCAGGACAGCCGAGGCCGCGTTTGCCAATCAAGGAACCGCCTTTCAGGTGAGTTTATGTCGAAAACCTGAGCAGCTTGATGAACTAATCAACACCGACCCCGAGACTTTTTTAGCCAGACATCCGAACGACAAAATGAAAAAGTATCAGATCATCTTCGACGGAGAGGAACTATATATCTATTAATGCAGATAATACAGAGATTATTTTTTTCTACCGGACGATCCTTGATTTATGTTTTATTTCTACTACACTAGAATAGTGAAGCAAAACAATAAGCATTATACGAAGACTCTTCTCGTCGAGAGCGAACGAAAACTGTCGACCCTCATGAGCAACCTCCCGGGCATGGCATACCGATGCAGAAATGATGAAGAATGGACAATGGAATTTGTCAGTGACGGCTGCAGGGATTTGACAGGCTTTGAGCCTTCCGATCTAATAAATAATGCCCAGATTCCATACGCCTGCCTTATTCATCCCGAAGACCGCTACAGAGTCTGGACAGGCGTAAATGACGGAATTGCAAATAATAAAATATTCAAACTAACCTACAGGATTATATCAAAGAAAGGTATTGAAAAATGGGTCTTTGAACAGGGCCAAGGAGTATACAGGGAAAATGAGGAGCCGGTAGTTGAGGGATTCATAACTGATATCTCGGAAAGAATAAATGCAGAAAACGCCTTAGTAAAATCCCTTAGCGAAAAAGACGTTCTGATGAATGAAATTCATCATAGGGTAAAAAACAATATGCAGCTTGTTATTTCACTTCTCTCTCTTCAGCAAAATGAGGCTTCAGTAGATCTTCAGCCGTTTTTTGATCAGCTCATTGTGAGAATTGGAATTTTTGCCGACATTCATCAGGAACTTTATCAGTCAGAATCCTTCTCGGATATTAATCTTGAACAACATATTTATAATAATTTCCTCAAGCTCCGTGCGGTCATGCAGAACTATCATAAGCAAATAGATCTGGAGCTCGATATTCCGGATCCGCTTTTTAATATAGATATAGTCATTCCTGCAAGCCTTATTATCAATGAATTGGCGACAAATTCGCTGAAACATGCTTTCGATAAAGAACATGGGAAAATATCCATCTCAATACGGAAAAATCCTGAAGGATCAATTAAAACCATGACCTACACCGATGACGGAGATAAAATGCATAATACTAAGGAGGGTTTCGGAATAACCTTGATTAAAAGCCTCACTAGACAGCTTAATCTCACGATGATCTCAGATCCGACAGGCAATATTAAATATTCATTTTATATGTAGCGTAAACGGGAAACACTCGCTGACTATCCTGCTTTTTTGTTCATCCCAAATATTTGGAATCGATCATTTTTTACGTATCTGCGGCCGACTTTATGATAGAATCACCGGATACACAATAATACCAGGAGACACTAACAATGAAAACAGCCGCAGCAGGTTTTGATAATAATAAATACCTTGAGCAGCAGACAGCCGCCATCCTCGAAAGGGTTTCGCGATTTGAAAATAAACTTTATCTGGAATGCGGTGGAAAACTGATTTTTGATTATCACGCCTCTCGTGTCCTGCCGGGCTTCGATCCGAATGTGAAAATGCGGGTATTTCAATCATTTAAGGACAAGATTGATGTTATAATCTGCATCTTCGCCGGAGATATAGAAAAGAAAAAAATCCGTGCCGATTTCGGTATTACCTATGATACCGATACGCTGAAACTGATCGATGATTATTCGTCCTGGGGGCTGAATGTAGCGGGAGTTGTAATAACCCGCTTCGAAGAGCAGCCGGGAGCTGTTCAGTTCAAGAACCTCCTTGAGAGACGCGGCATAAGGGTCTATACACATAAGTACACGAAGGGATATCCGACGGATGTCGACCTGATAGTGAGCGATGAAGGATACGGAGCCAACGAATACATAGAAACAAGCCGGCCTGTTGTCGTAGTTACCGCACCAGGACCGGGCAGTGGAAAACTTGCTACCTGCCTGTCGCAGTTTTACCATGATTACCGCCGGGGAATCCGTTCCGGTTACGCCAAGCTTGAGACTTTTCCCATCTGGAACCTGCCGCTGAGCCATCCGGTTAATGTCGCCTATGAGGCCGCTACCGCCGACCTGGGGGATATCAATCTTATAGATAACTTTCATCTCGAGGAATATGGAGAAACTTCGGTCAATTACAACCGGGATATTGAGGCCTTCCCAGTACTGAAACGAATAATCGAAAAAATAACCGGTGAGAAATCTTTCTATCAGTCTCCGACCGACATGGGTGTCAACCGCTGCGGTTTCGGGATTTTCGATGATGAAATTGTTAAAGAGGCGGCAAAACAGGAGATAATTAGAAGGTATTTCAGAGCATCCTGTGACTATATCACCGGAGCGGGGACAAAGCAGACAATAGATAAAATAAAGGTGCTGATGGACAACCTCGAACTGCATTCCAAAGACCGAGTAACAGTTCCCGCCGCAAGAGATGCGGTGACAGACGGAGCCTCACGCGGAAAAGGCAAGGACGGAATAGTCTCGGGGGCCGCCATTCAGCTGAAAGACGGAACCCTTCTAACCGGTTCAAACTCAGAGCGGATGCACGCGGCCTCCGCCCTAATCCTGAATGCGTCAAAGCATCTTGCCGGAATGCCTTCAAATATTCATCTGATTCCACAGAGCATTATGAGCTCAGTCCGTTATCTGAAAGACAAGGTTCTCGACGGCCGCCGCATCAGCCTCGATCTCGAAGAGGTTCTAATATCTCTTGCCATTTCGGCCGCAAATAATCCGGCGGCTCAGATGGCAATGGATAAACTGAAAGAACTCCGGGGCTGTGAGGTTCATCTGACCCATCTGCCTTCCCCTGGTGATGAGGCGGGCCTCAGAAAGCTGGGAATCAACCACACAAGTGATCCTCAGTTTGCCTCGAGGCATCTTGTAGATGAAGTATAAATCTGTATAAGGAATCCTCTGGCAGGCTTTGGTATTGCCGGATAAACAAAAAGGGGCTGATGATAAACATCAGCCCCATAGAACTCAAATAAAACCCAAAGAATGGATTATTTCACTACAGGAAAACCTTCATTTACCCATCCCGAAGCTCCGGTAACCGATGTTCCCATTCCGCTTTTCATTGATACAGCGTCGTAACCGAGCAGTCTGAGAATTGCTACAGCCTGACCCGCGGTCTGGCCTGAGTAACAGTGAACCACGAAGGTTTCATCCTTTGGAAGGCTTGAAAACTTCTCCTGCATTCCCTTACCCCAGGGAATAAGAATGGCGCCTTCAATATGACCGGCATCGTAAGCGTCCTGCATTCGGATAGAAACAACTGTACCGAGTTCCTCGGCATCAAGCATCTCTTTAACCTTGGACGCGGGCCAGATATTGCTTCCCTTCTCGGGGATTACGTTAAAAAAGCCTTCGACTGCGGCCTTGATGTCGGCATCATACTTTACGCCTGAGGCATCGGGAGCCATTGTAGTCTCTTTTGTAATGTAAGCATCAACACCTTCGGTCTTCATGATGCCGAGATTGTAACCATATTTAATTGACTCTGCCTGAATGCCGGCAACATTGAGCGCGGCGACTGCCTGACCGGCCGTCTGTCCAGTGTAACAGTTTACAAAAACGGGTTTGTCATCCGGAAGCCATGCAAGAGCATCGGCAATTGCAGGACCCCATGGAGCGTTTACCGCGCCTCTTAAATGACCTTTGACATAGTCGTCGGCCTGTCTGATATCAAGAATCAGGAAATCTTCACCGGCGTCAATCATTTCCATGATCTTATCAGTCGGAATAATTCTGTTTCCGGGAAAATCAGCAAAATATGCAAGGGCTGCTGCTTCTACAGTATTTACCTTCTCTTCAACAACAACTTTCTCAGCAGCAACCGGAGCTGCAACTTTTTCGTCTTTAGTACAAGAAACGGCAATAAAACCGAAGACTAAAGCGAAAGACAACATTAAAGCGGTAATTTTCTTCATCAAAAACTCCTTATTGATTATGCCATCCTGAACTCAGGATGCGTGACGCTTCCTATTCTAAGAAGCGTCCTGAACTTCTATTCTAACTTCACCGGGCACTTCCGGTACAAATACCGGCAGTGAATCATCAGCGCTCCATTCAAGCCACGCGCCGTCATAGATCTTTAGATTTCTGTAGCCTGCATTATAGAGCGCGATCCAGCTCTGAGCGGCCCGGATTGAGCTCTTGCAGAACATAACAACGGTATCTTCCGGCATTATGTTCTTATCCTTGTAGAGGATTCTAATCTGCTGCACGGGTTTATATGTAAAATCTGAGAAATCATTATTCAAATACTCAACATGTACAGCTCCGGGAATTGTTCCGGCATTGTACTCTTCATCTGATCTGACATCGATAATTACGCAGTTCTCAAGCGGATTATCCAGCAGCTTGAGAACTTCTTCCTTATCAATTATCATCGATGAGTCAAGATTTCCGGGCTTGTAGACTACTGTCTTAGCAGAAGCCTTTCCCTTAATAATTTTCACACCTTCAGCCTTCAAGGCCGAAAGGCCGCCTGAGACTACCTTAATCTGACCCTTATGGCCGTAGATCATGAATGTCCACGCAAGCCTGCCTGAATCCATATTATTGTTATCATCATAGATGATTATGTCTGATTCAGCGGTAATCCCCGCCATACCGGCGGCAGCGGATATACTTTCAGGCGAGGCAAGCATATTCGCAACCTGCTTCTTTACGGTTATCTGGGCCCTCTCGATGTTAACAGCGGCTTCCACGTGTTCTTTTTCGAAGGACGTAGATTTCTGGGCATCAACAAGAATCCAAGAACCAGTGGCGGCAAGTTCTGCCGCGTCATCTGCATTAATTATCAGCATACCGGACTCTGCGTAATCCCCATTCCCGCAGGATAAGAGAAGTACAACGGATATCATGATGATCAGAGCATCGGATAATAGTCTTTTCTTCATTCCAGCTTCCCCTTTATTAAGCAAGTATTGATTTCACTTCTTCCGGATCAAAATTCTCACCGAGGATCTTGACTATTTTCCCGCCCTTGACAATTGCTAGGCGCGGAACTTCATCAATTTCCATTCGGTCGGAGAGTCCCCTTGATTTATAGATATCAACCCTGGTAACGCAATGGTTTTTCTGCATTTCTTTCTCAAGTTTCTCAACCTCGGCAAGGCAGTCTCTACAGCCGGCCTCAGATGCATCATAAACAAAAACAACTCCATCTTTACCGAGAATCTGACTCTTATACGTCTCTTCCTCAGCGATGAACTTTTCGGCTGCGTAACCGGCAATGGCACCATCGCCTACCGCGGTAGCTACCTGCTTCAGAAATTTATCGGTGACATCGCCTACCGCATAGACACCGCTGACATTTGTTTCCATGTTTTCATTTACAAGAACATAACCCTTGTCAGTCATATTAAGCTTATCGTTAAAAATCTCGGTATTCGGAAGATATCCAATGAACTCAAAACAGGTAGGAACCTTGATATTAACTTCTTCCTTGGTCCTGAGGTTCTCAAGAACAACATTTTCAAGGTGTTCTCCGCCTTCAAACCGTTTTACAACAGTATTCCAGACAAATTCCATCTTGGGATTGGCAAGAGCCTCGGCCTTTGCAATCTCATTACAATCCATCTTGCCTTCATCATGAATAACGGAAACGATAACCTTATTAGCAAACTTAGTAAGAAACATTCCCTCTTCAATCGCGGCATCGCCTGAACCGATAATAAGAACATCTTTGCCACTATTAGAGGCAGCATCACAGGTTGCGCAGAATGAAATTCCCTTGTCAAAGAGAAATGTTTCTTCATTCTCGGCTCCTGTAACTCGGGGCCGACCGCCGGAGGCGACAATTACAACCTTTGACTTGTAGATGTTCCTGAAAGTCTCGACAATCTTTACCTCACCCGAAAAATCTACAGATTTAACATCTGTACCCTTGAACTTAACACCAAACTTCTTCGCCTGCTTCTCGAACAGATTCATTAAACCCAGACCTGTTGTCCCTTCGGGGAATCCGGGATAATTCTCTATTTCATTAGTGTATGTAGCAAGGCCGCCGACGAGCGATTTTTCAATAAGGAGGGTCTTGAGTCTTGCCCTCCCGCTATAAATGCCGGCAGTAAGACCGCCGGCTCCTCCGCCGATGATGACTACGTCATACTCTTCTATCTTTTTCTCTCTTTCCATTATTACTCCAATTTATCCAAACAATGCCGGATTCACACCAGAGATCTACTCACGCCGTGAAAAGGCCGGAGCAATTTCCGATTGCTCTGCAATGCCCGATGGCTCCCTACATAAAAAACTTTACAAGTAGTTTACTTCCAACATAAGCGCCGGCAAACAAGAAGATAGCGTAGACCCATCCGGAAACCGAAAAGGAAGAGATCCCGCTGAAAAGCGCGCCAATGTTACATCCGAAACCGATTCTGGCGCCATAACCCATTGCAAGTCCGCCAAGGACTGCAGCAGCTATCTGTCTCCAGGATTTAATCTTCTTGATCTTGAACTGTGACGCCATCAGAGTCGCAAAAAGCGCGCCAAGGATGATTCCTACATTTCTCATGCTTCCGGTATCTGACAAAAATCCGCCCTCAAGCGTCCTCTGGGCGCCAACGGACGCAAAGTAGTACCATTTATCTACAGTCCCGCCGACTGCCTCATAAAGCCAGGCTCCCCAGTTTGCGAGCACACCAGAGACTCCCCATGGACTTCCGGTTGACGCCAGAGTAAAAACCTGAAATGCGGACAGAAGAACAGCGCCGGTTATGTAAGGCCAGGCGTCCTTGAACCACATTTTATAGAATTCGTTATCCTTCAAAGCCATGATTATTTCACTTTCTCAATCACACATTCCCATTCACCGTCATCAACTTCTTCAATTTCGACGTTGTGACCCTCTTTTCTTGCCCACTCAGGAACATTCTTCATTGCACAGCTGTGGTCGATAAGCACGATAAGAAGATCTCCTATCTCAAGTTCCGCAAGTTTCTTTTCTGCCTTTACCAGAGGTATCGGACAAGCTTCTCCTAAACAATCAAGTTCATATTCTGCCATATTCATTCTCCCGTTTATTTAAGTATTATCATGCCTAAGCATTTTTTTCTTTTTTTCTATTCTCCCATTTGTGTGCCGCAACAAACAAACAGGCAATGATCAGCAACTGAACAACAAGCGCCCCAGCCCATCCGAAAACATCGGGCATGAAAACAGCTTTTCCGTTGCTGATTACGTTCAGTTTCCACCATCCAAAATCATGAGCGCCCCAGAGGGATCCAATAATGAAGAACAAGAGTGAAATAATCTGCATTGTGAATCCTTCACCAACTCTCATCAGTGTACCCGACGCACATCCGCCGGCTATTACCATCCCTATCCCAAAGATGAAGGCACCGATTACAGTCGCGAAACTTACAGGAACGACATAGGATTGCCCCGGAATAGGCAGACCCTGCTGAGACGCGCCGTATTTAATAGCCCAGAATCCTAAGGATGTCAGGGCAAAGGCTACAAGAACTGCCCTAGTGACGGTTGTACTGCCCGTCAGAGACGGATCTCTCATACTCGCTGTAAAACAAAACCTTGATTTCTGAAGGATGAAGCCGAAAGCCATTCCGGTAAACCAGAAAAGCCCGAGTTTCGGGTCCTTCAGAGCAAGAAGAATTCCAAGAATAATAATCACTATTCCCGCAGCTATTCCTATTGGAAGCTGACTCTTCTTCTTTTTTCGTGTTCTGCTTGAGCGTCTTATGCTTCCTGATGTCCCGGAAGTAGAAGCTTCACTCATTAAAAACCTCCTTGCTGAAATTCAATTTCATTCAGATTATCATCGAATTAGGCAAATCTAACTATCTTTATATTACCTTATTCGTATAATCACTCTTTAATACATTATAAGCTAGTTATATTCAGTTTACAATATAAAGCTTTTAAATTATCGATAAAATAAGTTGCTTGACACGAATAGATGTGCACAATTATATTAATATAAATGAAAAAACGCACTTTTCATCCGAGTACTTTAGTAATTTTTATCTTTATCTGGACAATAATAAACCTGCTCTTCCTGTCAGTCTTTCCGTTCATGCATACTGATGAAGCATGGCTTGCCGGACTCAGCAGGACCATGATGCTCGAAAAAAATCCGGGTGTGACCGAAACTTTCTTTGATATCAGCCGAAGAGCACCTCATGCAATAAAACTACTATACCATCTACTTCAGATAATTTTCATCAAGACAGCCGGTTACAGCCTCTTCAGTGTCCGTCTTCTTTCTCTTTTTGGAGGAGCCTCCGCCCTGCTGACCTTCGGAGGACTTCTAAAAAAATTGTCATTACCGCCGCTCGGCGGAACCATCCTGCTCTCGCTCGAGGTTCAGTTCTTATACGCATCTCACTTCGGGCGTCAGGAAATACTCATACTCCTTCTCATGCTCATCTCGCTCAATGCTCTTTATATGAAAAAGTATCAGGGCCTAATCCGCGGACTCCTCTGCGGACTGCCAATTGCCCTGGCCGTCGGTTTTCACCCGAACGCCTTCATAGCGGCCTGGCCTTCCGGGCTGCTGCTTGCAGGGTTAATAATCCGAAAAAAAAGGCGGCTCTCCGAGGGACTCGGCTTCATTCTGACCGCCTCCGCGGGAGCCGGAGTTTTCATCCTGCTGAGTTTTCTTTTTAACCGGGCCTTTGCAGCTGATTACACCTCATTCGGCTCGAAGGTCGGGGCTCTAAATCCCCTGGATGTAAAACTCCTCGGCTTTGATGATTTCTACAGAAAGCTCTTTCTCAGAATAAGCGGAACCTACTACACCCCGAATATAATCCCACTTTTTATAGCGGCGGCTGCGGGGACAGTCTGCTCCGCCTTGCTTTCAATAAGAAGCAAGACCATTCCGAAGACTATGATTTTTGCGCTTACGGGAATTGCCGCCGTTAACGCGGGGATCATCCTCATTGGCAAATACAGCGCGCCGTCGGTTGTCTTTCTCACTCCTTTCATGGTGATCCTCATCTGCGGCGGTATCGAGAGGACTGGCAGGATGCATAGAAGAGCTCTCTATGCTGCCGCTGCGTCCGTCCTGCTGCTGAACTCCAGCCTGATGATAGCAGAAGAGCTCCGCGGCGGCCGCGAGACTCACGCGCAGTACACCGAAAAAATAGCAGAGGCAATTCCGCGAAACGCGATGACCCTCGGCGGGCTCACAGCGGGCTTCTATTTTGAAGATGGAAAGCTGCTGGACTGGCGGAACCTTGCACTGCTAAATGAGGCGGGAGTCACCCTTGAGGAGTATATCGGGGGAAATGATATTGAATATATTATTTATTCCGATGAGATAGACTACATCTATAAAAACCGTCCGGTATGGAACATTCTATATGGAAATCCGGTTGTATATTATGAGCCGCTTCAAGTTTTCCTCGAAGAAAAATGCAGGCTAATCTCGGAATTTCCGAGCCCCGGCTACGGCACCAGGCTTGTTATGCATAGATTTAAAAAAAACTGGAAAGTCAGGATCTACCGGCTGAAATAAGCTTATAAACTTCACGCTCAATCTTTACAAATTCATCAGAGAATTCATCCCGCTCCCTGCTCAGGCTGATTGCCATTTCACGAGTTCCGCCCGGTGTCATTATCAGCAGCCTATCGGCAAGGTAGACAGCCTCTCTTATGTCGTGGGTAACAAACATCATCGATACACTGAACTCCAGCCGGAGGTCGAGAAGCATGTTCTGAAGTTCCCGGCGGGTCGGAGCATCAAGTGCTGTAAACGGCTCATCGAGCAGGAGAATCTCGGGTCTCGGGGTCATGGCCCTTGCAATCACGGCCCGCTGCTTCATCCCGCCTGAGAGCTGAGACGGATACATTTCCGCAGACTCCGACAGCCCAACCAGCCGCAGCAGCCTGTCCGAGCTGTCCTCCTCGCCGGGAAGAGATGGAAAGGCGACATTCCGGCGGACAGTCAGCCATGGGAAAAGTTGATGGCTGTCCTGAAATACCATTATCCGCTTGCGGCCGGGCTGAGGATTGATCATTTCCTGAAAAACAAGTCTGCCGCCTTCCGGAGGCGTAAAACCTCCCGCAATATTGAGTAAACTGGTTTTCCCGCAGCCGGAGGGGCCGATTATGCATAGGATTTCATCCTTACCGAGACGCACAGAGACATCGCTGAGAACCGGCGGAAAGCCTGGATATCCGAAACGGATATGCTCAAGACTGATGACTGTCATACGGAGACTCCCCACCTGCGGACTGTTTTATTTTCAATAAGATTGAACAGCCCGCTCTCGACGATTATGCCGAGGATGGCAAGCATTAAGATTCCGGCGTACATCCCGGGAGTATCCATGAAGATTCTCTTGTTGTAGACAAACCAGCCTAGACCTCCCCCGCTTCCGGTTATTCCAAATACCATCTCGGCGCTTACTGCCGCCCTCCAGGCCCGGGCCCATGCCGTCTTGAGTCCTGACAGGATATGCGGAAAGGAGGCCGGAACCATTATCCTAAAAAAGAAGGCCGCGGATTTAAGTCCGTAATTACTTCCTATCCTGCGGTAAACAGCGGGAACCGAGGTAAAACCGGCCGATATATTTATTATCAGCGGCCAGATGACCGAATGGATAATAACAACGAGCAGCGTAATCCGGCCTATTCCGAAGAAGAGAATGAAGACCGGAAGAAGGGCAATTCCCGGAAGCGGATGAAGGACGGCCGTCAACATTCCGCTGAGTCTTTTGACTGCGTCAAACTGAAACGACAATGCTGAAATTATAAAGGCTCCTATTCCGCCCGCACTTATTCCGGCAAAGACGAAACCAAGGGATAAAAGCATGCTGATCTCAAGTTCGCCGCTTCCCCACTCGAAGGCAAAACTGCGCAGAATAACCGTAACCGGCGGCATGATTAATTGTGAAACAAGACCGCTCCGCGAAACGATCTCCCAGAGCCCGAGGAGGGCGGCAAACCAGATAATAGAGCCTTCTATCCTGCTTCTTTTCATCCGCTAATCCCGGAGGCCCTCATAGAGCACATCGCTCTCAGTCAGTCCGCTGCTGAGATAATTATTTTCGGTCATAAACTCTATGAATCTGCCGAGGCCCTTTATCTCTGTTGTATATTTCATCCCCGGATAGGTAATGTATCTAAGAATATCCTCTTGCGGCAGCTCATAAATACCGGCTAATATCCGCGCGCATTCTTCAGGCCGGGCGCCTATAAAATCAACCGCCCTCTCAAGGGCCGTTAAAAAGCTGTTTAAAAGTTCCGGCCGATCCTTTATGAACGCGCCGTCGGCCATGGCCACAATGAAGGAAAACTCACCGCCAAAGGCCTCCGTGCCTCCGAGCACCGTCTCATAACCTCCTCCACCTTCATTCTCCATGAAGATGTAGGGAGGAGAGGTAAAGTGAGCGTCAACCGCCCCGGAGAGAAGCGCCATCATCCCGTCGGGGTGTTTCATAGTAACAAGGCTGCCGTCAAAGAGGGCCGGATCACCCCGCTCTCTTTCAGCCGCCATTGATAGAAGGATGTGCTGAATGCTTCCAGGCTGAGGCAGCGCTATGCGGTGATCTTTTCTAAGGCTGCCGAAATCAGGAATCTCAGAACTTTCGGCAACGAGACCGACTGGGCAGACCGACAGGCCCGAAATCAGCTTCCAGTCCATCCCTTTATCGGCACCTATGAGGAGGGGAGGAATTCCCAGAAAACCGGCGTCTACTTCGCCGGCAAGTACTGCCTCGCGAATAGCGGCCGTATTTCCAAGTTTTACCCACTTCACCTCGAAGTCCGGCTCGAGTTCTTCAAAAAAAGCTTTCTCCCGCATAATCTGGAGCGGGGCGTACGCAAGTCCGTACTGCTCAGCTATCGTAACGGACTTATCGTCCGAACAGGAAACAAAGAGAAACACCGATAGGGTTAAGGTGATTACAACTAATTTTCTCAAAATTCAGCCTCCAAAGAACATCTTATCATAGACTCTTATCATATTCTGTCCGTTTTCATCATTAATCCTTAGAAGCGAATAAGCTTTCCGTACAACTTCATCGGCTTCTGCCTTGTCAGAGCAGCAGACAATAAAGTAACCCGAGCGCTGGGTTGAATTGAGCCTGTTCCGAACAGAAGTCCCCCCCGGCAGAAGAAACGCGCCTCCTGTTACCCCCGGCAGTTTTCTAACTTCCTCCATCCCGAGACAGGAATCAATCCTCCCCTCGCGGCAGAAAAACATCTGAAGAGAGACGACCTTTCCTTCTAAGTGGCTGTCAATCCGCTCCATAGCGCCCTTATCATAATCGAGTCCGCAGCTCATCTTTATCATCACATCGAGAATATCTACTCCGGTAATAAAGGGGATAAACTCATCCTCATAGGCGCCGCCGAGCCTGCAGGCTGTCTCGTTCACGATTATGCCCTCTTCGCCGATCAGGTACTGAAAATACACCGGCCCCGTTTTTATCCCGAAGGTGAGGACAATTTCCTCGGTCATTCGGCGGATTTCGGGAAGGCGCTCTATATGCCGTGAGGGGTACTGATGAGAGATGCAGACGCCTATGCCCGGAAGATTATCAAGCCTGCGCCGGTCGGTGACCGTCAGTATATAAAGCCGTCCGGCCTCGACCCAGCCGCTGAGCGTTACCTCATCGGACTCATAATACTCTTCAACGAGGATTTCACTCTCCCGGCTGAAATGCGCGACCTCGCTGAACCTGTCGGCAACTTCAGCAGCGGTTTCAAGCCGGTAGACCCCGCGCTGTCCCTGAGAATCAAGCGGTTTGACAACAACTGGAAACGAGAGAGAGGATATCTCATCGGCCCTGAAGCCCTCGGAGACAAAGGTATAGGGGGAAACCCTGATTCCAGCCGCGCTCAACCTTGTTTTCATAGCCTTTTTATTCGTTACCCAGAGGGCCTGTTCGGGACTTAGAAAATACGGGATACCGAGCCGCTTGGAAACTACCGCAGCCGTCAGAACAGGCTGATCTGTGCCCGTAACCAGAACGGCACCGACACTGAGGCCCCGCCTCGTCTGGAACCGCCTGAGCGCCGCCTCAGTCTCCTGGGCATCGAAGGTGGATGCCTTCTCAAAGAAATCTGCGGCGAGGCAGCCCGGGGCTTCGCTGTTTATGTCGGTAACGAGAACCTTCATCCCGAGCTTGCGGCTTCGCATTATGGCAGAAAGCTGCCCCGGGCCGCCGCCAATAATATTTAGAATCATTTAAAGCCTCCCTTATCGGCTACCCGATACTGCCGGCATCCGCTGACTATCCCCGGGCCTTCGGTAAGTAACCGGGTTAATCTTCTGATTACAGGAGTATACCAGAGAAAAAGTTTAAGGTAGAGAATGAGCCTGCCCGATGTTCCGTAACGGCTTGGCTGAGCCGGCAACGCGGCCTGCGGTTCGGCCGGATATCTTATTGAGCCAATCCTGAGGGCCCCGCTGAAGAGTTCGGCGGAGATATAGACAAACCTGCCGTCGGCAGCGCAGATGAGATCTACAGCGGCCCGGGAGAGGATCCTGAAGCTTCCTATCTTCATTCCTGCCGGTTTTCCAAGAAGAATAGAGAAAAACCCGTCACGAATAAGGCCTCCGGCTTTACCCGAGCCATTCCCGGGCACCGCGTAAACCGCGTCAAATCTGCCCTCTTCCGCCTCGCTATACAGGGCCGGGATGAATTCGGGCGGATGCTGAAGGTCGTCATCTATCGTCACCGCCCAGTCGCCGCTGCAGTGCCGAAATCCGCAGAGGACGGCTGCCTGCTGCCCCCTGTTTTCGGCGAGTCTAACCCAGGCGGACGAGGGTTCGGTCGTGCATATGCCTTTAATCTGCTCAATACTGCCGTCGGTACTGCCGTCATCAACGAAAACAACCTCCCAGGGGCAGCCAAGAGCTTTCATCACAGGCTCAAGCCGGGTCCATAGAGCCTTCAGCCCGGCGCCTCCGTTATAGACGGGGATGATAACACTAAGCACCGAGGGCTCCGGATGCAAACGGCAGAAGAAATCCTGCTGAAATAAGGACCACACCTGCAACCTGCATGGCGTTAACATCCTCCTTCAGGAGAAAGTGGCCGGAGAGAAAAACAAAAATATAATTGAGAGAGTTAAACGCGAAAGCCTCGGACAGCGGAACTGCCCCGAGCGCCTTAATGTAAAGAAGGGGAGCACAGACAACTCCGGCCGCCCCAAGGATAATTCCCGGAACAAGAAGAGAATGAAAAAAACTTATAAGACCCGCGTCGGTGACTATTTTGTACGTATTTTTCTTCAACAAAAGCTGTCCGGCCGTCACCAGCACCGGCATAAGAATAAGAAGAAGGTATTCAGCTCTCATTACGCACTCTTCCCCTTCCTCGCCCCCGACTGTCCTGCTGCAGTAAAGACTATCCCGGTAAAAATCAGCGCGGCTCCTGCAGCCTTCTCCCAGCTTATTTCATCGCCGAAGAAATAAGCCGATAGCGGCAGAATGAGGAGATAGACCATCCCGGTTAAGGGATAAGCGGCAACAAGCTTCATCCTCTTTAGAATGAGAATCCATATCAGTCCACGGCTCAGGAGACAGATATAACTGATTGCCGTAAAAAGATTTATAAAACCGTCTTCGGCTCCGGCCCTCCCGGCTGACAGCTGTCCTCCAAGCTGCAAGGCGAGAAAAAGCAGCATGAGCTGTACTATAATTTTATTGTGTCTTGTTATCACGTTCAGGATTATATATGAATATTGATGCTAGTTGCAATTTCTAACCGAACTCTATTGACTTTTTTCGGCGGTTTAAGTATAAATATTCCAGTAACGCCGCTGTAGCTCAGTCGGTAGAGCAGAGGACTGAAAATCCTCGTGTCAAGGGTTCAATTCCCCTCGGCGGCAGTTTGAACCATTTCAAGGCAACTTGAAATGGTTTTTTTTTCAGGTTTACAATCTGCAAAACTTATCTGTAAACTGATATTACACCTTTGGTTTTGTCAAGTTTAAAGCGGACACCGCTCATCTCTTCGCTCACGACATAAGATATATGACAAATCTCAATATAGACGCCGGGATATACCTTTCCGCTTACCCAGACTTCTGCAGTGTCGTTTTTATCCAGTTTATAGACCAAGTCACCCGCCAGCTCATTGAGTTTGTGAATTGACTCCTTCAGTTTTTTTCTAATATCTACGAGTTCGCCGTCTGCAATATTATTTTTTTTAATTTCCAAGTCAATTCTATTTAATTTAATTGCTAATTTGAGACTATTATCTCTTATCCATTCGAGTTTGTTGTAAATTCGATAATCCGTTCCGCAATAAATTTCAGTTCGAGGTCCCATCCTCGAGCCTATATGCGCGGCTTGAACCCCATTCTGCGCTCTGATTGTGCCGCCCACGATAACGCCCTTACTGCCTAATTCGAGTTTTCCTGAAGTATAGATGGCGGAATTCATAACGCCCACCTCAATATAAATACTATCCAGAGCCTCAACATAGCAGTTTTCAATAAATTTTGCTCTTATTATCCCGCCGACTTTTACTGAGGCCTTCTTTCGTCCGATTATCCCCTGCTTCACATTTAAATCAACTTTACATACAATCTCGGATGCGTCCAATGTCTTTATTACGAAGATTGAGCCGCCAGATTTTATCTTAAAACCGTCCTGAATACTCCCCCCCACAATAACATCTCCGGGAAAGTCTATATGCCCCGTACTGTAATCGACATCGCTGCTTATCTGTAGAATTTCATTAACATAGAATTCATCATTCTGAATCTCAAACCGTCCGTCGCAGGTTGAGACGATATGATCTTCATAGGTTCGCGTATTCTTACCAGGGTTTACGATCTTGATTCTCCGTGTTCCGGATTCCATCTCCTCCCCATAGATATTCCTTCCGTCGGAACCTGCTCTTAAATGGATTCGCCTTGCCAGGGTTTCACCTTCCTTAACGAGGATAAACGGACTCATCTCCTTAAAATCAATGTTTTCAGTTTTTTCAAGTTTCTTCTTCTTGAAATTGAGGTTTTCCTCGATTACTACATGTTCAGGTATTTCATCTTCCGGCATTTTCCCCCTAGCAATCAGAACTCCCCTTACCGCCTCTCCTTCTGTATTACAGGTAAAAATGGCATCTTTAATTGCATCTCCTTCTATACCATAAACTATCCCTTTTTCGGCAAGTTTCTCTGAAACATCATTATATTGAAGAGGTTTCATGCCTTCCGACGGCGGATAAAAATCAACCAACAGAACCATTTTATCTTCTGAAGCATTAAATTCGGTACGTCCATCAATCCTGAAAACCTGCCCTTCACTCTCGTCCTCATGGAACCGGGATTTAATGGCATCTGAAACATTATTATTGAACAGATCCCTACTCTGTCTCAGCATATCATCCAAGGAACTGAGTTCATCTAGAGTATTTTTCGATTCAGTTAATAAATCCTCGATTATATATTTCTCAGATTCTCTCATTATCTACCCCTCTCTTAAGAATGATAGAATTTTCCCTATTTCAAAGGGCTTCTTAACCAGTCCCTTTGCTCCGGCGTCCAGCGATTGTCTTGCCAGCGGATCTCCGGGAAAAGCTGTTATAATTAATATCCGGGCATTGGGTTTTTTGGCCATAATATTTCTTGTAACTTCAGCCCCGTTACGCTCAGGCATCCTCATATCACAAAGAATAAGATCATAATCTTCAGTCAGAGCCGCAGATTCGCCATCGATTGAATTAGAAAAAGTAGTAACTAAATATCCCATATCATCTAAAATAGTCTTCAGCGCCTCTAAAATGGATACCTCATCATCAATAGCAAGTATTTTTTTACTCATTTAATTCTCCTTCTTCTATTTATCGGTACGCCCTCGTCTTTTCATAGACCGCAGCCCACGCTTTATAATTTAAGATAAACAGAAACTGTCATCCCACGGCCAGGTTCATTCACAATACCTATAGCCCCGTTATGCTTTTGTATAATGCCGTAAACCTTAGTCAGCCCCAAACCTGCTCCGGTTCCAAATTCTTTGGTAGTAAAATATGGTATGAAAACTTTCTCGAGTGTATCCGGCGACATTCCGAGGCCCTTATCAATAATAGAAAAACTTACGCACTTCTGCTCAGCATCGACCAGAAAACTGGAGATAATATCATGAGGTTTTTCAAGAGCCGTGGTTATTATGATTTCCTGCTCACCCCGTACCGCGGCTGCCGCGTTCTTGACAAGTTCAATAATAACCTCTTCCATTAGTACTGAATCAAACTCAACGCCAACTGAATTGTCCATTCTGATTATGCGATATAAACCCTTTATATTCAGACTATCCTCATTCTTTTTCAGTACGCCTTCGAGAAACGAATCAAGATTCTGTAATACAGGATTAAAATCATAGGCTCCTATCGAAGACATCAGCCCCTGAAGAATGTGGTCAGCCCTGTTAACCGCCGATAAAATTCTTCCCACTGAGTTTAAAAGGGGGTTGTCCTTTTCTAACTTATACTGGATGACCTGTGCATGCCCCTGGATTCCCGCAAGAATATTATTAATGTCATGTGCAATTCCCGCGGCCAGTTCATTAATAGAATTCATATATTTATTCCGGTATTCAAGAGAGTCCATTCTGCGCTTTTCTTTTTCCAGCATTCTTATTGCTGTGATATCAATTAGACTGCTCTCAATTATCATGTTTCCATTTTCTATAACTGAGTATGCGGTAACAAGGGCGGGAAAGCTTTTTCCGTTTAAACGTTTGAAATGGATTTCCATGCTTTTCACTATGGCATCCTTCCTAATCATCTCATAAAGATATTCCCGTTCAATACTCTCCTCAAAGAATTGGTTGAAATCAATATTTTCGAGATTCTGATCATCAGGAATTTCCATGAGGCTGAGAAATTCATCATTGGCAGAGAGCAGCTCGCCGTAAAAAGTCGAACGATATATCGGAATTGGAAGATCTTTAAAAAAATGCTTACCAGCTATACTGCTCTCTTTGGTAATTTGACTGTTTCCTGTCATTTCAGAGAACGGCAGCTGCTTTTTGATCATTAAAATGCCGTTGAGTAATTCGGCATCTTCAAATGCTGTTAATTCAAAATGTTGATGACTGTTTTCACCAGATTGATAATTTTCGCATTTTATTCCGGTAAGGCTTCCTCTACCCTCTCCGACATGGTTTAGAGCGGCTTGATTAAAATCTACTACTAAATCTGTCCGGGAATCAACCATAATGAGATTTGCGGGAATTTTTTTAAATATCAAAGATCGAAAGATCTTATTGTGGGATGATTCTTCTTCAATGTTTTTACATTTTATTCGTTCTATGATTAAAAAACAGCAGATAACGGCAACTAATATGAAGTCAAGGATGAGAGACGCGCGGAGTAAAAAGACAGGCCCTGAGATAATTTCTTTCATGAGCATAAAAAACCAGAGGACAGGAAAAATAAGTAGAGGCAAAATACTAAATAAAATTCCGAACGGTCTTCGATTACTGCTGTTTCGGGTCAATTATGTTTACCACCCTCATTCTTGATACTAAAACTTTGTTAACATCCAATTCAATCCCCCTTGAAAATCTGAGATTTCAGAGCCGACCGCAATACTTTCATTCTGGGAGGTTTACTCAAGACCATATCGATATTCACAGGAATTATATCGTCCTGAAGTATCTGCTGCCCCCAGCCGGAAAGCATAATTATCGGAATTAGAGGATCGATCTTTTTAAGCTGTGAGGCTACCTCATATCCATCCATTCCTGGCATTCCTAGATCGGTAATTACTATCTGAAAACCATCCTTATTTCTAAAGTGTTCATAAAATAATTCTATTGCTTCTTTTCCGCTCCTGGCCGTCTCAACATAATGACCATCAATGGCAAGCATTTCACTGAGACCGTCAAGGACTATAGGATCATCATCTACGCAGAGAATTTTAACTGAAGGTATTGGAGCTGTAGGTTTTTCATCAACTTTTACATTATTATTTTTTTCCTTCCTTGGAAAATATAAATTTATTGATGTACCTTCGCCGGGAGTACTTTCGATCTCAAGATGACCGCTATGCCGTTGTATCATGCCATAAACCTCTGAGAGGCCAAGCCCGGTACCGGCTGAACCCTTAGTTGTATAAAAGGGTTCCCGGCAACGCTGCAGCTGCACCTCGGTCATGCCGCTTCCATTATCAATGACTGACAGAATGCAATAATCAGCAGACTCTCGTTGTACCAATTTTATCATTCCACCTTCAGGCATAGCATCAACCGCATTTAAAACACAATTAACAAGTGACTCTCTGATATCACTAGTTATCCCTTCAATTACAAACTTTGGATCAGAAATCAGTTTAGCTATGCTAATAACTTTACCGCTCCGGTTTGGCATGGCCTCCCAGCGGGGACGTGTCAATTCTATTAATTCATCGAAGAGCTGAGTGACAACAATGGATTCAGTTATTTGCTCTTCATCCTGCTTATAGAAGGTTCTTAACCTTTGCGTAACATTTTCAATATCAGCCACAGCATTCTGAATAGTCTTGAGATATCGTCGGGCGCGGTCACTCAGTTCAGGCTCATTATCAAGAAGGGCCTCAGTGTAGAGAGTTATTGGTGCAAGAGTATTATTGATGTCATGAGTAACCCCACTAGCTATCTGGCCCATAGCTTTTAGTCGTTCCTGCTTTCTCATCGAATCCTGCGCCTTTTTAAGATGTTCATAAGATTTTTTCAGTTTCTTGTATAATCTTATATTATCCATCAGCATAGTTGTATAATCTGTGAGTCCTGTCAGATAATAATTCTCATTATCTGAAATGCAAAGTTTTTTACAATACCCCATAAAAAGCTGTCCAACTTGCTTATCTCCGGTAGAAAATGGAATTAATACAAAGGTTTTCAACCCGTTGTTTTCGAGTCTCTTTAAAAGGGCAAAAAATTCAGGCCCTGCTTCACCAGAACTTACAGATTCAATATCCACAACATAGGCGCCGCTCTTTTTAGACAACAGAATCGACATGTCCTGATTAGTTATTCGGTATTGATCATTATACTTAACATCTATCTGTTTAAGAAGATCTGACTCTCTACAATCAAGATGATCGATTGTAAAAACCGAATGATCCCAGTTGAAAAATATTGTGAATGCGAGTGAATAATCAAAGTTCTTTGATAAATGGGCCATTATTATATTAATCGAACTATTAAAGTCCAACTTTCGCGCGATATCGAAAGAGAAATCATTCAGCGCGTTCATCCAGACAGCCCTGTCTTTAAGCTCAACATTCACTGCTTCCAGTTTCAAATTGGTCTCATACAGAGCTTTTTCCGCTTCCTTCCGCGTTGTAATATCTTCGACCGAGACCTCACAATATTGCTGGCCGTCAGGAGCTTCTATGATGAGCCCTACTGTCAAGACATATTTTGAAAAGGTTTAAGGTGTATCATTCCTTAAGCCGTCCAAGCTAAATC
>JAEKNX010000002.1 GCA_016839055.1 Spirochaetales bacterium
CAGAATGGGCTCAACCCTTATGAATATCTAAGAAAGATTTTTACAAAGGCTCCGTTAATGAATTGCCGTGAAGATTGGTATCGGCTACTTGCCTGGAATATTCATCTCGATTGATTTTTCAGGGTGTGGTTGTTTTGACGCTTACGAAAGTTCTTTTGGAACTTTATAGTGCTCTTTTTTTTGGCCCTGAGAAGGGTTTGGTACTCTCCCGCTAACGCAATAAGCGTTGGAACCTAATTTGACCTGCAAATGTCGAAGAAATGTGGTTGAAAGCCTCGGGGGCACGTTGAGCCATATGGTCTGACTGCGAAAGTGCAGATGAAGTCGAAGCGAAGCTGAAACTTCATTCGAGTAGGTCATCGCCAGGCTAAATCATTTTTTCAAATCACAGCTAAATCCCATATTTTATTATTAACTCACTCCCGCTAACGCAGAAAGCGTTATCTCCCTGTTTGACATACACCAGAACTAAAAACTTACCTAAAGCCCCGGGGGCACGTTACGCCATATGGTCTGACTGCGAAAGTGCAGATGAAGGCGCAAGCCTGAATCCGAGTAGGTCATCGCCAGGCTAAATCATTTTTTCAAATCACAGATTACAATCAAACATTATTACCAAATAATCGCGTGGCTCTTTTCCGCAGGAAAAGGCCAGAGCAACCACAGGTTCCTCCACCCGCTAATGCAATACGCGTTGGAACCTAATTTGACGCCCTAGTACCCTGAAAAGTGGTTTACCCGCGGGACAAAGTGGGTTATGAACCTTACGCCAAGTAACCCAAGAAAAGAGTTTAAACCTCGGATAAGCTGTATGGATGTTTTATGAAGTAAAACTCCAGAGCAACCGCAGGTTGCTCCATCATCGCCAGGCTAAATCATTTTTTTCAAATCACAGCTAAATCCCATATTTTATTATTAACTCACTCCCGCTAACGCAGAAAGCGTTATCTCCCTGTTTGACATACACCAGAACTAAAAACTTACCTAAAGCCCCGGGGGCACGTTACGCCATATGGTCTGACTGCGAAAGTGCAGATGAAGGCGCAAGCCTGAATCCGAGTAGGTCATCGCCAGGCTAAATCATTTTTTCAAATCACAGATTACAATCAAACATTATTACCAAATAATCGCGTGGCTCTTTTCCGCAGGAAAAGGCCAGAGCAACCACAGGTTGCTCCACCCGCTAACGCAGAAAGCGTTATCTCCCTGTTTGACATACACCAGAACTAAAAACTTACCTAAAGCCCCGGGGGCACGTTACGCCATATGGTCTGACTGCGAAAGTGCAGATGAAGGCGCAAGCCTGAATCCGAGTAGGTCATCGCCAGGCTAAATCATTTTTTCAAATCACAGATTACAATCAAACATTATTACCAAATAATCGCGTGGCTCTTTTCCGCAGGAAAAGGCCAGAGCAACCACAGGTTGCTCCACCCGCTAACGCAGAAAGCGTTGGAACTCTGTTAGTCACCCGAGTGCCGTGAAAAGTGGTTTACCCGCGGGACAAAGCGAATACAAAATCTTACACGATTAACCTCATAAAAAGCTTTAAACCCTGAATACGCTGTATGGATGTTTTGGCTCAGGCATGGCTCTTTTCACGAAGTGAAAAGGCCCGAGGAACCAAAGGTTCCTCCAAACTCCAGAGCAACCGCAGGTTGCTCCGTCATCAGCCAGGCTAAATCATTTTTACAGATAACAGATTAATCCCTTGCCTTATAATTCATGGATGTTTTGCAAAGCAAAACTCCAGAGCAACCGCAGGTTGCTCCACCCGCTAACGCAGAAAGCGTTGGAACTCTGTTAGTCACCCGAGTGCCGTGAAAAGTGGTTTACTCGCGGGACAAAGCGAATACAAAATCTTACACGATTAACCTCATAAAAAGCTTTAAACCCTGAATACGCTGCATGGATGTTTTGGCTCAGGCATGGCTCTTTTCACGAAGTGAAAAGGCCCGAGGAACCAAAGGTTCCTCCAAACTCCAGAGCAACCGCAGGTTGCTCCGTCATCCACGCCAGGCTAAATCATTTTTTCAAATCACAGCTTAATCTTTTGCCTTATAATTCATGGATGTTTTGGCATAGCCAAAACTCCAGAGGAACCACAGGTTGCTCCACCCGCTAACGCAGAACGCGTTGGAACCTAATTTGACCTGCAAATGTCGAAGAAATGTGGTTGAAAGCCTCGGGGGCACGTTGAGCCATATGGTCTGACTGCGAAAGTGCAGATGAAGGCGCAAGCCTGAATCCGAGTAGGTTGTAGTGGACGTTTTGGCACTGCCAAAACTCCAGAGGAATGAGACTGCAAGGAACATTCCTCCGTCATCGTGGACGTTTGCCGCAGGCAAACTCCAGAGCAGCGGTAGCTGCTCCCCAGGCTAAATCATTTTTTCAAATCACAGCTTACAATCAAACATTATTACCAAATAATTGCGTGGCTCTTTTCCGTAGGAAAAGGCCAGAGGAACCGCAGGTTCCTTCACCTGCTAACGCAGAACGCGTTATGAGGAATCTTTGATTCCTCCACCCTGTTTGGAGCCCGAGTGCCGTGAAAAGCGCTTTATTGCGGGATAAAGTGGGTTATGAACCTTACACGAAATAGGACATCAGGAACTTTTTAAACCCGGATACACTACATGGACTTTTGGATGCAAGTCATGGCTCTTTTCCGCAGGAAAAGGCCCGAGGAGCCACCGGCTCCTCCAAACTCCAGAGCAACCGCAGGTTGCTCCGTCATCGCCCGGCTTTATATAAGCATCGGAAACTAAATAATAAATGTGATTTATTAGATGTTAATCCTTTGGTCTCCACTACTACGATTCAGTCGTTTGTTCTGGAAAAAAAGTTTTCAATTTTAATTACTACCGGTTTCGATGAAGCGCTACTAAAAGCTATATTGAAGATAAACGAAGAGTTAAATGATCTTCAAGCTCATTTAACAAATTGGAAATATAAAATAACAAACTCGCGTTCCAGTCTAAGGAGCAACACTTCCCTCAACGGGAGGATGGAAAAGGGCGGCTACCTTAGGTAATGTTTTTTAAAAAAAGACAACCCAAAGGAGCCTCGTGCGTGAAGTATACCTTAAAACCCAAGAGACTATATAGAGTTTTAATCTCGGAAGAACACGAAGAGGTAATGATCGGCATTCACCCATAAGGGTCTATACGATTCATCGCCAAACGATTCGGCAGAAATCTTTCGATAATCTCAAGAGAGATTAAAAATAACTTTACCGAAAATGATATTTTTAAAGCATGTTGGCTCCATAGTCGATCACAGAGACGAAGGCGTTAATGTCGGAAGAGAGTGTGAATTGCCGAATCAATTATTCGTCAACATAGTCAAGCGTGCTTATAATCGGATGAAGCCCTTAGATTTGGGAATATATTGGTTTTATGGTGAAGCTGAACTTTTGCCTGATGTGCTGAGTTTTATGCTTGGTAGACATCAGGATCCTGCAATACTTTATTCTGCCAACCATTGAAGCCGAACTATTATATCATGTGATTAGCCTAAAACATTCTTTTAACGGGAGAGGCGTGTTTTGATACAAGGTGCTGTATCATTTTCCATTTAATATGGGTCGATTTTTTACTATTACAGGAGATTTAAGAAATCCGGGGGGGAGTCTCCACTCAAGGATAATTCGAATTTATCAAAGACTATCGATTATTGAAAAAGCCTCAGCAATAATCGATATATTTGTATGCAAAAATAAAATACCCTAACTAATATATGCACTAAAAAAATAATATCTTGCGAAAAAATATACATCATGATAAAATATTATATTCGTAAGAAAAAATTAGTAAGGAAAGGTTTTGAATAAAGAACTTCTTAATACATGTAAAGCGCTTGTAGAATTTTTGGGAAAGGTTTTGGGGGAGAATATTGAGATAGTTCTTCATGATCTGTCTGATTATGAAAACTCGATTCTGGCTATACAGAATAGTCTTTCAGGGAGAAACGTAGGTGGACCTGTAACAGATTTTGCACTTAAAGTTTTGAAACATAGTCAATCAAATAATAAGGATTATTTTATTAACTATAAGGGTAAAACAGCGAATGGAAAGGCTTTGCGCTCATCCACAATGATTATTCGAGATGAAAATAAAAAACCTGCTGCAATGATTTGTATAAACATTGATATATCCCAATATGAACAGGCAAAATCACTTTTGGAAACATTAATCAATGGTGATGAAAGTATGGAATTTGATGATCTTGGCGAAACTTCCGTTAAGATAACTGAAAATATAAATTCCTCTATTGAAGAGCTTACATCTTCTATGGTTGAGAAGGTTCTGGGTAATAATAGCATTCCACCTGAGCGAATGACCCTGAATGAAAAATTGGTGGTAATAAAATCACTAAATGATGAAGGCTTCTTTCTGCTTAAAGGGGCAGTAAGGGAGATCGCTGCCAGGATGAAAACATCGGAAGCAACTGTGTACAGATATATCTCCAAGATTGAATAATTATTAAAGGACTAAACAGTGAAACTAAAAGATAAATCTAAAGTTAATATTGGATTCTATCCAACGCCATTGCATAAATTATCCAGACTGAGCAGTTTAACTGGTAAAGCGGATATGTACATCAAACGCGATGATATGACAGGAATAGGAGGTGGCGGCAACAAATTAAGAAAGCTTGAATATATTGTTAAGGAAGCGATTGATGCGGGTTGTAATACGCTGTTGACCTATGGCGGAGTTCAGACTAACCATGGCAGGCTGACTGCGGCAGTTGCCGGGATGAATGGGATGAAATCAGTAATAATCTGTTTTGGTCCCATTCCCGAAAGGATGAGCGGTAATTTAGTTCTTGACCGTATGTTTGGTGCTGAACTTGTTTTTATGGATACTACTGAGATATTAAAACTTCCGCAAGATCAGATGGTTGAGGCATTTTACAAAATGAAGGACGAGTCAACCTCACAAGTATTGGAAAAATATAATGTCCAGGGTGATAAGGTTTTCGAAATTCCTATGGGGGGCCTTAGCCCTGCAGGTACATTGGGTTATTTCTATGCAGTGAAGGAAATTATGCAGCAATGTAAGGAGCAGAAAATTAATCCGGAATATCTTGTTGTTTCAAACGGAACCGGGGGAACCTATGCCGGTTTGTTTCTTGGAGCTAAATATTATAACGCCCCTTTTAAAATAAAAGCAATATCGGTTGCACCTCTTCAGGAGGATGCTCAGCAGACTCTGTCCAATTTTATCAATGATGTTAGCAAAGAATTTGAGCTGGGTATTAAATGTGATGCTTCGGATATCGATCTCTCTGCTGATTATTACGGAGACGGGTATAATATTCCTGATGCTATTACTCGTAAAGCTGTATACAGGCTGGCGGAAACTGAGGGCGTAATTGTCGACCCTTGCTACACTGGCAAGGGGTTTAGAGGGTTTCTGGATATGGTGGAGAGAGAGGTTATTCCAGCGCAATCTTCGGCGATTTTTCTCCATACTGGTGGTGTTCCCGGCATTTGGACAGAAGAACATAATGAAGCTATGCGGAATGATCTCTGGTAAAAAAATTCCGTTAATAATTATTAAGGCTAAAGGAGAAAACAATTATGAAATATGATTTGGATAGAATTGTTGATCGAAAGGGTACCAATAGTATCAAATGGGAATTTGGAGCTCTTCTTAATTCCAAAGTAGATGGGGACACAATTCCCCTCTGGGTAGCGGATATGGATTTTGCATGTTCAAAACCTATTCAGGACGCTATAAAAACAAGGGTGGATAAGGAGATTTTTGGTTATAGCGCACACTTTACAGGAGAATACTTCAGGGCTGTAGGCTCCTGGATGCAGAGACGATTTAATTGGTATGTAAATTCTGAGGATATATTTATCAGTCCGGGTGTCGTTCCGGCAATTAGTGATTTAATAAGATGTTTTTCCAAAGAAGGTGAAGGCATTATAATTCAAAAACCTGTATATTATCCATTTATGATGAGCATTGAGAATAATAAACGGGTGATAAAAAATAATGCTCTAATTAATAATAACGGTTATTACACAATGGATTTCGATGATCTGGAAGAAAAAGCAAAAGATCCAGACAATACAATGATGGTTTTATGTTCACCCCATAATCCTGTGGGAAGAGTCTGGAAGGAAGAAGAACTGAGGAGGGTAGGAGAAATATGCCTCTCAAATGATGTGGTTCTGGTGTCGGATGAAATACACTTTGATATAGTAAGAAAAAATGTAAAACATACTGTTTTGGAGTCTCTTTTTCCCGGAGAAGATAGAATAATAACCTGTACTGCACCCAGTAAAACCTTCAATTTGGCCGGCATGCATACATCGCATATAATAATTAAAAATGAAAAGTACAAAGAAAGATGGAATGAAGTTGTAGGCATGGGTCTGCTTTCACCACTTTCAATTTGTGCGGTTCAGGCAGCATTTGATGAAAGTGAAGATTGGTTGGAGCAAGTAAATGATTATATAGATGGTAATATATATTATATTCAGGAATTCTTAAGTAAGCATCTTCCTGAAGCTAAATATGTTCCGGCGGAAGGAACATATCTTGCCTGGATAGACTTGGAAGCTTATGGTACAGGTGGTAAAGATCTTGATAACAGAATGGTAGAGGGAGCAAAGGTATTGCTGGAGGGCGGTACAATGTTTGGCTCCGAAGGTGAATATTTCCAGCGAATTAATGTTGCCTGTCCAAGAAGCATACTTAATGAGTGTCTAGTCAGAGTAGCTAATACAATGAATAAACTGGCCATATCCGATAAGGTAAGAAATTTCTCATATAATACGCCCTGGGAAAATAATATTGATTTTAATTCCAAACTTGATAAGAAAACTTACCTTGTCTTTTTGAGATATTTTGGATGTACGCTTTGCCAGGTTGATATTCAGGAGTATATAAAACGGTACAAAGAATTTACTGATAAAGGTGCTCAATTATTTATAGTTCTGCAAAGTACACCTGAAATTATAAAGGAAAATGTAAAAAAAGCGGATATTCCTTATACCATAATTTGTGATCCTGAGCAGGAGTTATATAAGCTCTATAATCTTAATACTGCATACAGTGAAATGGGAATGGCCTCAAAAAAAGTACTGGTAAAAGGCATTAAAGCCCTGAATATGGGTGTAAAGCATGGGAAATATGAAGGGAATGAGCTTCAGTTACCGGCGGCCTTTTTGTTTAATATTAAGGGTGAAGCTGAATTTGTTCAGTATGGTACTGATGCGGCAGATATTCCGGATATTGATGAAATGCTAGAGAAACTATAGGAAGGTAATGAAATGGAATACAAAAAAATAATACTTATGTATTTTTCACCAGGCGGCACAACAAAAAAAACATTAGAGAATATTGCTAAAGGAATGGATGCTGAAAAGGTAGAACATTTGGATTTAACAAATTTCGACAAGAGATGGGAAAGACGAGTATTTGAAAAAGACGAATTTGTACTTTTCGGGATGCCTGCATATTTCGGTAGAATGACGCCTTCGGCAAAAGAAATCTTTAACAGGACACTCGCCAATAATACATCATGTGTATCTGTTGTTGTGTATGGTAATAGAGCATATGAAGATTCACTATTGGAATTGAAAAATAGTGCGGAAGATTGCGGTTTTAAAGTAATTGGAGCGGCTGCGTTTGTAGCGGAACATTCATTTAATAACGGCGTTGCGGTCGGCAGGCCGGATGAAAGTGATACAGAAAAGCAAATTGAATTCGGGAGAGAAATAGCAAAAAGGCTTGGTGATATGGTTGATCCTGATAATATCCATTTAGAAGTACCGGGTGATTTTCCATATAAAAACGCTATGGATCCGCCGATTGCTGCAACAGCAGATGATAAATGCATAAACTGCGGTAAATGTGTTGAGAATTGTCCGGTGAAAGCAATAGATCCAAATGATCCTAAAAAAACAGATAAATTCAGATGCATATTATGTAATAGATGTATAAAAGATTGTCCTGAAGGTGCCAGAGAAATTAGAGTTCCACACTATCAGGAACAGGTGGAATTCCTTACGGCTATGGCTCAGGAACGAAGAGAACCCGAAATCTTTTTTGATACTCAAAAATAAAATTGTGATAGTAAAAATTATCACAGTAAAAAAATCTAAGCAGGAGGACAAAGATGTCTGAGACCAGTTTTTCAACGAAGGATCTTCACAAATCACTAGGACGAAAGGAATTATTTTCAATTTCATTTGGACAGATTATCGGTGCCGGAATTATGGCGCTAACTGGAGTGGCTATTGCAATGACAGGAAGATCGGCTAATATATCTTATGTATTGGCTGCAATTGCAGTTATTGCTCTAACAATTCCAACAATTTTTATAACAAGTTCGGTAAGGATGAGAGGCGGGCAATACACTCAAGCTGCTGTCTTTGTAAATAAAAAATTCTCCGGAATGTATATTATCATTTATATTATCTCCAATATTTCGATAGCAATGTACGCAATATCTTTTGGTGACTATTTTTTTGCACTTGTACCTTCCATCCCTCCAAAACTTATTTCAATAATAATATTGACTTTGGTTTTTGGGATCAATTTATTTGGAATAAAGAAAGCTGCTAAGACTCAGTTTTTAATGGTTTTTATTCTCGCTGCAGCTCTTGCACTATTTGTAGGTTTTGGAGTTTTTAAAATACAACCGGGATATTTCCAAAACCCCGGGTTTATGACAAATGGTGTAACAGGTTTATTGACAGGGATGGCGATATTAACATTTGCAACAGGAGGCGCATCTCAAATCATTAATCTAAGCGCAGAAGCAAAAAACGCAAAGAAAGATATTCCTTTTGTATTAATAGTATCAACATTAATAGTTGCATTTCTTTATGCCTTGATTGCGACAGTTGCTGCTGGTGTACTTCCTGTTGAGCAAGTTGCTGGAAAACCTTTAACCCTTGTTGCTGAAACTATTTTACCATCCTGGGCCTATGTCTTTTTTATTGTGGGTGGAGCAATGTTTGCTCTCGTCACGACCCTAAACGCTACTGTTAGCTGGGTAACAAAGCCTATAATGCAGGCATGTGTTGACAATTGGTTTCCAAAATCATTTGCAAAATTACACCCCAAGTATAATACGCCCTACAAACTCATAGCTGTGTTCTATATTGTTGGATTACTTCCTATCATATTCGGCTTCGATATTGAGTACATTGCAAACTTTGCATTATTGTTACTTTTTGCTACCGGGATTGTTCTTGGAATAGGATCGTTTAGGCTTCCAACGCTTTACCCCAGACAATGGGCAGCATCTCCGTTTCATGTAAATAAGTTCTGGTTCTATGTCTTGAATGTAATCGCTATTCTGGTTTTATTACTACAGTCCTTTTTAATGGCAGCAAATCTTGATACGGTCGGGCTTCTCGGAAATCTAGGAGTAATGGTATTTGCGGTAATTTTCGGCATAGTACGAAGCAGAAAAGTTAATATGGAAATAAGTATAGAAGATGAATAAAAAGCCCTTAATTTAATAAAGATCTTTATCGAAAAAAAACCCGTAGTTTCCCTTAAAAGTGCTATGGGTTTTCATGTAATATATTATCATAATGGAAAAAGAAAAGAACAGCATTTTATTTTGTAATAACTGAAAAGAAGATGGACTTTAAAACTAAGAAAGGCTTGATTTTTGCTGGATTGAGCTGAAAGAAGGTGAGACTAAATGAAAGATGAAAAGCTTATAATTGAAACAAAAAATGCTCCTGCGGCCATCGGCCCCTATTCCCAGGCTGTCAGAGCCGGAGATATTGTATTTATCTCCGGTCAGTTGGGTATAGATCCGGAAACTGGAAAGCTTGTTCCAGGGGACGTAGTGAAGGAGGCTGAGCAGGCAATGAAAAATCTTGATAGCATTATCAAGGCTGCGGGAGGATCAATGGATGATATAGTGAAAACAACCATCCTTCTTGATAACCTGGATAATTTTACAGTAGTTAACAAAATATACAGTAGTTTTTTTCCAGAGGGATTTCCTGCCCGGGCCTGCTATGAGGTCAGCAGACTCCCAGCCGGGGGCAAGGTTGAGATAGAAGCTGTCGCTTATCTTAAAAATAAGCAGGTATGAGCTTGTTATGATAGATATGAGAGAGAAGTTGAGTGAGGGTAAAGAAGCACCGGATTTTAATTTTGATACTCCATGGACTCAGAATCAGAGATTTCATGACTATCTTGCCGACGGGAAAACAATATTGATTTTCTTACGTTATATGGGTTGTCCTATTTGTCAGATGCGTATAAGTAGTCTTAGAAATGACTGGACTCGGTTTAAAGCGAAGGGAGTCAATGTTCTGTTAGTTCTTCAGAGTACTCCGGAAAACATAACATCTGTTGTGTCGAAAGCGGATATCCCATTTACAATTGTTTGTGATCCGGAAGAGAAAATATTTGGACAATATAAAGTAACTGGCGGAAATTTGTTCCAATATGCAGCGCCCTCAGTATTATCTAAAGTAATGGAAGCTAAAAAAGCAGGAATCGAACATGGCCCTAATGAAGGCAATGAACGTCAGCTGCCGGCTGTGTTTCTGATCAACGAAGAGAAGCAGATTCGTCATGCATATTATGGCAAGAATGTTGGAGATTCGCCTGACAATGAAGAACTTCTTCAATTGGTGGACAGGGTCTTTTCTGCTGCTCTTATAAATGATGAGATGGCAGTTGAATATAAGGAGATCGACTCATCTCAGATTAAGCTTGTAGAACCGCTTTTCTACGAATTGATGAAGTTCCAGAAATCACAGGCAATCTGGATGAAGAAAGGATTTGATCTTATGAACTTTGAAAAAAGGATAATTAATGAACTCGGCACTTTTAAGGAGTCACGGATTATTCTGGTTACCGACGATGAAATGCCTATAGGCTTTGCATATACCTCTCTTGATATGGACAATTCAGGGAAATTGAAATTGTTTTATCTGAAGGATGTATATAGAGGCAGAGGGATTGGCAGTCGACTATGCGAAGATGCCTTGTGTTGGTTGAAATCAAAGCATGCCGAAAAGATTATAGTTTTTGCATCAAACGGTAATACAAGAGCTTTTAAGTTTTATGAGAACAAAGGTTTTAAATTTCAGAGAAATGTATGGTTTGGCGCTGTTAAAAAATACGAGTACATGGGCAACTGATAGTGGTATTTTAAGGAGAACCGGTTCTGTGATGTAGCAGTGATAAAAAAATACTATATGAATCTGAGCAAATCCTTGTTATGGTGGAAAAGAAAAGTTCTCTTTTCATGTAAAGTTGATTTGCTCGGCTTCTATTGATTGATGGCATTACATATCTGATAATAAGCTTTTTCGGAATTCTTAATAACCGATCGGGTAATCTGCAGGTAACAGCGATTACTCAATATTTTTCAAGAACAACAAATATAAACTGCGCTATATATCCAACAGCACTGTAAATCTCTCTTTTGAATTAATCCACCATAGGTAGCTGTATTAGAGTGTCGCTTTTCCAGTTTTCAGGGATTGAATCTCTGTTATTCTGATCTGAAGTATTAAAGAAGTACATTCGTGCTAATTCACATCTAATACTTTTTCATCGTTTAATTTAAATTTATGTGACTATCCAATATTTATATTATTCTGTTACAATTTGCGTGGTTCTTTTCACGAAGTGAAAAGGCCAGAGAAACCTATAGGTTTTTCCAAAGGCCAGTGCTATATCTGATTGCCCCGGAGCCGACGGCTCCTCCAAACACAGGTTCCTCCTGTTGCCAGGCTTTCTCTGTTACTATAGAATAGCCCCATGTCAGAACGATGTCTTAAGTGTTTCCGTCCTCTCCAGAGCTGTTACTGCAAATATATTACTCCCGTAAACCCGGGAGTGAAATTTGTTTTTCTGATGCATCCTCACGAGGCGAAAAGGCAGAGGACCGGCACCGGACGGCTTGCAAGCCTGTCCCTGTGGAGCTCGGAAATCATAATTGATATATCGTTCGATAACAATAAACGAACCAGGGAATTGATTTCGGACTCGAAATATTATCCGATGGTCCTCTATCCTGGGAAAACTGCTGTGCCGGCTGAGGATTTTGATTTCAAGGGTCAAGCGGAAGGTCGACAGCTTTTGATATTCCTTATCGATGCTACCTGGATTATGGCAAGAAAGATGATGTTTCGCAGCCCCGGATTACAGAAACTGCCTCGTCTGACCTTTAAACGGGAATACCGTTCGCGCTTTGCCATCAAGACCCAACCGGAAGATTACTGTCTTTCTACTATTGAATCTTCCTATTATCTTTTTAAAGAACTGCAACTCTCCGGTGTCTGTGATCCTGGTCTTGATGGAGAGGGGCTGATGACGGTATTCGACAAAATGGTGAAATTTCAGATTGAAAGTAAAGAAAAGAGAATTGCCGCCGGCCTATCCTGCATTGCTCCTTAGATGGTCTGACCCGATAAGTGCGGACTAAGGCGATAGCCTTAGTCCGAGTAGGTGGCAGGTTTGCCTTTGGAAAACTCCAGCGCAACGGCGTTGCTCCCCAGGTTGTTCATAATTCAACATTACAGAACCACCCCTTTATACAATTAAATGCCTCTCCAGCTAACGCCGCATTAATGGTTTCCCATAGCGGGGCTGTGGTACGCCATATTTTCTGACTTGTGAAGCAGCAACGAAGGGTTGGCAAGGCCGAACTGAAAACAGGATATTGGAAGCTTTTAAAACCTGAAGATGCTGCTTCGAATTATTGACAGGAAGCATGCAATTGCATCTTTGAATTCTTATCCTTATAAGATGAATGAAGATTTTTTTGATGAACCGTTTCAATTTTTAAAAAACGCCGTCTTGAAACATTGTGACTTTATGGGCACTATAAACGAACTGCAGGATAGGACTGAGGAATTCAGGGTTTTGTCGGGGGCAAAAGTTGTGATAATGAATGAGATATCTCTATCCGAGGATTATCTTATTTTCAGAGCTTCAGCCGGTATTGAGGAACAGAAATTGGAGAAATTTGCATATTCCGGTGAAAACGGACAGTGATTCCGGAGCAAAGCGGACAGCAGCCTGAAGGATAAAATCCTCGCCTGTTATTATGAATAAGTGTCCGTTTTGAGTCAATCTACAGCATCGGATATAACAGAGCAGGAGCGGGCAAGGGATGTGCTGCTTGACCGAACTGCGATGAGCGAAGCCTATGTGAAAGAAGTCAATCATAGAGTAAAAAATAATCTTGCGATGATAGACAGTGTTCTCTCGCTTGAAATAAATGCTTTGACTGCGAGCGATTCTGCTACTATCCTTCTTTTGAACGATATCAGAGAAAGAGTAAAATCTGTAGCATTGGTACACCAGATGCTCTATGATCTGTCAAGGAAAGGGAAGATTGAGATGTTCAGCTATCTTCGAAACCTGGCTGATACTATAACAGAAAGTCATACTGTGATTAATGATGCACCTGTTCTTGATTTTGATTTATAAGGTGAGTATTGGATACCTTCAGATGAAGTTTTGCCTGGTGGAATGATCACTAATGAGTTGATTCTCAATGCATTAAAGTATGCCTTTGATTATAATACAGATGGTGTAATAAAAGTCAGCTTCAATGAACTTCTGAAAGAAGGCTATATATTATCGGTTGGTGATAACGGAAAAGCTCTTGAATCAAAAAATCTGGATAAAAAATCTTCAGGGATAGGTAAATCCCTTATGAAAGCTCTTGTTTGGCAGCTGAAAGGATCGCTGGAGATTGAAAGTATCGATAAGTATAAATATTTCCGGATCAGTTTCAGATCAGGTTCGATTAAGCACTTTTAGTGTGGTGATTTGTAAATCTTCTCTCATCCTTTCTCCTTTTATTCAGGATCTATGAAGAAAACGGTCTTCAGCTTGTAAAGAATTAAAATATTTTTCCAGGGTTAAGCAGTTCTTTAGGATCAAAACAACGCTTTATACTGTGCATAAGATTTATTGTGGTTTCACCAAGAGAGTTTTTCAGGAATTTATTTTTCGCATGACCTATACCGTGTTCACCGGATATCTGTCCGCCCAATTCTTTTGATTTTTCATATAGACTGTTCATTGCTGCTTCACATTTATCTTTCCAGACCGAGTCTTCTATATTGTCTTTGCAAAGATAGATATGCAGGTTTCCATCGCCCGCATGGCCAAAACTCTGAATCCTAAGATTTTCTTTTTGTTCGAGCTCATCAACATGGTCCATGAAGGGAGAAAGTTTGGTTCTCGGAATTACAACATCGCATTCGTCCATCTCGGAAGTTGATGTTTTTATAGCTTCGAGAAATGCACCGCGCGCTTTCCATATTGAAGTCTGGCGCTCTTCGGTATCTGAGATGAAGACATCTTTCGCACCGCATTCAAGGCAGACATCAGCTGCTTTTTGATAAATTCGGGTCAGTTCCTGCTTTGAATTTGCATCAAAGGTTAAAAGAATATATGCCTCTGCTGATTTATCCGGAAAATGCAGGCCTAAATATTCTTCTGCAGCTTCAATTACTTGAAGCTGCAGAAACTCGATGGCTGTAGGATAGGTTCTTGATTGCAGTATTTTAGGGACTGTTTCAAAGCATTGCCTTAGATTATCAAACGGGATCAGTAGTGATAGTGATTCTTCAGGAAGAGGGATTAGCTTGAGAGTCAGTTGGGTAATAACAGCAAGGGTTCCCTCGGAACCGATGAGAAGATCCTTGATGCTGTATCCTGAACTGTTTTTTACAACCTTACCACCTATATTGATAATCTCTCCGCTTATGAGAACTGCAGTCATTCCAAGAACATAATCACGTGTAACACCGTATTTTATAGCACGCATACCTCCGGCATTTGTCATGACGTTGCCACCTATTGTCGCAGATTTTTCACCCGGATCCGGGGGGTACATCATGCCGCGATTTATAGCTTCTTCGGCTAATGTCATGAGAAGGACGCCTGGTTCAACTGTTGTTGTGAAATTATCATTATCAAATTCCAGTATCTTATCCATTTTTGCCAGGGAAAGCAGGATTCCTCCGTATAATGCAACGGCATTCCCGCAAAGGCCAGTGCCTGAACCCCGAGGGGTTACCGGGATGTTGTGACTGTCTGCATACTTCATGATATCTGAAACCTGTTCTGTGGATCTGGCTTCAACAACGACTTCCGGGGAGAATTTTCCATAGATGGTCATCTCGTCATGAGTAAAATCTTCATGGATATCAGAACCGGTAAAAACATGCTCCTTACCGCAGATGCCCGTCAGGAATTCAATATCCCTATCTGTAACCTTGTTATATTTCATAATTGCTGATTCCTTTGATCTTATCAACAAGAGGAGGAAGGAGCTCGTATAAATCGCCGATCATGGCGCAATGAGCAATCTTGAAGATTAAGGCATCCTTATCTTTGTTTATTGCTATTATTTTTTCAGATGAATTCATACATGCTGTGAATTGTATTGCGCCGGATACTCCGCATGTTATTATCAGTTTCGGTTTAACCGTTCTGCCTGACAGGCCTATTTGCCGGGTGTAATCTGCCCAGCCTTTTTCAACCAGAGGGCGGGTTACGGCATATTCGCCTCCGAGACTGTTAGCAAGCTCCTTTACTAATTCTAGGTCTTCCTTTTTTGCTACACCCTGACCGGCAACTATGAGTACTTCTGCATCAGTTATTGACGGTGCCGCTTCCTTGGGAATTATATCTAAGACATCGATACTTGAAGTTGTTATCTGTCTTGAGGTGTTTCGGTTTATAACATTGCCATGCGGTTCACATTTTTCCGCGCAGTTCATTACTTTATAGCGAACTGTAGCAAATTGAGGCCGTGTGTGTGCGGTTATTATCTGGGCCATTATGTTCCCGCCGAAAGCTGGTCTGATTTGGATTAGATCGGTATTCTTCTTAATCTTCAGGCGTGTACAATCTGCTGTGAGACCGGTTTTGAATCTGGTAGAAATACGGGGCGCAAGCGAGCGTCCTATTGATGTGCTTCCTATGAGAACGACAGAAGGTTTGATCTCTTTGATTAGATCTTCAAAGACATTTGCATACAAATCCGCAGAAAAACGTTTTAGACGTTCGTTATCATAGACAAATACGGTATCTACACCATATTCCAGAAATTTCTGCGAAATATTTTTGAGCTTGTGTCCAATAAGCAGGCAATAAACCGGCATATCAACCTTGGCCGCAAGCTCCCGACCTATTCCGATGAGCTCGAAGGTTATAGGGTGAATTTTATTTTCATAATATTCAGCGTAAACAAGGATGCCCTGCCAGTCTGTTTTATCTATCAATTGCTGTTTTTCTTCAATTTTGATAGCATTCTGCGGACAGTTTCTTATACATAACCTGCACATCCTGCAGGCAGCGTTGATTGTGATACTGGTTTCCATCTCTTCGATAGCATCAAATGGGCAAACGGATATGCACCTTCCACATAAATCACAAAGCTCTGAATCAATATTTATACTTGCCAATCTGTACTCCTCATATAAACTTCCATTGCTTTAACAATTCATAGGCGTATTGTGAGCCGTCAGTATCAGCACAGTCGATTATTACCTGTTCTACATTATGTTCCGGTTTGAAAATCCGCTCTACCTGTGTCGGGGAGCCTTTGAGTCCGTAATTTGATTCAGAGGTATCCGGCAAATCCATAAGAGATAAATTTGTGATTGGGCGATCTTTTGTTTTTAGCATATTTAGGTATGAAGGCAACCTCGGCGTACATATATTACTTTCAATTGTTATAAGGCAGGGATAGGGGAGGCGTACAACCTCGAAACTGTATTCCATATTTTGCTCAACAATTATACTTTGATTATTCACTTCCTTGATTCTGGAAACCCATGCTACATGCGGGATATTAAGATGTTCGGCGATTGCGGGCCCTACCTGTGCTGTGTCGCCATCGGTCGTCTGCTTTCCGCAGATAATCAGATCGTAGCTACCTATTTTGGAAATCCCGCCTGCAAGGGTGTATGATGTTGCGAGTACATCTGAGCCTGCAAACCTTTTATCGGACAGGATATATCCGTCATCAACACCTATCATAAAGGCTTCTTTAATAATCAATTCAGCCTGGGAAGGCCCCATTGTTAAAACGGTTACCCTTGCACCTGTCTGTTCTTTCAGTTTGAGGGCAGTTTCTATAGCAAATAAATCATAGGGATTCATTTTGCTGCTGATGCCGTCCCGCTTTAGAACCCCTGTCTCTTCGTCTATTTCAACCTGCGTAGTTCCGGGTACCTGTTTAATACAAACAATAATATTCATTTAATTATCCCTACTTCAATCTGTCAACTTCTATCACATGATTTGTGAACGATATTCGGGCTTACCTGCTGTCATAAGTTCAGTTTTGAAGATTGCACCTGCTTTTTCACCGTTTCGATTCCGGTTTTCTCCTCCGGCGGATGTGATAAAGAGAGTCTTTAAATCGCAGCCTGCAAAGCAAATGCTGGTCGTGTTTAATGCTGGTATCTCTATATTCTTTATAAGTTGTCCCTCGGGAGAAATCATTATCAGGGTTCCTCCATTCCAGAGAGCTGCTATGATGTTTCCTTCGCTGTCTACGGTCAGGCCGTCGGGTTCGATTGAGTTATCGACTTGATAAAAAAGTTTTTTATTCTCTATTTCTCCGGTTTCCTTATTATAATCGTATCGATTGATACTGTGACGGGTAGAATCATTATGATAGAAAAAAGCAAGATCGGGTGAAAATCCCATACCGTTTGAGATGGAGACGTCTTTTATTACCTTTGACATCTTTCCGTTTGTTTCAATCCTGTATACCGCACCCTGTTGAGTTCTGGATGCTATGGAACCCAGGAAAACCCTTCCTTTTGGATCGGCTATTGCATCGTTGAAATAGACGGAGTCGACATCCTGAGGGAATTTAATATTTAAAGGGCGGAGTGTTTTTGAGTCTATATTAAATGAACCTATTGTGCCGTTGTTGAAAAAAAGTAACAGTTCTCCATTTTCCTGAAGGGTCAGACCTCCTATGTGATCACCCTTATATAGAATCTCAGGATTTGCTGTTCCGTTTTTTGAGCTGTAAAGAAGTCCTTTTCGGATATCGAGCCAAACAAGAAGATCCCTGTCGGGATGCCAGAGGGGGGACTCTCCGAGAATCATTTCCATATCAAAGGCTGTATCTAGAGAGTATGGCTGAGTTTCTCTGTCATTAAGTCCGCGGTAGATGTTTTTTAGGTGATTAGACAGGTGAGTATTCATAAGGTTGACAGCTTTCTCGGTGTCTCCCTCTTCAATTGCTGTAAGGATAGCCTGGTGATCTTCTACCGAGGCGGTGGCGCTTGAATAATAATCACTTATACTGCCCATTGAAAGATTCCGCATTATATTGATGCTGAAAATCAAGTTGGTGATAGCATTTTTTAAGTATGGATTACCACTATGCTGATATAGTGTTTCATGAAAATTAAAATCTATTTTGAGGAAGTTGAGCTGGTTGCTGTTTTTGATTGCCTCACGGGATCTGTTGACTACCCTGTGAAGCTGGTCAAAGGCATTTTTATTAGGGTTTTCACATAGTCTTTTTATTGCAATCTCTTCGATAGCACGGCGAAGTTCAACGATTGAATCGATCTCGTCTCTGGAAAGGGTTTTTACATAGTATCCTTTCCATTGGACTTTTTTGAGTATCTCGGCTTCGGTGAGCTGTGCGAGTGCTTCGCGTACTGAGGCGCGGCTTACTCCGAGCTTTTCGGCAAGATCCTGATCGTTTATTCTTTCTTCAGGTTTCCATATTCCTTCAAGAAGCCCGTCTTTTATATAATCGGATATATCATCAGCTTTGCTTGTTTTAATGTTTTCTGTAGTTCTTGCTTTGTTCATGATCTTACTATAGATGAATAATTATTGTTTGTAAACATTTTTACAAATATAAAATTACAAATTCTAAATTTCAAATTTAAATTGACAATACGATTTTTACGATCTATTCTGAATATAGTACATATGCTTATACTTTAGTCCAAACATCATGAGTCCTGATAGGTAACTGTATTGAAATCAAAACAGAAAACAGAAAACAGAAAAAAGGAGAAAAAGATGAAAAGAGCATTGTTGATCGTACTAGTTCTGATGGTCGTTGCTTTTGGCGTATATGCCGGAGGAACAGCCGAGAAAGAAACGGAAAGTGTTGTTCTTAGAGCCCTGATAAGGCCCGATGAGGGAGGAAATGTTCAGAAGTATGCAGATATTTTTGAAGCCGAAACAGGTATCCGGGTGGAGGTGGATTTTGTAGGTTGGGCAGAAATCCATGACAAATCCATATCAACCCTGAGTGCAGGCGGCGGCGGTTATGATATAATTTTTGTTCCATCCGCAAATGTTGTTGAATTTACCTCAGTAGGGGATTTTGAAGCCTTAAACAATATGATTTCTTCCGGAGAAAAAGCCGACTGGTTGCAGCCAGTACTCGATCTATATACCAGAGAAGGTGATTTGGTTGCTATGCCTTGGTATTCCGGCGGTGCTCACATGGTTTATAACAAGGAAATTCTCGATAAGGCCGGTGTTGATCCTGAGAAGATTGTAACGTGGAATGATTTTAAAGATGCTTGTAAAAAAATCAAAGCTGCTGAACTTTTAAAATATGTTTATACTCCAACAGCAAAGTATCCCGGGAATTTTTACTATGCATGGGGAAGTATGGTAGCTTCCAGCGGAGAGTCCTTTTTTGATGCAGCTGGAAAGCCTGTATTTGATAAGGGTTCAGCTGTACTTGATTCTCTTAAACTTGTTTCGGAAGGAACTAAAGAGGGTCTGTTTGATCCTGCTGCTATTGCTATGGACGACTATGAAGCACTTATTCAGTTCGGCAGTGGAGACACCGCCTTCATGATGAATTCTACATGGTCCGCAACTCAGGCTTATCGTAATGCCGATTTGTCCAAGGTAACAGGGAAAGTCGGCTACATGCTGATTCCAGGATGGAAAAGCGAGCCCCGCTCTGGAGGATTTCTCTATGCCGGAGGATTGGGGATCCTGAAAAGTTCCAGGTATAAGGAAGAGGCGAAGCAGTTCTTGACTCTTCTCACTAGTGCCGATGCTCAGAAACATCATGCTATCGAAGGCGCAAACCTTCCGACAAGAGTTGCCCTTTTTGAGGATAAAGAGATTGATTCTTCATGGGCTGGTTACAAAGCATTAACAGCTCAGTTGTCATACGGTTCTTTTCTTCCGCAGTACAGCTGGTTTGAGGAGTGGCGTCAGGCTACCAGCGGAGTTGTGCAGAAAACAATAGCCGGAAATATAACACCTGAAAAGGCTTTTGATTTGATTCTGGAAAATGCCAGAAAGGCTCAATAATATAGCTTAAAATTTTCAAGGAGGATGCGGCAGAATCATGACTAATACATCTGTAAAGAGAAAACAGGAGCTGAAGCTTGCATTGGGACTGGTTCTGCCGGCTCTGATTATTATGGCTGCGGTGAACCTTTATCCCCTGATTTATTCCTTTGTGATCAGTTTGAGGGATTATGATTTTCACGGGGATAAGAGTTATCCCTTCTGCGGCCTGGAAAACTATATTTATATATTTGAGGATGTTCGTTTCTGGAGGAGTCTAGGTATTACTCTCATATTTACGGCCGGAGCGGTGACGCTTGAAATCGGTCTCGCTTTGATGTGTGCTCTGGCTTTAAATCGCAAATTTAGAGGGCAGGGAGCACTTCGTGTAATCGCTCTCCTGCCCTGGGCTATACCTCCGGTTGTAAACGGAATATTGTGGAAGTGGATACTAAACCCCCGTTATGGTGCTTTAAACGGCTTGTTGATGCAGCTGGGCGTTATAGATGAATACATTGTTTGGCTTGGGAGCCCGTCACTTGCAATGTTGATGGTTATCCTTACTGATGTATGGAAAGAAACTCCTTTCATCATGCTGCTGCTTTTGGCAGCTCTACAGTCGGTGCCCTCATACCTTTATGATGCAGCGAAGATTGACGGCGCAGGTGCCTTCAGGACTTTTAAGGAGGTTACTCTGGCATTAATAAGACCTGCTCTTTTTGTAGCGCTTTCATTGAGGACGATATGGGCTTTGAAGAGTTTTGATCTTATCTACGCTCTTACACAAGGCGGACCATCCAACAGCACTGAGGTTTTAGGATACTATACATATCAAAAATCTTTTGTATCGCTTCATATGGGAAGAGGTGCGGCAGCCGCTTACATTATGACCTTCATTGTCCTTTTGATAGTAATTTTTTATCAGAAGGCTGTTTATCAGGATGTGGAGTATTGATATGAAAAAAAACAGCATCAGAACAGTTATTTTTATAATATTTGTAATTTTCTTTATCCTGATTGTGCTTTTCCCATTTTACTGGATGATTGTTTCCAGTATAAGTCCGCAGGTTGAGCTGACTGAAAAACCACCTCATTGGATTCCTCAGGAACCGAGTCTTAAGCGATTCGTAAATCTATTATTCGGCGGAGAGGGCGGAAACGCGGCAAGACAGAGAGTTTTTGTTTCAAGTCTGATTACCAGTGTTATTGTAAGCGTTTCTACTACCATAATATGTCTGGTAACTGGAACCATGGCGGCATATGCATTGGCTCGAATCAGGATTGCCGGAGTTATGAAAATTCTTGTAGGCATTCTGATAGCACAGATGATCCCAATGATTGTAATTGTAATTCCTCTGTTTCTCTTTTTGAAAGGGGTAGGTCTTTACGATAGCAGGCTGGGGCTTTCTATTGTTTTCACCGGTCTCATGCTTCCAACAGTAATCTGGATTATGTTCGGTTATTTAAAAACCATTCCAACTCAGCTTGAGGAAGCCGCGATTATGGACGGCTGTTCTCCGTTTGCAGCAATGGTGAGGATCGTTATCCCATTGTCTGTGCCGGGCCTGGTTGCGGTCGGGGCGTTTACGTTTCTGAATACATGGAATAACTTTTTTGTTTCCCTGGTCTTGACCGCTTCCCGGGCAAAGCCGCTTACGGTAGTCATAACAGAGTTTTCAAGTCAATTTGGGATTGACTACGGACTTATGGCAACCGGCGGAGTTATTGGTTGTATTCCCCCGATATTGCTGACGATTCTGCTGCAGAAACATATCGTCTCCGGCCTGACTGCCGGAGCAGTGAAAGGTTAGGTGCAAAATGCTTATTTTCGACAGTCATGCTCATATAATTTCTCCGCTTGCCGGAGCCTGCGGTTACTCGAGTTCTGAAGAGCATCTGGCAGTCTGTCAGGCAGCTATGAGGGATCATCTTTCTCAGCCATCGAGATTGGTTGACGACAACAGTATTGTAAATGAGAAAAAATTATGGAATCTAAAGGATCGTTCTATTAAGGGCAGGTTGGATACCTCGTTCAGGGTCGGCGATTTTGGACGCTTTCAATGGAATCAGGACGGTAGGCAATGCTACATTCAGTATCTGCCACCTTATGCCACCGATATGTCCTGTCCTCCGGGGATGCTTAAAGCCATGATGGATTATGCAGGAGTTAATAAAGCAGTGCTGCAATGCGGCGGAGTCTACGGGCGGTTGAACGGTTATTACGCACAGATAATGAAAGATAATCCTCGTTTCAGGGAAGTATTTTATCCTCTGGCTTCCGTAAATCCTGTCGAGGATCCTGTCGGTGCGGGTGCTGAGGTAGAAAGAGCGGTAAAAGACGACGGCCTGGCCGGGATCTGGATTTTTCCGGAGCAAGGGCTCTTTGACTTCCATTGTAGAGACTTCTGGGATCGGGCGGCAGCCTTAGGTGTTCCGGTCTTTCTCGCATTCTTTCCGGATTTAGACTGGACCAAGCGGATTCTTGCAATGTCGCACTGGATTAACGAGTACCCTGAACTGCCAATTGTGCTTCCACAGGCCTTTCCCCTTCCGGCTGGAGAAGTTCCAATTGTAGACTTTCCGTCTTCAGTGGAAAGGCTTCTTATGAAAGGTAATATATTTGTTGAAATAATCTATCCGATAAGCCAGGGGAACAGGGAAGCTTATCCATTTAATAGAAGTTTGAAAGCCTTTAGAGAAGTATATTCCCGGCTTGGTGCTGAAAAGCTGGTGTGGGGATCTGATATTCCGATGGTTGAACGCTATTGTACCTATGCACAATCTTTAAATTATCTTGGAAATTATTCTAATTTCCTTTCGGAAATGGACTTGGAAAAGATTCTGGGTAAAAACTTAGAGGAAATATTTAAAAGGAAACAATAACTGCTATGACAATCTACGATAGACTTAAAATAAAAACCTATATAAATGCTTACGGCACAGTAACCCGTTACGGAGGTTCGCTGATGTCTCCTGAGATAATTAGAACCATGGAAGAAGCTTCAAAAAGCTTTGTTGATATGGAAGAGTTTCATCAAAAAGCCGGTGAACATATTGCCTCACTTTTAGGTTGTGAGGCAGCCTTTGTTACAAGCGGGGCTGAAGCTGGAATTGCTGTGGCTACAGCCGGAATTATAGCCGGGAAAAACATTGTTAATATTTTCGCCCTTCCTGATTCGGACAATATGAAGAATGAGGTACTGATTCTTAAAAGTCATCGTTCCAGATATGATCAGGGGATCAGGGTTGCAGGTGGGGTACTTAAAGATATTGGTTCAACTGATCTCGTTTATCCTGAAATGCTGGAGGCCGGGATAAGTGAGAAAACCGGTTTTATTTTTTATTTAGCCGAGGCCGCTGATGAGCGGGGTTCTTTACCTCTGTCCGATGTTGCTGGTATTTGCAGGAAGCATGGTATTCCTCTGGTGGTAGATGCAGCGGCCGAGCTGCCTCCGCTGGATAATTTCAGGAATTTCCTGGAACAGGGAGCTGACCTTGTAATTTTCAGCGGAGGGAAAGATATTGCCGGTCCACAGTCGTCAGGCCTTATTGTTGGCCGTAAGGAGCTGATAGAGCGGTGCCGGGCTAATTCTTGTCCGAATCACAGTATCGGACGGGCAATGAAGGTCGACAAGGAAACCCTCGCTGGTTTTGTTCGTGCAGTTGAACTCTATGTCGATACAGATTTTATTGAAAAAACAAGTCGGTGGACTGAGATTGCGGAAATGATTTTTGAAGGACTTAATGATTTAACGGGCATAAGGGTTGTTAAAGACCTTCCTTTTGAGCCTGGAATCCAGCCGAGAAATATTCCCCGTGTTTTTGTGAGTCCGGAAAAAGGCGGATTGAACAGGGTTAATGACTGGCATCGAAAGCTTCAGGATGGAGAGCCGGGGGTTATAACCGGTATATACCGGGAGAGTCTTATGATTAATCCTCAATGTCTGGGCATTGAGGAGGTCGATGTTGTTGTAAACAGGCTTTCGGAAATAGTGAGGGGGGAATAATGAAACATGAACTTTATGGGAAAAGAGCCCTTGTTTTCGGGGCCAGCTCGGGGATAGGGCGAGCTTTGGCTATAGCGCTCGGACAGGCCGGGGCCAGGGTTGCTGTCAGCTATAATAATAATGCTGCCGGTGCTGAGCAGACAATGAGTTTGATTCCTGAACAGCAGCGGGCGATAATATTGAAGGCTGATCTTTTAAAGCCGGTAGAGGTGGAACAGACAGTCACGGGGGCAGTAAAAGCTCTTAAGGGTTTAGATTTTGCTATTCTGGTTGCAGCTCAGTTTCATATGGCTCCTTTAACAGAATGCCAAAATAATATCATTGAGGAAGTCGTCTCACGAAACGTAGTGGCTCCTTTTGTTTTTGCACGTGAGGTTTTGAAAGAACTAAAACGGAACGGAGGAGGGAAGATATTTTTTGTCGGTACTAGTCAGGGGCATCGTCCTTTGATAAATACATCCTTATATGCGGGAACTAAGGGGATTCTCTTGAATCTGGTGAAAAGCATCTGCCTTGAACACGGTCGAGATAATATTCAGGCTCTGTTATTAAGTCCGGGGGTTACAATGTCGGCAGGGAATATTGAAAACTTCAGCTCGGATGATGAGCGCAACAACGCAGAAATGATAATTCCTGCAGGTAAAATTCTGCAACCGGAACAGTTTGCTGATATTGCTATGCGGCTTTTAGGAGAAGACTCCGGATATATTACCGGATCAGAGATTATGGTAGACGGCGGGCTTCTTTGTACCGGCGCACAGGTATAGGAGATTCTATGAGTATTGAAGAGCGTTTGAAAGAACTAAATCTTGTGATTCCTGATCCGCCGGAACCAGTTGCTAATTTTGTTCCGTGCCGCACTGCCGGGAAATTGGTCTTTATCAGCGGACAGGGCCCGGTGATAAATAATCTTCCGGTACATATGGGAAAGCTTGGTAAGGAAATCTCTCTTGAAGACGGATATGAAGCTGCAAGACTTTGCGCACTGAATCTATTGTCTCAGTTAAAAAATAAAATATCTGATTGGAATCAGCTTAAAAAGATTGTCAGTGTTCGGGGATTTGTTGCAAGTACAGAAAATTTTTATGATCAGCCAAAGGTTGTAAATGGTTGTTCCGATCTGCTCTGCGATATATTCGGTGACCGGGGCATTCATGCTCGCTGCGCGCTGGGAGTAAATGTTCTACCTGGAAATATCCCTGTTGAGGTAGAGATGGTTGTGGAGCTTTGCTGATAGGGAAATGGTGATTTGAATATATTGCCCAGCGCGGGTTGCCGCATTTTAAAAAACAAGCATCTTGAAGTAGAAGTAATTATTCCGGGTACTTTCTATACAGAATCCAGATTTGACTGGCTGGGAATGGTTAGCCGGATATCTGATACTGAAGGAAATTGCTATCTCGGACAGGAGTTTTTATCAGCTTCTCAGGCTTCTGGAAAGACTGGAGGAATCGGTTTGTCAGGCGAATTTCTAACTATGTCCCCCTGGGGCTATGCTCAGGCTAAGCCTGGGGAAGAGTTTCTTAAGCCTGGAGTCGGTTTTCTTACTCGTGTGGGGTATGAAGATTATTCGTTCTTTCAGGATTATCCAGTAAGACCATTTACGACGGAGATTAAAAGCCTGAAAGACGGAATTGAATTCACGCAGAAGAGTTGTCGGTTAAAGGAGTCGGTATTTAATTTGTTTAAAAGCATAGAGCTTGAGGGTGATAAGTTGATAATATCCTCAGAATTGGAAAATTGCGGAGGAGATTATCTTAGCGGAGATGAGTATTGTCATAATTTCCTGAGTTTTCTCGGGCACGGTATTGTTCCCGGATTAGAATTCAATTACCAGGCGGATAGTGAGCTGTTGTGGGAAAATTGTGACAGAAACTTGGTAGACCTGGTTCAAGGAGATTTCAGCTTTAAACGCGTTCCTGAAAAGGAGTTTTTTTGTTCTTCCAGATTTCAAAAACCATTTTCTGAAGCATCCTGGTCGGTTAGAGACCGCTTTAGTGGTCTTGGAGTAAGCTGTTTGGAGAATTTTCCTGTTGCGAAAATGGCAATATGGGGAACCGCTAAGGTGTTCTCTCCGGAAGCCTTTCATGAATTTACTATTGAGCCAGGTATGAGCCTCTTCTGGCAGAGGGTTTATCGCTTTGCTAATTATTAATATCCTGAGGATTATAAAGAGCTATCCTTCCTGAGTTTATTATTTTTGTCCTTTTCGGATAAATTCAATTGCCTTCTCAGCCGGCAGAAAGTCGCCAAATGTAACAGTCACCTCGGGGAACTTTCTGAAGATACTCAGGGTGTATTGTTTTATTTCAGTAACCACAGTTTCGGTGAGCTGGTAATCTTCATCTTCCGGGCAGACAAAGACTTTTACATCTTCTTCTTTCTCTCCCTGATACTCTTCGATCATTTCAAGCATCCCGAGTATTCTGCAGCTTACCTGCGTTCCTACCTTGAAATCTGTGTCGGATATCAGCCAGGCATCGAGACAGTCGCCGTCTTCGCCGATGGTGCCGGGGATGAAGCCGTATTGATAAGTGGCGGCAGATAGGAGTTCTTCTTCCTTTAAAAACTCGAGTGTCTTCTCGTTGAACTTGCTGCGCAGTTTACTGTTTTTACGATTTTGAATAAAGACGTTTACTGTCATGGTTATATTATAACATGGCCGCTGTGGGGATGGCTCGGGAGGAGCATGAGAATAGGCGTGCCGCCCGGAGGCGGCCAATGATTTATTTATCGAGAAAACTGTTTAAGTAAATATTGAATTGCCTGGGCAGCTCTCTGCTTATGACTTTCTGAACATCGACGTTTAATCGTGACCTGGCCGCTGATTCTGAAGTAGAGGCGGATATGCCGCTCTCATCTATCGAGATAATAGTCAGGCCGTTTTCATTAATAATTTCAAGGGATAAGTACCATTTGAAGTTCTCGTAATCATTGTTGCGCTCAATTTTTTCAGAGATCAGGCTGCCTTCAGCCATTAGTTCGGCTTTGCTGGCTAGAGAGAATCCCATATCGGTGAATGTGTCCGAAATTGCGGAGGCTATTGCTGTCGAGTCTTTACCGGTAAAGTTAATTCGGAAGGTTAGATCTTGTGCTGCCCGGGTTCTGACTGTTTTTAAGTCATCGAGGCTGTAGCCGAGATTCAGGGTGTCGGCCATCTGCGGATGAAGGATGTCGAGCTGCTCGAGGAGGACTTCATTGCTCACGGCAATTACGAAGGCCGAATCATAGTAGGCGTATTTTTCTATCTTTGTGTTTCCATTATCTCCGTTATCTTTTAACCGCAGGAGGACGTGGCTCTGATCTTCTATCCTTTTCCGGTACAGCTCTGCTGTTTCTACGCGGTTGAGATAGGCTGCCACTATCACGGTTCCCATATCGTTGGTCCAGGACTCTCCGAATTTCAGATTCGACAGGGTCTGATCACTGAGCTGTGAAATCTTGTCTGTTACGCGGGTCTCATCGGTTACTGAGGTGAGCACACCCTGTTTGCGCATGTCGGCGTATCTGTTCTCGATAGTAGTGTCTACTTTAATACGGCTCTCGAAAATGAGGGCCATGTTTGCGGCCGCTTTTGACTGAGCCTTTGAGAGGCTGTCTCCTTCGCCGAGTACAGCAAGATACTGACTGGGCGGGTAGGCTGAGTCTATGTCGGTTATCCAGGATGGTTGTCCCCGGCCCGAAGCGCTGCCGGCTGTCGGAGTTGAAGCACAGCCTGCAAGCAGGAGAATTGGTAATAATAAAAATGGAATAATTTTTTTTAACATTTTAGTACCTCATCTAAAATATGAAAAACGATTCGATAATCGAATTGTCTTTATTTATCTCCATATTTTCCTTTGAGTCGATAAAAAGGAGATGTCCGCTATTATAATATTCTATTCTGAAATTGTAGGTTCCCGGAGAAAGGTAGGCCTCTCCGGTGTATGCCTGTGCCGGAAAGAAGTTTGAAACGCGAAGGTCCGCGTTTTCGGTGGCATCAACTGCCACGTCTGTTGCAATATCGAATATCGATTTAAGGAGTCCCAGACCAGAGCCTTCAATCTCCTTGTCTATTGCCTGATCGGCCGCCTCTTTAACTATGCCTTTAATCAGCGCCCGAGTAACTGTTTTTCCCACTGTCAGCGGCAATTCTTTGGAGAAAGTCCTCTGGGCAATGTGTTCCATGTCTTCGGTTAGGCCGAGATCTGCAATTAAGCTGTCGTCTGCATATACCCGGATGTTGTTGACAGGAACGCTTCTGTTCTCCATCCTCGGGAATTGAAATTTAATATGAAAGCCTGCTTCAATGCCGGGGACATACATGGCAGTGAGGCCTGTCATCTGATAGAGGTAGTCCCCCGAGTTCTGTTCGAGCGAAGAGAAAGTAATCATATCATGCTGAGAGTTAATGTAGTAGGTTGTCGCCACCTTGTTCGGGGATTGTCCGGTGAAGACGAAGAAATTAACCGGAAGCTCATGGCCTTCGGCAGGACTTGCATCCGGCGGGGATGGAGCAGGGAAGGGGTAGAGTTCCGGCTGGCTCAAATAAGACTCTTTTATCAGGCCCCTGTCAATTCGGGCATCATCCCAGTCTCCCATATTCCGGTAGAGGACGCAGCCGATGTATCTGGCCAGGGCGTCATTATGAAATTCATTGATGACCTTCGGAACTACGGCCTTACTGCTTTCGCTGCTTCGCGAGTACTGGTCGTACATGAGGTTGTACTTATCCTGAAGCAGATTAAGCTTGTTATTTACTCTTCGGACTTCCACGAGGGCGCTCTCGGTATCATCGAGGGCAATATAATTCAGACTCTTGAATATGTTGATATACAGGTCTTCATATACCTCTCCGTCGTAATCAAGGGCATTGTCATTTAGAAGTCCTGAGCCGATGGCCTTGGATATGCTCTGCGTGTAGAGCTCTTCGATGCCGTATTCGGCCTCACTTAAGGCGGAATTGCTTTCCTCGTATTTGCCCGCGTAATGGTACAGCATCCCTAAGTCAAGATAATAGAGAACTCTCTCTTTCTCCTGGTAGGTTTTACCCTTGGACTCTTCTATGATCGCGGCGGCAGCCAGGTAGTTTCTCTGCCGGACATGGACTTCAGCCTCCACATATTGAGATTGGGAGGTCCGCATGCTGGCGCAGGAGACGGACAGAAGAACGATTACAATAATAGATAGTGGGCGCAGTGCTTTCATGGCGTCTACCAGGAACTTTTAGAGCGCTCGACTGCTTTCTTTATATCTTTGGAGTCGATCCAGATTTTCTGGTTCGTCTCGATATCGATCATTTCCATGTCTACGGTATAGAGGGTGACTTTTTTACCTTCGACCGCATCAGTCTGGCTTGTGAAGACGCCAATGAGCATGACATCGGCTCCGGTTTCGGCTGCGAGGGCAGCCATGCTTTCTTCGGTTGCATTCCCCTGTTGATCGAGTTTCTCATCGCGAAGCTGAAGCCTTTCATCAGAGTTTGCTACGAAGATCACTTCTCCGCTGTTCACGAGTTCTCTTTCAATGTCTTTTGTGAAGGTTTTTGTCTCTATATGTTCCGAGCTTCGGTTGCTGATGTAACCTACAATGACGACAGGTGCTCTGCCTTCCGCTTCGATAAATTTATTAAGCCATCGGCCGCCAAGAAGGCTGTCTATCATATACTCTGCAGTAAGGCGGGAATCGGTGTCATTCCATCGTCCGCTGAGATCTACCACCTCATCGGACGCTATTCTGCTGACTGTGGCTGTAGTAGCGCATCCGGTAATCAATATGGCTATCAAGGTGAGAGTTATTATAAATATTTTTTTATTCATTTCTTCTCCTTTTAGGGCTGATTTCTTGACCCCTTTTGACACTTATTCTACCTTATCCTATAATTGTTTTGGTTGTAAATAAATATTTAATAAATCTCTCTAAGATTCGAGGAATTTTTTATGAATGCAATCAATTATAGATCCATTGCTGAAAACCGCGTTTGATTAAAGAATTGAGTCGGAAATAATCGATCATGATTAGTATATTAGAACGAGGGGGGCTAAGGCCAAAAAAAACCGTCCCTGCTGGGACGGTTTTTGAACTTCTGTTGTTCTGTTAGGCGGCTTTTTTCTTGCCGGTATTTGTTTCGTTCGCGGGGGCGAAAGTATTGAACAAGCGTGAGAAGATTCCGGGACGGTTTTTTTTATTAATACGAACGTAGTCGGCCGCGGCCTGTTCTGCGAAGATGCCCTGGTCTTCCTCTTTGAGGTAAAACCAATGATTCGAAACTGCTAGATAAAGATCTCCGACGGTCATTTGGGGATTTGTTCTTTTAACACTCCATGAACTTATTGCTCTTCTGAGCGGAGTGTAGATGTTTTCGTACCATGAGAAGAGGGCGTCATCCCATGAAATGTCACGTCGAAGTTCCTGGTTTAAAAACTGATTGTGTACTTCAACGTGTTCCGTAAGGGTTTTCCATCCTTCTTCGTTACTGAACTCAATACCTTCCTGTGTAAAGATACTCTTCATAATGCTGGTCTCTTTTATATTCTGAGTCATATTGTACTCCTCTTTGTTTATTTAACTTGTATTGATAAAATAATACTTATAATAAGAAAAATCAAGTGATAGTGAAGAAAAAAGTTGACAAATATGTGAATATACCCATACAGAGGCTAAATTAAACAATTGCAACGACAAACCTCGTTCTATCAGTATAAATATGCACAAATGTGTAAAAATTGACACGAATTACTTCGGGAACATCTCTATTTTCGAAACTGATGGTTTTGTTGTGAGATTTTTCATCAATTCTGATGGGCGAGGTAGAACCAGAGGTTTGTCCGGTATTACGAGATTGACGTTTTTCTACTACCTGTACCTGGCTTCCCTGAGGTCATCCTGAAGGATCCCAATTGTCTCCTTCATTATCTCGATGGTGAGTTTCTGAAAGCCGTCGGAAAGCTCCTCTTCGGTGAGGTTGCCCAGGCTGGCTATTGTCACGGCATTGCCTATTATATTGTCAAAACCGAAGAAGCCGGGGGTCAGCTCTTGAGATACTCCGACATGTCTCTGCCAGATTATTTCCCGGTCAACTCTGTGCCAGAGCCTTACTTCCATGTTTATAACCAATTCAACATATCCGCTTGAGGACCATGATTGAATACCGTATTCTTCGATATCCACTTCGAGGATGACGTCGGAATCACGAACTTTGTCTACCGCATAGGCATTTAGGGTCTTAATCATCCGGTCATAGGTGAGCTCGGCCACAAACTCGGGTAGATATAATCCCGCAAGCGCAGAATATAGTTTTTCTTCCGCTTTTCTGGCTTCGTCCGCCTTCAGAAGGTTCGTTCCGAATTCGATAATGGCCAGCAATTCGCTTCCTTCCCCGTAGTAGCCCAAGTGGTAATCCACGTTAACAGTGGGCTCAGGTGGTGCCTTCATGTCGAGGGCGATTCTTGAGTCTGTAAGATCCCATTCATCGAGTCTGTTAATCGTCGAACATCCGGCAAAAAGCAAGGCCAAGGTCAGTATAAGGCCCGCGCCTGTTATATATTTTCTCATTTTATCTCCTGTTGTCAAAAACACTTCGAAAAATAAACAATTTTTCGAAGAGCCTTTATACTCTTATTTAACACGGAAAGACTAATATATTGTTACTTATTCCCAGGGGAATATCAATTTATATTCTTCGTTTCGGGTATATTATTTTATAGAATGTGTTTGAATCTACAGAATGAGGAAGAACTATGAACCAATTCTAATTGTCGGTATTGATTTTCAATGTCATATGGAAACACGATTTCGTCCAGTGGTTTTTGAATGATACAGCATTTCATCTGCGCGTTTTAATGTATCTTCGAAGAACTGTTCAGAACCGTCATAAATAGCAATACCTGCACTTATTGTCACGTTAAATTGAACATTTTTAAAACTGAAAGGAATCAAAGCTATAGATTGCCTTATTCGTTCGGCACAATCAATGATTGATTGTTTATTTTCGAATTGTCCGACTATCACGAATTCTTCGCCCCCGAACCGTATGCAGAAGTCGTTTGGTCTTACTTTACTTGCCATCATATGTGCAATCTGTGAGAGCACAACATCCCCATATTTATGTCCATATTGATCATTAACTGCTTTAAAATGATCAATGTCAATGAAAATGGCGGCCAGCAGATGATCCTTTTCACGGCGATACTTACTTAAAATCGGCGGCAATATTTCATTTAAAAACCGTTTTGTGAAGAGATTAGTCAGCGGGTCTCTTACGACAAGCGTTTCAAGCTGCCGAATATAATGATTCACTAGGAGAAAGGCAAAAACAAAGTACACAACAAAAATTGTACTGAGAAATCCTGAGGTATTTATTATAGCCCTGCGGATGTTTTCATGCATTTCATCAAGATAAACTCCAGTGCCTAACACCCAGTTCCAGGGTTCGAAATAAGTTACATAGGAGATTTTGGGATACTCCTCTACTGAATGCGGCTTTGGTCAGTTATATACTACCCAGTCACCACCTGCTTTTGCCTTTAAGATGAAGTCCTGAAAAATATATCGACCGTTGCTGTCAGTCCAATCCAGCTGATTAATCCCGACTCTTTCCGGTGTGAAAGGCTGCATTAGTAGAATCCCTTCTCCGTTGTTGATCCAGAAATAGCCGTTATCTTCATAGGTGGCCGATTCCAGTAAACTCAGAGCAAGATTCTGGGCATCTGTGAGTGATAACTTTCCCGTTAGCGACAATTGATATAGGTGTTCTATTGTGCTAATTCCGACTTCCGAGATGTGTTTTGACTGAGCTTTTTTTTCGTTTTCAAGACTGGCCGAATATGATCTGAAAAAGAAAAATAGAAAAGCAAAGCTCCCTATGATGATCAGAATGATTATTCCAGTCAGCCGTTTGTAGACAGTGGAGTTGGGTGAACTAATCATTTTAACCTCATAAATTATTTCCGGATGTCAAACACATACTGTATTATAATCTTTTATTTTCAAATATCAAATGCTATTAGATTTCAGCATTGTCATTCAACGGACTCCCGGATAATGATTAAGCTGATTGATTCAGCAATTCTAAATTTAATCTCCGGAAGCGGCTGAATAATCTTTAAAATGTCTAAATATCTCAATCATTCCTCTTTGCCACGTGTTGAAAAGTTCTAATTCCTGCTTCCGGGACGTCAGTAGTTCTGAATTCGGCTGCCTTTGTATGCCGCCGCTGGGGACCCCGATGCCGTCAGGAAAAATTGAGGTCTTCCGAACCTTTTTCTGATGGTGTCGGGGTCAGCAAGGGCCGACATACGGGGGAATTGCAGTCAAATTCAGAATTGCTGTGATTGATTTCAATATAATGACAAAAAGCGAATAATAAATTATAGTTTAGTCAGCAATAATGGGAGGCATATCATGGTTTGGCTTTTATATAAATCTGTTGGAGGAAGAACTCTCGGGAGCTTCCTTACGTAGATAAAGAGAAAATCAAACAGGTGTCAGATACAGTAGGAGAACGTCTCTCTTTATATTCCTTCGGAAGCATTCAATTGTTTTACAGCAAAAAATGGAGGAATTGAATCATGGAATTGATAATAGCAGAAAATTTGAGCTTTCATAGTGGCTCTAAAGATATACTCAAAGACGGCAGCTTTAGAATACTCGAAGGCCAGAAAGTGGGCCTCATCGGAGCAAACGGCTCGGGAAAGACCACACTTATACGGATGATTTTAGGCGAGCTTGAGGCAGACGGCGGCAGGCTTAAAATTAAACCGGGGCTTAAGACGGGCTATGTTCCTCAGCAGCCGGATTATGATGAGGATCAGAGCATTGAGGATTTTTTGATTTCAGATCTTGCAGGTCTTCTTGAAGCGATGAATGCCGCAGCTGAGAAGATGAGCGCCGGCAGCTCCGCCTGGATGGATGAGTTTCTGACTGATTATCAGAGGTGCAGTGATGACTTTGAGGCGGGAGGCGGCTATGAGGCCCTGGAGAGGGGGGAAACCTATTTAAGGCGGCTTGGGCTTGATAACCCGATGAATCAGAAGATGGGGAGCCTGTCGGGCGGGGAGCGAAGTCTCGTGTTCTTTGCGTCGGCCCTGTTGTCATCTCCCGAGCTGCTTATTCTCGATGAACCCGGAAACCATCTTGATTACCTGGGCCTTGCGTGGCTGGAGACATTCATCGCAGGCTTTAAAGGTGCGGTGATAATAGTATCCCATAACAGGTATCTGCTTGATAGTACCTGCGGTATGATTATTGCGATGGAAAAGGGAAAACTCTCAGTACACAAGGGCAACTATTCGGCTTACAAGGTGGATAGATACAGATTCGCACTGAAAGCGCAGAGTGATTGGGAAGCCAGTCGGAAGCTAATTGACAAGCTTGAGAAGCGGATAAAGGAGCTGCAGAGCATAGCTATGAATCAGTATAATCCTCCTGCCACTGTCATGTCTCAATTGGGAGCGGCGAAGACTAAACTAGAAGCTGAGAAAACTAGGGGACTAACGAAACCTGAACTCGATAATGATGCTATGAAACTCAATTTCGGCATCGAATTGTCAAAATCGAACATTGCTCTTCAAATAAAGGATTTGAATATTGCCTTTGGAGACCGGGTTCTTTTTAACCAGCTAGGGCTTGAGATAAATTGCGGTGAGAAGGTTGCCCTGGTAGGTGCGAACGGAAGCGGTAAGACAACACTGATCAATACAGTCCTGAAGCAGGGTCAGTGGCATAATCCTTCGCTCCGCATAGGTCCTAGTCAGAAGATAGGTTATTTGTCGCAGACGGCTGTTTTTAGCGAAACGGCCGTCACGATTGAGGATGAGATTAGAAGCTGGGGGCCGCTGACGCGGGATGGCGCCTTCAGCATTGCCGGGAATTTTGCGTTCGAATACGGAGATCTTGAAAAACCGCTCTCCGTCCTCTCTGGGGGAGAGGTTAACCGGCTGCAGCTAGCACGGCTAATGTACGAGCAGATAAATTTCCTTATTCTCGATGAGCCTACCAATCACATGGATATCCAGAGCCGTGAGGCGATAGAGCAGGCCATCGCAAAATTCAAGGGGACTGTCCTGGTAATCTCCCATGATCGATACTTCCTTGATCAGCTCGTGGATCGCGTTGTTGAGATTGAGAATGGGATGCTTGTTTCTCACCCTGGTAATTTTTCTGATTATTTCAAGAAAAAGTATCCTGTCCTTCCCAGGTTGAGCGGGGATTCCGGAAGGCGCGGCCTTGAGCGAAGGAAATCCGCCTCCGGTGCCGGAGAGAGTGTTCTGGTAATTGAGAGGCGCATTGAAGAGCTTGAGAGTGAGAAGCTTGAGCTTGAGCGGGAACTCGAGGCCTCCTTTTCAGGGCGGGACCGGAAGACCGGACTCAAAGCGGCGGCAAAGCTTGATAAACTCTCTATTAGGCTTGTAAAGTTGTATGCTGAGTGGGAGGCCTCTGCCGGGTGATAATCAGTGCAAGCAGGCGGACGGATATTCCGGCCTTCTACAGTGAGTGGATGATCAGTCGCCTCCGGGCGGGGGAGGTTCTTGTCCGCAACCCGTTTAATAAAACTCAGGTGAGCCGGGTTCCGTTGACGCCGGCGGCTGTTGACTGCATTGTCTTCTGGACGAAGGATGCCGGACCCATGTTGCCCTTTCTTGATGAGCTTGATAAATTGGGCTATATCTATTATTTTCTTTATACGCTGAATCCCTATGGTCGCGGCATAGAGTGCGGTTTCGATAATACAGAGTGCAGGCTTGAAACATTCAAAGAGTTATCGAGTCGGCTAGGCGCGGAGCGGGTTATCTGGAGATATGATCCAGTACTCATTACCGGAGAGTACGACAAGAAGTTTCACTTGAATGCATTCGGTCAGCTTGCCGCTCAGCTATCCGGATACACCAGGAAATGTGTCTTCAGTTACCTTGAGGAATACCGGAAGATTAAGTGCAATATGGAAGGAATCAATCTGATCACGCCCTCTGATTCCTTGAAAAGAGAAATAGCAGGCGGTATGAGCCGCCTGTCGAATTCTAACTCGATAAAGCTTACGTCCTGCGCCGTTGATTATAATTTTTCGGATTTGGGCATTGAGGAAAACCGCTGTGTCGATGATGATCTGATTGAAGAGTTAGGCGGGGGCAATTTAAAGGTTAAAAAAGATCCTGCCCAGAGGAAATCGTGCGGATGTGTTGAAAGTAAGGATATAGGAACATATAATAGCTGCAGGGGAGGCTGTCTCTACTGTTATGCGAACATTAATAAGGAAGCCGCCCGGAGAAAGTCTGAAAAGTATAACCCGGCGGCACCAATGCTCTGTGATGAGCTTCTGGGTGATGAGGCAGTGAGCCTGTATAAAAAAAACGAATCTCCCGGAGTTCAGAATAAGCAGAGAGAGCTGTTCTGACTGTAAATTTTTTATATAATTTCTCGGAGGAAACTATGAAATATGATCTAAACCGGATTGTCGACCGAACCGGGACTAACAGCCTGAAGTGGGAGTTTGGCTCAAGGGTTCATCCTAAGGTAACCGGAAATACCCTCCCTTTATGGGTGGCTGACATGGACTTCCCGTGTGCCGAGCCGATTTTGCTGGCATTGAGGAAGAGAATTGACCGTGAGATCTTCGGCTACAGCCTGCACTACACCGGCGAGTATTTCAGGGCAGTATGTTCCTGGATGCAGCGCCGGTTTAACTGGTGGGTTCACTCAGAAGATATCTTTGTAGCCCCCGGCATAGTCCCGGCACTTTCTGATCTCGTGCGCTGTTTTTCAAAAGAAGGAGACGGTGTAATAATTCAACGTCCTGTTTACGGACCCTTTACCTCGAGGGTAGAGCGTAACGGAAGGTTTGTGGTTGATAACGCCTTAATAAATAAAGACGGTTACTACAGCATGGACTTCGATGATCTTGAAGCGAAGGCTTCTGACCCTAAGAATACAATGATGATTCTGTGTTCTCCCCATAACCCGGTGGGCAGGGTCTGGACTGAGGAGGAACTTAAAAAAGTTGCCGATATCTGTTTTTCTAATGATGTAGTCCTCGTTTCGGATGAGATTCACTATGATATCGTCAGATCCGGGGAAACTCATCTGGTGCTGGATTCCCTGTTCCCAGGGGATGACCGGATAATTACCTGTACCGCTCCGAGCAAGAGTTTTAACCTTGCAGGCATGCAGGTTTCCCATATTGTTATCAGAAATGATGAATATAAAAAAAGATGGGAGGCTGCGACTGGCCATCCTATGCTCTCTCCTCTTGCAATAACAGCGGTTCAGGCGGCTTATAATGAGAGTGAAGACTGGCTCGGACAGGTCAATGACTACATCGACTTGAACCTTGAGTTCATCCATACTTTTTTAAAAGAGCATCTTCCGGACGCCGTGTACCGGGTGCCTGAGGGAACATACCTTGCCTGGATTGATCTTGGCGCCTACGTCTTTGAGGGAGATAGTTTGACTGATTTTTTAATCGAGGATGCCGGTGTATTCATCGACGGCGGCAATAAATTCGGGCCGGAGTACGGCTCTTTTCAGAGAATAAATGCCGCCTGTCCGAGGGCTATCCTAGAGGATTGTCTGGGCAGGGTCGCATCCAGCCTGAAAAAAAGGAGTTCAAAATGAAATACAACAAACTGAAACTTATATACTTTTCTCCTGCGGGAACAACAAGACGGACTCTGGAAAATATTGCTGAAGGCTGTGGAATTGACCATATTGAGAGTATTGATATAACTGATTTTGACACCCGGTGGAAAACCCATGAGTTCGGACCCGATGAGCTTGTATTAATCGGTATGCCCGTCTATGCCGGAAGAATTCCAGCTCCGGTTGCCTTGTTTTTTAACAGGGTAAAAGTGGATGGAGCTGCCTGTGTTCCGGTTGTCGTCTATGGAAACCGGGCCTATGAGGACGCCCTTCTTGAACTTAAAAATATTGCAGAGGCCTGCGGTTTTTATACTGTTGCCGCCGGGGCCTTTATAGCCGAACATTCCCTCTGCTCCAGCGTCGCCCGGGGCCGCCCTGATGCTGCAGATCGGGAGCAGCAGGCGGACTTCGGCCGGAGAATAATGAGTATGTTGGAGAGTTCGGACCGGAGAGATGAGCCTATTGTTGTACCCGGGAACTTTCCATATAAAAACGGCATGGACCTCCCTTTTTCACCTGAGGCGGGTGAGAATTGTAATCTATGTGGAGACTGTGTTCCGGTCTGCCCCGTGAAGGCTATCGATCCGCGGAAACCCTCGAGGACGGATGAGCTGCGCTGCATCCTCTGCGGTGCATGCATAAAGGCTTGCCCTCTAGGGGCCAGGACTATGCTGCACCCTCGTCTGCAGAGTCTTGAATCTGGCATAGCTAAGATTGGAAACGAGCGGAAGCCGGCCGAGCTTTTTATATAATAAGCTTAATTTTGGGTTATTTAAGGTTCAAGCCTGTTATATCTTAAAAATAAAATTTAATTCAGCAAATATTCCGGGGTAACAAAATACTCCGGAATATTTTGTGAGGCTACCGTTGAGCGAGAGTTTTGCACCAACCGACGGTTCAATAGAAAAATTATCAACTATATTCAGCCGGTATCCCGCCGATAGATCTATGTCTACGGCCGCTATCACATCCATAGAATGCAACTCATTATCATATATGAATGGGCAGAAAAAAAGACTTAAACCAGTTCCAGCTGCCATGAAGAGCCCCTCCTCTTGTTTGATAAAGAAAAATGACATATCTACACCGGTGTTAACCGAGAATGCCGGTATCACTGAAATAGGGAATACAGCAAATGTAATTCCGGGACCGAATGTTAGGCCGATTTCAAGATTGTCTTTTTTGAATAAATCGAGCTGAAGGTCGAAATTTACCTGAGCCGAGACGGGAGCCGGTACGGGGCTGTAAAAGGATGCAGCCTGCACCAGTCCACTTCCTGAGATAAATAAAATTATTATTATTATTATATTTAATCTAAAGACCTTAGTCATTTTATGTTTAACCATGTCTGAACCGCCTTATGATCTGAACCCGAGATGGTGTGAGTTCTATGATTAACCGCTGTGAAATGTTTTGAGTGAAATATATAATCAATTCTTGCAAGAAAGGGGGCTGTGTTGACAGGCTTCCAGGTGAAATCATAGTAATTAGGTCCTGCCAGGATGGAATCAGCTAAGCCCGATGAGATAAGGGGGGAGAGCAGTTCGTCTGAGGCAAATGTATTGAGATCTCCGGCAATTATTACGAGATCATCGTCCCTTAAGGCGGCACCAGAGGAAGTGTTCAATAGTTTCCCATCTTCTATCATTGCTGAAATCTCTGTAAATGCTTTTAGCCTTAGTTCTTTCAGTTCCTCCGGCATCATAATCGCAGGCGGAATATGTGCTCCGATTATTGTTATCGGAACTGCGTCAACGATAACTCTTGATGCATAGAATGGTTTTAGGAAGACCGGGTCGAAACCATAGGAATAAGCAAGGTCAATATATTCAAAAACTGCGGGCAGGCGCGACGCAATAACCCCGTTAAAAGCATTGTGAGAGGACTCATTAAAAGAATGAACCGAATACCCCGAAGAGACGAAGAGCTCTGAGTCGACATTGAGTATCACAGAGGCTTCGTGGAGGATGTAGACATCCGCCTTCAATTCTATAAGTTCGTTTGTAATGACACCGGCCGGAGTTGTATTTGAATAGAGCAGATTGGCGGTGACGATATTAAGATCCGAGCTTGCGATCGGATTGGGTATATCGCAGGATGAGATAGTAAATGTTATTATTAAAACAATCAGTATTTTTTTCAATTGAAACTCCGGCGTTAATTTAGATCAGAAAATTTAATTTGGCAATACAGTAAAAAAATCTTCCAAGTCTTGAATAAATTCTCATCCGGCGTTATATATAATCATCTACTAATATGGAGAGCTAAAACCTTGAATTATAAGCATTTATCTGATGAATTAACTAAACTACTCGGCCTCCCGCAGCCTGCTGTTGGTGTTAAACTGATTAAGGATGACTTCATCCCTGAAGGATGGGAAAGGGGCGATAAACAAACTTTCTGCCAGTTCATAATGATGGCTCGTGAAGGCGGTCGTCTTATTGCTGATGCAGAGAATATCAGCTGCCCCAATGGTGCTTCAGCCTTGGGTTTTATTGATGTTCCTGAAAAGCTTACAACCGGGGCCCTTCTTGAGACTATCGGGGCATTTCAGCAGGAAGCCGGCGCCGAGGCCGTTGCGTCAATTCCGCGTTTTAACCGGGACGAGTTTACCAGGATAGCTCTCGCTCCGCTTGCTCAAGTCAGCTGGGACCCTGATGTTGTTATGCTTGAAACCCTCCCTGAGCATGTTATGTGGTTGAACCTGGCCTCTATTTATTCAGGCGGCGGAAGGCTGAATTTCAGCACAAGTGTCTCAAACGGGACTTGCAGCGACCTCACGGTTGTTCCCCAGCGCAGCGGACAGATTAACATCTCCGCCGGATGCTACGGATGCCGTAATGCGACGAGTGTTCCCCCAGAGTATATGTACGCGTCTTTCCCGGGAAAGAGGCTTGAAGGGATTGTTGACGCGCTTCAGAAAATTAACGAGAAGGCAATGCCGAGGACGAGGAGTAAAAAAGCTTATAAGCGTCTTATTTCTGTTTAAAAATTTTCTTTAATTGAATTACCGGTCTGCAGCGTCTATAATTTTAGTTTGAAAGGAGTGATTGATGAGACGGCAGCCCGGGCCTATAAGTAAAACATTTATCAATTTAAACCTGATTTTTTTACTTTGTTTTCTTTTGACCATGATTCTTATCAGTTTTTTATTCATCCTGCCGAAATATTATTCTTCCGAGATGAAAAAGGTAGAGCAGAGGGTCGAACAGCTTGATACTCTTATTAGGCTGGAACTTGAACATCTTGATCTTTACTGTCGGGACTGGGCTTTGTGGACGGATACCTGGAAATTTGTTCAGGATGGTAATTCTGAATATAAGGACAGTAATCTTGGTGAAGAAAGTCTTAAAATTGGTGAGCTCAGTTTCTTTTTCTTTTTTAATATAGAAGGCGACCTGATTTCTGCTAGCTGGTTCGATCCTGAAACAGGATCTTTTTTCAAAAGCGGGGATGGTGAGATGCCTTTATCTTTCAAAAATCTGCTTTTCACTGAAAGAGATGTGAATACTGAACACATGAAGATCGGTTTTATAAGAGACCTCAGCGGAGATTGGGTGTATCTTTTCTCATCTCGTACTATTTTAAAAAGCGATATAAGCGGCCCTGCAGCCGGTACTCTTATTGCCGGGCGGGTGATGGATGAGACAATGTTGCTTGAACTTGGAAATACTTTTCAGATGCCGCTTGTCCTTCTTGACCGGCGTGATACTGATTCTATTGCCTTAAGGACTTCTCTTGGAGTTCCTTACGAACTTAGAAGAACATCAGCTTTCAGCAGAGAACCCTGGAGTGTGGTTTTCCCGCTGAAGCTCTTCATCCCAGAGGACGGGAGATCCCTGAACTTTTTACATTATACAGACATCATACATGAAGGCATGAAGTCCGTTATAGCCATAAATATTATAGTAATATTTATATTCTTAATGTTGTTATGGCTGTATAATTTTCTCGTTTCAAAAATAGTCATAAGGCCTATACTAGAGCTAATCAATTATGTTGAACAAAAATGCATTCTATTTAATACAGATGAAGAAGGATTTAAGCGAAAACCCAATGAGATTGCGCAGCTTTCTATGCGATTTCATTTTTTACTTGAAAAACTCACTAATCAGAACAAGAATCTTTCAGTTAAGGCTCAAACCGATGGTCTAACCGGGCTTGACAGGCGGGAACCTCTGCTTGAAAGGCTTAACGCCGTATGCAGTCGATGTGACTCAGATGGTTTGCAGACTGTCAGTGTTTTAATGATTGATATTGATCATTTTAAACGCATCAACGATACCTGGGGACACCCGGTGGGTGATGAGGTTATAAAGGGTATAGCGCCGGTGTTGAGATCATGCCTCAGAGAAGGTGATGTTGTTGGTAGATACGGCGGAGAGGAGTTTCTAATTGTTCTAAAGGACCTTTCATCTGAGATTGTTCTTGTGCTTGCAGAAAGAATTAGATTCCGGGTAGAGCAGAGCCAGTGGTCTTTTGGCGGGACGGTAACTGTAAGTATTGGATATTCAATTAAAGGCTGCCCCTGTGAATCTTCAGAATTGATAGAAGACGCTGATTCATACCTCTACAGTGCAAAACATAACGGCCGCAACCGGATTGAAGGATTTGAAGTAATTCCATCCGGTAAAAGAGAAAAAAAATAGTTTATTTTTTATTGGAATTATGAATAATTATTTTATAAAATGTTGGAGAAAAAGATGAAAAAAATACTGATTGTACTGCTCTTTAGTCTATTTGCGTTTTCTTGCCTGACTACAGGAGATCTCAATGAAAAAGTAGTTGTATCCACTGTCGAGATCGCGGATGTTGATGTCGTCTTTGCCGTCGTGGAAGTAGAGCCCGCGCAGCCTGCCGAAGAACTAAAGCTTCTTCCAACCGAACAGCAGATTATTGATGCTGTTAAAGCCTATGACCTGGAAACCCTTACTGATCTTCTCGATGGTATTGATGACGTAAAAACTATAGTCGGGGAAGATGTCCTGCTTCTTCACCTTGCCGAAGAGGCGATGGGAATGAGCGGTGATAAAAACGAGATTTCCGCGCTCTTAATTGAGAAGAAAGCGTATCTTCTTCAGCGTGATGAGAACGGAAAGAGTTTTGAGCGCCTGGTTATAGAAATGGAGATGGCTGGAACCCCAAGGCATGAATATATTATGGAAGTTCTCGGTGACAAGTTTCAGAAACGAATTGAGGCTCTTCGGGCCGATTCCCTCGATGATATTAAAGCGATGACCGGTTTTATGCCGGTAGATGAAAACCTGCTGCTCGACGCGGTTGGTGAAAAAGCCGCCAGGATTGCCGTCTGGGCAATTGAGTCTGGATTACCGGTAGACCTTGTTGAAAAGAAACACGGACAGAATCTCATGCATCTGGCCTGTAATAACAAACCCTATGATCATGCCTTCGATGATCGAACAGGGCTTGTGAAGGCTCTTATTTCCGCCGGGGCTGATGTGAACCACTCAGACAAGAAGGGCGATACCCCGATCGGCCGCCTTTTTCTCTCTGTACAGTCTGATCCCTCAAGAAAGATGGGAAGTCCCTGTAAACTTGCCGAAGTTCTCATAAACTCTGGTGCTGATGTTAATCAGATTACAACGAGTAACTATTCGCTCCTTCGAATTGCCGCCGAGGCAAAGCTTGATGAGACTGTCAGGCTGCTTCTTGATAGGGGCGCTGTAATGGACGAGGGTACTCTTGTATCTATGAATCTCTCTACTGAGGCCATGCTGATGTTTATTGCAGCCGGGGCGGATACCGCATTCTTTGCAGATAATCTTACGGGTATATTTGATGCTGAAGCCCGTTATGAATTTACCGTTGCGCTGATGGAAAACGGCGTTGATGTTGCAGCCTTCGATCTGAGACAAGTGCGTAATGATCTGAAAACTCTTGCTTACCTCGTTGAGAATGGAGCGGACATAAATGCCGGAATGATTATGGTGGCTGTCATTTCCGATTACAAGGGGATGGAAGTTATCGAGTATCTCGTTGAAAACGGTGCGGATCTCACAAAAAGATATATGAAGGATATGACGGTTCTTCATTATGCCGTGAAGGATAGAAGAAACGATGTTGTTGTTTATCTGATAGAGCATGGTGCGGAACTTAATCCGGTTGATTCAACCGGCAAGACTCCGCTTGATTACTGCAGTTCAAAAAATACAAAGCTTACGGCTATTCTCGTTGATTCCGGTGCGAAGAACGCCTCAGAATTGTAGAAACCAGGGATTAAAGCAAACCATCCCCGCACTGTAGTTCTTGCGGGGATGGTTATATCTAGAACAACTTTAATACTGCGTTTAATGTATTATAATTGTTATGATCGACAGACCATGTTTTTACAGGTTCAGGGATGATATATAATCTTTAAGTGTCTTCTCTGCCCCGAGAATCTCATTCTGCTTCATCGAAATGTCCGAATTAAGCTGCCCCAGCTCTTTCTCCTGGGAGGCAAAGGTTCCGGAGTACTGCTTAAACAGGTCGGACTCCTTGTCCAGGACCTTCATGTTTTCGCGCATCCTTAACTGATCCCGTTCAATCCGGCTGAGGTGATTGTTTAGATTGTTTATTTCAAGCCTGATATTCTCTACCTTAGTCTTAAGTTCGGCAATACTGTTAAGCGCCTTCTTCATGGCAGGTGTTATCCCTGACCATTCGACATAGACGGCTATATCTGATTGTCTGAAATTATTGAGGCTGAACTGCCTTGAGATAATATATTCCTCGCTTACCTTGATAGGTTTATCCCAGGTAGAGACAGTGAACCGATATTCGCTCTGGGTTTCTTCGGCAATTTCGGGGTTCATGGTTAACTTCCAGCCGCTCTCCTTCGGATAAATTATAAGGAGCTCATTCTCATCACCTTCAACATGGTAGAGCGTCTCTCTTGTGAGCATGTCGGTCCGATAGAGGATCCCGTCGGTGATTTTTAAGGCGGTAATCTTCTGCCCCTGGCTAGTGCTCAGTTTGTCAACTTCGAGGGTACCGTGCTGTGCATAGGTCAGGAGTCTGTTGCTGCCTGGTATCATCTCAGGAAGCAGCGCGTCGCCTCCGTAGAAGCGTCCTTCGGTTACGGTAACAGGTCCCGCGGCCCAGTGAGCCTCGGTGTTGTTTGTAAGCCGTATGCCCTTGAAAACAAGCCCGTAGGAGGGGTCATAGATGCCAAGAGATGTTCCCGCTTCTCCTTCGCTAACGATGGGGATCATTGCCGATGAGCGGGCGTTTATAGTCACAGGATGGTTTATCTCATAGCGGTAGAAGTTTCCTTCTCTGACTCCCGGGGCCTGGGATGTAAGGGCAGGCGGAGAGTAGGGCTCTTCGGCATAGGCATAGTCGTAGGCTTCTGCCTCCATTGCCATCGACGGAGCCTCTGAATATGCCCGGCTCATCGAAGCCTGAGGAGGGGGTTGTTCCAGGCCCTTGGCATATGATGTCGGCCCCATCGGTGTTTCGGCGGCTATATCGACGCTGCGGCGGGTAATATAGCGGGGGGTCGACAGGTCCATAGTAAAAGCATTGGGCTTGCCCGCGACGAAGGACAGTCGGATGTCCTCCCAACTGCTGCCGCCGGTGTTCTGGACAATGGCCCAGCCTTCGAGCCGCGGAACACCGTCCTCATCGAGTACTATTCTGTAGCTTGTCTTCCACAGCGGTACCGCCTTGATGTAGCTGAGTCTGATCCTTCGCTCGCCGCTTCCCCTGAATGAAATTCTCAGGTTTCGTACGGTTTTAAGGCGGGAGTCGGCAATGAGCTTCAGGGCTGAGTTAAGTTCCTTCTGTAGAACTGGATCATCGAACTGAAGACTGCCGAGATCACTTATATCAATGGCGGAGATTCCGCCGGAGTTCATTAGATTTAGGATAGTCCTGGGGCCCTCTTCGCTCTGGGCCTGTTCGACATTGAAAATCCGGCCGCTCTGAGTCTGTCCGCCGGATTTCACGGTGACTGATTCACCCTGTGTCCGGAACAGAAAGTCGGTGACTGACGGAGAGCCTGAGGGGTTCAGTCTGAAGTCCCCGAGGGTCACCGAGAGGGGATCAATGCTGTCGAAGTTGACCACATCCACGGTTCCGCCGTCGAGATCCTCTATGTTTAGGCTCTTTAGCAGATCATTTATGTCTTTGGGATCCGCCTGAAAGGTTAAGACTTCATCATCGTTAACCTTCGTCTCATGGACCATCTGCGCGAGCCCTGCGGTAAAAAGGGTCACTCTCGTAACCGGGAGACGTCCGGGGACAGCCTGTTCGGTCTCGAGAACACCTTCTCCGGCACTGTATACCGGCAGAGAAAAAATCAGCAATAGAATAAAACACAATGTAAATCTGTTCATGAGGACAATTATATCACAGGGCAGGCTTTGAATAAATGAATTGCTGTCGCTTTGAGGGGAAAATAGATTTTAGCACCAGGTTTCAGGTTGAGGCTTATCGGCCCTGACTTGACTGGAATTATTCCCGCAATTGATTCAGGCAATACAGTTTTTTCGGTTCCGGTTGATCCCATGAGAACGAAGAAATCATCCCGCTCTGTCAAGAAATGAGTTCAGTTTTTTAATCGTTACCCTTGGATTGCAGATTATTCCGGGGCCGCAGATACATCCGCCCTCGCATGACATCACCTCGATCATGTTGTTCTTCAGCTTACCGGCGGCGGCCACCTTAAGCAGGTTCAGGCTTTTTCGTGATAATCCGTCCACTAAAAGCGGGTTAAAGATTGCCTTCATCTCCGGGGAAAGATAATGCCCCACGGCATCCGAGACTCCCTTGATTGCCGGGAAGGCCCTGGAGCTGAAACTTGCCCCGTCGGCTAACATTTCATCCTCGGCGCAGTCATCCACATCAATGTCGAGGGCTATGAAGATGGCACCAAGCTCCTCGAAGGTGAGCACCCAATCAGCCGACCTGTCCCGGAGCGCCTCCATTTTCTTGGCCGTACATGGGCCGATGAAGACCTTCTTCGCTCCTGGGAACATTTTTGAGGCCGAGGCGGCGGCGAAGTTCATCGGAGTTTTTGTGCCTGAGACAAAGGGTTTGAAGACCGGAACGTGTTTTTCGACCGCCGCGATGTAGGCAGGGCAACAGGAGGTTCCCATGACAGGTTCCCCCGATTCCATCTTATGAGTGAACTCGGCAGCTTCTTCCCTTGCAGTTCGGTCGGCCCCGCCTGCCGCTTCCATGACAGCCGTGAATCCAGCCTTTTTTAATGCCCCCGCAAGCTGTCCTAGGCTTCCGGGGAACTGTCCGATTACCGAAGGTGCCAGTATGGCGACTGTTTCTCCTCCGGTTTTAATGTGGCCGGCTACGTCTATTATCTGACTTCGTTCCATGACGGCCCCGAAGGGGCAGCTTCGGCTGCATTTTCCGCAGAAGATGCATTTATCGTAATCAATATTCATCCGGCCCTTGTCGTCTCGCTGGACGGCTCCGACGGGACAGCTGTCCTCACAGGGTACCGGTGTATAAATGATTGCGTTATAGGGACAGACTTCTTTGCATTTTCCACAGTTTCTACAAAGATCCTTGTTGATGATTGATCGGCCGTTAATGAAGGTCACCGCATTAACAGGGCAGTTTGTCTGACAGGGACGGGCGAGGCAGCCCTTGCATTCATCGGTCACATGGTATGAGACTTTCACGCATGAGCTGCAGGCAGTGTCAATCACCGTCAAAACCGGCGCCGTGATTTCAATCCGCTTCTGCGCGTCATCAAGAAAGCTGCGGAGACTCCGAAACTCGTCATCATCTTCCTCGATGCTGATTCCAAGCAGGGCCAATATTCGGTAGCGCGTCATTGCCCTGTCTTTGTATAGGCAGCAACGGTATGAAGAATCATTTTTTGGATTCAGATCGATCGGAATACGGTCAATATTCTCTGCAAGCCGATCATTGAAAAAATGCCGCAGCAGGACCGATGTCAGTTCCTTTCTCAGGTAATTGCTGTTATTATTCATTGTCAGCATAGATTACTCCCGCAAACTCGGCTTCAACGGCTATCAGAATTTTTTCAATCGTTGCCTGCTCAATTATTTTACCATCAACTTCAACGAAGGGAGATTTTAGCCGGTTTGGTGATTGTGAATCACCAGAGGGCTGACGACACATTCCCAAACAGGTTGAACCCGAAATTTTCACATGATATTTCAGGTGTTCAGGGATGAAATCTTCCAGAGTCAAAAGATCTGAGGCTCCCATTACATAACAGGTAGTTCCTGTGCATATTCGGATGTTGATTGTTTTTTCCATCTAAAACTCCTAAAGATATTCCAAAAATGTCTGTTTGAGATATTTTTCTTCCAGTATTCTTTTTATCCTGTTTATAATGGTTCGTCTTAAGGCGATTTCAATCGGGATGTTCGGATCCTGGTGTGCTTCATTGATTTTAGTTCCGACTATAAAGTGTACTTCATCCGATTCCATAAGGAGGTTTATCAGCCTCGATGCCGCGTTGCTGCCGCAGCCTGTTTCTTCCCGTCTGTCAAGCAGCTCGGCTGTCGCCGAGAGGGTAAGAATACCTTCGGTAACAAGTACGGCGCTCTTCATACTCGAGCAGGGGGGGATGTTCTCGGCCCGGCTCCTCAGGTCTGTGTCAATTTCCTCGCCTATGCCTCTGGCAATAATTTGAGCGGTTGTTCCTCCGCAGATTATTTTGTTGCCGCTGAAATTTCTGAATTTCTCTATAAGAATGCTGTCACGCTGCTTGTCTATCGGCGGCCCTGAAAGTATGAGGAGTTTTCGTGGTTTTCGGAAGTATATTACCGCGCAGGTGATGTCATCCTTTGCCTGCTGAATATCATTCAGGAGAGCCCGGTGAACGATTTTCCGTGAGAGACTCCGGGCCGAAATTTTTTTATCGGCGCTGATGGCTTCCAGAATAAATTTCTTTATTTTATCCATCCGCCATCCAAGCGGCCAGGTTGAGGTTCCTATTCCTGACTGGGAAACTCCATCGCTGAAAAAGATAAGCCGGTCCTCAATTCTAAGTTTGAAGGTTGAGTAGTCCAGGATATCGGTTTTCCCCGGGAATCTTTCTTCAAGCGGGATTCGTTGTTTTCCAACCTGAATAACCTCGCCACTTCGTACGAGAATGAAAGGAGGATTGTCATATTCTACTATAGAAGTGCTGCCGGCAGGGTCTATATCAACCATCGTGAAGGTTGAGTAACTTATCTTGCGTTCGCGGCAGACCGGAAGAGTCTTCATGATCACCCTTGCCGAATGAACAATATCCATCTTGGACAGGGTGAATTTCTGTCCCATAGTCGCGGTAAGGGTTGCAAGTACGTTAGCCTTGACTCCGCTCCCAAGTCCGTCAGACAGGGTGCATACTATCCGCCCGTCCTGTTTATCTCCGGACAGGAGGAAAACGTCACCTGCGATCTTTTCTCCCCACTTGCAGTTCTGGTAGTAATCTACCTCCAGAAAGCCATTCATCTATTCTCTCCATCAGGTGCCTGGTAATAGGTTTCTATGAGTGAGTTCAGGATAAGCTGGGTTTCAGCCGCATTCTCTCCGAGAAGTGAGGCTATCTGCTGGACGCTTTTGAGGTTCTTCTCTATTACTTCTTCCGTTTTTCGGATTATTGTTTCGCGGCGGACGGCAGGGGAAGTTATATCCTGGAAAATTGCGCCGATCATTTTTTCCTGTCCTATGCGGAACACGAACATTCTAAAAACCTTTTTCTTGTACTGCAGTTTGCCTTCAAGCATGCTATTCTCCGAAGTCTGTATCCTGGTAAAAAGTCCGGTGTCAGGAATGAAGGTGTCAAGATCCAGTCCGGCAATCTGGCGCTCCATTTTTTCAGTCATTTCGAGATCGATATCGGAGAAGGAAGTTATGAATTTCTGGTTGCATTCGAGTATTTTCTTCCGGCTGTCCGTGATGACGACCCCTAGCGGAAGTGCCTTCATGAGAGCGTTGCTTTTTTTCTCCGCTATCTTCCTCATGTGGGTTACGCACATCGATTTCTCGGCCTTGCCGTCAAAAACGGCAGCGGCAAAATCCCTGCAGGAGTTATAGCCGCATCCGCTGCAGTTAATCTCATCTTCCGCCGAGAACTTCTCGAGGGAGGAGAGCACTTCAATAATATTTTTTTCCGAATGCCTGCTGTTTGCTATGGGTTCAGCAGTGATTTTCTGTTCAATTACAAGCAAGTCGGTTATTTTATCGAAGCAGTTTTCGACCTTGTTGCTGCAATTTTGATGATAATTCAGCACGTCCAGTCTTCTTTTAAGATAGCTGCCCTTCGAGGTCATTCCTTTCCCGGAAATGCAGCCGCCGTCACAGGCCAGGTATTCAAGAAATACATTTTCATTCTCTGCAATATCTGCAATATCCTGAAATGTGTCCCTGATATTGGTGATTCCTGAGAAACTTATAAAACCTGCGTCGACGGTTGTAACATTTTTCTTTATTGTATTGAGCATGCCGCCTTCAATAGCAAATTCCGCGGCATTTCCACGGCCTTCCGGATAGAAAAACTCTTCTTCTGCCGGCTCGATGAGCATGATTTTCTCCTCTTGCAGCCAGTTTTTCAATTCGAGAAAGGTCAGGGCAAGATCAACAGGGTTGTTTTCGTCATCTGCCTCGAGTTTCTTCGAAATACAGGGTCCGATGAAGACTACTTTTATGGATTCCCCGAAATCTTTCTTGAGATAATCCGCATGCGCGTGAAGCGGGCTGACGAGATCGGAGAGGTAGGGCACAAGATCGGGCTGATACTTTCTGATAAGCTCCTTTACTGTGGGGCAGGCTGAGGAGATTATTTTCTTATCGCCTTTTTTCATTCTGGCTGAAATCCGATCGCTGATTATTCTGGCGCCGACTGATGTCTCTGATACTCCGGAGAATCCAAGTCTCTTAAGGGCTGATATGACGGCACTCTTGGATGCCTGAAATTCAGCGGGAAAAGATGGTGCAAGCGATACCCATACCTGGCTGTTTAATTCAATCATTTGCTTCGCGCGGGCTGTATCCGAACGGAGTTTCTTGGCGTTTACCGGGCATACTTCTATACACCGGCCGCAGAAGATACATAAATCGTGCCGTACTACAGCACTGCCGTCATTTACTTGAATGGCCTTAACCGGACATTGCCTTACGCATTTATAGCAATCCTGGCATCTGGTTTTCTCGGTATAAATAGGTGAAAGCATCATCGAGCCTCCTCTGCTGTCAGATAGTGTTTTATCAGATCAATTATGCATTCAGGAGAAGTCCCGCTGTGGAGATTCTTATTGATGATTATATTCGGGCCGTCGGAGCAGCTGCCAAGGCATAGTTTACCATTCAGGCGTATCCGGTCTTCAAGATTTCGGTCCTTTATAAAGGTTTCGATAAATTCGAGGGATTTTGAGTTACCTCTTGAGTAGCAGGAGCTTCCCATACATATTTCAACATCTATCATCATTGTCCTCCGGCAGATATTCGGATAAAAATATATCTATATAAGGACGATACATGATGGCCCTTTCTTTGTCAATAGATAAATATATATCGCATATGAAGCCGTGAGGATTCTGAAGGTATTGCTTTTAGTTCTTGAGCACGTGAAAACACAACAGAGAAAATATTAAAATGATCGATTTTTGACATTCCCTCTGTATATAGATTGAAATACCGAATCATAGGCTAGTTGAAATCTAAATATAAAAATAAAAAAGGAGTAAATATAGTATATAGAACATTTACTTGACAGAAATAAAATGAAAGTACATAATTTTTTATTATCTATGAGAAAGTACTTAATAAACTGAATTACAGATAAAATATAAAATAATAGGTGGAAATTATGAAAAACTTTGAATTCAGCGTACCGACTGCGGTTTATTTTGGCGCTGGAGAGGTAAACAGAATACCTGAGCTGGCCCCGAAACTCGGAAAGAAAGCAATGCTGCTCGCGGCGAAAGATACAATGAGGGCGCTGGGATTCCTCGATAAGGTTGAAGGACTTTTAAAGACGGCCGGAATTGAGGTCCTCGTATCCGATGACGTCTCACCTAATCCCCGTGATAAGGATATAAACAGACAGACTGAAGCATTCCTTAAGGCAGGCTGTGATTTTACTGTAGGTCTCGGCGGCGGAAGTGCTATGGACAGCGCTAAGGCTGTTGCCTTCCTCGCGGCCCAGGGCGGCGGAAACATCCGTGATTACCTGGCAGGCGGCAGCAACCCCGAGATGGCAGGCGTAAAAGACGCTCTTAAGTGCATGGTAATAACAACAACGGCCGGAACAGGCTCTGAGGTCACCCCCTGGTGGGTCATCACTAATACCGATGATCATGAGAAGCCGGGTACGGGAAACGACAGCACGATAGCCGAGATCGCGATAATTGATCCCGAACTGATGCTGACTATCCCTGCGTCAATCACGAAGGGAACCGGAATTGATGTTCTTTTTCATGCTATGGAAGCCTATATCGCGAATACTGCAACCCCCTTTACCGATCTTTTCTGCAGGGAGGCAATGAAGCTCGTTGTTGAGAACCTCGGCACGGCGATAGAAGACGGAAAGAACCTCGAAGCAAGATCAAACATGGCCTGGGCAAATACTATTGCCGGAATAGCGATAGGCGAGGGTAAGTCTTCGACAGTCGGAATCCATGCACTCGGCCACTCCATCGGCGGCCAGACAGATGCCCCGCACGGAATGACAATGGCCGCGATAGGGCCAGCTTACATGAGGAAGACCTGGGACGCCGATATTGAGCGTTACGCGGAAGTAACAAGGATTCTCGGCTATGCTGAAGAGGGAATGAGTGACAAGGAACTTGCCGCTAAGTCGCCCGAAGCACTTATAAAAACTCTTGAGAAGTTCGACTGCCGGGTAAGCATGAGTGACCTGGGTGTAACAGAGGCCATGATAGAACCGATGACCGACTCTGTTTTTAAAACAATGTCCGGCTGTCTGGACTGCAGTCTGAAGGTACTGACAAGAGACGACGTAGTTCAGCTCTATAAAGATTCACTTTAGATGTGATGCCGTATTGCAAAAGTTAGCTATACGGCATTGCAATTTTAAAATATGGAAAAATATTAAAAAATTTATTAAATAAGTCAAAAAAATAGAAAAATTATCGAGGAGGTCGTAGGAAATCAAATATTACTTAAAGTATCAAATAAAAATGTTGACAGATAAAAAAAGTGAGTACATAATCAAATACATCAACTATGACAATATGAAATAAATTATATAAACGAATAAATTATGAGAGAGATATGGGAGTAATTATGAAAAATTTTGAATTTAGCATACCAACTGCGGTTTATTTTGGCGCTGGAGAGGTAAACAGAATACCTGAGCTGGCCCCGAAACTCGGAAAGAAAGCAATGCTGCTCGCGGCGAAAGATACAATGAGGGCGCTGGGATTCCTCGATAAGGTTGAAGGACTTTTAAAGACGGCCGGAATTGAGGTCCTCGTATCCGATGACGTCTCACCTAATCCCCGTGATAAGGATATAAACAGACAGACTGAAGCATTCCTTAAGGCAGGCTGTGATTTTACTGTAGGTCTCGGCGGCGGAAGTGCTATGGACAGCGCTAAGGCTGTTGCCTTCCTCGCGGCCCAGGGCGGCGGAAACATCCGTGATTACCTGGCAGGCGGCAGCAACCCCGAGATGGCAGGCGTAAAAGACGCTCTTAAGTGCATGGTAATAACAACAACGGCCGGAACAGGCTCTGAGGTCACCCCCTGGTGGGTCATCACTAATACCGATGATCATGAGAAGCCGGGTACGGGAAACGACAGCACGATAGCCGAGATCGCGATAATTGATCCCGAACTGATGCTGACTATCCCTGCGTCAATCACGAAGGGAACCGGAATTGATGTTCTTTTTCATGCTATGGAAGCCTATATCGCGAATACTGCAACCCCCTTTACCGATCTTTTCTGCAGGGAGGCAATGAAGCTCGTTGTTGAGAACCTCGGCACGGCGATAGAAGACGGAAAGAACCTCGAAGCAAGATCAAACATGGCCTGGGCAAATACTATTGCCGGAATAGCGATAGGCGAGGGTAAGTCTTCGACAGTCGGAATCCATGCACTCGGCCACTCCATCGGCGGCCAGACAGATGCCCCGCACGGAATGACAATGGCCGCGATAGGGCCAGCTTACATGAGGAAGACCTGGGACGCCGATATTGAGCGTTACGCGGAAGTAACAAGGATTCTCGGCTATGCTGAAGAGGGAATGAGTGACAAGGAACTTGCCGCTAAGTCGCCCGAAGCACTTATAAAAACTCTTGAGAAGTTCGACTGCCGGGTAAGCATGAGTGACCTGGGTGTAACAGAGGCCATGATAGAACCGATGACCGACTCTGTTTTTAAAACAATGTCCGGCTGTCTGGACTGCAGTCTGAAGGTACTGACAAGAGACGACGTAGTTCAGCTCTATAAAGATTCACTCTAAGAGATAGCGGCTATGGGTAACTATCTTGCAGGTATAGACATAGGCACAACAGGCGCGAAAGGCATGATCTTTGATTTGTCAGGAAATGTAGTTGGGGTTGCTTATTATGAGTACCCCTGTACATATCCGAAACCCGGATGGGTAGAACAGGATCCCGACCTTCTTGTTGATTCGGCGATGAAGGCCATGAAGGGCGCGGCCGCGAAGTCCGGGATAAATCCCTCGGAGATAGCCTCCGTCTCTCTTTCGGCACAGCGTTGCTGTGGAATTTTTCTTGATAATAATGAAAGGCTCCTTCGGCCGATGATATCCTGGCAGGATAATAGAACTCCTGCCGAAGTTGATGAAATTGCCGCAAAAATCGATCCCGCTGAATATTATAAGAAAACCGGCTACCCGAACAGCACAACATGGCTTCTGTCAAAGATGATGTGGGTGAGGAAGAATGAACCTGAAGTATGGAGTAAAACTGCCCGAATTGTTCAGATGCATGATTACTTCCTTCGTGCCCTCGGTGTTGAAGATTACTTTGTTGATCATAATGATGCGGGTTATTTCGGTGTTTTTGACAATATAAAAGGTGAATGGGACAGCGAGCTGCTTAAGATGTTCGACATCCCTGAAAACATCCTGCCTCGGCATGAGAAGTCGGGGACCCTTGTCGGAAAGGTCTCAAAAGCAGCATCAGAACGCTGCGGTCTTGCCGAAGGGACTCCAATTGCCGTCGGCGCTGGTGATCAGAGCGCCGGATCGGTTGGAGCCGGTATAGTCCATAAAGGACTTATTTCGATATCAATGGGAACAGCCGGAGCGGTGACGGCTTATCTTGACGCCCCCTTCCGGGATGAAAACTGTAAAAATATGGCAACTTCTCATCCAATAGACGGCTGCTATCTGATGGAAGGTTATCAGGCTGCAGCCGCCAGTGTCTATCGCTGGTTCCGTGATGAAGTAGGCGGCATTGAAATGATTGAAGCCGAAAAGAACGGCTGCGACTTTTTTGAATTGATGAACGGTAAGGTAGCAAAGGTTCCACCTGGCTCAAATGGCTTGCTTGTTATGCCGTATTTTGCCAGTGCGGGAACACCTCGCTACAATCCGTCGGCAAGGGGAGCAATCATCGGACTGACCTTCGCTCACAGCCGGGTGGAATTAGCCCGGGCCTTCATGGAAGGAATCACGATGGACATGCGCGACATGCTTAATTCGATGATGAACTCCGGAGTCGCCATTACCGAGGCACGAATTCTCGGTGGTCCTACAAAGTCGGAAGTCTGGAACCAGATTCAGTCGGATATCTACGGTATTCCCGTTGATACGCTGAAAGTGGGGGATGCAACTGTCCTCGGTGCGGCCATCCTCGGCGGAGTAGGTGCAGGAGTCTTCTCTTCGATAGAAGAGGGTGCCGATAAAATGGTTGTTCTTGATAAACGTTATCAGCCGAATATGGAGAATCATGAAGTCTACAACAAGCTTTATGATGTCTATTGCAGAGCTTATGACGGTCTAAATAATAACGGGGTTTTTGCCTCAATAGCTGAACTGCAGCAATAACTGCAGGGCTGAAAAAGTGTTTTTTAACCGGAGCCTGGTTCCGGTAAATAATAAAGATTCCTTAAGGAGGAGCAAATGAAAAAATTATTATTAACGGTTCTAGTACTCTGTATGCTAGCTGGTACTGTATTTGCCGGAGGTGAGCAGGAAGATGCCAAAGAGTACGATTTTGTAATTGGTAAGATTCCGTACACATTCGAACATGCTTATCATCAGGCGATTTGTCGAGAATTTACAGAGTATTCCGAAAAAATGTATAACACTAAAGCTGTTATAATCGATGGTGAGAGTTCAGCTGAAGCAACACTTGCCGCTGTTGAAAATCTGATTTCCCAGGGTGTTGACGGTATCGCACTGCATTGTGGTGATGCTGGTCTTTCAGCTAAGGCTATTGACATGGCACATGCCGCAGGCGTTCCTATTGTTACTACACTCATCAGACCTGAGAACATGACTGCTCCACATATTCAGCCGCAGGAAACTCCAAGCTCCATTTACATGGGTGCAGAGGCTGCTCGCCAGTGGAAAGCCGCTCATCCTAATACTCCTATCAAAGTTGCTATGCTTAACTTTGGTGGAATCGAGCAGGTTTGGGAAATGAGAACCGGTGCTTTCTTAGAAGGTGTTAAGTCTGTTGATCCTAATGCTGAACTCGTTACTATGCTTAATGGTCAGGGTTCAACTGTGAAATCAATGGAAATTATTCTTGATGTTCTCCAGGGCGATCCCGGTGTAAACCTCATCTTTGCTGCTAATGACGAAATGGCTCTTGGTGCACTTGCAGCATGTGAGCAGCTCGGACGTGGTAAAATGGACAACGGCGTTCCGTTGACAGAAATCATTGCAGGTCTTGACGCTTCATCAGCGGCTCTTGTTAAGATTTTTGATCCTAACTGTTCTTTCAAGCTTACTCACGGTGCTGTTAAAGACATCGCTCGTGCAGAAGTTGATACAGTTATGGCTATGATCAACGGTGAGATTCCAATGGACAAATACACTGAAACCAGAGTTCTTAGTCCTACATTTGACTACTGGAACACTTCTCTTGCAGAAGCACAGAGACACCTTGAAATTAACTTTTTCTATGAAGGCGATCTTGAAGCCGACGTAAAAGCAGCAATGAAATAATCAATTTTATTGAAAAGGCAGTAATGTCTAAGGACTGAACTGCCTTTTCTTTTTTTTATCACAAACAATGAAAAGTAATATCTAAGAAAAAACTGGAATGGTTTTTTGATATTTCTCGGAGTTTACTTATTTCCTTTACAGTCAACAAGTAAACATCCACAATCACAAATTTTTTGGAGGTACACCGATGACCGGGAAATTGAAGCTGCCGAGATTTCGATCGCAGCTGCCAATTTTAGTAGGAATTATTGTTTTTATGATGATTGTTCTGACAATAATTTCTCCTAATTTTCTGAAGGTGCAGAACTTTAGTAATATTCTTTTAAAAATCGGTATATATATATTAATTGCATCCGCAGCCAACTTAATTATGATTACCGGTAATCTCGATTTATCTGTTGGAGCAGTATTGGCTTTTTCAGGCATACTTCATGCTTATATGTGCAAGCACGGAGTACCCATTCCGTTATCAATTCTAATTACCTGTATTGCCGCTATGGGCTGGGGCGTTTTTAATGGATTTATTGTAGGTAAGCTCCGTATTGTTCCTGTAGTAGCAACGCTCGGAACGATGTATATAGCCGAGGGGTTTGCGTTTCTGATTGCCCGCTGGGATGGCGGAACAAATATAATGCTTGGTCTTCCAGGTGCTTATACCAGACTCGGACGTTATATGATGTTTGGAAAGATTCCTGTTATTATCGTTTTTGTAGTGATAGTAGCTGCAATTTTTCTATTTATAGAGAAGAAAACTAAACTTGGCCGTTTCAGCTATGCAATAGGTGACAACCGATCTGCCGCTGAACTTTCAGGTATAAATGTAACTAAGGTAATAATTATCCTTTACGCTCTATCAGCACTGCTTGCCGGATTTTCAGGAATCCTTCAGTCATCGCGTGTCGGACTTGCCGCACCTAATGTTGGTAGAATGATGGAAACCTATGTTCTTATAGTCTGTGTTCTAGGTGGAACAAAGATGTCGGGAGGAAAGGGATCTATTATTGGTGTACTGCTGGGAGCGGCTATAATTGGGCTGCTTGAGAACGGTCTTAACCTGCTCGGTATTGATCACTTCTATCAGGAAGTTGCTCGAGGTCTTATTCTTATAATAGCCGTGCTGGCACAGAAGAGCAGCGGCAATGGACGCAATTAATGCGTATGAAGTTGAAGGTGAGGTTGGAACATGAGTAATGATGTTATAATAGAAGTAAGAGGCCTGGAGAAGGAATTTCCGGGAGTAAGAGCACTTAAGGGTGTTGATTTTGATATTAAACGCGGAACTGTTCATTGTGTTGTCGGTGAAAACGGAGCCGGAAAATCAACCTTCATAAAGATCCTCACTGGTGCTCATAGAAGAACCGGAGGGTCGCTTAAGTTTAACGGTAACGATTTCGATCCGAAGAGTATTCGAGAAGCCATGAATGCAGGAATAAGCGTTCTGTATCAGGAATTGAATGTTGTTGACGACCTGACAACCGAAGAAAATCTTACCCTCGGTAAAGAAAAAAGTAAATTCGGTTTTATCCAGAAATCAGACGGTCTGGGCAAGATGATGGATATAATCAGAAGCCTGGATGATTCAATCGAACTTGATATGCCTGTGGACATTCTAAGTGTCGCTCAGAAACAGGTAATAGAGATTGCTAAGGCTTTATCCACCGATTGTTCTGTCCTTGTTATGGACGAACCAACAGCCTCTCTCAGTGAGGATGAGGTCAGACGTTTGTTTCTTACTGTTAAGAAACTTAAAGAGCAGGGAATAACAATTATCTTTATTTCACATAAACTAAGTGAAATCTTTGAGATAGGTGACTATGTAACTGTATTCCGTGACGGTGAGATGACAGGGACAAAGTCTGTTCCCGAAATAGCTGGTTATGAGGATGCCTTGGGCTGTCCCGATACTTTTGATGACAAGACAATTACTGATGCCTGCACCGAACTTGTAAGGCTTATGATAGGGAAGGTCATCGATCAGGCGTATATCGCGAGTGAGAGTGATTACTCTCAGAAGCTGCTTGAGGTAAAGAATGTAAGCAACCATAGACTTCATGATATCAATTTCGATTTATACAAGGGTGAGATACTCGGCTTTTACGGCCTCGTAGGCGCCGGAAAGACAGAAGTTGGAAGATTCTTGTATGGAATTGACAACTATGAAGGAGACATATTTGTCAACGGTGAGAAATGTGATTATAAGAATGTAATTGGAGCGCTTGAGCAAGGTTTTGCAATGGTCCCTGAAGAACGAAGGGTAGACGGTATTTTCGGTCAGCTTCCAATACGTGCAAATATTCCAATGATGCGGATGGACAGCGTCCTGTCTTCCGGTCTGATTAGCAGGATTAAGGAGAATAAGCTTGCCGATAAGTTTATGAAGATGATGTCTGTCGCGGCAAAAGATCGTGAGCAGGCAGTGGCATTCCTTTCCGGTGGAAACCAGCAGAAGGTTGTTATAGCCAAATGCTTAAACCGTGATGCAGATATTATAATGCTTGATGAACCTACCCGCGGTGTTGATGTTGGGGCTAAAGAAGAAATTCACGATATCATCCGGGGGCTCGCTAATGAGGGAAAGAGTATAATTGTATTCTCATCAGAGCTGCCTGAAATTACTCATCTCTGTGATCGTATAGTGCTGATGTATGACGGTTCAATCGGAGAGATCGTGAAAAACAAAAAAGACATTGATATCGACCACATTATGAATATAGTGGCTGGAGGTTGAGTAGTATGAATAAACTGAATAAAGAAAGATTTGCTTTTTTGAAACAACCTACATTTATTTTATTTCTGGTTTTTGTTGCGCTTAACGTTTTCTTCGCACTTTCAACACCCAGGTTTTTCAAATTAAGCAACTATATGAATATGGTGAAACAATCTACCATGATAATGATTGTCGGATGCGGTGCGACCTTTCTGATGATGACCGAACATCTTGATCTTTCGGTGGGAAGTAACCTTGCACTTACTAGCATCATCTACACCTTTCTTGTTGTCTTCGGAATACCGGGACTCGGAATTGCGCCTCTGCCACTACTTACAGCTGGAATTATTGTTATAATAATCGGTGCTGTTATAGGTGTGTTAAATGGACTTCTTGTAACTAAGTTTGGTTTTGAATCATTCATTGCAACTTTGGGTATGATGTATATAGGACGCGGACTTGCTCTCGCCGTCGTAGGCGGGAATTCAATTCGTTCAGGTTTTCCGGAGAACTTCGGTGTCTTAGGTAATGATAAAGTATTAGGAATTCCGTATCTGTTCATCTTTGTTATTGCAGCTATTGTGATATTTACGGTTCTTCATAAGAAGACGCTGCTTGGTAAGCATTCGGTTGCGATAGGCGGTAATAAGAACGCGGCCTTCTTCAGCGGTATTAATCCTAAGAAGATAGTAATGACTCTTTATATTATTACAGGAGCTCTGGCAGCAGTTGCCGGAATACTCACAGCATCAAGGCTGGAGCATGGTGATCCGAGAACGGGAACCGGTTTTGAGTTTACAGTCCTGGTTGCTGTCCTTCTCGGCGGAACTCCGCTTTCAGGCGGTAAGGGAACCATTATCGGAACCGTTATCGGTGCGATGATTATAACAGTTCTCGGTAATGGACTAAACGCAATGGACATCCTGAAATTCTGGCAGATAGTATTTAAGGGAATTATTCTTATAGGAGCAATTGTTCTCCATAGCCAGATGAGAGAAAAACGAAGAATGACGGTTGTAAACGCAGGAACCAGAAGTTAGAGATTCTCCAGAACATTCCGGAGGTGTGCTATCCAAAGTAAAGGAATCAGTTGCACTCCGCGGCGCCTCTGATTTGCCGAATTCCGGCATATCAGAGGTGACCATAACTTTAGAAACTGCCGTAGGGGCGCCCCCCCCCGCCGGCAGCTTTTGATTAAAAAATGGAAGTAGCAATGAGTGTAAAAGCAGAACGATATATAATTCCTAATATTGCAAGGGCTCTTAAGATACTTGAGAGTCTTGCCAGAGAAGAGAACGGTTCATCTATCTCCGAGCTTGCCCAGAGGTTTGAAATTCCGGTGAACTCGACATTCCGGATTCTCAAGAGTCTCGAGGCTTACGGTTATGTCGAGGAGGAGAATAGAAGGTACTTTACGACACCCAGACTGCTTTATCTCGGGTATGCGGGGATGAGTAAGAAAGGCCTTGTCCAGAATTCAGTTGATCTTATGCATGCGCTCAGGGATGACATAAATGAAACAGTAATGCTCGGAACCCTGGTTTCAAATCAGGTTGTCATAATAGAACAGTTTCCATCCTTTGAGTTTATCAAGTTCACAACTGATATCGGTCACAGGGTTCCCGTGTATGCCTCGGCCCCCGGAAAGGCTATTCTTGCCAATCTTCCCGAGCAGGAGCTGGAGGCCGTACTCAGTCATATTAATTTCAAGCGCTTCAATGATAATACCATTCCGGGAAAGAAAGTCATGCAGGATGAAATCGAGAAGATAAGAGCAGACAAGTATTCTGTTGATAATGGTGAAGAGATTACAGGCATTATATGTGTTGCCGCCCCTATACTTGATTATCGGCAGTATCCTGTGGCGTCAATCTGGCTCACAGGTCCTGATTTCAGGATGAAGGCAAAGGGGCTGGAGCATATTGGAATAACAGTGGCCGATTTTGCCAGGCAGATATCAAAACGTTTTGGTTTCGATCAGCCCGGCTGATGGGTCGGCTCAGCCCTTGAAAAACAGCTCAAGCCTTCCTTTAATTTCGGAATCGAGGATGAAGAGATCTCCCGAGTCAGGGTAGGCTGCGAGCTCTTCTTCCGATAATCCTTTCCGGGCTGTCGTGATATATAGGGTTTCAAGCTTTTCACCGCCGAAAGCCATGCAGGTAGGTGTCGGCACGGGAAGCTTTACCACCCTCTCAACCGTTCCTTCCTGATTGTATCTTGTTAACCTGTATCCGGCCCAGTGAGCACTCCAGAGAAAGTCTTCGGCATCAATTATTAATCCGTCGGGAAGTCCGTTTTCTTCAGGAATCTCGGCAAAAAGCTTCTTGCCGGAGATCTCGCCGGTTTCTTTGTCGAAATTATAAGACCAGATGCAGCTTGCAAACATCTCTGTGACATAAAACCTGCTGCCGTCCTGGTTGAAAGCCAGACCGTTTGGAAGTGCAAGTCCGCCGACAGCTTCTTCGATCGTCAGATCCTTGTTTACACGGAACACGCAGCCGTCCTTAGAATAGAGATCTGCGCAGTTATATGCTCCGAAATAAAAACATCCGTCAGGTCCGGCAGTGCCGTCACCTAGGAGCATATCTTTCCTTCCCTTCAGCGGGTTGCCAAGATCTTCGATAATTTTGAAGTTTTCGTCACAGGTCACAAGCCTGTCGTCCAGTACGGCAATCCATCCTCCAGATTCCCGGAATCCGAGACACTGAAAGTTTCCCTCGAGTTCATGTTCTACCGTCTTCCCGCTCGCAGGATCGAGCTCGGTGCAAGTCGGATTACCTGTGTCGATAAAATACAAGAATCCAGTCGCCGGATGAACAACTGGAGCCTCCCCGCAAAAATATTGTATCTTTGTTTTCTGGAAATCGCCGCTCATAAATTCTCCATATCCGATAATATTAGTAATCAATATGGTAACATGCAATATGGAAAGAATCAAATATTTGCAGGTAAAAAATGAGAATATATGATGTGAAATTTCTAAACTGTTTATATAAAAAACATTTTAAAATAAATTATGGATATTGACTAATTAGAAAACTGCCGTGATAATTAGTTCTACTAAATTTAATTAAGGAAACAATTTTATGGATGATTTCGAACTTGACCGTGAGAAGAATAAATATCTGATTCCAAATATTGCCAGAGCTCTCAAGATTATCGAATATCTTGCCAAGGAGAAGCAGGAAGCGAGCATTACTGAAATATCAGACGATTTTAAATATCCAAAGAACAGTGTTTTCCGAATTCTTAATACGCTTGAGTATTACGGCTATGTTGAAGAGCATCATCGAAAATACAAGGCAACACCCAGGCTTCTCTACCTCGGCTATGCCGGTATGAGAAATAATGGTATAACCGAAAACTCGCTAGATGTGATGCACGCTATTAGAGACGAGATTAATGAGACGGTAATGCTTGGAACGCTGCTAGGCAATGAGGTTGTAATAGTCGAACAGCTTCCGTCGTTTCAGTTTATAAAATTTACTACCGAGATAGGGCATAGAGTTAATATTCATACCTCAGCCCCCGGTAAAGCCATCGCGGCATTTCTGCCTGAAAAGGAACAGAAAGACCTGATAAGCCATCTGACATTTACAAGATATACAAACGGCACCATCCCGAGCCAGAATGAAATGGTCAAAGAGCTTGAGAGGGTGAAAGAACTCGGATACGCAATAGACAACGGTGAAGAAGTACCCGAGGTTCACTGTGTCGGCGCGCCTATTTTTGATTACCGTAATTACCCCATCGCTGCCGTCTGGTGTTCCGGGCCTGCATTCCGGCTGGATAGAGAACAACAGTCACATTTCGGGGAGAGAATAAAAGACTACGCCATGCAGATATCAAGAAAATTCGGCTATGACCCCGGACTGAAAAGAAAGTAGTCAGATGTCATTGATTTCAAAGAACTCGGAGGCCGAATTAATACAAAGACCAGAAAATTCTTCGTCAATGTTTCGGGGAACTATCTCAGTCTTCTCTGCCATGATTATCTCCTTCTGTTTTATATTCTAGTGTTTGGGCTATTGAAAACAAAGAAATATGTTAAAATACTGTCAGACAATCGATAGGAGAGATCTATGATAACTGAAGATGAGATAAAAGAACAGGTTGTAATCCAAGTTGCCCAGCAGATGCTTGTAGCGGCCAAAACAGCCCCTAAGGGGAAGGGTGTTGATAATATAGTAGCCGCCGTTCTCACCGGCGATGAGATTAAGAAGGTTTCCGATCATCTTCTTAAAATGGAGGAAGCTGGTGAGGCTCCGGAATATTTTGCGCGGGACGCCGGGAATCTTCTCCAGGCCCAGGCTTTATTTTTAATAGGTACAAAGGTAGAGGCTATGGGTGTTGCACCCTGCGGGAACTGCGGTTTTAAAAACTGCGCAGAGAAAAATAAATTTCCCGACGTACCTTGCAGTTTCAATACAGGTGATCTCGGAATTGCGGTGGGCTCGGCGGTCAGCCTTGCTATAGATAACCGGGTTGATAACCGCGTAATGTATACTGTCGGAATCGCAGCTAAACAACTTGGTATTCTTGGCGCGGACGTTAAGATCATTTATGGAATACCTCTTACTTCAGCATCTAAGAATCCCTTCTTCGACCGTAAATAGGGATTTAAGAACGTGATATGGGCCTCTTAATCTTATTTAAAGTAGAGCCTGGACATTCCAGGCTCATAAAAAGATTACCCTGTTTTTTGTATATTAAGAGTTTTAAATCCTGATAATATTACCTGCGACAGAGAGCCCTGCCCCCGAGGCTACAGTCAGAACAACATCACCCTTTTTCACTCTGCCGCTTTTTATCCCGTCATCGAGTGCCATCGGAACACAGCCTGAACCGGTGTAACCGTACTTATCCATTATCATGAGTGCCTTATTCTCCGGCTGTCCGAGAACTTTCATGACTTCTCTGATGACGCTTGCATTTATCTGGGTGAAGATAAAGTGATCGATATCATCGAGCCGGAGCCCGGCCTTGGCGGCAAGATGCTCCGTAAAAGAAGGCCAAAGCTTCACATTCCTGTCGCCGGGCAGGCGGTTGAGCAGCTGCAGTCCCCATTCTTCGGCTTCGAGCCGTTCATGGGTGATCGGCTGCCGCGCTCCGCCCGAATACACTCCTATGTAGTTCCACTGCGTGCCGTCGGCAAGCCTGTGCCCGGTTATGTAACCGGAGTCACTCTTGTCATCCGTCTTACTGAGGACTACGGCTCCGGCGCCATCGGCGAAGATAGAGTAGCCGAAGGCATCGCCCGGGCGGAAAAAGGCCGGCATGTTGTATACGCCGACTATTACTGCGTGTTTTATCTCCGGGTCATAGGCTACCATCCTGGCTCCCACGTCGAGGGCGCTCGTGAAGCTCGCACAGGATGAGGCAACATCGAAGGCGCCGCAGTTGTGCTCTCCCTTTTGCAGTCGCCCCTGAACAAGGATGGCCGTGGCGGGGGATATATATTCAGGTGTATCAGTTCCTACAATGAAGAGATCTATGTCATCAGGAGTAAGCCCGGCGGCCTCGATGGCAGACGCTGCCGCCTTCGTCGAGAAATCGGCAGTTGTTTCATCGATCCCCCGAAGGTGGGCGATGTGCCGATATCTGATTCCGGTTTTTGCCGCTAGTTTTTCTGTGTCGAATTTGATGTCGGCAAGGCTGCAGACCTCGCTGTTTGATATAGGTTCTCCCGGCACGTAGGTGCCGGTTCCGCTTATTACCGCTTTATTCATTTTAATCCTCTCTCCTAAGAACTGTAACACAATTTGTCACCGCAGACCCTCCGACATTTAAAACAGCAGCGGTTTGGGGTGTTTTTCCGGCGGGTGACAACCCTATGGGTTCTCCTATCAGTTGTTTATACAGCAGCGCATGCATGGAAACTCCAGTCGCGCCGACTGGATGCCCCTTAGCCTTGAGGCCTCCGGAGAGGTTGATTCCGCATTTATCATCCGAACCGAATCTGCCGTCACGGTAATCATAGCCTGATCTGCCGTCTGCCGAGAGCCCTAGAGCCTCGGTGCAAAGCAGTTGATTGATTGTGAAACAGTCATGCACCTCTGCAATATCTATATCTTTCGCTGTTATTCCGGCTTCAGCATAGGCCTGACGGGCGGCTTCCTTAGCGGCCATCAGCTCATACATATTCGGCCTCTGGCTGATAGCCAGCCGCTCGGTAGTATGTCCTATTCCCGCTATTCTTACCGGCCGGGCGCCGCTTTTTAAGGCTGCGTCTCCGGCTGATAGAACAATAGCTGCCGCGCCGTCTGTTATAAGGGAGCAGTCATGAAGCCTCAGGGGCTCGGCTATCATCGGGTTCTTTTCCTCCGGCATTCCCAGAATCGCCTCAGCCGAAAAGAGTCCAAGCTTCTCTGGAACCGCGCCCGGTCCGAAGTGGGCAAGAGGATTCTCCAATGCGTTTCGGTACATGAGCGCGGTTACATGGGCCAGCATTTCGGCCATCTCCCTGTCGTTTATTCCATAATGAGCCTTATAACCCTTGGCATACTCGGCAAAGAGTCCCGGGAATGTCATTCCCTTTCCGCCTTCTTCCGGCCAGTATGATGAGCAGGCCAGGGCATGGGTCACACCCTTGGTATTGAGCAGAGACATTTTCTCGGCACCGATAACAAGAACCCGCTTGTATCGTCCGGATTCAATTCCATAGAGGGCATTGTAGAGGGCGACTGACGAAGACGCACAGGCGCCTTCAACACGGGTTGCCGGTAGAAAGCGGAAGTCCTCCGGGCATACTTCAACGCCGAGAGGTCCGACATGTTCCTGATTAACAAAGAGGGAAGGCGAACAGGATCCTATCCATATTGCGTCAATATCCGAGGTTTCTAGTCCCGAATCCTCGACTGCGCCGAGCCCTGCTTCCTTGATGAGGTCATAAAAAGAGTGAAGGTCGGTTATTTCTCCAGTTTCCCTGTTCTTTTTAGCAAAGGTTCCGAATTTTGTATTATAAGCACCGATAATCGATGTTCGGCTCATTTGTTTCTCCTATATTTTGGGATCTGAGTAAAGAGTGAATCATCTCTCATTCAGATTAACGCAAAAAGTCATAACTGTCAAATTTATATTTTGATAATAATTTTTATTGATATTTGTAAAATACGGCTTGAAATTGAGACGTGATATAGTTTTAAGGCTGGATAAGCAGTTATAGAGAATATTTTAATTAGCAAATTGCAGGAAATTATGGTTGTATTAACTCTTATTAAGGAATCCTGAGATAAGAGTTTTTAGTTCTTCCGGTTTCTCAAAGATGGCTACATGACCACAATTCGGAATTGTAAAAAACTCACTTCTGTTTATATTTGCAGCGATTATTCTGGAAAAAGACGGCGGTTTCAAGATGTCATCTTCTCCGCATATTACTAGGCTTGGGCAGGTGATTTTTTTAAGGTCAGATGTAATATCCAATGTCAGAAATGATTGATAGAGACGAATTTGGCCCGTAAAGTAGTCTTTCGGAATAGCCGTCATCATTTTCTCCCGTTCTTTAAGCATTTCCATATTCCTGTTAATAAAACTGCTGCTGTAAAGCCAGGGGAGGGCACATCTATAAAAAATGGTACCGTTGCCTGTTTCGGCCGTGTCGATCCAGGATGAAATTGTCGTCTTTATCAGCGAGTCCAATTCACTTACCGAATCGATTATTACTATTTTCGAAATTATAGCAGGATATTTAATTGCAAAACATAGAGCGACCTCTCCTCCGTAACTCGTTCCGGCAAGAATAACCTTATCAATTTTGAGTTTTTTAAGAAGAACGGATAAATCCTGGACGTGGTCGTCAAAGCTTATCTCTTTATCAGGTTTTGAAGATTTAAGCTGCCCCCTGAAGTCATGAAGGAGGATACTGTAACCCATTTTTCTGAAATGATCAGTGAAGTCGTCCCAGCTTCCTAATGACGCCATTACTCCGTTAAGGAAAACAATTGTGCCCCTGGGGTTATTTTCCTGAAAATATTCGTAGTAGATTTCGGTTTCATTTATGCTGATTAATGGCATTTATTCCCCCTAATAAGTGAATCATCTCTCGAAATATTAACATCAAGGTTTATATTTAACAAGTTTTTTAGTAGCAATTTGGAATTTGGCTGCAATTATTTAAGTATTCGGCCTGATTTCGATTACTATCTCTATGAAGCGGGTTTAGGGGTTATTCTGAATTAAGCAAAAAGAAAAAAATATCAAATATTTAAAATTGAAGATTTTTCTAACCGCTTTCGGGCCGTATAATTCGAATTGCTGTTGACGAGGAAGAGATGGAAATACAAAAAACCTGATTTGTATCTATGGGACTTCAGGACATCAAAAAGAGTGATGTTCTGAATGGTCGTATCATTCAGGGAGATTGAATGCACCCTCGCTTATTATCTTCATTACATCTTCCAGAACCTTTTGGGGTACCGGTTTTTTCTCGAAAATAATCCATTTCAGGGCTATGAAATTTGTAATTCCCATAAGGCAGTATACTAAAGTGGTTGGATCATAGTCCTTGACCTCTCCGCTTTTCTGGGCTTTTTTTATACCTACTAAATAATGCTGGGCAAAATTTTCGTAGTACTCCATAAAGGCTTCCTCAATAACAAACTGGGCATCCCACACAATACGAAACAGCCCGTTATGCTTGTTTACGAAACTGAAGAAGGTTTCAAATCCCACCTTTTCCTCTTCCTTACGGTTTTTGCAGTCTACTGTAGCCTCGACAATCTCTTTTCTGAGAGCATGGTTCAGCTCTTCCATAAGGTATCTGAAGATACTCTTTTTATCAGGGAAATATATATAGAAGGTTCCTGAAGCTACATTAGCAGATTCAACTATTTCGGTAATCTTGGTATTATAAAATCCTTTCTGGCTGAAAAGATCTTCCGCGGCCTTAAGTATACGTGCAAGTGTTTTTTTGCCGCGTGCCGTTTTTGGCTTATTGATCAGTTCCAGAACGGAAGTGTTAGGTTTTAGGGTATTATGTTCAGTCATGTTCATGTTATTCCTCAAACGATTATTAAACATAAGATTACCTGTTGTCAATGACCCGAATCATGAATCGAGGTTCATATTTCATTATATTACTATTAAAATCACCAATGAAATATATTCTTGACAGATATAAAAAGCTGTGGGAAAATAACTGAGAGTAGATTCACGTTTCATTTGCAAAATAGGAGGCTAATATGAAAAGTGGGATAAAAACCTTAGTTTTGGTTCTTATGATTTTATTGATTAGTACCGCTTTATTCGCGGGCGGACAGAGTGAAGAGGGTGTCAAGCCTATTAAGCTTGGTGGTGTGTGGCCCCTGGCTGACATTACAGGAGAACAGGGAAGTAAATCCGCACAGCTCGCAGTTGATGAGATTAATGCAGCCGGAGGTCTTCTTGGACGTCCTGTAGAACTTATTGTTATTGACAGCGAATTTAAACCGGAGAAGGGCGCAGCAGCAATTGATCGTCTTGCGACCATCGAAAATGTAGATGTCTTCTTAGGCGGAATGTCCAGTGGAGTTCATCTTGGACAGATTCCTACTTTGAAGAAATACAAAAAGGTAACTGTATGGACCGGAGCCGCTTCAGGAAGAGCTGAAGAAGCCATGGGTCCCGACGCGGCCTGGTACTTTCACCTGCACCCATGGGATTACAATCAGGGTGCGAGCTATGTAGAAGGCTGGGAGGCTATAGGGGCAAAGTACCCTGACCTGGCCACTGCCAAATGGTTTATGGCATATGAAGAGGGTGCTTTCGGAACCGCGTCTTTCAACAACTGGGTAGAGCTTTGGGGTGATAACGGAATTGTTGAAGGCGAATCATTTACCAGTGCCGCTTTCGGCGGAGGTGATTACAGCGCAGTTCTCGAACATGCAAAAGAGGCGAATCCCGATATTTTCGTCTGGGCAGGCTATGCCGCTGATGCTCTTCCTATGATGGAACAGACAAAGGCCGTTGGTTTTGAACCGAAAACATACATAGGTTCTCCTCCGGGTTGGCCCAGTGATTTTGGCGACTCTCCCCTTGCCGAGAATGTCATGTTTTACGGTATGTGGACTCCTGAAATGAATAAGATCAACAAGATAAGTAAGCATTACTATGATGCATATGTGAAAAAATATAAAGCTACTCCTGAAACATACTTTGCTCCTCTTGGTTATACAGCCGTCTATATTATTGCTGAAGCTATTAAGAGAGCCGGGACAGTTGAAACCGAAGCTCTTATTAAAGCTCTTGAGGCAACCGCTTATGAATCTCCCCTAGGTGAAACCATTACCTTCGGACCTTCCAACATCATTCAGCATCAGGGAATCAGAAGACAGAAGATAATTCAGTGGCAGAATGATAAACAGGAAATAATCTGGCCTTTTGAATACAAGACCTCTGATCCTGTGTATCCATTTCCTTCCTGGAATAAACGATAATCTTCTGAGAATCGTCCGGAAGATAGCCTGATTAAATTAAATTAAACAACTTGCAGCCGGGTTCTAAAAGCCCGGCTGTTTAAAATGGAGAAATAAATATGGCGGAGAGAATTTTAAAACGTCCTCTGTATATCATTGTCGGTCTGCTCAGTGCAGCTGTCATTGTTCTATTACTGTTCTGGAAACCGACAGTGGTGGTCTATGGTGTTCAGAGAGCGGGTCTTTATGCGGGCATCGCCCTGCCTATGGCTCTGATACTTGGGATTGTGCATATTGTAAATTTGGCCCACGGCGAGTTCATGATAACAGCGGCTTACATCACATATTTTTTATGCAACTCTTTCGGTATGAGCCCGTTTGCGGCCCTGGTGCCTGTAGTTATTGTGATGTTTTTACTTGGCATGCTGATATTCAAGTTTACCATTAAGCATACCCTGAAGGCGCCTGAGCTTAATCAGCTTATTCTTACTTTTGGACTAGCAATGGTGTTGACACAGGGTCTTAACCTGATTGCGACTTCCCAACCACGAAAAATATCACTTGATTTTGTTACATCTTCCGCCACCGTGGGAGAAACAACCTTCGGTACCTATGGTTTTATATATGATCTTGCTGCCGTATTGATCCTGGCAGGACTGCTTTTTTTTCTGAGAAAAACAAAGTTCGGAAAAGCGGCGGTGGCTGTGGGGCAGAACCCGAGAGGGGCGAGAATAATCGGAATAGATGTAAATAAGATCTATATCCTTGTTTTCAGCCTGGCTATCGCCTTAACCGGAATAATGGGAGTTTTATTTCTGACAAGTCAATCCATCTTCCCCCTGGCCGGAGGCTCTTATACTATGAAGTCATTCTGTCTTGTTGCCATGGCCGGAATGGGAAGCCTTCCGGGAATTGTCTTTGCAAGTATTGGTCTGGGAATTGCTGAAAGTTTTATTATGTCCTTTCAGGGATATGGTGGATGGTCGAATATTGTTTTCTTTGCCCTCATTATAATTGTCATTTTAATTAAGTCATTTAAGGGGAAACGATAATGATTAAGTATTGGAAATATATACTAATAGCAATAATTCTGCTTCTGGGAGTCTTGTTTCCCTTCTACGCCGGAGCATATCAGCAGTCTATCGCGCGGACGGTTTTAATCTATCTTGTTCTTGCCATAAGCTGGGACATGCTCCTCCGCTCGGGCCAATTGTCTTTCGGTATGGCGGGCCTTTTCGGTATCGGTTCATATGCTTCGGTTCTGCTGCTGCTTCGTTTGGGTGCCAGCCCCATGTTGTCGATTCTCGGAGCGGGATTGGTTGCTTTTGTAGTGGCAGCCTTACTCGGGATTCTTGTCCTCCGGCTTCGGGCAATGTATTTTGCGATAACTACCCTTGCAATCGGTGAGATATTCAGAATCATCATCAGGAACTGGTCAAGTTTTACCGGCGGCCCGGAGGGAGCAATTCTTCCGAACATTATATTTGACGGGGATCCGGTGTTATCATACTGGCTTGTTTTAGGTCTTGCTCTGCTTGCAATTGTTTTATCTGTTATTTTTCAAAAAACAAGAATATATTTCGCTCTTACTGCAATAAGAAACAATGAGGTCGTCGCAAAATCAAGCGGAATTAATATCTTTAAATATCTTGTAATAGTTTTTGCTATTACATCAGCCCTGCAGGGAATGGCCGGAGGTGTTTTTGCCCAGACCTACGGATTCGTTACGCCGGAGAGCAGCTTCAGCGCTGATTATATTCTTCTGCCCATAGCAATGGCCTTACTCGGTGGTATCTACGGAACCCTTGGACCCATAATTGGTACTGTGCTGCTAGGCGTACTGGCGGAATATCTGAAATTATACATTCCATATGGTCATCTCATTGTGTATGGAATAATAATTATCTGTATCATTATGTTTATGCCTCAGGGAATTGTCGGGGTAGTGAGATCTAAAATAATAAGGAGGGAGGTGGGATGAGCAAACTAGTAGTTAAATCTTTAACAAGAAGATTCGGCGGTCTTGTAGCCGTTGATAATCTGGATTTTGAACTTGGTAATGGCGAAATAGTTGGAATAATCGGTCCTAACGGAGCCGGTAAAACCACCCTCATCAACCTGATATCGGGAATATGTATGCCGACGAGCGGCAGTATTCTTTTTGATGATAAGGATATTACCCTTACTCCTGCCCATATAAGAAGCAGAATGGGAATCGGCAGAACATTCCAGCTAATACATCCCCTTGAAAATTTATCCCTTATTGAAAACATAATGACCGGATTTCTTTTCAGCCAGGGAGAAAATAAAAAGAAAGCCAGGCTTCGTGCCGAAGACCTATGCGCTCTCATGAATCTCACCGATACCGGCCGTGAGATATCCCAGCTGAATATTCTTGAGATGAAGAAGATGGAGATTGCCCACGCACTTGCTACCGGTCCCAGCATACTTTTTCTTGACGAGGTAATGGCCGGCCTTAATTCCGATGAGACAAAGGAAATAATTAAGATAGCAAAGAAAATTGCTTCCAGCCACAATATGGCCATCGGGGTTGTTGAGCATGTCATGGGAGTAATCAAGGAGCTTACTGAGAGAGTTATCGTCCTGGATTCAGGTAAGCTGATCGCCAAAGGCGTCTACGAAGAAGTATCCAAAGACCCGAAGGTTATAACGGCTTACCTTGGAGGAGCAGCATAGATGTTAGAGATAAATGGAATAGACTGCTATTACGGTAAATTGCATGTCCTTAGAAATCTCTCTTTTAAAATTGGAGATGAAGCTGTGGGTCTGTTCGGTCCTAACGGCGCGGGAAAAACTACTTTGATAAATGCAATAATAAGCCTGATTAAACCAGCTGCGGGAGATATTATTTTTGACGGCGAGAATATCACTACCAGCGAGACTCACACAATAGCAAAAAAAGGGATTGCGCTGGTTCCTCAGGAAAGGGAACTTTTTCCGGAGATGACGGTTTATGAAAACCTTGAGCTTGGGGCGGCATTCATTCCCCATGTTAAAAACAGGACTGCTGAAAGACTTGAGTTTGTGTATAATTTTTTTCCTGTATTAAAAGAACGGGAAAAACAGCATGCAGGAACCATGAGCGGTGGGCAGCAGAGAATGCTTGCCATAGGACGGGCTCTTATGGCCGATCCTAAGCTGCTGATTCTTGATGAACCCTCCCTGGGGCTTCAGCCCTCCATCGTGTCGGAACTTTTTGAAAAACTTGCAGAGATGAAAAAGCATATTTCCGTTCTTGTAACCGAGCAGAATGTAAGGGAAAGTCTTAAATCCGTTGACCGTGGTTATGTTCTTGAAAATGGTGAAATAGCTTTAGAAGATACCGCCGAAAATCTGAAGAGCAATCCTCATGTTATCAAGGCTTATCTTGGAATTTAGAATATCTTTTTCAGCATAATAGAGAAGGGCTGCTCCGGTATCGGTACAGCCCTTCTTTTCATGAGACCTCTGATATTTTGATTCTGGTCATAAATATTGATTGAATTCTCCATGCTTAGACCAGAGGCAAAAAAATATTTAGCGTCTATCCTTATAATATATCTTAATCTGTTTTGCTATGCCTTTCCACTTCTTTGCTTCCAATCCGGCGGCGCCTTCATCCTGTTTCATCTTTAGATAATTTAGTTCCTTCATTTGCTCAAGGTAGCTCTCGTATCTTCGGCTGTCAAGTTCTCCCGATACCATCGCCTCCTGCACCGCGCAGCCGGGTTCGCCCTGGTGGGAACAGTCATTGAATCGGCAGTTTTCGGCAAAAGTAGTGATGTCACTGAAGGTCTCGCCGGCACTATCTATATCGGCCCATAACTGCAGCTCCCTGAGGCCCGGGCTGTCGATAAGCATTACCCCCGAGTCGAGCCTGAAAAGCTCCCTGTGAGTCGTTGTATGCCGTCCCCTTAGGTCGGCTTCACGTTGTGCACCTGTTTTCAGGTTGAGTCCGCCAGACATGGCATTTATCAGAGTGGATTTGCCGACCCCCGAAGGGCCTGCAAGCGCTATTGTTTGCCCCGGAACTGATGCTGCCTCGAGCTCTTTAAGCCCTTCTCCAGTAGCCGCGCTCACCAGGTGAATAGCCACCCCAGGCGCGGCGGTTTCGGCTCTCAGAACCGCGGATGCCCGCTCTTCCTCGCTGCATAGATCGGCTTTGTTTAGAAGAACTACCGGCACAGCTCCGCTATTCCACGCCAGCGTGAGATAGCGCTCGAGGCCGCCTTCGGTGAAATTCCGTCCTCCGTTTATCCCGAAAACTAGAAAGATCACGTCTACATTGGCCGCTATTATCTGTTCGTCGGTCCGGCTGCCGGCGCTTTTTCTTGAGAAGCTGCTCTTCCGGCTGAAAAGCCAATCTATTATTGCATGGCTGCCGTCTTCTGCATGGAATGCCGCCCAGTCCCCAACCGCGGGATAGTCTGAACGCTGGGCCGCCTTATAGCGGAAAGCGCCGGTGACCTCGGCTGTCAGAATATCCTCCCCCGAAGCTAAAAGATATTGTCCGCGGTTTTCCCTGATTACCCGTCCAAGGGATAATCCTTCGGCATCAGCTCGTGTTCTTTCTTCGATCGAAGGGAGTGATCCCCATTTTTCATTATTCATCCAATTTTCTCCAGTGTTTTTTGTGCCGGAAAGGGCAGCATCGTCAGTGGTTTAGCCGCCATTGAAAAAAGGAGAAGCTCGTTATCGTCTCCTGCTATCCGGTTTGTCCTTATGAATCCGCAGTTTATGCAGCGGTGAATTACTGCCCATTCTCCGGATGGTTTAACCCATACTGAGATGGGTTCCATCTCCCCCCTGCATCCGCAGCGGCGATCACCGGTTCTGAGGTCGACATGAAGACTCCAGAGGCAGAAGGGGCAGTGGTTCCGCTGATGTCCGCCTGCTTCCACGGGTACTACGGTACTCCCGCAATGCCGACAGATGAATGACTGCTGAGATGTTATTTTCGTATGTCTGTATCTGGACATGATAATTCCTTTACCTGTTGTATTACTGAGGTGGCGGAATAGATGTCCTGTTCGATAAAAAATTCAGTGAGATTTTCTGAGGGAAAAGACTGGATTATTGAAAATTAAAATTTTAAATTTCTATGTCCGGCCTATTCCTGAACAGGAACATCCCATACCACAAAATTCAACATAAAAGCCTCCTTAAATTGCTTAGGTATTAAAAACATATCCTGAAAAATGAATTTTGACAAGCTAAACTTTCAAAAATTTCGGATAAGATTGATTCATGTGGCAATCAGAAGTAATATTAACCCAATAGAAAATGGAGACAAATAATGAAGAAAAATGTCATAGTCGCTCAATCCGGAGGACCCTCCCCGGTAATAAACTCATCCCTTCTTGGGATTATCGAGGCATGCAGATCCCGGCCTGATGTCTTTGGCCGCATTTTTGCCGCCTGGCATGGAGTCGAGGGGATTCTTAAAGAGGAGCTTCTCGACATCGATGCCGAGGATGATTATGAGATCTCTCTTCTAAAACACACACCGGCCTCGGGCGCTATAGGAACCTGCCGCTATAAGCTGAATGACAGCAATGCCGAAGACTTTGAGCGTATAATAGATGTCTGCCGTGCCCAGGATGTAGGTTGGTTCTTTTATATCGGCGGAAACGATTCGATGGATACTGCGTCAAAGGTAGCCCGTCTTGCGAAAATGCGCGGTTTTGAGCTAATAGCCGCCGGAGTTCCAAAGACAATCGATAATGACATTGGTGATGATGGCTTTACTATTATCGATCATACCCCCGGCTACGGTAGTGCTGCCCGCTATTGGAGCCATATTATTCAGGAGGCCGGAGAGGAGAACCGCGCCATTGGAGTATCGGAACCTGTTGCCGTATTTCAGGCGATGGGAAGAACCAGCGGCTACATTCCGGCCTCAGCCCGCCTTGCCGACCCGAACAGGGAGATGCCGCTTCAGCTCTATCTTGCCGAAACCGAGCACAATCTCGAGTCACTCGCGGATAATGTTAACCGGATGCTGCTGCAGCGCGGTCGGTGCATAGTTGTTGCGAGTGAAGGCTTTAATGTCGGAACCCTCGGTGAGGCTCGTGACGGTTTCGGACACATAGAATACGGGGCCAGCGAGTCGACTGTTGCTCAGAAGATAGTTAACCACCTGAACAGTGTCGGCCTGAAGGCAAGAGGGCAGGCGACAGGCCAGGTTCCTGGAATACTTCAGCGAAGCACCAGTTTACTGGCGTCAACCGTCGACATAGAGGAAGCATATCAGGTCGGCCGAAAAGCCGTCGAGGTAGCGGTCGAGGACGGTTCAGGCTGGATGTCAACAATTCTGCGAGATCGGAGCGTATCGGAATACAGGGTATACTATGATAAGGTTGAGCTTGAAAAGGCCGCGAATGTTGCAAGGCAGCTGCCCAAGAGCTGGATAAGCGAAGACGGACTGGACGTGACCGATGACTTTATCGACTACGCTCTTCCTCTGATTGGAAACGGGCCGCCGAAAATCCCGTATGAGGACGGACTGATGCGTTTTACGCGTTTTAAGAGGGTGTTTAAAGAGAAGAAGGCCCCGGACTACATTCCGGTTAACATGAGGTGAAAAGCAGGCGGTTACCTTCTTTTCCTGTTATTTCAATCAGCTCTAGTTTTCGAAGCAGATAAGTTATCTGTCCCGCCAGACGGACCTTGCCGCGTTTATTGATTCCGGTGAGCCCGGTCGCAACCTCTTTATTATCGAAGGAGGAACCTATACCCGCGGGCAGGAGGGTCAGATAATCGGAAATCCGGCTGAAGTGCCGAATCTCTTCCACCTCAAGGAGGACTCTGTCCTCGATTGAAACTCCCTTTCTTCTCCAGCTTCCGTTTCCATCATCGCGCCGGACTTCCTCCTGTTTTACGAGAAGGATTTCAACCGAGAGGTTCGGGTGGGGAAGAAGCTCTGCGAGATAAAGAAGTTCCGCGGCGGCTGACGACAGACTGCCTTTTTTCGGAGATCTTCGTCGTGACCTGAGCGTATGTCCGTCTTCATTATATGTGGAAATCATTGTCTCGGCCGCTATCGGGTAAACTAGGAGCACTCTATGTTCGGTAAGCAGACAGGCCAGCTTGTTCCTCATCGCGGAAAAATTTCCGGTCTGAATTTCAACCAGTTCATCAGGACGCACAATATCAATTACATAACCTGATACCTTTGCTTCCATAATTGAACCCTTGGTACAGTATAGTTCTTTCAACTGGCGGTGAAGGCTCTTCTCGTTAAGGCCTCCTATGATCGGGGAAGTCATGAAGTCGTGTTTTTTCGCTGGAGGGTAAACTCGCTGTATTCTGCATTTATTCGGAATCCTATTCTCTCATAGCATGCAATAGCAGGCTTGTTTTCCGTGCTCACATTGAGTCCCACCCGGAGACCCTCAGATAAAAGCATCCGGCAGAGCCTTGACGTGACTATGCCCGCAAGACCCCTTCCCCGATGAGCCGGTAGGGTCGTGATGTTTCCGATTGCCGCTGCCCTGTATGCCGGAGAGTAGACATGGGTTCCGGCGACGCAGAGGAGTCTCCCGTCTTTCTTAATGCCGAAGTACCTGTTCTGATCGAGCATGTCCGGATCAAACCAGTTGCCTGGGTAACTCATCGCATAGAGGGCCTGCAGCAGCGAGATATCGCCGGAGGTGAGCCGTACAATCTCATCAGCTCCGGAGTCGCTGAGTAGGTTGCCGCCGGAGAGCGCCATCTTGTAATGAGTCTTAGCCGATTCAAAATCATGAGACTCAGTGAACAGTTTTTCGAGGCCGGGGCTCAGGTGGGCAAAGAATTTATATGGAAGAAGGTATCTTACATCCTCAAGCAGCCGGGTCATGGCGGCAGCGTCGTCTGAGAGTGCAAGGAGGGTCGGGACATCGGGTCCGGCATAAAGGCAGACTGCCGCTGCAAGCTTCCCCTTCTCCCTGTATCCGTACCAGCAGGTGCGGGGCCAGAAGAGATCATCCAGATCTCCTAGGCCGTAAATATTTAAATAAGGATCATGCTCGAATAATCCTATGATTTCATCTTTCTCATGAAGAGTGCAAAACGGCATGGCAGTGTTTTATAACCGTCCTGCTTCGATTATCCTCTGGAGAAATTGTCTTGTCCGCGGATTCTCCGGTTCAGATAAAAGCTTTGCAGGCGGTGCTTCTTCCAGGATTCGCCCGCCGTCAAGGAAACAGATGCGATCTGCCACGTCTCGGGCAAAACCCATCTCGTGGGTGACTATGAGCATCGTCATTCCCTGCTTTTTAAGACTCTTGATTACCGAAAGGACATCGCCGATGAGCTCCGGATCCAAGGCTGCGGTGACCTCATCGAGCAGAAGAATCTCAGGCCTGGTTGCCATTGCCCTGATTATTGCGACGCGCTGCTGCTGACCTCCGGAAAGTTGTTCCGGATATGAGTTGGCAAAGCACTCCAGACCGAACAAGGCAAGAAGCTCGTAGGCATAGGCCTCACTCTCTTCCTTCTTTATCTGATGGACCTTGCGGGGGGCCAGGGTAATATTATCAAGAACTGTCATTGTCGGGAACAGATTATAAGCCTGAAACACTATTCCTACACGTTTGTATAAGTCCCTTACAGGGAACTCCGGAGAGTGGATGGACAATCCATTAATTTTCACAATGCCGCTGTCGAAGGGAACAAGATCGTTAACACAGCGCAGGAGGGTGGATTTTCCGGATCCGGAGGCTCCGATGAGACAGACTACCTCATGCTCCCTAACCTTGAGATCAATATTGTCGAGGACCAGTTTGTCGCCGAAGTATTTCGTCAGATTTTCAATTTCAATTTTATGCATCTATGTAGTCCTCTGAAGTCGGCGTTCCCGGTCTTTTTTGGTGACGTAATCGGTTAGTCTGGCCAGAGGGATGGTTGCTGCCAAAAAGAGTGCCGCCGCCGCGATAAGGGTTGAGTAGTTGAAGGTTCGGGCCGTATAAATCTGGGCTTCTCTTACTGCGTCTCGAATGCCGAGGACACTTAAGAGGGCGACGTCTTTCTGCAGAGCTACCGCAAGATTAAGCAGTGATGGAAAGACATTCCGAATGGCCTGCGGGAGTATGGCGTACCTTAGCGTCTGCCCCTGGTTGAGTCCCAGGGCTTTTGCCGCGGCCCGCTGTCCGTCGTGGACTGAATCCATGCCGGACCGGTAAACTTCAGCCGCATAAGCCGAATAACTAGAAATCATAGCTATTGCTCCCCAAAAGAGGCTGCTTTTCGGTAGTCCGGGGATCTGCAGCGCCGGCATACCGAAGCCGAACAGAAGAACAAGAAGCAGTGACGGCAGTCCGCGCAGGAGATCAATGTAGACTATTGAAAATACCTTTAGAGGCGCGAACCAGGGGCCGGTGAGTGATCTCAATATTGCAAGTACCAGTGCCCAGACGGCGATTACAACCAGGGCTATACCCCAAACGGACATGTTTATGCCGAAGCCGTGGAGAACTTTAGGGAAAACTTCTATTATTACGTCAAGATTGAAGAATTGCGCCTTGATTCTAGGCCATTGCTCCGCCCTTAAGATTAATGCACGGAAAATAAGTACAGCACCTAAAACGGTTGCTGTACTTATTAAATGGGGTAAAACACGGTCACGCATTCTGAGCGTGCGACCCGTCCGCTTTCGCGAACGGGTGCCCTTAAAAATCATTTGGAAATTTCCGGTATTGAGTCATCACCAATCAAGTACTGTGAAGTGAGGTCTGCAATAACTCCGTCGGCAATGATGGCCTCAAGGCCTTCATTAATCCATTCGACGATGGGGTTGCCTTTCTCGAAAATCATACCATGGCCGAGATCTTTCGGATCATGGGGAAGAATTGCAGCGACAGTTGCTTCAGGAACCTGGACCGCTGTGACAAAGAGAGCAGTCGGCAGCTCGATACAGGTTGCGTCAATCTGGCCGCCCAGGAGTGCCTGGAAGGTTCCGATCTGGTCATTGAAGACTGCAACACCTTTAGCGCCAATGATGTTTTCGATATAAAAGAGATCGGCGGTTCCGATGGTTGCTCCCCATTTAAGCTTTCTCAGGTCGGCAAAGCTTTTTGCTTTCGATGCGCCGCTTCCCGGAAGGGCGACAACAGCTTTTTCTGGCTGATAGTAAACCATGGAGAAGTCCACGAACTCACGTCGTTCTTCGGTAACAGTGTACTGCTGAATGTTAAAGTCGTAGGGTTTTGCACCTGGAGCTATTCCCTGGTCGAAGGTCTGGCGTACCCAGACAACGTCTTCTTTTGCGAATCCGAGCTCTGCTGCCAGAGCATAGATCATAGCGTTCTCAAATCCGATGCCGCTTTCAGGATCGTCATCCATCATCCATGGCGGATAAGCGGGTTCTCCGGTTGCTACGGTAAGTTTTCCAGGCGTAAAAAGCCTTGGATCGTTAATGGTTTTTTCAGCGGCAGCAGTATTGTCGTCGTCTGCTGGTGCTTCCTGCTGTCCGCCGGCGAATGCGGGAATAGCAAGAAGGCTGATCAGTAACAGGAACATTAGAATGCGTCGAGTCATTTTTTTCCTCCTCGAAATTACATCAGTTTAAATAAACTGTTTGTTGAAATAAGATTAGGGGGTAATTAAAGATTGGTCAATGATCAAAAGTCAAAAAAAATATTAAGAATATTTTTTTGACTTTTGATTTGGAGTTTCCCGGAGACGGGAAACGTCCATCAAAAACCGCTTTACAAATAATTAATCTTTTTACTCTTTGATCATTCTCTTAAGGGCTTACTCCAATCGGAAAATCCTGTCCGAAGATAAACGATATAGGATATTGTTCGGAAAGAGCTATAGCCGTTATTATATTACTGCCTTCAACTATTGGTGAAGGACTATTAGATATAACAATGCTTAAGGAATAATTCTATTGTTATTCAAGCAGAGCAGCGAGTTTTACAGCCGAATCGAGTGCCTGATGTGTTCCAAGGCCCGAACCTCCCGCATCGCAGCCGACGAAATAGAGACCAGCTACCGGTGATAAGTGTCCTGGCTGTGCAGGGCCGCTCTGGCCAGTAGAGAGTGCCAGGCCATAGGATTCTCCGCCCTGACCGGGCAGGACGATATCTGTGCCTATTCCTGCTACATTCCCCGGGCCGAAAGTTTCGGTATGACTGATATGGTCAAAGAGTTCAGGCATGATTTTGCGTACTCTCTTCTCAACATATTCAAGGTAAGGACTGATATCAAGCTCTGGATCGGCTATGCATGACATGCAGGCATAGACAAGCTGTTTGCCTGGAGGTGCGGTGTCCGGGTAGAGTGATGTTGTGCCCAGATATATATAGGAATGCGCAGGTTTTATGAGTCCGGAGGCCATGTCTTCAAACTCCTTGTATGGAGCTACGCATCCTTCAGGATAATAGATATACATCGGATACTCCAGTACCGGTGCATCGAGGAAATAGCGGAAGCCGGCACAGGCCAGATTATGCTCAAGATTACGGCACCATGACAGATATTCTTCGGAAAAATGCTTCTTGCCGGCCAGCTTCAAGACTGTCTGCCGCAGCCCCGCATTGCTGACGACTATCGGCGCGTCAAACTTCTGTCCATCCTCTGTAGTGACGCCGCATGCCGCGCCTTTTCTAAAATTTATATGGTCCACACGGGTATTCATAAGCACCTTTCCGCCAAGTTCTTCCACCCGCCGGGTGTAGGCTTCAAAAACTGTACCTATACCACCCCTGTAATATCTGCCGCCGCCATTTTTCTGTGCGGCCTGAAAGAGCTTTAGCATCTCCGCGGCGCTTGTGTGATCACTAGGCATCTCGAAGGCGCCTTCGCCGAAGGAGGCGAGGATGTATGTTCTGATGCCCTCAGGAAGCGGTTCGAATCGTTTGAAATATTGCATTGCAGAAATATCATAGAGCTTCTCAATCTCTGCAGGGGGGAGGGTTGCCATCTCTTTTAGTGCACGGAAGGTTCGGATAAGGCTTAGGGGTTTCCATAACCTGACTCCCAGGGCCGTCATGAGTCCCCATGGGGAGCTGCCCATTACCCATCTGTTCAATTTTCCGGCAGAGTCCTCATAATAAAGCACGCCGACTTTTTTCGGGAGAACAGGCTGGAGTTCCTCTTCGAGGTCCAGCCTGCGGCTGACTTCTTCGAACAGCGAGTTTCGTGCAGGGACGCCGTTGATGGGAAACATTTCATAGGAAAACCCATGCTTTCGAACGGTAAGCATGCGTCCGCCGGCACGCGGGTTTTTATCGACAACGAGAACCTTCCTGCCTTTCTTGGCCATCAATGCGGCAAGGGTACTGCCGCCGGGACCTGCTCCAATAACAATCAAATCAAAACTTTCTTTCATCTTCTTACTCCCTATTTGTTGAGGGAATGCCGGGTGCTTATTATTCTCTGTGCATTCGGGGGATGCGGTTTGAATAATGCTTGTTGTTTCTACTCTCTGTGCAGCCCCTGATAAACATCGTTCCGGCTGATATCCCATGACGCTTCAACACGTTCGGGGTATCTGGCATTTAGATCTATTTCAATATCAATTAGACCAACGGTTTCTTCAAACTCAATTTTTTCATTTTTCAGGCACTCAAGGTTGTAAACCTTTCGTTCGTGGTTATATACAAGCAGAACTTCCGCTTTCGCGCTTCCATTGTTATCCGGATACATATGCAGGGTCATTGAGCCGTCAACTGGAACTCCCTTGCGATCTATGAAGCTGAATGTCCACTCATTATGATACTCTTCGGAGTCCGGCAGATAAAAGGTATGGCTGTCTCTCAGTACGCGCTGGATACGGTACAGCCTGTCATTATAATGCCTCGTGGGATCTTCGAGGACGATGGTTTTTCCTGAGATAATCCTGAACTCCTTGCGCCAATGTTCAAACCGGATTTCAGGCTCAATCACTATTCCGAAATTTGGTCCCAGGTCGATTTCTACGGTGTGAATTCCCGGTTGAAGTTCCATTTCCACGGGAGTTGTTGAATTACCCGGAGTGTAACCGTAGAAGTCGTCGTCCAGATAGATCCGGGCGTCGATGAGGGGTGAGAATAGTTTCAGTGTTCCCGGCGGCAGCAGTTCCTGTTTGATAATAGGTATTGCCGAATCGGCGGTGCGAAACAAAACATTTTTTCCGGTGAGTTTTCTGGTTATTTTCTCGGCCGCCGCGTGAATGATGTCTTCGGTTCCGCCGCGGGTGGAGAAGGAGAGCACCTTTGTTGTCTCAACATCAATAAGTGTAACATCCAGCAGCACTTCATTTCCTATTACAATAAAGCTGCCTCCGGCAAGGTAATCACTTCCCAGGAGCCGGCCCGCTTCCACGGCCTCAGTTTCTTCAAAAAGTCCTGAAATCTGCAGCCGCTGCTCTTCAAGTATGCTGTTTATCATGAGGCGGTCAAGCAGTTCGATTCCTAGGGTATCGGAGAGATCTTCTCGAAGAATAGCGGAGATAAGGCCGGCAAGGTAGTCATGATCACCATTTTCTTCCATATTTTCAAAGCCGATCAGCGCCAGGCGTGTCAATCCCTCATTAGAAGACCCGGAATCCTGGGCCGAGGCTGTTGCCGGAACCATCAGAACAAGAATGAATAAAACGATGCTCAGGTTGAGTATTTTCTTCATATTTTCCTTCATTATTATTTAAAACCTTCAATTATGCCGCCGACTGAAACGGGAGACCATCTCCCGCCTTCCAGCCGCATTCCATAAATTTCATTCAGGTTTTCTTTTAGCCCGGCATAAAGATTTCTGGCTGTTCCTCTGAAGTCCTTAGCCGGATCTTCGTGACTCGGAAAATCAGGCTCGTCAAGCAGCAGTCCGCTGGTCATGAATGATTCGAGAAGCAGCTTGGCAGCAAGATAACGCTGATATTTGTTCACTCCTAAAATCAGGGGTCTATCGATCATCCCGATAATCTCCCAGGTCACCTGTTCGGCCTGGGAATAGGCGCCGGCATCCTTTTCCTGATCGGAAAAACGCATAGGAAGGTTTTTTACTATATGATCTAGGTTTTCCGTAATATATTGCAGATTGAAAAGGCCTGTGGCGCAATTGTAGAGAATTTTTTTCCCTGAGGCTTCCTGTCTGTCTACCTCCTCACGCGAGACGGCCGGACCTATGTCCGCGCAGTTAAGATTGCCATTCTGATCACGGATTAGAATGCCGCCTTTTATGTCCACCGGTGTCTTGAAGGCAAACTCAAATGATGCCTCTACTCCCGAGAGAGCTGTCAGGGCTATTGATACCGGATCAGGCAGGTTCCCAAGGTTGTCGACATTGCTGAGATAGATGAATTTTTTTCCGGCCTCGTTGTAAAGATACCGGTAGATCTCCGAGAGGATAATGAAATTCTGTCCATGTCCGCCCGGGATGGGCAGCATTTCACCGTCCCGCCCATAGGCGTTTGTGAAAATTTGCTTCGGTTTACCGACCCCGGAATGGGAGAAGGCAGCGAGCATCGGCTGTACCCCTGTAAGAACCCCGGTAATATCGACACCGGAGGCCTTTATGAGATCCTTTAGAAGAGGACTGTTTTTATATTCTTCAAGTTCTGCTTTAATCTGTTCATCAGTATAAACACTCGTCATCTGGAACATAGGATAAAGCGAGGCAGCTTTCTTTTCGGTGGAATCGCCAGTGAAAATTTCGTTTTCTTTGGTTATTGTAGTCTGATATCGGAGGTTCTCTATCAAGAGAGCCCTCATCTTGAGTTCCAGGAAGCCCGGGCCGCCGCTTCCGTCCGGATTAGTAAAGGCTGCCGTAATTCCTTTTGCCTGTCCGGCCGCCTTCTTTGATGTTTTTTTAAAAAGGATGTCGTAGACTTTCATTAGATCAGGATTCAGTGCTGTGTTCTTCCTGCTGTCCACGTAGCTTGAAGCCGAACCGCCGTTTAAGATACCGTAGGAGACATAGGGGTAAAGCTGAACCCCCAGCATTTTTAGTTCATAGGCTGATAAGGTAATTACCTCTTTGCCGTCTGATTGGGAAATCTGCCCTAGGGCGGAACCGAGACGAGCGATATTCAGGTTTTTATTAATTTTCTTGAGATTATCACATACTTCAGAATAGCTTCCGGACCAGGAGGTTATATTTTCTCTGTCAATAATGTTGTCGCCGTCAATTTTTGGAATTTCATCGACTTTTACAGGGACAACATTGTCGTAAAGACCGTTATTATAGTTATGGAGAATCTCATTTGTAAGATTGAGGTCAATGTGTTTTCTGTTCATGCTTGATAATAACATTCTTTTAAAAAGGCATCAAACTGATTATACTAAAAATTATATGGTATCGGCCGTCATAGTTTAAGAGCGGACTGCTATTTATTACCTGCATCAGGAGGGGTTTGAATGAAAGGGTCAGAATTAAAGAAACTGTCGTTTTTAGACAGGGGTGTAGCTCAGATTGCCTTCGTTGTTGAAGATCTCGAAAAAACAGTTGAAAACTATTATAAATCTTTCGGAATTGGTCCCTGGCATTTTTATACTTACGAGAAACCGCTGATTAAAACCATGTCAATTAACGGGAAACCGGCTGATTACCGCATGAGAATAGCGCTCTCATATTTCGGGTCCACACGTATAGAGCTTATTCAGGATCTCGACGGTGATACTGTCTACAGAGATTTCATCAGTAAACACGGCTATGGTGTACAGCATCTCGGCTTCCTCGTTGACGATATGGCGACGGCGATAAAGGAAGCCGAGGAAGCAGGCCTGAGGATGACTATGGACGGCACGGGTTTCGGACTCGATGGAGATGGGCATTATGCCTACTTTGAAACCGATGAAGAACTCGGAACCACAATAGAATTAATTCAGCGGCCCCGGGCTAAACATCCCCCTGAAAAGATATATCCGGAGCTATAGTGTAGACAGTTTTTACCGGTTTCTGTATTCTAAATAGATAGGAGTGCTATGTGACAAAGAAAATTTTAATATTAGCAGTAGTTTTACTGCTATCGGCTGTCTTTATATCGAGTGTTTTCGCAGAAGCAGAGACACAACAGGGTGATGTTGTATCAGTCAATGGTACTATTATTGGTGCCGACGATGTTAAGCGGGAAATGAATATGATGTACCAGCAGTCTGTTCAGCAGGGAGTTTATCCTGAGGCATCAGAAATTGATGCTTACTGGAGCAGGGCTGTAGATACGCTGATAGGAAGAGAGTTACTGTATCAGGACGCGGTGTCCAAGGGTTATACTCCTGATTCCGTCAAAATTGAAGAATATATCAAGAATCTCATCATGAACAGCGGAGGCGAAGAGGCTCTTCAGGAAAAACTCGATGAGCAGGGACTAAATATTGATAAGCTGCGGAAAGATTCAGGCACCTATTATGTGATAAGTGAGTATGTCTCGGGCGAACTTAGTACCGGCGTGACCGTATCAGATGATGAAGTAAAGAAATATTATGATGAAAATACTGGAATGTTTAAGCAGGAGGAGACCGTCTCTGCCAGGCATATTCTGTTGACAATAGAAGAGGGCGCCGAGCAGGTTGTTGTAGACCAGACAAAGGCCCGGATATTAGCCCTCCGGGATAGGATAATAGCCGGCGAGGACTTTGCGCAGCTCGCAAGCGAGACTTCAGATTGCCCAAGCAGCGAGCAAGGCGGAAGCCTAGGCGAGTTCGGCCGCGGTCGCATGGTGCCGCCTTTTGATAATGTAGCGTTTTCACTCGAACCTGGAGTTATAAGTGAACCCGTTTTGACGCAATTCGGGTATCATATCATAGAGGTTACTTCCAAAAACGGTGGCGGAGAAATACCTTTTTCTGACATCGAGCCGAGACTTCGCGAATATCTCTCGAATATTGCTCTCGAGAAGAAGATTAATCTCTATGTGGAAGGTATCAGGGAAAAGAGCGAAATTATTATTTTCTAATAGCCTTTTGCTGCTATTCGATGCATATTTAAATAAGAAGATCGGATAAATCGTTAAAAATTAAAAAAATATCGATTTACCTTGACGAACTTGTAACTATATATTATTATGTATATATAGAGAAAAACAAGGAGGGCCCCAATGGCTGAAGTTATAACATCAAAGGATTTTAAAGAAAAGGTATTCGACTATGAAAAGAATACTGAATGGAAGTATGAGGGAGAACTCCCCGCAGTAATTGATTTTTTCGCTGACTGGTGCATGCCGTGTAAGATGCTCGCTCCGACAATCGATAAGCTTGCTGAAGAGTATGCAGGCAAGGTGAACTTTTATAAGGTTAATACCGAGAGCGAACCGGAACTCGCAGGTGCGTTTGGCATTCAGAGTATTCCGTCATTACTATTTATCCCAAAAGAGGGACAGCCTCAGATGTCTGCAGGCGCATTGCCTGAGGCCCAGCTTAAGAAGATAATCGAGGATAGTCTGCTTTAGACCAGGTTTTGAAGTTTGACTGCAAACCCGCCTATACGGCGGGTTTTTTTGCTCTGAGCATCAGTATGATATCAATAAGAGATTAGGCCTGCTTGCGGCTGCTGAAATGTTAACCAGCCCTTGAAGATTTTACGAAAAATGGATATATTATACTCGTAGCCAATTATTAAACCAACCAACAATTCTCGAAAAATGGGGAAACACTATGAAACGTACTGATCTTGAACGTAAAGAAAGAGATATAAAAAGAGCAGCAAAAAAAGAAGAACGGCTTGAAAAGGGCGGAGCACCTGAGAAGTCCGTAGGCGACTATATTAATGAACTTCACTCATTATTTTTCCACGATGAGACCAAGATCTATAATGTCGCTATTGATGAGAGGATTCCTGATCTTCTTGAAGAGATGATGCTGGACCTTGAACAAAAGCAGTGGGAAAATATTATCAGAAAAGCCGTCCGTAAGACGGGAGTAAAAGAAAAGGAGCCCGCAATTAAGGAGCTCCTGGAATTTATGGAATAATTGCATGAGAGTTTTTGACATCGTCAAAAACTCAGGGGGAACTATTAAAAATTTTTTATTTTTAATAGTTCTCGTCGGCGTATTCAACCCATCCGCCGGCCTTAACGAGGGCGGCATCAAAGCTTGAGATTTTAAAATTAAGAATAGTTTTCTTACTATCCGCACTAACAGTAAATGTGCCGGCATCAAAGTCGGTGAGTATCGTAGTTTCTTTATCAGCATATTCCTCGAACAGGACATCAACTTCTTTCTCGGAGATTTCTACCGCCATCATTCCGCAGTTGAACATGTTCTGTCTGAAAATACGGGCAAAGCCCGGGGCTATTACGAGGTTGATATTGTTAACCTCCAGGGCCCATGGCGCATGCTCCCGCGATGAGCCGCAGCCGAAGTTATTCCGGGTAACAACTACTCTTATGCCGTCCAGATTAGTTTGAGGATCGAATCCGTCCATTATTAGGTCTTCAAGAAGATGCGGGCCCATGGCTTTTTTGGTTATCTCCGTCAGATACTTGGCGGGGATTATTTCATCGGTATTAATATCACTCCTGTCAAGAAACAGGACTTTTCCGGAAAAGTCTTTCATTATAAATCTCCTATAAATTCTCGGCTGTGGTAAGAAATCCGGCTACAGCAGTAGCCGCAGCTGTGGCGGGGCTTACAAGATGCACCATTCCGCCTTTTCCCATCCTTCCGTTAAAATTTCTGTTCGTTGTTGATACGCAGACTTCGCCGTCGGCAAGAACTCCGTTACTCATTCCCAGGCATGCGCCGCAGGTAGGGTTAGTCAGGCAGCATCCGGAATCCATGAAAATATCAATCAGCCCCTCGGAGAGGGCCTGCCGGTATACCGCTGGTGTTGCCGGAGAGACGATGACTCTGACAGAATCGGCAATCTTCCGGTTTTTAAGGACGGCCGCAGCCTCACGAAGATCTTCAATTCGTCCGTTGGTACACGAGCCGATGTACACCTGATCTACTTTTATGCCGCTTAATTCTTCAACCGGCCTAACCATATCAGGTTTATAGCCGTAGGTCGCAAGGGGTTTCAGGCTGGTCAGGTCAAGTTTAAGATCCTTCGCGTAATCCGCATCAGTGTCGGGAAGAAATTTTCTGTATTCGTTTAATGCCGTTTCTTTTGAAACAAACTCATCCTTTATAAACGGCCAGAGATATTCGACAGTTGTCATATCGGGATAACATATGCCGCAGGTTGCGCCTGCCTCAACGGCCATATTGCAGACAGTCATTCTGCCTTCCATGGACATCGCATCAATTACTGATCCGGTGAACTCAATTACATGGTTTGTCGCGCCGTCGGTTCCGATTGTACTGATTACATGAAGGATGATGTCCTTCGGGCTGACGGCCGCTGATGGAGTACCCGTCAGCTTGATTCTGATAGTTTCGGGTGATTTAAACGCACAGATTCCTTTCAGAATTCCGACTTCAAGGTCGGTGGTACCGACACCTGCCGCAAAAGCACCGAAGGCGCCGTGAGTGCAGGTATGTGAATCACCCATGATTATGGTATATCCGGGCCGTGCAAAACCCTTTTCCGGAAAGATTGCGTGGCAGACGCCATTTCGGCCTACATCAAAAAAGTCTTTAATGTTCTGCCGTCCGGCCCATTCGCGGAGGACCTTTCCTTGTTCTGCTGTCAGTGAGTCTTTTGCCGGTGTAACATGATCAATTACTGCCTTGATCTTTGAGGGATCGAATACTCTGTCTTTTCCGCGCTCCTGCAGATCGATGATTGCGGTGGGAGTCGTGATTTCATGACAGAAGACAGCATCAAGATTGATAACCTCTATCCCTTCTGAAGGGGAGTCGATGCAGTGAGAATCAAATATTTTTCGGGCTGTTGTTTTTCCCATTTATTGCTCCTTATGTACTATCTAAGATTCATTTCTGATAAATATTCTACCGGGAGTGATTATCCACATCGCCCTCAGCGTAGTTTTCCCTGTATTCCTGACAATATGCGGAATATCAGAAGGAAAAGAAATTGTATCGCCTGTAGTCAGATTGTATTTAGATGTTCCGTAGATCAGTTCGGCCTCGCCTTCAACAATAGTGCCTAGCTCTCTGCCCGGGTGTCCGAACTCAAGATCTCCCTTTTCCTTTCCTACTGGGATGTCTATATAGAAGGCTTCTACCGACGGATTGATCTCACTCTCCGGAATATAGGACAGTTCCTGATATTCAATACCGTGCATTGTCAATTTATTGCGATCTGCCGGTTTTACAATCGATACGGCCTTATCATGTTTCAAATCCTTGAAAAGGTACTCAAGATCAATATCAAGGGTATTTGCAATCGCAATCAGGGTATCAATTGACGGCGAGACTTTATTCCGTTCAATCTGGCTGATGAGGCTTTCACTTACGCCGGCCTTACCAGCGACGTCTTTTAGCGTCATGTGTTTACGCTCTCTGACTAGTCTCAGCTTGCTTCCGAATTCGGCATTTTTCTTTATCAATACTTAAACCTCTTTAGTATAATTTAAAAGAGAATTTGCCTATTGTCAAGGGAATTCTTAGGAAGATCAATTAAAGATGGTGAAGCTGCAAGCCCTAGATTAATGTAGAACCTTCAAAAGATCAATAAAACAGCAGTTGAACTTGAATTTTGATATCTTGCTTGCAATCCATCTGGTATTGGGTTATTTTATCTTTTATAGAAGTTTTTAACAACAATATGGAGCATAAGATGGCAATATCCACGCGCATCGCCGACATGATGGCTGGTTCTTCTTTTATCAGAAAAATGTTTGAGACGGGGGCAAAGCTCAAGGCACAGTATGGCGCCGACAATGTTTATGATTTCAGTCTCGGTAACCCTAATGTCAAGCCGATAAGTGATTTCAGCGCTGACCTGCATAGGATAATCGATGAAGATCAGGTCGGAAAACACGGATACATGCCGAACGCGGGTTATCCATGGGTTAGGGCTGCTGTAGCCGAATATGTCTCTGAAGAGCAGAAGATGAAAATTGATGAAGGCTGCGTTATCATGACCTGCGGCGCTGGCGGCGGCATGAATATTGCGTTAAAATCTATTCTTAATCCCGGAGACAAGGTTCTTGTCAGCTCTCCATGCTTCATGGAATATAAGTTTTACGCGGACAATCACGGCGGCCAACTGGAGATTATTCCTTCTGCCGAAGGTTTTGATCTTGATATCGACGCATTTGAGAAGAGTATAGATGCTAGTGTCGCGGCAGTAATAATAAATTCACCGAATAATCCGTCAGGAAAAATATATTCTGAGGAGAATCTTAAAGATTTCAGCCTGATGCTTGATCGAGCTTCGACGAGAACCGGGCGTAGTATTTATCTTCTCTGTGACGAGCCTTACCGGAAGATTGTCTTTGACGGTGCCGAGGTGCCTGCGGTTTTCCCCTTATACCGGAACACAATAGTAGTAACCTCCTATTCCAAGGATCTTTCAATACCGGGCGAGAGGATAGGCTATGCTGCAATTAATCCCGGCGCTGATGATTTTGAAAATCTTATAAATGCGATGATTCTCTGTAACAGAATTCTCGGTTTTGTTAACGCACCGGCTTTAATGCAGCGGGTGGTTGCCGGACTTCAGGGTCGTAGTGTGGATATTGAGGCCTACCGGCGAAAACGAGACCTTCTATGTGACGGGCTGTCCGACATCGGGTATAAGCTTGAAAAACCGAAAGGAACTTTCTACCTCTTTCTTGAAGTCCCCGGAGGAGATGACCTCAGCTTTGTTGATCTTCTTCAGGAAGAACGAGTCCTCGTCGTTCCCGGAAGCGGGTTTGCCATGCCGGGCTATTTCAGGATTTCCTACTGCGTGGATGACAGTGTTATTATTAATTCAATGAATGGGTTCAGGACTGCTTTCGATAAAATAAAATAAAAAGGCCGGGTGATATATTGGGTTTGATGGATAAATCGCTTGAAGCAAGAAGAATTTTTACTGCCTCGAATAAACGGATGCTCGACGCAGTAAATGCCCTCGCCGCTGCCGGTGAACAGGGAATGCTTGAGCGGATAAATCTGGTTATGCCGGTTACAGTCTATGAGCAGATGATTGATCAGGGATTTTATTCCTCAGTAAAAAGGAAAAGACAGGACCGAAGATCGACCGATCGCAGGAACGGAGATCGCCGGCATTCCGGCAAACGTTAATAACCTGTGCATATCCTGTGAATAATTAACTTATTTCTAATTGGATATATAATAATTTCATGTTACAATACCGATATTATATAATATAACATTTCAGGAGTTAGCCAAATGGGTGTTGCTGCATACGTTTTTCTTTTTTTATCGATTGTCGGCTGTATCGCGTACGGTCTGATTAACTGGAGCAAGGAAAGTACGGTTCCTTCGGTCGTCATTGAAGAAAAAGATAAAGAAAAAACCGCGGGTTGAAACAGACTGTCCTTTATGAAGTCTAATTTTTATAGATAGGACGGAATCACAAAAATCACAATAAACAGAAATATTTGAAAGAGCCTTATAGGTTTTATAATTATAACAAAAGTTGTTTCCCTATGTACAAAACTCCGAGATCTTGAGATACTAGATAAACATTAAAATGAACGCTTTTCCGGCATCCGAAACACGATGCCGGTTTAATACCGGGACAGACTGAAGACTGTCCCGGTATTTCAGATTATAACTTCCAATAAGTTAAGGTTATTTGCGTTCAGGAGGATTGAAGAATGAGCGAACTGGTTCTTTTGGGAGATGAGGCACTTGCGCTTGGCGCAATTGATGCTGGAATATCATCAGCTTACGGATATCCCGGAACTCCCTCCAGCGAGATAATGGAATATCTCCTGAATTATACGAAAAAGAATGATGGAATCTTTGCTTCATGGTGTTCAAATGAGAAGACCGCGTATGAGGAAGCTTTGGGCACGTCGATAGTGGGTAAGAGGGTCCTTGTTACTATGAAACATGTCGGCCTGAATGTTGCCGCCGACCCCTTCATGAACTCTGCCCTCCTTGATATCAGGGGCGGCCTCGTAATTGCTGTCGCTGATGACCCGGGCATGCATTCCTCACAGGGAGAACAGGACTCACGTTATTTCTCCGCCTTTGCGAGAATCATGTGTTTCGAGCCGCGTAACCAGCAGGAAACCTATGAGATGACCCGTGAAGCCTTCGAGGTTTCCGAAAAATTTCATATCCCTGTAATGATCAGGATTGTAACAAGACTCGCTCATTCCCGCGCTGTGGTTAATACGTCAGCTGCCAGGGCTCAGAATGAACTTAAAAAAACCGATAACACCCTCGGGTGGATGCTGCTTCCGGCTCTCGCGAGGCGCAACTGGGCGGCTCTTCTTGAGCAGCAGGCGGATTTTGAGAAATATACAACAGAATCAGATTATAACCCGCTTTCAATTAATAAGGATTTCAGTGAGTTCGGCGTAATAACTACCGGCCTCGGCAGAAACTATTATGATGAAGCGTCGACCGAGCTTACACATAAGCCTTCACACCTTCACATTAGCGCTTACCCTGTTCCGGCTGAAAAGGTCAGAAAGCTGTGCGGTGCGGTTAAAAGGGTTGTCGTGATTGAAGAGGGCTGTACCTTCGTCGAGGATTACCTCAGGGGATACCTCAAGCAGTCTGTTGAAATAGCTGGAAAGCAGGACGGCGCTCTGCCTATAACCGGCGAGCTTAATCCGGATAATATCAGACCCGCTCTGGGGCTTGAGACAAGGTCAGGTCTTAATACCGATATGGAACTTCCGGGCCGGCCCCCGCAGTTATGCCAGGGTTGTCCGCATGCCGACACCTATGCTGCGCTTAATGAGGCGCGCACCGCCTTCGACGAGTCCATTGTTACCTCGGATATTGGATGCTATTCCCTCGGTGCGCTACCGCCGCATAAGGCGATAGAGACCATCATCTGCATGGGCGCGTCAATCGGAACCGCGAAGGGAGCCGCGGAAGCGGGCTTTGGCCCGGCGGTTGCCGTAATAGGCGACAGCACCTTCCTTCATTCCGGGATCTCGCCCCTTGTAGACGCTATCTCATGCGGAACTCCGATGACAGTCATCATCCTCGATAACGGAACAGTAGCTATGACCGGCGGACAGGAAACCATTCTCCCGTCATCAAGGCTTCATACACTTATTGAGGGCATAGGAATTGACCCTGATCACATCAGGACTATTACTCCGCTTAAGAAGCACCATGATGAGAACGTCGAAATACTTAAAACTGAAATGAAATATCAGGGAATCTCGGTCATTATCGCTCTGCGGGAATGTATTGAGACAGCCAAGAAACATAAAACCGGGGGCAGCAAATGACTTACGATATAATCTTAGCCGGAGTAGGCGGACAGGGAGTTCTGTCAGTTGCCGCCGGAATTGCTACAGGCGCAATGCTGCAGGGACTGAATGTCAGGCAGTCCGAGGTTCACGGAATGGCGCAGCGTGGCGGGGCGGTAATGAGTCACCTCAGAATTTCCGATGAGATTATTCACGGAGACCTGGTAGGAAAGGGCAGCGCCGACATGATTCTCAGCATGGAACCGCTTGAGGCTCTGCGGTACCTTGATTACCTTAAACCGGACGGGAAGCTTGTTACCGCATCCAGTCCGGTTATAAATATTCCAAATTACCCTGATGAGGCTGAAATTCTGAAGAATGTAGAGGCTACCGGAGTCGCGGTCGTCATTGATGCAAAGGCAATCGCCAAAGAATCGGGCAACATGCGCGCCTCTAATATGGCCATGGTCGGAGCAGCTTCGAGTTATCTTCCGATTAAACAGGATATAATTGAAGAAGCAATAAAGCAGATGTTTCGATCCAAGGGTGAGACAATAATTCAGCAGAATATAAAAGCGTTCAGGATCGGCCGGGCCTAGGCTATAATCGGGGTAATAATGGAAGTTAAGTACTGGAACAAGGAAATTGAGACTATTGAAAGGGAGAAGCTTGAAGACCTTCAGTTTGAGCGGCTTAAAAAGACTGTAACCCAGGCACTTAAGACGGATTTTTACCGGAAACGCCTTCCTGAGTTCGGAATAAACTCCGCCGAGGATTTATCGTCTCTCGAGGATCTGAGGCGGCTTCCGTTTACGACCAAGAATGACCTGCGCGATGCATACCCCTACGGGATGATGGCCGTGGACAGGAGTGAGGTTGTCCGGATGCATGCATCAAGCGGGACGACAGGAACTCCTACGGTCATATATCTAACAGCCGATGATCTTGCGCGTTCTACAGATATAACAACAAGATCCATCGTCGCAACCGGAGGCGGCCGGGAAGACGTGTTTCAGAATATGATGACCTACGGCCTTTTTACCGGAGGCATAGTCCTGCATTACGGGGCCGAGGCTCTAGGTATGATGGTAATTCCTGCAAGCTCTGGAAATACCGCCCGGCAGTTCAAAATGATGAAGGATTTTTCAACCAGCATTATCCATGCTACTCCTAGTTATATGCTCTACCTCCATTCCCGAATGGAGGAGTTTGGTATAAAACCGGAAGATTTGAACGTGAAGAAAGCCTTTGTAGGCGCCGAACCCCACTCTGAGGATGTCAGAAAAAAGATTGAACGCCTATGGGGCATAGACGTCTATAATTCCTACGGCCTTTCCGAGATGAACGGGCCTGGCCTGGCTTTTGAATGCGTTTACAAGGACTGCATGCATGTCTGGGAAGATGCCTACATAATGGAAATTGTCGATCCTGATACCCTCGAACCTGTTCCGGATGGTGAATTCGGAGAACTTGTGCTGACCATTCTGCAGAGGGACGCAATGCCGCTGCTCCGCTACCGAACACGCGACCTTACCCGAATAATTCCAGGGGCCTGCGCCTGCGGACGCACCCACCGGCGTCTCGCGAGAATGAAAGGCCGAACCGATGACATGCTCATTATTAACGGAATCAATGTCTTTCCTTCACAGATTGAAGAAGTAATTATGAGGATGCCGGAAGTCGGCACAAACTACCTCATAGTTGTTCAGAAAAACGGCCCTCTCGACCGGCTGATTGTAAAGACCGAGATTACTCCCGAAATACTGACAGACGACACCCGGGACCTATACGCACTCAAGAAGAAAATTGCCGAGAACCTGAAGGCATCAATATCTCTCAATCCTGTTGTAGAACTTCATGAACACGGCGTGCTGCCTGTCTCGGAAGGCAAGGCAAAGAGGGTTGTGGACGAGCGGTAGGAACTGTAGGAAGGTTAAGACTTTAGCTTCGCTTCCGTCCTGGTTTTTGCACTCTAGTGCTCAAGTGGACCCATCGAGGCGAAGGAAAAACAGGATCAGCTTTAACTGTAAATTATTTTCCTTCCGGAAAAAATATATAGCCTGAACCGCGTACTGTCGTGAAGTAAACAGGCTTTGCCGGATCCGGCTCGAAATATTTCCGGAGGCGCATCATGAAGTTTTCAGGAGTCCTTGTTTCCGTATCGGAATCGATATCCCAGACATTCATCAAGAGTTCCTCCCTGGTTACTATTCTATTTGAGTTACTGATTAGATATTTCAGCAACGAGGCTTCAAGCAGGGTCAGGCTGAATGATTTTTTCCCGGAATGAGCGGATTGCGTCTTCAGATCTACTTTAAAATCGCCAATAGATATTTCCTTCATGGCACTGAGATCTATTTTATACCAATCTTTTCGTTTAAGCATTCCCTTCACTCTGAGGATTAATTCCTGTAGATGAAACGGCTTTGTCAGATAATCATCGGCTCCCAGTTCCAGTCCGGTAATCCGGTCAGAGGAGCTTGTGCGGGCGGTAAGTACTATAATCGGTATTTGAGGAGAGACGGGGCGTATTTTTTTGATTACCTCAAATCCATCGAGATGGGGGAGCATGATATCGAGGATGATTAGGTCGAAAATTTCCCGGGTAAAGATTTCGATGGCCTCCTTTCCGTTATTCGCCCGGCTGACCTTATACCCTTCTGCTTCCAGGTTATACTCCAGGGCTATTGCAAGATTTTCCTCATCTTCGACTATAAGTATTTTATATCTATTTGATTCTGACTTAGCCAGGAGTACTCTCCTTGAAGATCTCTGATTTATCGGGTTTGGGCGGGTAGACCGGGAGTTCGATTTTAAAGATGCAGCCCTGATGATTTTTATTATTAACAATTGAGAGCCTGCCGCCGTGGCGTTTTAATATTTCACTGCACCAGAATAATCCAATTCCGGTGCCTTTGACATTAGGGCTTTCCGGATCTTTTAAGCGGGAGAATTTCTTAAAAACCTCCTTGCGGCTTGCCATAGGAATACCAATTCCATTGTCGGAAAGGTAGAGTGAAAATTTTTTATCTGTATATTCAAAGTGGATTCCGATTTTAACAGCATTGTTGTTATACTTGATGGCATTATTTATCAAGTTGTTCAGGATTGTGTGAAGACCTCGACGGTCCATCCTGATGGTGCATGGAGCCTTGCCTGATATTGAAAGGGTCTCGGGGGAGAGCTTGAACTGCCTGATGGCCTCTTCTGCCACTTTAGATATCGTCTCATCAGCGATAAGTTCTTCCGGATTAAAAATATCCCGATTATCATCCAAAAGTGACATCTCTATAATTGAACCTATAAGTTTATTAAGCCGTGCCGTATCCATACTCATCATCTCGAGGAATTCCTGCTGCTTGTGTTCGGGAATTCTTCTTTGTTGTAAGGTCTCAAGGCATAATTGAATTGACGCAAGCGGAGTTTTTAATTCATGGGAGACGGAATTTATGAAGTCATCATATATTCTATTTTTTTCTGTTTGTCTGATTAGTCTGTCAAAGATGAGGATTAGCCCGGTTGCTATCAGGATGAGAAGTATTATTCCGGCAATAAACAGTTTTATACCCTGGTTCTGGATAAGCAGCTCAGGGGTAATGAAATTGGCAATATTTGTATACATGATATTGTTGGATGTGAACCAGTAAATCCAGAACCCCAGCAGAGTAATGCATAAAAAAAGCACTACTATAAATAATATCATTGAATAGATTCTAATATATTTGTTATTCATCAGTCAGCCATACTTTTACATTTGTTTTACACAGCAGTCTTCAAATAAGACTTATAATTATAACATGATAATTACCGGAGAAGAAAAATAATGAAGATATTACTGATTTATCCAGAATTCCCAGTAACTCATTGGAACTTTAAGCATGTGCTCAAGCTTGTAGCAAAAAAAGCCACAGAGCCGCCCCTTGGGCTGATTACGGTTGCTTCCATGCTGCCTAAGGACTGGGAGCGTAAACTTGTTGATATGAATGTCGGCCGATTAAAAGATAGTGATATTGAATGGGCTGATATGGTTTTTATAAGCGGTATGATTATTCAGAAAAAATCATTTGATCAAACTGTCCAGAGGTGTAAGAAACTTGGAGTCAGGGTTGTTGCAGGAGGTCCTATGGTTACTGAGCAACCTGAAAATTATCCGGAGCCTGATCACCTGATTCTCAATGAAGCCGAGATTACCCTATTGCCATTTTTAGAAGATCTAACCGCAGGAAACCCCAAAAGGGTATACAGTTCAGATGTTTTTCCGGATATAACAAGCACCCCGATTCCGGACTGGAGTCTGCTTGATATGAAGCGCTATGTTACGATGGATCTGCAGTATTCACGTGGCTGCCCGTTTAACTGTGAGTTTTGCAGTATCACCGCATTATTCGGACATCGCCCCCGTGTTAAAACGGCTCAGCAGTTTATTGCAGAACTTGAATCCTTATACAATGCAGGCTGGTGCGGTCACGTTTTTATTGTTGATGATAATTTTATCGGCAATAAAAGGTATCTGAAAAGTGATCTTCTACCGGGCATCATAGAATGGCAGAAGGCACATGGCTATCCATTCAGTTTTAATACCGAGGTATCGATTAATCTTGCTGATGATGAGGAGTTAATGGATTTGATGGCTGATTCCGGCTTTACCGCATGTTTTGTAGGTATTGAAACTCCTGATGATGAAAGTCTGTCTGAATGCGGCAAGACTCAGAACAGGGGTATAAATATGATAGATTCAGTTAAACGTATGCAGCGGAAGGGGCTAAATGTATCTGCAGGCTTTATAGTTGGCTTCGATAGTGATGATGAAGATATCTTTGAGAGGCAGTTCAATTTTATTCAGAAGAGTGGAATTGTCAATGCGATGGTGGGACTCTTGAGTGCGCCGTTCGGAACGAGGCTGTATAAGAGGTTGGAAGCGGAAAACCGAATTATTGAAGATCCTAGCGGAGACAATGTGGACGGCAGTCTAAATTTTAAACCGAAAATGAATCCTGATATTTTAATCAGGAATTATAAAAGCCTGGTGAAAAAAATATACTCTCCGAAATATTTCATGGAGAGGCTTGCTACCTTTCTGCTGGAATACAAGATTTCAGATATTAAATTCGGAAAGTCCAATAAAAATATTGTCAGCACCGCTGTTCGCGTATTCTTAAGATTGGGAATCTTTCAGTCAAAGGGTAAAAGATGTTTCTGGAAAACAATACGCACTACTATAACCAAATATCCGAAAAAGATTACTACGGCTGTTACATTGTTGGTTTATGGACTTCATTTTAGAAAGGTGGCTGATAAACTTTAAGCCGCTTGGTAAATCTTGATTCAAAATTAATGAAAAGGCTGTTCAGTACTTTCTGGACAGCCTTTTTGGATAGGAAGAAAATAAATTAATACTCAAGACCTCTGAGAGCGAATGCAAGATATTCTGTGTGTACGATGCAATCATCCATATGGGCTAAAGTATATGTACTTATGAAATTAATCTTAATCTATCGATTTTAAACTGATATAAGCTTTATTAAACCCTGGTAGGCATAATAAACTGCAAATAATATAAGAACCGAACCCAGTATTTTCATAGAGACAAGATAGACTGCCGGATGCTTGAAAGCCTTTGTCTTTGAAACTATAAGAGAGAGAATAACTCTTGAACCAATCAGGAGGGTATAAAATCCTGTTACATAAAGAATTGATGATAGGGGATTTATTGACCAGGATTCAACAACTGCTACAGATCCAATTGTGAACCAAAAAATATAGACATTAGGATTCAGGAAATTTGCTACAATCCCCTTTTTTAGCGAATTTGGAGATTCAAGGTTCTCATTGATTTCGATTGGTTTTGATTTTATTCCCTTTATTCCAAGACGAGTAATGAATATTGATCCGATCAGGAAAATAATACCGAGACATATTTCTTTATTTGGAAGCCTGCTGATAACAAGAATCGAGATGACTGCGATAGGCAGATCTGTTATAAGCGGAGCAAGAGCAATTTTAATTCCTTCACTTGCATTGTATTTGATGGTCTGGGCTATAGACAATGTCATTATTGGGGATGGACTTAATCCTATTGTTAAACCAAGAATGCATCCTGAAAACACCAGACTAAGAGTACTGAACATATATTTCTCCAGAAATACCCTCCCTTAATGGGAGGGTGGAATGATTATTCTACTACTTCTAGACGTTCAATATTGGCGCCGAGAGATTTCATTGTTTCATAGAAACCGGGGTATGAGACTCCAGTGAATTCTGCGTGGTCAATAATTGTCGGACCGTCGGCAATAAGGGCTGCAATCGATGTAGCCATAACTATCCGGTGATCATGATGGCCGTCTATAAACGTGCCTTTTAGATCTGAATGATAAATTGTGAGGCTGTCTCTGGTTTCTTCAAAACGACCTCCCATTTTTTCGAGCTCTTTCCTGATAATGGCAGTTCGATCCGTTTCTTTGAGCCTGCTGGCGTCAACGTTTTTAAGAACTGTTTTACCCTGAGCTTTACAGCCTAATACCGCCAGGATAGGTACTGCGTCCGGTGTTCCTGAGCAGTCAATCTCTATACCTTGAAGCTTATCTGTTCCTTCTACCGTGATACCATCTTTTCCGTTGTTTCTGATATCTACCTTTGCTCCCATTTTTTTTAGAATATCAACATAGGCCTTTTCTCCTGCATAATCCTCTGTATTCAGATTATGAAAGGTAACTTTCGAATTTGTGATAGCCGAGGCTATCATTGGATAACCTGAGGTTCCCCAGTCGGCCGGAATGTGGAAGTCAGTCGCCTTCATCTCCTGTTTTCCCTTTACACGGAACTCAAGGTAGTCGTCTGAGTGTTCAACTATAACTCCAACCTGCTTAAGCATTCCAATGGTCATGTTGATATAGGGGTGTTCAAGCATTTTTTCATCGGTAATTTTAATTACCGTGTCATTCTCGGCCTGAGAACAGGCAACCAGAAGGGGAGATAGCCACTGTGAGTTTATTCCAGGGAGTTCGGCGTTTCCTCCCTTTAGAACCCCACGTATAACAAGTGGTGCCAGACCGGAATTTCTGGTGGAATAAATATCAGCGCCAAGTGCGTTGAGAGCATCAATCTGTGGTCCTGCCGGACGGTAGCATATCTGATAATCGCCTGTTACAACAGAACATCCGTTTATCAAACTTGCAATTGCGACAACCATATAGAAGCCTGTCCCTGAGTTTTCCGCATCAAGCACTCCTGCAGGGATCTTTAGGTTGCCGCCGCTTCCCTCAATTGACCAGAGTTCAGGATTTGATGTATCTATATTTACGCCCATATCTCTGAACATTTTGATTACTGAAAAGCTGTCAATATTAAGAAGGGGGTTGTGAATCCGGCTTGTGCCGCTGGCGAGAGAGCCGAGTATTATTGAGCGGGCAGTTCCAGATTTATTTCCAGGTACCCTTACATCACCCGACAATGTGTTGGTTTTGTTTACTAAAAATTTCATTAAGCATCCTTAATTATGATATTACAGAAAACGTTTACAGTTGCTATGATAGACAAAAGAGGTGGTGTTGTCAATATTAATCAATATTTGATGGCCTATTTGGCAAATAGTCGCTAAATATAGTTTGACAACTAAATGGATTCACTGCTAATATGTTAAAACGGTAAACGATTACAGTAGTTTTTGAATAAAAATCGGAGGAAAGAATGAATAAGAAAATTGTTATGTTTTTAGTTTTTACTATGTTACTGACTTCAATCTGCTTTGCGGGTGGTAATCAAGAGAAAAGTGAAGCAATCTCTATTGCTACTGCCGGAACAGCCGGAGCACTTTACCCAATGGGTGTAGCCCTTGCGCAGGTTATCAGTGAAAAGGCTGACGGAGTGACCGCTTCTGCTGAATCGAGCGGAGCATCGCTTGAAAATATGAGAAACCTAAAACAGGGAAATGTAGAATGGGGAATCAGCCAGAATGAGGTTGCATATCAGGCCATTGCCGGTATGGGACCGTATGAAAATAATGAGTTCAGTGATCTTCGCTCGCTTTTTGGTACTTTAATAAGCTGGGTACAGATTTTTGTTCCTAAAGACAGTGAGATTGAGAGCGTAGCGGATTTTGCGGGTAAACGAATCGGCGTCGGCCAGGCTGGCAGCGGTGGAGAAGCAGCAGCAAAAAAAGTTCTTGCCTATTCCGGCCTTGATTATGATTCAATCAGACCTGAGTTTATTTCCGATTCAGAGATGGTAAATGCGCTTAAAGATGGAGTCATCGACGGTTTTATAAGTACTCATCCATTAAAATCAGCAGCGCTTCTTGATCTTACAACAACATTCAAGGTTAAAATTATTCCAATTGCTGATGCCGGTTTCTATACTGAGTATCCCTATTATACAAAACTTACTATTCCCCCTGGCACATATAAGGGTGTTGATTATCCGGTAGACACTCCTACATCAAGAATTGTAATGTATACTACAAAGGCATTATCAGAAGATGTTGTATATGAATCAATGAAGGCCATCTGGGGAAATATGGATGACTGGGTAAAGGTTCATGCAGCTGTAGAGAAATATACTAGTTTAGAAGATGCATGTACAAACCTTTCAGCTCCTTTACATAAGGGTGCGGCAAAATATTATAAAGAGATGGGTGTTGCGATACCCGCGGAATATGCTTCTATTGATTAAGAAATCCGGACGGAGAGCGCGATTTTTTATAGTCGTATCTCTTGCTGTTTTGATTATTATCTTAGTGGTAGTATTCTTACCACGGTCAACTTTTATAATATATAATAAAACAAAGGAGTGCCTCGTTTATGAGGCACTCTCAATAGATGTATTGGAAATCTATTATAAATATCAGCAATCTTACGATCGCGGACTCATTGAAGAAAAGTTTATATTGGGTGAAGATAATATAATTCCAACAACAATGATTTATGACACAGATTCTTATGATTATCATGGCAGTCGATACAAGAATGCCGATTACGAGGTCAACCAGGAACGCTCTCATGTATTTATTCATGAACATCCTGGATATCCAGAAATTCGCTATAGAGTGGGATATACGATAGAGCAGGAGATAAGTATCTCAACCAGGGAAGAAGAGAAAACTTTTCTTTTTCAGGATATTGGAGATCCTGGAGACCTGCTGCTCGTAACCCAACTGAAGAGGTAATTAATGACAGAGAAAACTTCAATTATTAAGGTGGCTACGGCAGTTCTCTGCTTCGCTTTCTCAATATTTCACTTATATACTGCATTGTTCGGTATATTAACACCAATCCTTCAAGGGGGGCTGCATCTATTTACACTGCTCGCCCTCGGAATGCTTTTGTATACAGGGAAAACGTCGGAGAAACTAACTGCTCCCTCACCTGCATGGTATAACATTGTACTCTTTGTGGCGGTCGCGTCTGTAGCCCTGGTTTTTCTTTTCAGGTTGAGCCCGGATGAAATCCTGAACCGTGGTGTTTTCGGGCCTTCCCGTTTTGAACAAATTCTCGGACTCATAATTCTTCTGCTTGTGCTTGAAGGAACACGAAGAACAGTAGGTCTTCCTATCGTTCTTGTTGCCCTCTTTTTTATCGTCTATGCCCTTTTTGGATCTTATATGCCCTCACTTATCTCTCACAAGGGATATTCAATCTGGCGACTTGTTGACAATCTTGTTTGGACAACCCAGGGGATATTTGGCGTACCCATAGCAGTTTCATCTACATTTGTAATAATCTTCATTCTTTTCGGAAGTATGCTTGATAAGCTGGGAGCGGGGACCTTTTTTATAAATTTTGCCTATGCACTCACCGGCCATCGCAAAGGCGGGCCTGCACAGACTGCGGTTATTGCAAGCGGCTTTATGGGTAGTATCTCAGGTTCGTCGGTAAGTAATGTTGTTACAACAGGTGCTTTTACAATACCATTGATGAAAAAAACCGGTTATTCCGCCGAATATGCGGCCGCTGTAGAAGCTGTTGCTTCAACTGGTGGCCAGATAATGCCTCCTGTTATGGGAGCTGCGGCCTTCGTGATGGCTGATATGCTGGGGCTTCCATATTACAGGATAGCTCTTGCCGCCCTCATCCCGGCTCTGCTTTATTTTCTTTCGGTCAGTTTCATGGTGAACTTTCAAGCCAGCAAGAAGGGCCTGAAAGCTGTGGATAAGAAAGATCTTCCTTCCGCCCTTGAAGTGCTTAAGAATGGTTATTATGTAGCTATTCCCATCATCGCTCTGGTTTATTTTCTTTTTATCAGAATGTATTCTCCGATGAGAGCCGGTGTTTTTACTATCTTTGTTCTCATTGCAGTGAGCTTTTTCTGGACTTTTATGAGGGAAAAACGGCTGATGTTCCGGGAACTTTTTGACGCTCTTGTCCATGGAGCCAAGATTGCAGTTCCAGTTGCAATGGCCTGCGCCTCAGCTGGAATTGTTATTGGTATTGTTTCCCTTACAGGACTCGGGGTTCGTTTTACTCAGCTCATTATAAGTTTGTCCGGCGGGCATCTTTTTCCAGCCCTGCTACTTACAATGCTCGCTTGTCTTATTCTCGGTATGGGACTTCCTACAACGGCAGCCTACATCATTACCTCTGTTTTGGCAGTTCCAGCTCTCTCATCCATGGGAGTTCCGACATTAGCGGCTCACTTTTTTATCCTCTATTTTGCTATCATATCTTTTATTACTCCTCCGGTCGCTATTTCGGCCTTCGCCGCTGCGGGTATTGCGGGCTCTGATAGTATGAAAACCGGATTCACTGCTTTTAGAATAGGAATAGCCGGATTTATTGTCCCATTTATGTTTGTGTATGGTCCATCTTTGCTTTTTATCGGAGACTGGTGGGATATTGTAATTAACACAATAAAGGCTATAGTCGGAGTAATTCTCCTGGCTGGCTTTCTTGAAGGCTGGTTTTTCCGGAGACTTCTTCCTGTTGTTCCTCGATTGATACTTGGAGCATCGGCTGTTTTTCTTATTTTCCCAAGGATATGGTCAGGGCTTGTCGGGCTTGGGCTATTGTTGATTGCCTATTTATTTGTTACCTTTGTCAGTAAATCTGTTACAAGTAAGAGAGCTTAAATGAATAATGGCAGTATCCCTACCATGGCAGAGGTTGCCGCGAGGGCAGGGGTCTCGATAGCTACAGTTTCACGTTATCTAAACGGAATAAAAATAAAACCGAAACTCGTAGACAAGGTTAAAAAGGCAATAGATGAGCTTGATTATAAACCTAATCAGGCTGCCCGCTCTATCAGAGGGAGCCGAAGCCATACTATCGGGATGATACTGCCACAGCTCGAACATCCCTACTTTTCAGCAGTGCTGGAAGGGGCTACCCAGGAAGCCCGGAAGCATGATCAAACTATACTTGTTGCATCCAGTCAGGGAAAGAGGGATATCGAACATCAGATTATCCATCAATTTTCTCGCAGTATTATCGATGGTTTAATTTATACACCGGTAGCAACCGGCGATTCATTTATTGAAGAGGATTCTTTCAGGAATTTGCCGGTGATTATAACAGGGCGGAGCCCATCAGTATATCCTGAATTCAACCATGTTTTTCAGAATACCCGTGCCGGAGGTTATCTATCGACTAACTATCTTCTTTCTCTCGGGCATAAGAAAATTGCATTTTTTGCCAGTTTCTGGGAACCCATTTGTGAATCTAATTCTATCATGGAATGTCTTACACTTCCGGGAGCAGGAGTTTATTCCAGTTTGGAAAGATTTCGCGGTTATCTGGATGCTCTCAAAGAGGCTGATGTAGAGTACGATTCAAATCTTGTAGTTATCTGCAGCTATGGTTTTAAGGACGGGCAGCAGGCTGCAAGGGATCTTCTCTCACGCTGTATAGCATTTGATGCCATTGTTACAGCATCAGACACTGTTGCCTGCGGGGTTATTAATACTCTTAGAGCTCAGGGAATCCAAATTCCGTCAGACGTCTCGATACTTGGATATGGGAACCTGGAAATAGGTTCAATAATTACTCCTCAACTGACATCTATTCATCAGGATATGTTTGCATTGGGAGTAGAATCAGTCAAAGCTTTTAATGCATTGCTCAATGGAGAGGCTCTATCTAATAAGATTTTGGATGTAAAGCTTGTCGTTCGCGATTCTACCAGCAAGAAGCTTTAAGAAAATAAAATAGCTTTTCCTTTCTTCCTCTCGCCTTTAAGTTTATAATTACCTCCTAACCATTTGAGGGGGATATTAGTGAATACCGGACGACAGAAAGAGATTGAAGAAGTAATTGAGGCTGCCTGGGGGCAGGGCCGCAGACAGCTTTTTGAGCATGAGGTTTATTCAATACTTGAAATTCTGTATATCCGGACACCTGTGTACCGGAAAATTGACAGTGAAGAGGAAATTACCCGGGAACTGCTCTCCTCCTTTGGTTCCAGCAGGGTTGTAATGAAAATTATCAGCTCTGAGGTGGCTCATAAAGAGAAACTCGGAGGGGTCAAGGTTCTTCATAAAGATCTCGATTTCATCTGCTACTCATACCGAAAGATGACCGACATATTCACCGGACAGGGGCTGAAGGTTGAGGGGGTGCTTTTAGTTGATTTTGTCGAGTACTCACCGGCCCTCGGAAATGAAATCCTTATCGGCTTTCAGGAGAGTGAGGTCTTCGGACCTGTCCTCTCATTCAGCAAGGGCGGCTCGGACGCCGAACTTTTCGCGGAGCGCTTTTCTCCTCCTAACCTGCTGCTGCCGCCGGTCACCGCAGACTGGGCCCGCGCATTGCTTGCCTCAACTGAAATTCATAATAAATATATTCAGGAAGGAAAGGCCGACTACATCGACCGGATTCTCGAACTTAAACTCAAGATGAGCGAGCTGTCCATAGCATTTTCCAATTTTTTTACCAGCACATCCTCATTCGCTCTAAAGGAGTTTGAAATAAACCCCTTTGTTTTTGATCCTGACGGCAGGCTCATCGCACTCGACGGCTACGCCGTCTTCGACCGAAAGAAGGGTTCCTCTCCCAAACCGCAGCGTCCTCCGGTTGAAACGCTCAAACCGTTTTTCCATCCTGATGGAATTGCCGTTGTCGGGGTCAGCGCATCATCAACTGACAGCGCAGGAAATATCATCACCGGGAATCTGCTCCGGCTCGGACGGGAAGATGTCTTCTGCGTAAATCCGAAGGGCGGCGAGGTCGATATAGAGGGCCGGATGATTCCTCTGTATTCGCAGCTTGGCTCGCTTCCAAAGGAAGCTGAGCTTGTAATAATTACAGTGCCGGCCGAAGCCACCCTTGAGGTTGTGCGGCAGGCCGCGGGTGCGGGGTGCCGGGCTGTTCTGCTTATTCCGGGAGGCTTTAATGAGACAGGGAAAAATGAAGGGCTTGAAGATAAGATAGCCGCTATTGCGCTTGAGGCCGGCATGAGGGTCATGGGGCCGAACTGCCTCGGAATAGTCTATGCCGGAGGAAGGGGGGAAGCCGGGCTTAATACCTTCTTCATTCCGGAGAAGAAGTTCAAGATTGATTTCAGCCGTGAGCAGAATATTGCCCTCTTCAGCCAGAGTGGGGCCCTGGGCCTTGTCGAACTGTCAAACCTTAAGAAATCAGTGAGTCCCAAGGTTGCAGTCAGCTATGGAAACCAGCTGGACGTAGACCCTGGAGACCTAGTCGAATACTTTCAGGATGAGGACGGAATAAAGGCAATAGGCATTTACATAGAAGGTTTTAAGCCGGGTGCCGGCAGAAGGTTTTTCGAGATTACAAGCCGCAGCCGGATACCGATTGTGGTTTATAAGGCGGGGCGCACCAAGGCGGGGCGGATGGCAACCCAGTCACATACTGCCAGTATGGCAGGCGAGTATGCCGTTGCTAAGGCCGCGTTGAAGCAGGCGGGGCTGGTAGTAGCGGACACTATGGCAGATCATCTCGGATGTTTAAAGATTTTTGCCATGCTGCATGAAAAGAAAGTCCACGGCAGGAGAATTGCCGTTGTTACTAACGCGGGTTATGAGAAGGCAAATGCCGCCGATAACCTTAAGAATCTGGAACTCGCCGAGCTCTCGCCTGAGACCTCAAGGCTATTGGAGAGTATTCTCCCTTCCTTTGTGACCGTCGAACCCCTTCTGGATCTCACCCCGATGGTTGATGATGCGGTCTTCGTCCGTTCAGTTGAGATTCTCCTCGGCGCTCCCGAAGTTGACGCGGTCTGCGTCTCGATTGTTCCCCAGGCGGGACTCATTCACACAACCGATGATGAGGTAGACAACTACAGCGCGAACATCGGCCGCAGCCTTGCTGATGCTGCCGCCTCATCCTATAAACCAATGGTAATATCGCTGACTGTGGCAGGCGGGGGCGATGAGGTCTTTGGACGACTCATCGAGGTGATGGAATCCGGAGGCCTTCCTACCTATTTCAGCGCCGAGCAGGCTATGTCGTACTTAAATGAGTTTATCCGCTACCGCCTGATTCGAGAGCAGAATCTTCTTGGAGAGAGGATGAAGTAGATTCTATTTAAGGAACTATTACCCTGCCGGAATTATCCGGCAGGGTAAAATGAATTTAATTTAGAATAGAAAAAGTGATAATAATGATCCTATTAATCCCAGAATAACGAAGACTATAACAGGTTTAACCGGCATCACGCCATTGTTTTTCATTGCCTTTCCGAACATTCCAAAAACTACAGGATGAACCAGAAAGGGCATGGCGAAAATGAAAGGAATAAGCTGAGCCGTACCATGGCCGAACATGTCGCCCTGAACCGCGGCAAACAGCCCGAAATGAGAAATAGCTGATGAGGTGGCCATTGAGGCATTCCATATTTCAAGTCCGCTGAAATGAAGAAGCAGAAAACTGCCGAAGACTGCAGTGAGCTGCCAGCCGAAGCAGAAGAGCATAAGGCCATTAATCTCTTTAACTTCATTTCCCTCAGCTTTTCGGAGTCGCAGAAGGGAGATGAATGTCAGGATTACGCCAAGCAGTACTACTAATGCTCCAGGCAGAACAAGAAGTGAACCTCTTGCGGCACTGTAGGCAAGGATTGTAAAAACAAAGATATGTCCGAAAAAAGGTATATTAATCATAATCGGAGCACGGGCAGCAGCCTCTTCTCCGAGGTCTTCCGCAGTACACGCCCCTGTAAGACCCGAGTGGGACAATGAGCCTGCCATGCCGGGGGCTAAATTCCTGACATGGTTGGCCTTACCAATCATTATCAGCAGTAGAATACCGCCGAACATCCATAGGAGCTGTCCGAAGAATCCGTAGCCCATAACCTTGGCCATATTGTCTATTGTGAAGGCATAGAGCATTCGTGAGCCGCCTACCAGGAAGTTTGCGGCTAATACCAGAGGAATACCGGCAAACAGAAGGGACCGCATTGTCGGCCCAAAATGCCATTTTACAAAGATAAATCCGCAGGTAGCAGAGAGCAGCATCGCGAAGAAAATCTGAGGCAGTGGAATTACATTTCTTATTCCGAAAGAGATTCCCTTTGATAATACCAGGAGACCGAGAATAGCAACCATCTCGATGAGACCTTTAAGAATATAAAGCGGTTTGTTTTTAATTGTTGCAGCGGGATCAATAATGATCACCGTTCCGATTACGCCGAGATAAGTCAGAATAGGATATACTTTAGCAAGAGGATCATCATCTGCATAGCCCATGATCATCGCATAGGCTCCCTGAACCGCCATTAAAATAAAGAATGACCTTATTATAAAATATAACTGAGTTCTTTTGGTTCCAAGAAGAATTTCATCCTGAGACTGGATTACCAAATCATCAATCTCAAGGTGCTTCTTTATAAGGATTTTATTCAGTTCCTGACCGCCGACAAAAAAAGTGACAATTAGTACTACAACTGTAACCCTGCTCATCAATCCTACGATTGTAAAATCGGGCAGACCGGGCGCGGCAACTCCGCTTTTTTCGAGAAGGAAGCCCATAAGAAGGCCGAACACAACAATAATAAGAATTGGTGAATACTTTGTGCCTGCTACAACTGTTCTTGCTATCAGAACAATTGGTATTAACAGAAGAAAGGCTAGAAACATTTGATTTAAGCTTGATAAATCCAAAATTATCTCCTTTTTTTTAGTATTAACGAATGGTAATACGGATTTATTATTCCTACAACTTTTTTAATTTTTTCCCGACAAAGGCCTTTGTCTTGATCTTGTATGTCGTGCAGGTATGCCTCAGGTTTTTAAAAATCAAGTATTCAAAAACATAATTTCAGGGTAGAATCTTTTATCTGAAATGCGGCAGGTAAATGAAAATCACTGAACATGCGGATCACACAGAGAAGCTCTATGGCCTCCGGTCTGAGGATATCCATAAATGGATGGACGGTTATTTTGACCGTCAAAGCTTTGAGCATTTTCTTCAGCACGGCCGCGAGCCTGGATGGGATCCATACAAGCATCGAAAATTCCGGCATTGCAGGGAAGCCTTTCCTGAAGTCCTGAAGGAGTTCTCGTATAAATATAACGAGCAGCAGATAACCAGGGTTTTTGAATGTCACATCAGAGATGATTATGATGGCTACATCCCGTCCCGTGAAGATTTTACTAATGGAACCTTTAAAGAAAAATACCATGAATCAGAAGATAAAACAGAAGCAATTCTGACTCCCGGTGAACTGACTCGTTATTTCCGGGGCTTATATTATAAGAGAAAGCGTTCGGATAAATCTCTGATAAGCCGTTTTGGAATACGTATTATAGTTCCTGCGGCAATCTCATTAATCCTCTTCGTAATTTCGGTTTTCATTTTTATTCTTCCTCTTTTCCATGACAGCCTGATGTCGGAGAAAGAGGATGGACTCAAGGAAATATCTTCAGTTGCGGTAAGCATCCTGGATTACTATTCATCCCTTGAAGAGGATGGAGCCTTATCCAGGCAGAGCGCGCAGGATTCCGCAGTAAAAGAAATACAAAAACTGCGCTATGGCCCTCTGAATGACAACTATTTCTGGATAACCGATATGCAGCCGGTAATGATAATGCATCCCTGGAGGCCTGATTTAGTAGGCCTGGATCTCACCGAGTACCGGGATAATATGAACCGTAGCGGAAAAAATCTTTTTATAGAATCGGTTGAACTAGTGCGGCGGCAGGGAGGGGGATTTCTCAAGTATCTCTGGCAGCTTGATGAGGAGGGGAGCCGTGTTGTTCCTAAACTATCCTATGTCCAGGGGGTCGGTCATTGGGGCTGGATTATCGGAACAGGCATCTATGTTCATGATGTTGAGGAGGAGATAGCCCGGCTGACAAATAAACTGATAATCATATTACTCATTATCACGGCCTTGATGGTGCTGCTTGTCCTTTATATGGTAACAGCAAGCCTGAAGATTGAACACAACAGGCAACAGGCGGAATCAGGACTTGTTGAGGCCAAAGAACGTTACAGAGCTCTTGTAGAGGCGTCAAATGAGGGCTACATCCTGATGATGAGCCACCGGAATGTTTTCTCGAACCCTACATTTCAGAGGATGACCGGTTATTCAGAGGATGACCTTCTCGCCGATGATTTCTGGGAAAATCTTTTCCCGGAGGACAGGGCTAATGAACGAGTTAAGACTCATCTTGAGAATTTGAAACAGGAAAATCCTGTATCAGACGAATTTGAAACCGCAATACGCTGCCGGAGCGGTATCCGCCTGGATGTGATTGTGAGGATTTCCCGAATTTTCCTGTCTGAGGAAAATGGACAGGTCATCTCATTCCGCGTGCTTATGAATAAATCATTTACCCTCCCACTGTTTATGGACTCAGTTTCACTCGATGATCCCGTCCTGCTGCTCGAACAGCTGAGAAATAGTGAGAGCGCGGCGCATACTGTCAGATTGCTGAACGAGCTGCCTGTTTCGGTTCGTTCCATGGTACTAGGGGATATTGAAGCTCATGAAATCCGCGTGTTTATTAGTGACGCCTACAGTGAAGGCTTGAAAAGCATAGCCGCCCATTCAATTAAGGAAGCAGGAACCCCTCCGGCAGAGATGGCTTTTCTGTCATTCGGCAGTTCCGGGCGCAGGGAACTGACCCTTTTCTCTGATCAGGATAATGCAATTGTGTTTAGAACCAGCAGTGAAGGGGAGGCTCTGGAGAAGATTCGGCTGTATTTTCTGAATTTATCTGATCGCGTCTGCAGCCTGCTCAATCAGGCAGGCTTTCCATTTTGCCCGGGCGGGATAATGGCGGTAAACCCCGCCTACTGTCTTAGCCTGGAGGAATGGAAACAGCAGTACCGCAGCTGGTTTAATCAGGCAGACAGTCTCTCGCTTTTGGATATTCATGTGTTTTTTGATATTTCCTGTGGTTTCGGAGACTCTTCGGCCGCGGTGGAACTGCAGGCTTACATTTTTGAGTTATGCAGGAATCGTCCGGAGTTCCTTGTGCATTTTGCCCGGAATTGTCTGAACTACAAGCCTCAGCTCGGATTGCTGGGTACGGTGAAAACTGAGAGGCGCGATGGATTTCAGGTAATTAATATCAAAGAATCTTTAATTCCGCTTATTAATGCCGCCAGGATTTATGCATTGAAAGAGGAGCTTACATGCTCATCAACATTGTCCCGGATTGAGGAGCTGGTCCGAAGAGAGGTTTTAAGCAAGGAAACGGGGAATGAAATGAAGGAGACCTTTGAAATCCTCTGGAGGCTCAGGTTGTCAAATCAAATTCTTTCTCATGGAGAACTCCGCAAAGTCAATGATGATCTTGATCCGGCGGGACTGTCTGATGAGAACCGCAGGGAGCTGCAGAAGGCTCTTTCGGTAATTTCAGGTATTCAGTCAAGGTTGAGCTATGATTTTCTGGGAATGGATCTTTCCTGATTGAGCATTTCCAGCAGCGAGTCCGGCGCAGTTGTCATTACCTCTGTTTCTACAAGCATCATTCGGCTCACCCCGTCAAGCTCACCGGGTTCATCAAGCCCCCGGCAAAGGAGTCCCAAAGCAAGGTCAATATAGGCTGAGTGATAGCTCCTTTTCATCTCCCTGCTCAATGGTTTCTGTTTCGGAATGAATAGAATTGTAAAAACCCCTTCCGGGGTGATGCTGCCTGTAAGGAAATATTCAATGCTTTCAGGCAGAACGATGTCGTAATGATGTGTTCGTTCCCCATCAATAATACAGGGGATGACTGCGAGGTAGAGGTTTTTATGGTCACTGCCGGCCTTGAAAAGATAGCCGCCTTTCTCGGTGCGTATTTTCCTATTATTTAAAGCGGAAATAAGCTCTCTACTGCTTTTCCCCCCTGCTTTCTTTCCGTTTAGATATAATTTTTTCAGCTGATTATCCGAATAGGGCATAGGCCTCCTCTAGGAAATGGGGCTGCCTTTCAGGCAGCCCAGGGTTTTTTAAGCTTTGACTTTTTTCTGAGTTAGAAGTGAAACAATCACCAGAGTGAGAAAACTGAGCGGAATAGATATTATCCCCGGGTTATCCAGAGGTATTATTGCCTGACTTGCCAGGAGTCCGTAGCGTTCGAACATGCTTGGAGACAGGAGAATTATTCCGATTGCAGAGATCATTCCAACACCGACAGAGGAGGCAATTCCTTGTGCGGTCGTTTTTTTCCAGAACAGGAGCATTATGATGGAAGGAAAGTTGGCTGATGCGGCAATTGCAAATGCCCAGCCGACGAGGAAAGATACGTTCATTCCTTTAAATAGTATTCCGAGAACTATTGCTATAGCGCCTACGCTTACAGCCGCGGTTTTTCCAACAATTACCTTTCTCTTGTCGGTCATCTTTACCTTGAAGAAACGGTCGACCAGGTCGTGTGCCACCGCGCCGGATGAGGCTACAATCAGTCCGCTGACCGTTCCCAGTACTGTCGCAAAGGCTATAGCAGATATTATCGAGAAAAGTATACTTCCGAATGATTTAGCAAGCAGGGGTGCCGCCATATTTGAGCTTTCAACATCGAGAACGCCGCTGGTCATCGCGCCGAGTCCTATGAAGAGGGTCAGAACATAGAAGAATCCTATCGCGATTATCGCAAGAATAGTGGATTTCCGGGCGTCGCGGGCGCTCGGGACCGTATAATACCGAATGAGTACATGGGGCAGAGCCGATGTTCCGAAGAAGAGCGCCAGCATGAGTGACACAAAGTTTAGTTTTGAGAGCGGGGTTGAGCCCTTATCAACCTTGAACTTCAGACCAGGGCGCAGGATTTCACTTCCCGATGTCGGTTCCTGATACCAGATTGAAACGTGTTCGTCTTCAAAGGTAAATCCGTACTTTTCAAAGCGGACGACCTGGCTGCTTTCGATTGTTGAAAGATAACTGAACGGATTGAGCGGTCCTGTGGCCTCAACTTCCTTTCCATTCACAATGACTTTACTCATATGTCCTACAGGGTAAAACCGTTCTTCCTCTATCGGAGCGCCGTTGTAGAGTTTTATTCCTTCTTTTGAGTCAACAATGCTGAGGGCTTCGGAGATCTTTCCCTTCTCTGATACCTTCCACCAGTTGTTGTAGCCGTCGTTTTTGAGGCGGATGAAATATCCTTTTGAGTCGGACAGCTCTCCGGTAATTTCATATCCTGCTTCCTTTATATCTGAGACAGTTTCTCCGTTCATAACGGCAGTCAGTTCCACGAAATCATGATAATCATCTGAAACATCTTTATTCAGGCCATTATAAAGCAGCATTCCTACAAGGATGGTTGAGAATACGATGAGCAGGCCGCCTTTAATAAACTGAACATAGGTAGTAGATTTCATGCCGGCCGTAGCAACTATGAAGATTACTATTGAGCCGACCATTATAACGCCGACGTAATGGGGCAGGCCGAGAAGCGGGGTAACCAGGGCTCCGGCCCCGACCATTTGGGGAATAAGGTAGAATATTGATACAAGAAGAGTGCTGATTCCGGCCATAAGCTGGATGGCCGGGGAGTTGAATTTCGAATCAAGAGCATCGGTAAATGTGTATTTTCCGAGCTTTTTCATCGGTTCGGCTACAACAAAAAGCGCCATAACCCAGCCGGCAAGGTATCCTATTGAATACAGGAACCCGTCATATCCGGACATGGCAATCATGCCGCAGATTCCGAGAAAAGAAGCCGCGGAAAGGTAATCTCCGGCAAATGCAATACCATTAACTGTCCATGGAATGTTTCCGCCGGCTGCAAAATATCCTTTTACCGAGCTTGTTTTTCTGGCCGAAAGAATGGAGATGGTCAGAACGGAAATAACGATGGTTAAGAATAAGATAATAGGTAGAATGGATGCGTTGTAAATCATTCGTTTGTCTCCCCGTTCTTCTCAGCGGCTTCCATTTCATCTTCTTTTCTAGTGCAGATTGCGTTGTAAATCAATCCCGAGATTATTGCGAGGAGGATAAGTCCGAATCCATAAGTTACCGCGAGGTTGAGTCCGAAGACTATCTGTCTTCCCATGAGTTTCGGTGCGGCAGTGTTTATTATTATAAATCCCGCATATACGACAGCATAAGCAATGAACATGCGAATGCCAACTTTCTTCTTGAACTCTGAGGCTGGGTCGTTTCCTGCCTGAGCTGCCGGTTCATGTAACATGATTTTCTCCTTAGAATTATCATATCAGGTTATCATAAAGGGAACCGAAGTCAAGCTTAGTTTTTTTTTCAGCGCTGTTGCGGCAGGCAATTCTTCTCTATTTAGCGCTGTGGGAAATACTAAAGAATCATTTAAAGATCAGCATCTCAGTACTGAAATATGATAATAAATTATTATAAATTTGACAATGGCGGCTCTGGATGATAAATTATTATCAGCACGCAGCTAAAATATCTTTTTAAAGAGACAGCCGGAGATATTAATTATGTCAGTTAAATACATACCCGAACCATTTCGGATAAAGATGGTAGAGACTATAAAGATGCTCAGCCGTGATGAGCGCGAGCTGAAGATAGCGGAAGCAAAGTACAATATGTTTAATCTCAGAGCAGAGGATGTTTATATTGACCTGCTGACAGACAGCGGTACTAATGCAATGAGTCAGGAGCAGTGGGCCGGAGTAATGCGGGCTGACGAAGCATACGCGGGAGGTTCCAGTTATTTCAAACTTCTTGAGGCTGCAAGGGATGTTACAGGCTATGAGTATATCCAGCCGGTTCATCAGGGACGCGCGGCGGAGAAGATCCTCTTTGGCCTTCTGCTCCGGGAAGGTAAATATTCAATCTCCAATATGCACTTTGATACAACTCGGGCGCATGTTGAACTTGCAGGCGCGCGGGCAATTGACTGCGTAGTTCCCGAAGCCGGAGACCCTTCAAAGAGGGTTCCATTCAAGGGAAACATGGATGTTGAAAAACTCGAATCCCTGATAAAAAAATACGGGGCGGAGAACATCGGTCTTGTTGTTATTACCGTTACAAATAACTCGGCAGGCGGCCAGCCAGTCTCAATGCGGAACGTACGTGAGACCGCCGCGGTCTGCAGGAAATATAACATTAAATTAAATATCGACGCTGCAAGATATGCTGAGAATGCATACTTTATCAAGCAGCGTGAAGAAGGCTATTCGAATAAGTCGATAAAAGAAATAATCAACGAGATGTTCAGCTATGCGGATATGTTTACGATGAGCGCGAAGAAGGACTCCATAGTTAATATGGGCGGCCTGCTCGGGATCAAGGAAGATGAACAGCTATTCTCGAGCTGTAAAGTCCGGACGATATCATTCGAGGGATTCATTTCCTATGGAGGGCTCTCCGGACGTGATCTTGAGTGTCTTGCAATCGGTCTTTATGAAGGGCTTGATGAAAATTACCTCCGCTACCGGATAGGGCAGATGGAGTATCTCGCAGCCCTTCTCGATGACGCGGGAATTATCTATCAGGCTCCGGTCGGCGGCCACGGGGTCTTTGTAGATGCGCAGGCGATGTTCCCCCACATTCCATATTATGAGTTTCCCGGTCAGGCCTTAGCAGTTGAGCTCTATAAGGAAGCCGGAATCAGGGCCTGCGACATAGGATCTTATATGCTCGGAAATGATCCTGATACCGGAGAGCAGCTTCATTCGGCCTTTGAGTTTACTCGTCTGGCTGTTCCGAGACGGGTTTATACTCAGGCCCATCTTGATGTTATAGCTGATGCGTTGATTGAGATAAAGGTGAGGGCAGCCGAAGTTAAGGGCTACCGAATCACCTGGGAGCCGCCGGTGCTTAGGCATTTTCAGGCAAGTCTTGAACTAGTAGGATAGGAACCGGAATGGAAGATGAATGAAGATCTTAAGAAAAAGTATAGTATAATCGTCGAATTTCTTGGAAATGCCCTCGGACCTGATTATGAGGTTGTTCTCCATGATACCGAAGATCATATCAACTCGATAGTTGCCATAGCAAATGGACAGGTCAGCGGGCGGGAGGTCGGCGGCCCCCTCACTAATTTCGGACTCGAAGTTATCTCGGATGAAAGCTATAAATCCCTGGATTACAAGCTGAATTATAACGGCGTATTAAAAGATAAACGGATCCTCCGATCATCCTCGATGTTTATTAAAGATGACGATCAGAATGTTACAGGGATGCTCTGTATCAATTTTGACGACAGGCGCTATAAGGAGATTGGGGAGAATCTTCTGAGGCTTTGCCATCCGGATGCTTTGATAGAGATAAACAGTTCCTATGATTCGGTTGATTCTCTAGTAGAAAATGCCGGTGAGAGATTTTATGATTCGGTTTCAGAAGATGCCTATGAGATTATTCAAGGATATCTAACGGAGAATGGAAAGGCGGCAGATAATTTGACCCACTCGGACAGGCAGAAAATCGTGGATGTTCTGAACTATAAGGGCATTTTCAACTTCAAGGGTGCCGTTCGTGAGGTAGCTAAGCAGCTTACTTGCTCTGAGCCGAGTATCTACCGTTATCTTAATAAATCAAATAATGATTGAGTCCTCCTTGTTTAGATTCCCATACTGCTGAGAGCATTCATAATACGGTCGAGAATACCGGTTATGGTAGGGTGTTCAGCCTCGAAATGCTCAATATTGCCCTGAATGCCGTCAATAAGATCATCGTTCTTACTGCTTTCTGCCGGGGAATCCAGCGCCTCTTCGATGTTGCCTGCAAGTTCATTCAGCCGGCTGAGAACCTGCGGATCTTTATCCTCAAGATTGCCAATCTCGATTTTAAGCTCTTCCAGATAGTTTTTCAGTTGCGCTCTGTTCATACTTATATGATAATACTTTGCTGCCTGTAATAGCAAATTTTTTTAAAAAGGTTTTTCAATTTCATGTTTCGAAAAATTTGAAATATATGCCCGAAAATGCTATTTTAATTGTTCATAGTCTGGTTAACCTCTAAGGTAATGCTATAAGGCTATCAATAATTCTTGTTTTGGACAGCTATAAAGAGGATGCAATGAGCTATGAAAATCCGGTGATTATTCTTATTCAGAACTATCACTTGAAAATTGAATGGATTACAGGAAATAATGAAAAATCGAAATCCATTGTTGAAATTCATAAGGCTTTAGATGATGCTTTTTCAAAATCCCCATATCAGGCTCTTTTTCAATTAGCATTTATAACAGATGAGAACAAAATTTCTGCTAATCTTGAGTTTTGGAAAGGCTTTGCAAGGCTTTTTACCGAAACTCTCCGTTTGAGTGAATCTTTAGAAGTCTTACGGGAAAAACAGCTTATACAAGTAGAACAATCTGTTCTTCAGGATCTTTGTAGCAAGGCACCCTACTTTCAGGGGTTTGAATATTTAAACACCGACTGTCTCGATTATCATTGGAGCAAGTTAAATGACTTTTTCCAAAAAGAGATTAAACAACACGAAGGTTCTGTTGAAAGCTTCTTTTTGAAATACTCAACGGATGTACATCTGGTTGGTAAAATATATTTCCATCTTGTTGAACAGAAATCAAAGAGTTCATCTTTTGCCTTTATGGCGACATATTCAGTTGGTTTGAATAAAAAAAAGCAGGCACAGCACCGTCCACTGCAATATGCCCTGTCTGAATTTGAAAAGGATCAGGATAAGCTGCTTGAATTACTATCTACAGTATCAATCGCCTCGCGGGATAGTGAATTTCTTAAAAGTCTACTCGATTCAGGGGAACTTTTTTATCCTCTTAACTTCTCCCCAGATGAATCCTTTCAATTTCTCAAAGAAATTCCTCTTTATGAAAAAGCCGGCATACTCTGCCGAATCCCTAACTGGTGGCGGAGCGGGAAAAAGTCGTCCTCTCTTTCAATTTCTTTTGGTGATGAAAAGCAGACTTCGTTTTTTGGTCTTGATTCTCTGATAGATTTTAAAGCTAAAATAATGATTGGAGATGTTGAGCTCACAACTGCCGAGGCGCAGGAAATCCTCAAACAATCAGAAGGACTGGCGCAGATCAAGGGAAAATGGGTTGTAGTCGACAGGGATAAACTCTCGCAAAGCCTTGAAAACTGGGAAAAGGCTACTAGTTTATTGGAAGACGAGAATATTGCCCTCAGTGATGCACTAAGGATGCTGATGAGCAGGCAGGGAAACTCATTCTCTGATATTTTAAATAGTGATAATGTCGAAATTGGTGTAGGGGATTGGCTAAAAGGCATTATTGATAAAATGCAGAACCCTGAATTGCTCAAAGAAACGATAATTACAAAAGATTTCAAAGCAGTTCTCAGACCATACCAGCAGACAGGATTAAACTGGCTAACACTACTGGATTCGCTGCATTTCGGAGCCTGCCTTGCTGATGATATGGGTCTTGGAAAAACCATCCAGGTTATAGCCCTTTTTAACAGTTTGCGAAAGAAAAAAAACTACACAACAAGCCTTCTCGTCTTGCCGGCGTCTCTTATCCACAACTGGGCATCAGAGTTTGACAAGTTCGCGCCGAAGATAAAATTTATCATTGCCCATCCCGGCGGCGGTAAAGATATTCTGGGGCAGAATCCTTCACCCGATCAAATCTCATCCTGGGATATGATAATTACAACCTATGGATACGTAAAAAGGTATCAATGGATTCAGGATTATAAGTGGAATTACGTCATTCTGGATGAAGCTCAGGCTATTAAAAATGCCGGCACAGCGCAGACAAGGGCTGTTAAAAAACTCCGAAGTAACAACCGTATTGTTTTAACCGGAACTCCTATAGAGAACAGACTCTCTGATCTTTGGTCTCTTTTCGACTTTCTTAATCCCGGCATGCTCGGTAATAAGACCGAATTTTCCAATTTTATTAAAAACAGTGAGGATCTTGGCGCTCTGCGGCAGGTTATCAGTCCTTATATTCTGCGAAGGCTTAAGACTGATAAAAATGTTATCTCCGATCTCCCCGACAAGATTGAAGTTAATTCTTTTTCACGTTTGAGTAAGACTCAGCATCTGCTTTATCAACAGCAGGTTGATCTGCTAAAGAATGCTCTTGAAGAAACAGATGCCGGAATGAAACGTAAGGGGCTGATTTTGTCATCACTGATAAAGTTCAAGCAGATTTGTAATCACCCTGATCAATATCTTGGGAATTCAGCATATAAGCCCATGGAAAGCGGAAAGTTTCAGCGACTACGGGAGATCTGTGAGACCATCTATGAAAAGCGGGAAAAGGTCCTGGTTTTTACTCAATTTAAGGAAATTATTGAGCATTTGGAAAATTTTATGGAAGAGATATTTAAGCGTAAGGGCTTGAGCCTTCATGGTTCCACCCCAATTGCCAAACGGAAGAAAATTGTTAACCAGTTTCAAAGCGACGAGTATATACCGTTTTTTATTTTGTCTATAAAGGCCGGAGGTACGGGCCTGAACCTTACTGCGGCAAATCATGTGATTCATTTTGACCGATGGTGGAATCCCGCAGTTGAAAATCAGGCAACAGACAGAGCTTTTCGAATTGGGCAGAAAAAGAGTGTAGTGGTACATAAATTTATCACGGAAGGAACAATTGAGGAAAAAATTGCCATGATGCTGGAAGAAAAAAAGGCTCTTTCCGACGAGGTGCTGGAGAGCTCAGGCGAATCCTCCTTCATTACAGAAATGAATGATAAAGAGCTGATTAATCTATTTTCTCTAAAGGCCGGAATATAATGGGCTGGGGGAATTACGGGTACGGACGCAGCGAATCTGTCGCAGAGAAAAAAGCAAAAGCAGAAAGGAAAATTGCCGCCCTGCTTAAAAAAGGTATAAAGATTTCACCTGTAATTATTGAAGGCCGGAAAATAGCAAAAAGTTGGTGGGGGCTGGCATGGAACAGCAATCTTGAGTATTATGCCGACTTTGCTAACAGGCTTGCCCGGGGACGCAGCTATGTCACCCATGGTTGTGTTATCGACCTGCAAATACTCCCGGGGAAAATAGAAGCACAGGTACTAGGATCGGGCAGAAGTGTTTACAAATGTGAAATAGAGATTGACGCGCTGAGTAAAAAAGACTGGAAGAACATTACTAAACTCGTAGAAGGCAGGATTTCCTCCCTCTCTGATTTACTCAAAGGAGAATTTCCCGTTGAACTTGAAGCCGTTTTAACTGATAAAAATTGGGGACTTTTCCCGGCTCCTAAAAAGTTTCACCCCTATTGTAACTGCCCTGACGGCGCAAGATTCTGTAAACATTTGGCCGCTGTTATCTATGGAGTAGGGAACCGGCTTGATACGAAGCCCGAGCTCTTGTTTACCCTCCGGAGTGTCAAACCTTCAGAACTAATTTCAGAGGCTATTACAAAAGAAAAAGACAACCTGATTGCAAAGGCAAAAAAAGTCAAAAGTACCAGACTTCTTAAGCTCGAAGATAATGATTTATCGAGTATGTTTAACATTGATTTTACAAAGCCCTGATGTAGGTGTTAATCAGAAATTTAGTATTCAAGTCATACCAAAAAAACGTCGCAGAACCGACTGGTGCCTGTAAAGCATTTTATAAGTGAAAGCATAAGGCGCGGGCCGTCGGCAGGACCTCTCTTTATCCTCGGTCACGGTATACTGGAACTTCTGCTTATAGGGGCTCTGTTTTTAGGACTCGCGCCTTTTTTAAAACGGCTCCTGGTTTTTAAAGTCATTGCTCTAGCAGGCGGTGGATTCTTGATCTTTATGGCGGCAGGTATGTTTAGGGAAATAAAAACCCTCAGCCTTGAGACAGCAGGAGAACATCCAGTGAAAGGAAATATCATTTTTCAGGGGACGGGGCTTAGTCTGGCGAACCCATATTGGATAATTTGGTGGGCTACAATTGGACTTAGCTATATTCTTTCGGCGGGAAAGATGGGGGCATCAGGCGTGGTCGTCCTCTTTGCCGGTCATATATTGGCAGACCTGTTATGGTATTCATTTGTATCAGCTGGAATAGCTAAAAGCCGGAAGATAATGTCCGACAGAGTCTACAGAATGCTGACAGGAGTGTGTGCGCTCTTTCTTGTGAGCTATGCTGTGTATTTGATTGTTTCTTCGATGTTTTTTTAGAATCCTGGCTGCTGAATTGCCTGATATCTAATCCGCGGCACTTCTGAATACGGGAACTGCTCTTTGAAGAGCTCGGGCTCCTTGTGGTTTACGAGTAAAATTTTTGATAAATCAGTGAATTTTGTGTCTTGGAATGTTGAAGGGGGCCATCCGAAATTAATGGGCTAGCCCCTTTTGGGTTTACCAGCGAAGCTGGTAAACCCGGTTAAAGATTTATTTTATTTTTTTGGTATAAAGTCAGGCAGTGTTCCTGTTGAGGCGAACTGCCCTGCAATATAACCGTGGGAGACACAGTCTACAACCGCGTTTGAACCAAGTCTGTTTGTACCGTGGATTCCTCCGACGGCTTCACCAGCTGCATAGAATCCTGGAATAACCTTACCCCAGATGTCTTTGACTTCGGTTTTGGGAGTAATTGTAAGACCTCCCATTGTGTGGTGTACTGACGGCCACTGCGGTATTGCATAGAAAGGTCCTTTCTCGATGCTCATCATAACACCTTTGTCGATGACCTTTCCGAAATCGGGATCTGCTCCCGCTTTTACATAACCATTATGAATCCGGATTGTCTCCATAAGGTCCGAAGCAGAAATGTTGATTTTTATGTCCTTATAAGTCCTCTTGTTAATTTCTGCAGTGAGAGCTTCGAGGGTATCTGCCTTGAAAATACGATCGGCTTTCATTCCACTCTCAAGCTGGGCCTCTGTTATGAATCCGCCTTTCCTGACTATATCTTCACCCATAATACTGAATGTAGGGAAGCTGCCGGTGTCCTGCGCGGCCTTTGAACAGACGTCTCGTCTTTCGCCCTCATTAACGTATCTTTTTCCATGTGCATCAACATAGACAATACCTGCGCTTGGTCCGCTGAACGGAATTACAGCATAGGGATCAAGTCTTCCGTTATTTGGATTGGCAAAGGGATAAAGCTGAATATATCCCATGTGGATGGTATTCGCACCAATTTCCTGAGCCATGCTAATACCTTCACCGGTTGCTCCTACATGGTTGGTTGTAGGAAGATCTTCGGTTAGAGCCGGGACATACTGGGAACGCATTGCAACATTACCGGCAAACCCGCCGGTAGCAAGAATAAGACCTTTTTTTGCCTCAATGTTCTTGATTCCGTCTTCAGTCTCGGTCTTTATACCGACAACTCTTCCGCTTTTCGCGTCACGATAGATTTCTATCATCTTGGTGCTGGTCATTACTGTAGCGCCTGATTTCTCGACGAGCTTTTTCTGTACCTTAACTATATCTCCTCCAACACCATTGATGGTTGTGTAGGTTCTATAGCCGTAATGCCCTCCAGGTCTGGTGAGGGATTCTCTGACTTTCAGCCCGTTATCAAGCAGCAGGTTGAGATAGAAGGGTGCACCGTAAACAAAGTTTTTTACAAGAGCAACGTCGCTCATGTAATCTCCGCCCTTTATGGTGTCCTCAATATGTTTTTCAGCTGTATCTGGAACAAGGTCAAGTTTCTGCTGAAGATCAGAGGCTATCTTACTGGTATAGGATGCGTAAACACCGCCATTGATCTGAGAATTACCGCCTACAAACGGCATCTTATCAATAAGAAGGGTCTTTGCTCCATTATCCGCAGCAGCATGAGTAGCTGCAAGGCCTGCGAACCCTCCTCCTACGACTACTATGTCAAAGCTCATATCCCATTTTGATGGAATGTCGTTAGAGCCAAGCTTGCGTCTATCTGCATCCGTTAATGAGACTGCTTCTGAAGCAATTTTGAAGTCTTCAGCATTGCCGCCGGCTTTGTTAATTGCTGCTGCAACGGCCGCAAGAATTCCATTACTCGTATATGTAGCGCCAGTAACAACATCAATGTTAATACTCTGCGCATCGATAATCCTCTGCGGCATTTTCTCAAGAGCAACATCGGAAACACCCGGAGTCTCGGCATGCTTTACAATAGTAATACTGTCGATCTTCTTTTCGGACAGTTTCACATCAATAACCATACCCTCATGAATACCTTTAACGGTTTCCGTGTAGGTACCGGCCTTCATTGAGCTTACATCCTTACTTGTCGCGTCGGATGACGATTCTGATCCGCAGGCAATGAAGCCCATTGCCAGAACGAGTACAAACAGTACCGATAGAATCTTTTTTGCTTTCATCTTTATCTCCTTCTGATGATTCACCGGTCCGGAACTCTTTTGGGCTGCAGCTATCGGGTAGTCATCGTTATAATTCTTCGAGGGAATAATAGATCTGGAGCAGCTTTATGTCAATATATTAATATCGATATAAATATATTTTTTCAATATAATAAAATCACTCACTTTAATGTGGGAGTCAACATAAGGAAATAAATTTTGAAAGTGAATATTTTCGGACCGTCTGCTTAAAATAAAAGATTTAGCAGACGGTCTATGACGACACTATCCTGCATTAATTTCAATTTTCCGCGGTTTGACAGACTCTTTGATACTCAGGATTAGTGTTACAACTCCATTCTTTACTGTTGCGTCAATATTGTTTTTATCAATTGTATCATCAAGGGTGAATTCCTGATAAAAGTCTCCCTGGCGGATTTCTCTGCTAAGATATTCGCCGCTCCTGCTTCTCTGTTCTTTTCTGCCGGTGATAATCAGGCGATCATTATCCACCTTTATATCAAGATTGTTTTTTGGCACTCCGGGCATCTCCAGCTTCAGGATAACACTATCCTCACCATGGAAAATATCGCAACATGCGGAGCGCATTTTTTTCTTTTCCTCTATTTCATGTTTGCTTATCATAACAATGCTCCTTATTTTACCTTAACCGAAATTTGTTTGGGTTTTGCTTCTTCTGTTTTAGGAATAGTAACTAGAAGAATTCCGTTTTTAAGTTCAGCTTCAATTTTATTGATGTCTACGGAAACCGGCAGAGAAAGAGTCCGCTGAAAGGTTCCGGACCAGGTTTCCCTTCGATAATACTTTCCGCTATTGGCCTCCTTTTCATCGTTTTTTGATCCCTTAATAGTAAGAACATTGGCCGCGATTGAGATCTCAACTTCTTCCTGCTCTATGCCGGGGAGTTCGCAAGATATATTGAAAGCTTGCTCGTCCTCAAACACATCCATAGCCGGAGAAACGTTTCGGTCAAACAGGCCGGAAGATGACGGATAACGATCGACGTTAAAAAGATCGTTGATCTCATTCTGAAGAGTCTGAAGTTCAGTCCAGGGATCATTTTGATTTTCTTTTTTCCATTTCGTGATTGCCATAACAGCACCTCCTGATAAATTGTTCTAAAAATTATTAAGCATAAATCATGCCAAAACTGTTTTGAGTGGTTTTTTATAAATGCTTGTTGTGTAAGTAATTAAAATAAACTCGGCAGGAGTTCTCCTGGTTGTTGAAGAATGAACAAAGAAGAAAATTGTGGCATTTTGACTCAGAATTTATTTGATTTTTTGTTGAATGTGTCAAAACCCCCCATATTTACATCTTTCTGGCAACAATGACGCATTCAAAGGTAACGTTACTTATAGGATGATAGTAACTATTCAACAATAAATTAATAGTCAAGAATAATTGGGGATTTATTTCCCGGGCCTTCTGATGCAAAATCTCAATCTGCTTCTTAAAAAATTACCGATAATATCTGACATCTCCGGGCATCGAAGATAGCCATATGACTTATGCGGATTCCGATCACTATTATATTCATAATTATTCCAGATGAGTTGATCCTCAGGTACTACCTTGCGGCTGTTAGGGAGAAAATCATCTCCTAAATTGTAATTTAGAGCGACTCTGTCTTTATAATCAGATAAATTATACCAACTATTTAATATGTTTTCAGGCGTTTTCAATGTGGGAGTTACATTAGTAAGATGTTTTATATCAGAGAGCATTTTACTGCGTATGACAGGATTCCCAAGAGGTGAACCTATGGTTACAAGAGTATCAATTTTGATGTGTGGAGCCCATCTGGTCAATACATCCCATGCAATGATTGATCCCATACTGTGAGCTATGAGGAGAATCTTCTTTCTCCTGTGTTTTATAAGTGTATCCGCCAGGAGTTCGCAGATTCTTTCCCGGGGCTGCTCCTTAAGTTTCAAATTCTTATTGGTCTTATAATAGGCATCCAGATCTTTCACGAAATGCCGCAGTATGAAATCCGTCAATCCGGAAAAATTGAGAGAACCATCATCTTCCAGGAAGATCTTTTCCATCTGCCTGTTTAATCTGTTTCTGATAAATTTATTCTCATCTTTCCAATCTTTGTGAAGATCATTTTTTTTACCGCGGACATAGGGTTCATTCAAATATAAGGGGCTGTGTTCATCTGAAATTGAGAGATCCAATGCTTCCGGGTGTAAAACTGATGCCCAGTATACCAACCTGAAATGTAGAAACCGGAACCGGCCTCGTCCTTCAAGCCCCTCAAGAATAGCTGCTTTCCACCACTCTTGAAGCTGCAGTTCTTCCGGTTTGTTTCCTAGTCCATGTATTCCAATAATGATTTTTGACATAGCGGTTATTATCTACTGTATATAAGGCTTTGTCAAAGTGATTTATTAAGCTGTTTTTCTAATTGACTCCATTGCATATTATGAGTAATATATATTGATTAAACTATATAGGATGTATATCAATGATAAGAATACTTCTGTTTCTTCAGAAACATCTGCGTGTCACTATTCCCGTTTTCATGATCGCGGGATTTATCACAGGCCTGGTCGTTGACAACCCGTCAGCTCTTAAGAATCTGATTCTGCCGTTTACCTTTTTGATGGTATACCCGATGATGGTAACCCTGCCGCTTCGGAAGGTTATTGAAGGGGGAGACCTAAAGGTTCAGATTACCGCCCAGATAATCAACTTCGGGGTTATTCCTTTTGTAGCTTTCGGACTCGGAAAAATATTTTTCCCTGACAAGCCTTTGTTTGCGTTGGGCTTCCTGCTTGTGTCCCTTCTTCCGACATCTGGAATGACAATCTCCTGGACTGGTATGTCAAAGGGCAATATGTCGGCTGCTGTAAAAATGACGGTCATAGGACTTCTTCTCGGATCTGTGGCGACACCTTTCTATATCAAATGGCTGTTAGGCGCTTCGGTCTCGATGCCAATGATGAAAATTTTTATTCAGATAGGCATAATAGTTCTTTTACCGCTTGTTCTCGGTGCCATTACTCAAAGTCTCTTGATTCGAAAATACGGAAAACAGAAGTATCAGACGAGTATAAAGAAAAAGTTTCCTCCGTTCTCAACTCTCGGAGTAGTCCTGATAGTCTTTGTCGCGATGGCCCTGAAGGCCAGGTCTATTGCCTCAGATCCCGCGGCCTTTTTATCCCTTATTCCCCCGCTGCTGCTTCTCTACGCCATTAATATTATAATAAGTACTGTAATTGGAAAGAAGTTTTTTAGTCGCGGTGACGGCCTCGCGCTTGTCTACGGAACGGTACTTCGAAACCTTTCAATTGCGCTTGCGATTGCAATGACATCATTCGGCAGGGACGGTTCAAGCATCGCGCTCATAATTGCGCTCGGCTACATCATTCAGATACAACTGTCTGCCTGGTATTTAAAGCTCTCACCGAAGATTTTCGGACCGGCAGAAGAAGAACCCGTGCACTAGTCCGCATCCTGCTGCTGATGTTTGAATAGAAAAAGCAGGTCTTTCTTCGGGCCCCGGATCTTCACCTCTATACCGTGGGCCTTCAACCTAGTGTAGATGCTCAGAAGGGCAGGGATGCATTCTTTTTCCATTCGTGTGACTTTTGAAAGGTCCAGGACTATCTCAGGAGTCTTCTTCTTTATCTCAAGTTTTAGAATTTGAATCAGATACTGCAGGTTGGGTAGGGTCATCACTCCGCTAATTACAAACTTACCCGGCCGGGATGAATCAAGAACAAGCCCGAATGGTGTATCCCATTTTTTTACGGATTCAGTTTTTTCCTGATCACGGCTGAATTGTTCTATCATCTCATTAGTATTCCGGAGTCGCTGTACGAGGCCTTTTATGAGCTCCATGAACCAGCTTGGTACGTTGTAGATGTTGTTGTAGAACTCCCTGACATCTATGACATGGACTGACCCAGGCCTGTCAGCCCTCACGTCTGCCGATCGGCTGCCTTCTTTTATCAGGGACATTTCACCTATCACATCACCGCTTTCAGCCCTTGCAAGCTCGATGCTGCCCGACTCAGTTTTCCTGCTTATTATAAAGCTGCCGTTTTTGATAACATACATTACATTCTCAAGCTCGCCCTGTTTTATTAGAAGTTCGTCCTTTTTTATCCGTCTAAGCGGAACATGGGTCGCCGCCAGTATACTCTGAAGTCCTTTAATTGAGAGGACTTTGTCACGGATTAGCTGCATGTTCTCAATTTGGATTCTCTCATCCGATACTTCAAAGGATTTTGTAAGGTTGAAGATGTAGTTTATCCCTGCCTGATCGATATCGATTACATCCGAGAAGTCCAGAACCAGAGGCAAGATTTTTTTCAATTTAAGCTCGCGGATCTTACTTTTAAGCGGTTCAATGGAGCTCTCAGAAAACTGTCCCTTCAGGTACAGTCGTCCGGGTTTCAGATTGTCCCGGGTTATTATTTCGAGTGCGCGGAGGTCTTCGGCCCGTCTTCCGACGGGGGCTTCAGTATTATCATTACTTATCAGATAATCTCCGAGTAGTTCGGTTGTAGCCCGGATTCGTCTGACGAGCACACGTGCAATTGATACAGCCCATGATGAGAGGCCAAGGTTCTCATCCTCGAGGATCTCGGGAGGAATATCACTGACAAGTACAGAGGTCTCGGCAACGACTGTGGCCGATCGTTTTACGCCGGTCAGGAACGACATCTCACCAACATACTGACCCTTCCCGAGCTCTATCAGCGGAATGAGCTGCTGGTCCTTCTCTATCAGGATCTTTACCGTCCCCGAACGGATGATATACATGTTTCTTGACTGTTCCCCGGCAGTGAAAATTGTATCGCCTGCGTTGAATCGTATCAGTCTGTTTCCCATGATTTAACAATAATGGAGAAATATAGAAAACGCAATTATTATCTTACTCGAGTCTTTTAAGATGCACGCTTATCCCTAGATTGATCAAATAAACCTGGATGCAGCTGTTTAAATATAGCCGAGATTTATGGCTTGTTCAGTCAGCTCCGCTCTGAAGTTGGGATGAGCTATAGCAATAAGGTTGCGTGTTCTTTCTTTGACTGTTCTTCCACGCATGTAGGCAATCCCATAGTCGGTTACAATATGGTCCACATTGCTTCGGTGCAGGCTAACCGCTGTTCCTTCGGGAAGAGTCGGAACTATGGTGCTTATAGTCCCATTCTTGCTTGTGGAACCACAGGCAATTATGGATTTCCCAAGACCATCGTATGCTTCCTTGGCACCTACGGCGGTGTCCGTCTGTCCGCCGGTACCGGAAAACTGCAGGGTTCCTATGGATTCGCTGGCAACCTGCCCGGTAAAATCCACCATCAGGCAGGTGTTTATAGAAACCATTTTTGAGTTCTGTCTGATTATGGCTGGATCATTCACCCAGGAACCCCGGCGGAATTCAACAGCCATATTATCATGGAGCCATGAATACAGCTTTTTCGATCCCATTGCAAAGGTGCAGACCATCTTGTCCTTGAGCAGGGATTTTTTCTTATTGGTAATAACCCCGGCTTCATAGAGTTCCATCATCGAATCAACAAGCATCTCGGTATGAACACCAAGATCCTTCTTATCCTTCAGCGCCAGGGCGACGGCATTGGGAATATTACCTATTCCGAGTTGTATGGTCGATCCATCCTCGACCAGCTCCGCTATATAACGCCCTATCTTAAGTGCAGTTTCATCCGGCACAGCGGCGGGCAGGGCGGGGACTTCCTGGTGATGTTCCACAAAAAAATCGACATCCTTAATATTTACATGGGTGTCGCCCAATGTTCGGGGCAGATTTTTATTTACCTCCAGAATAACCAGATCGGCAACCTCCAGGACATCTTTTTCATAAGTTATACCCAGAGAAAGGGATACGAATCCTTTGGCGTCCGGCGGGGTGCAGGTTCCCCAGAGTATATTAGGCTTCTTGGCATGAATACGGTCGGTGGCTGCACGGTGAAGCATATTAGGAACGAAGGTTACAGTCCCTGTTCTGTTTTTTAACGCCAGTCTGGAGCCGGGAGCGTGAAACCAGCTGCATAGTTCAAAGTGCCCCTTCATTTCCGGATTCATGAAAAATTCGTAGGGCTTAAGGGTAAGCACGGAAAAAACCCTTACGTCCTTAACCTTGTCTTTTACAAGATGGAAATTTTCCATTGAACCCTGGGGCTCGGAAGCACACTGTCCAACAATAATATCATCATCAGATTTTATCTTTTGTACTGCCTCTTCTATAGTAATCAATTTGCCTTTATACAATTCATCCCAGTTTGTCATTACTCTTCCTTTACTCATTTTTATTAGACTAATTCCGCTTTGAGCTCATGAGGCACCGAATCAAACAAGTATCATATTCATACTTGAGATATGATTCATGTACCATGTTTATGATTATTGTAATTCCGTTTCTTATTTTTGACAAGAATTATTTTCTGTATGCAGCAATTCTGGAATTGGCTGCCTGTGTATGCCGACGCTGCGGGGCCTTGTAACTGTGGAAAACATCTGTGTCTTCGCAGCCGTTTTTCATGGGTACGTGGTGCAGCAAGGGCCGGATGATTATATAATAGCAGCCAAATTTAGAATTGCTGAGCGGTTTTTAAAATACTTGACATTTCAACCTAATGTGTTAACATGAATCACTCGTCATGTTAGGAGGCCTTATGAAAGTTATTGGTATTTCCGGGAGCCCCAGGAAGCAGGGGAATACTGCCCGACTGGTATCTTATACTTTGGAAAAAATAAAAGAGCGCGGTCTGGATACTGAGATGATTATTCTTCCCGATAAAGATATTGCCGGCTGCAGGGCCTGCTATTCCTGCGCTACTGAAAAAAAATGTGTCATCAAAGATGATTTTCAGGAAGTGTTTGAAAAGATGGTTGAAGCGGATGGAATTCTTCTGGGAAGCCCCGTGTATCATGCGTCCATAACATCCGAGCTTAAAGCCCTGCTCGACAGAGCGGGGTTTTCAGGAAGATGGTTCGGCAGTGAAATGAAGAGTGAATCGGAAAATTACCAGTGGAAGGGGACTGCCTTTTCAGGAAAAGTGGCTGCGCCTATTACGGTGGCGCGGCGCACAGGTCAGACCTTTGCATTTGCCCAACTGCTGCTCTGGATGACGGTAAATGATCTTACTGTTATCGGTTCTAATTACTGGAATATTGGTGTGGCTGGTAAGGGCGGCGCCATAGATGCGGAGGATGATGAGGAGGGCTTGAATATCCTTGATCATCTCGCTGAGAATATGACAAACGTATTGGAAAAACTACACACAAAGGAGAAATGAGACATGGAGTATCAGGTTGGCCATGGGGAAATATTAAGGCACACCTTCAGTCAGGAGGATTTCGATAGAATCGCCGTCTTAAGCGGAGATGATAATCCAATTCATGTAGATCCTGATTTCGCGGCTAAGACTCGTTTTAAAAAAACAGTAGCTCACGGAATGCTGCTTTACGGAATGGTAAGCAGGGTAATCGGCGATTTTATTCCCGGGGGGGTCCCCATTGAACAGGAGCTGATGTTCCCGGCTCCGACTTACACCGATGAAGAGGTAACTGTCTGGGTTGTTGTGACTAAGGCACTGAAGGATGAAAATGCCCTGGAACTTGACACATATGTCATCAAGGAGAACGGTGATCTTGGGTTGAAGGGCCGGGCTGTAATAGGACTGGAGGGGGTAAAATGATTGAAGTAAAACAGACTGCTCAGCTATCGGCTGTGTTCACGGAAAAAGAGTTGGATATATATAAGTCTCTGACCGGTGATAGTAACCCGAGATACATCGAAAAAAACTCTGAAGGCCAGCTTACTGTACCCTCAGATTTACTCATGGGTCTTATTTCCAATCTTCTGGGAACGAGGCTTCCAGGCCGGGGAACAAACTGGCTGAAACAGAAGTTGACCTTCCCTGAAGATGCCTATACCGGCGAAGAGATTACGGCAACAATAGAGGTGACCTCTGTAAGACCTGAAAAAAACCTTGTCAATCTTCATTCTGAATGTAAAACGGCAGGCGGTAAAATAGTGTGTATCGGTGAATCTCTGGTGCTTATAAAGGACCTCTTGACTGATTAATTATTGAATTTATGCTGCCCCAGGCAGAGCGGTTTTTTTTATATCAGATCATGAAACATGATTTAGGTTTCATGATCTGATGGCAAAGGCTACTGCCTCCCATATTGTCAGGCTTCACCTAAGGGGCTTTATTTTACCGCCTGCTGTGCAGGTGGTGTCTGAATTTGAGGAGGTTGATTAAATGGATATCGGTATTATGGGAATTGGCACATATACTCCGCAAACATATATGAGTGCGGAGGAAATAGCAGAAAAGAGCGGAATTCCCGAAAATATTATTTCCCAGAAATTTGGAGTTAACAGGAAGGCTGTTCCCGGCCCGGAAGATACTACCAGTGCTCTGGGAATAAAGGCCGCCAGGGCGGCTATTAAAAACGCGGGTATAGTGCCTGCTGAGATCGATCTAATTATCTGGTTTGGAGCTCAGCATAAAGATTATCTGTGCTGGCTTGCCGGACTTAAGGTTGCCCATGAAATAGGAGCGGTAAACGCATGGGCTTTTGATCTTTCGGCCATGTGCGGGTCGCTTATGGCTGGAATTGAGGTTGCCAGGTCGATGATGCTGGGAAATGAAAACATTAATACCGTTCTTCTGGTAAGCGGTTATCGCAATGGAGACCTTGTGGACTTTAACGTACCGGAGACCGCCTTCATGTTTGATCTTGGAGCGGGAGGCAACGGTATGGTTCTGAGAAAAGACTACCACCGGAATACGGTGCTCTGCTCCAGTTTTAAAGGCGACGGTTCATTCTCCGAAGACTGCATAATCAAATACGGCGGGACAAAAAACTGGCCTCTTAAACCTGAAGATTCTGATAAGATTCATTTTACCGTAGATGACCCTGACAATTTTAAGAAAAAGCTGCTGGAGAAGACTCTGCCGAATTTTTATTTAGTAATTGACCAGGCGCTAAAAAAATCAGGACTATCACGAAAAGACATAGATTATCTTGCCCTGCTTCATTTTAAAAAATCCGCACATATGGCAATCCTCAAAGAACTGGGTTTATCGGAGAATCAGACAACCTATCTTGATGATTTCGGACATACCGGTCAGAACGACCAGATAATTTCCCTTGAAGAGGGTTTGACTAAGGGGAAAATAAGAGAGGGCGATAACGTTGTGCTAGTAGGTGCGGGGCTGGGGTTCATATGGTCTGCGACCGTTATTAAGTGGGGAAACGGACAATAGATATATTTGGCTTTGTTTAGTAGAAACAATAAATAAGGTTATAAGGAGGAGAATATTATGGAGTTAAAAGGCAGCGTGGCGGTACTAACCGGCGGAGGCGGCGGAATTGGTGAAGCACTGCCTAGGGTGAAATCGGAAATTGAGGTAACCGGCGGAACTATCAGCGGAATGATAGCAAAATAAACATGAGCAAAGAAATAGCTGTAGGATTATTTAGAAGAGAGATTGAGAAAAATAAAACTTTTTCTTGACAGTCTGTAATCCTGCTCTATAATGAGAGGTGATTCAGTTGATATTTGGAAAAAGGTTAACGAATCATCCCAATATAAACACTTAGGAGAAACCATGGAGATAAATGGAAAAGTACTTGTTGTAACAGGCGGGGGAAGCGGAATAGGCGAGGCTGTCGCAAAAGAGATCTCAAAGAAGGGCGCCAAGGTATTCATCGGAGATATTAATCAGGAAAGCATTGATAGGGTAGTTGCTGAGATAAGAGCCGCCGGAGGTGAGGCCGACGGATGCACAGTAAATGTGTATGACGAGGCTCAGGTAGAGGCCTTCATGAAGAATGCAGCCAAGACCTTCGGTTCAGTAAATATCGTTGTACCCTGTGCCGGTATTATCCGGGACGGCCTTATGATTAACACCGACAGGGAAACCGGCAAGGTAAAGAAGAAGATGAGCCTCGAGCAATTTCAGTCTGTTATAGATATTAATCTCAGCGGAACCTTCCTCACTCTACGTGAAGCGGCTGCTATCATGATCGATAACGGCTGGGAAGGCGTCATGTTCACAATTTCATCTGTAAACAAGATAGGTCAGGTAGGACAGTTGAACTACTCTTCGACGAAGGCAGCCGTGGGCATGTGGCCGAAGCTTCTTGCCGGCGAGTTTCATATGAAGAAGATAAGCGGAATCAGGGTAGTTGGAATTGCACCGGGTTATGTCGGAACACCAATGCTGACCGGAATGAATCAGGATGCTCTTGATGCGATTCTTAAGGATGTACATATCGGAAGACTGATAGCTCCGGAAGAGATTGCAAAGCTGATGCTTCATGTTGTCGATAATGATGCTCTTGACGGCACAACAATCGAGATTACCGGTGGTGTAACCTTCGGTCCCAGGCAGATAGCCAAATAAAAACTGGAGTTAACAATGGGAATGAAGTTTGATTCACCTGTTATAGGAATGCGAGGGTGGGGGACTTATATACCTGAAACCTTCATGAGTGCCGCAGAGATATCGGAGAAATGCGGTATTCCTGAGAATATTATTATTGAGAAGATCGGGCTTCGAAAGAAACCAATTGCCGGCAAAGAAGATGCCCCTGCCTACATGGCCACCGAGGCCGCGCGGAAAGCTGTATCTATGGCGGGTATCGATCCTCTTGAAATTGATTGTCTTATTTACAACGGCGGCCAGCATAAGGATTATATCTGTTGGCTTGCCGGTCTCAAGATTGCCGATAACATTGGAGCATCAAATGCCTGGTCGTTCGATATGGAGGCTATGTGTGGTTCGATGCTCTCAGGAATCGAGGTTGCCAGGGGGCTTATAGCCTCGGGAAGATGTAAAACAATTCTTCTTGCAAGCGGGTACCGGAACGGAGACTTCGTCAGCTTTGACGTTCCAGAGACCACCTTTATGTTTGATCTAGGGGCAGGCGGTTCAGCAGTGCTCCTGCAGTCGGGCTACGAGAAGAATATCCTGCTTGGCGCATCTTTTAAAGGCGATGGTTCGTTTTCTGAGCTTTGTACGGTTAAACCCGGCGGAGTGAAGCATTGGCCTGTTACCGAAGATGATCTTGATAAGATGCATTTTACAATCGATGATCCGGATCTTTTCAAGGAAAAGCTGAAAGGCGTAACTGTGCCGAACTTTTACAAGGTTATTCGTGAAGCGCTTTCTGAATCCGGACTTGGTGATGATGACCTGGATTACCTGGGTATTCTTCACTTTAATAGGAGGACGCATGACGCTTTTCTTGACGAGTTTAATTTAAGTCCGGAGCAGACCTACTATCTCGAGGATTATGGCCACATAGGTCAGAATGATCAGATCATCTCTCTCGAGGAAGGGCTGAAGCTTGGCCGGATAAAGAAGGGTGATAATGTCGTCTTTGTAGCGGGCGGAATAGGCTTTGTATGGTCTGCCTGCGTTATCAGGTTTGGTTGAGAAAATATATTGTTAATTTGCTGATATGATACTGTTAAATTTTCTTGACAGCAGATATATCATGGCATAGAATGAGAGCTGATTCAGTGTTTACGATGTTATCTGAATCAAAAAGTTGTTATTGATTTAAATAGGAGGAACTATGAAAAAATTAGTTAAAGGGTTATTTGTTGCTGTACTTTTCTGCGCGATATCGGCAGCGGTATTTGCAGGCGGAGAGCAGGAAGCTGTAACTGGTGTTACTGAAGATGAAATTACTATCGGAACCTTCCAGGCAATGTCCGGACCGGTCGCGAGTATCGGAGTACCCGTTGCAAACGGACTCAAAGCCTACTTCAACCATGTAAATGCAAACGGTGGAATATATGGAAGAAAGATTAATCTGATAATTGCAGACGATCAGTTTAATCCCGGAAAGACAACTGTAGAGGTAAAAAGACTTGTCGAGAGTGACGGTGTTTTTGCCATGGTAGCAGGACTTGGAACTCCGGGTAACCTCGCTGTTATGGATTACCTGAATGAAAGCGGAGTCCCCTTCGTTTATCAGGCAAGCGGATCTTCACGTCTTGCAGTTCCTCCCAAAGAGTTTGTTTTCCCGGTACAGCCTAACTATCTCGTCGAAGGTAATGTTATGGTTCGATACCTTGCCGAAGAGAAGAAGGCAAAGAGAATAGCAATCGTCTACAGAAATGCTGAAGACGGAATAGAAGAATATGAATCAGTCAAGAATGCAATAAAGCTATATGATTCAAAACTTGTTGAAGCGATTGCGATTGATCCTACAGCAACCGACTTTGCAACTGAGATCAATAAACTCAATGCTGCAAAACCCGATGCTATCATAGTAATGCTTTTCAACCCCCAGACCCCTCCCTTCGTAAAACAGGCGAAGCAGTATGGAATTACCAAGCCTACATTCCTACTGAGCTATCCTAATGCGGCTGTTACCTTCATGGTTCTTGCTGAAGAAGCAGCAGAAGATGTTGAGTGTATGTCATGGGTAGACGTTGATTTTACCGATGCAGATTTTGAACCCTTCCAGATCTATGCGGAAACTCACGGTGAGGGAGAAATTCCGAATGCTTTTGCTGTAGCCGGAATGGTTGCCGCGGAACTTTTTGTTGAAGCTCTTAATGTTGCAGGTCCTACCCTTACCCGTGACAGTCTTGTGAAGGCTCTTGAATCTTTCAAAGACTGGAACGGCGCACTCGGAAAGGGTATCTCATACAAAACCTACAATGAAGCGGACAATACCTGCCGCCTCGGCAAGCAGTCAATGTATGTTCTTAAAGTTAAAGAAGGTGTATGGGTCCGTCATGCCGACTGGATTTATTACGCAGACTAATCTAATTATTCCAGAAAAATAAATTATCAGAGCCCCCCTTCCTGGGGGGCTTTTCAGGAAAAGGTACTTATGCTTGATATAAAGGATGTAACGGTAAAATTCGGCGGTCTCGCAGCTGTTAAAGAGATGAATATCACCGTCGAGAAGGGAAAGATTCATTCGCTAATTGGTCCCAATGGAGCGGGGAAAACAACCCTTTTTAATGTAATTACCAGGGTGATTCAACCAGTTTCCGGTAGAGTTTCTTTTAAGGGTGACGAACTTTTGGGTTTGCGTGCCGAAGATATTATATTCCGGGGAGTAGCCCGAACATTTCAGAACCTTCAACTTTTTCAGGGAAGCAATATTTATGATAATATTTATTCCGGTTGGGTTCATAACTACACGAAGGGAATGCTCTCTCTTGCCGCAGGTAAACACCTGGCTTTTGGAAAAGATGCGCGAGACAAAATCCATGCAGTTGCCGAGTTGATGCAGATTTCGGGAATGCTGAAGTTTTATCCGGCCCAGCTTTCCTACGGCGTCTTGAAGCGTGTTGAAATTGCGCGTGCACTTATTTCTGATCCGCAGCTGCTGCTTCTCGATGAGCCGGCCGCCGGACTTAATATGGATGAAACCTCCGAGCTAAATGATATTCTCGTTAAGCTTAACAGGGATGGTAAAACCATCCTGCTTGTCGAACACGATATGAATCTTGTAATGAAGATTTCAGACCGCATAACGGTTATGAACTTCGGTGCCAAGATTGCGGAAGGGAATCCTGTCGAGATCGCAAACAACAGGGAAGTTATCAAGGTTTACTTAGGGGATGATGAAGATGCTGCAAGTTGAGGATTTAAAGGTTAATTACGGCCATATCAAGGCAGTGAAAGGCATTTCCTTTTACCTTAAAAAGGGAGAAATTGTCTCGATTCTTGGTGCAAACGGTGCCGGTAAGACTTCCACCCTCTTCGGCCTGGGCGGAATCGTAAAGCGGGAAGGTAGTGTTTTCTTCAAGGAAGAGAACATTCCGTCGTCAGCCTCGGTGAAGAGTGCGAAGATGGGACTGATTCTATGTCCCGAGAATCGCAGGGTTTTTCCGGAGCTTCTGGTTGAGGAGAATCTCCGGATGGGAAGTTTTGCCCGCGGTGAGTTTAAAGAAAGGCTTGCCTTCGTCTATGAGCTTTTTTCGAAACTCAAAGAGCGGCGAACCCAGACTGCGGGTTCGCTCTCCGGCGGCGAACAGCAGATGCTGGCTGTCGGTCGGTCGCTGATGAGCGATCCTGAGCTTTTGATGCTCGATGAACCTTCCCTCGGTCTTGCTCCGGTGATTGTAGATGAACTTTTCAGAGTGCTGGTGAAATTGAAGGACAAGATGACAATACTTCTTGTTGAACAGAATGCGCTAAAGGCTCTGAAGATAAGCGATAGGGCTTATGTCCTTCAAAACGGCAATATCGTCCATTCTGGGACGTCAGCTGAGCTTTTAGCGGATGAATCCGTGAAGAAAGCTTATCTGGGAATGTAGGAGGACAGCAGTGCTTGTATTACAAAGTATAATTTTAGGAATTCCCCAGGGGGCCTTATACGGGCTGATGGGATTTGGAATAGCATTGATCTTCAGATCAGTGGGTACGATGAACTTCGCTCACGGAAATGCCGGAATGGTCTGCGTCTTCGTGGCCTTCAGCGTATTTACCGCGACCGGGAGTATCATTCTTTCGATTCTGTGCGGAATCATAGTCGGATTTTTACTGGGTGTTATTATCGATAAGGCTCTCATGGGACCAATCAAGCATCTCTCCCATGCCGGAATGCTGATGATAACCCTCGGACTTTTGATGATCTTTGAAGGAGCCGCCCAGCTGATATGGGGAACGGACTACCAGCAGTTTCCTGAGCTTCTTCGGGGAGAACCTTTAATCATGAGGCTCGGCGAAAATAAGCTGATTATGCCGCTCAACGATCTGCTGATAACTGCAGTCGCGGTAGCAGTATCAATTATTATCGCACTTTATCTTAAGTATGCGAAGCTTGGGATAGCTACCCGTGCCAGGGCTCAGGATCCTATTGGAGCAAAGGTTGTTGGAATTGACACAAACATGGTCGATTCACTTGTTTGGGGAATCGGAATATCGATCTCAGTTCTTGTTGGTATCCTAATTGCGCCCAAGACATACATTCATCCTGGAATGATGGGGAACATGCAGATATACGGCTTCACCGCCGGAGTACTCGGCGGATTTGAGAGCCTCTTTGGAGCAATAGCCGGCGGACTGATTCTCGGCATCCTGGAGAAGCTCGTTGGTGCCTATATTTCGCCGGATTATCAGCTTTCAATAGTCCTCATAATAATAATAATAATGCTGGCCGTTAAACCATCAGGTTTATTCGGTAAAAAATCAAGCGGGAGAGTATAGTGAAGAAATTTGTATATCTTGCGGTAATCGGGCTGGTCCTGGGCCTGTTGTTCATCTCAGAATCTTTCATGCTCATGATTTTCTCGTCAATAATAATTTTTGGAATTGCCGCCCTCGGGCTTAATATCCTGAACGGTTATACCGGACAGGTTTCAATAGGACACGGCGCCTTTGTGGCCGTCGGTGCCTATGTAACATCGGTAATGAGTATGAACTTTCATACTCCGTTTATTCTGAACATCCTTGTTGTAATTGTCTGTGCAGGACTTCTCGGTTTTTTGATTGGGCTTCCTGCCCTTCGGCTGAAAGGCTTCTATCTGGCAATCGCGACGATGGCTTTCGGAGTTGCTATTCAGCAGCTGTTTGCGGCAATTCATATCTTTGGCGGTCATGGGGGACTCTATGGAATACCACGGCTGATTAAATCAGAGTTCGGGATGTATCTCTTTAATCTTGGTTTTTTTATTCTAATGTATTTTATTGCCGATGTTATAACATCATCACCGGTCGGACTTAAATACCGGATGGTCAGAGACAGTGAAACAGCCTCAAAGGCTTACGGAATAAAACTTTCATCGGTCAAACTCAATGCCTTCGTTGTTAGTGCCATCTACGGCGGCATCGCCGGGGCTTTGTATGCGCATACTATTACCTACATCTCCCCTGCAGACTTCGGTCTGGGACTTTCAATTAATCTTCTTTCGATGATTATCATTGGAGGAATGGCAACGCTGGAAGGCGGACTAATCGGTTCGGTAATAATTACCGGGCTGCCGTTTCTGTTTTCAAGAACCAAGGTCCCAATGTCAATAATTATCGGAGCACTGATCATTATTTTCGTTCTCTTCTTTCCGCGCGGACTCTCTTATGGTCTGAAGATGGCTTTCCTCAAATATCTGCAGATGCCTCTTGTCTGGTTCAGGAAACTACGGGCACGCCGAGCAAAGAGAGATGGGGATTGGGTTGAGGTAAACGGAAAGAAAATTTTCTATACAAGCAGGGGAGAGGGCAAGCCGATTGTCATGCTTCATGGAAATCTGGGATGCGGTCTCTGGTATTCCAGGGTCATGGATCTGCCGGGATATAGAACTATTGCCCTTGATATGGTAAACTTCGGCAGATCCGATCGTATCAAGGATTCTGAGATGAGTTCTTATGCGCTTTACCTGAGAGGATTTATCGAGAAGCTGGGGTTCAAGGACGTCTTTCTTGTTGCACACTCACTAGGGGGCGCTGTTGCCATGGAGATGGCATTTGATGCACCGGAACTCGTATCCAGGCTTCTGTTGATTGACCCCTGTCCGATAGACGGACTTCACACGCCCGAGGAGCATTATCCCTTCCTGGAACTGTATAAATCGAATCCGCGTATGCTCAAGAAGTCGCTTCTTGCCATTGCTCCACATATTGGAGATATGAAGTTTTTGAACAGTCTTACTGATAATGCATATCTTATGAATAGAGATTCGTTTATTGCGCATCCCCGCGGTCTTGATAAGGTAAACCTGACAGAGCGTGCCAAGAGCTTCAAGAAACCAGTATTAGTTGTTGCCGGAGCCGAGGATATTCTTATCAATCGTGAAATGGCTGAGGCTACAGCCGATGCTCTCGGAGGATCGGTGTTGATATTAGAGAATATTGGACATTCGCTGATGGTTGAAGACCCGGACTTGTTCAAGGAGGTTCTTCTTAATTTTGATGAATGAAAATACACCCCTTAGTACAAAAGAAAAGCTAATGCTCTCAGCCGTGGCTTTGTTCTCTGAGAACTGGTATGACGCAATATCTGTCGCCGAGATATGCCGGAACGGCGGACTTTCCAATGGTGTTTTTTACAGATACTACAAAGACAAGGAAGTATTGTTCCGGGAAATTCTCGATGGATTTCTTGAGGTTATCGAAACGAGAATGAGTAAAATAAGCGGTGCCGATGTAGAGGAACGTCTAATCTCTTTTTACGGATTCATCCTTGAGAGTAATATCGACGATATTGCCTACATCAACATCTTCCGGGAAGGGGAGTATAAGTTTCCTGAATACGAGCAGAGACTCCGGGTGATTTACACCGAGGCCCTTAGACGTGTATACAGGCGAACCGTCACCGTGGCAGAGTATCTTTTTATTGTCGGAAGCGTGCGATTTTTGCTCAGGCGACCCTGTTTTGATGAACAAAAGATAAGCGGCGAATATTTGAAGGATTTAGTTTACAACGGCATATTTGAATGCTCTTCGGAGATCGACTTGAGCTGTCTGAACGTAGATCTGCCGCCGGCAGTCGATAATGCCGATGAGGCTGATACCCGGACGAAATTGATTCTCTCAGGTAAACAGCTTATAGCCGAAAACTCTTTCTATAAGGTTAATATCTATGAGATAACAAGGAAGGCTGGTTTTGCGGTGGGAACCTTTTATATCAATTTTAAGAGCAAGGAAGATCTTTTTCGGGAAGTAGTAGTATATCTTGGAAAACAGCTCCGGCATTATATATCATCCAATCTCGGGGAGAATCTCAGCCGTATTGAAAGGGAAATACAGGGGTGGATGTTGTTTCTCAAATATTTTGAGACACACATTCAGAATTACCAGTTAGTACGCGAGGCTGAGTTTGTAATAAGGGATACGGCAAAAGAGTATTATAATAAATTTGAGAAGGGCTACCTGAGACAATCAGGCGGTTTGAGACCGGATGATGAGGCCGTCGCCGCGAACTTTCTGATAGGTATAGCTCACTTTCTTGGAATTGAGCATTTTTTCAGTAAGAATATTGAAGATCCCCGAAAGGTAATCGAAGAGCTATCGGGGTTAATCTGCCGCGGCGTTAAGAAGTAGAATTACATAGGCAGATGATTTTTTCTTGGCAGCGGGGTTTAGCTGTTTGAAAATGAGAGATGATTCACCTGTGATAGCATTGAACTTGGAGGAAATATGACCAGTTGGGAAGAAAAGTATAAGAGGAAATTATCGAGCATCGAAGATGCTATAAAATCATTACCGCCGAAGGCTACGGTGATAGTCGGAATGGCCGCTATGGAGGCTCAGGGACTTCTAACTCATGTTCATGAGTATGAGGAGCATTTCGAGTATTTGAAGGTCGGTTCCTGTTTGAACCTTGGTGATTTCCCATTTTGCCAGGAACAAAAGTATGAAGGAACATTCTGTAATGATAACTGGTTTTTCGGTCCTGCGACTCGGAAGGCTGCAAAACTTGGATATAAAATTGTAGATTATATGCCGAATAACCTCCACCGGGCGGGTTATGAAAAAGCGCTGGCAGAGAAGGAAGACGGAAATTACCTCGTTTTCTGGGGAGCAGTGACTCCTATGCAGGCAAAATCAGGCTACTTCAATCTGGGAATATCAAACGTTTATGAGCATGATGTAATGCAGCTTGCCGATAAGATAATTCTCGAGGTCAATCCCAGGGTTCCCCATATGCACGGAGAGACTCAGGTTCATATCGATCAGGTTGACGCCATAGTTGAATACGAGAATCCTCTGCCGACAATTCCCATTCCCCAGCCGAACGAAGTAGAAGAGAGAATCGCTGCGCACATTGCAGAGCTTGTTGATGACGGCTCGACCCTTCAGATAGGCATCGGCGGAATACCCAATGCCGTGGCAAAGCTTCTGAAGGACAAGAAAGATCTGGGAGTTCATACCGAGATGTTTACCGAATCGATGATAGAACTCTTTGAGGAAGGGGTAATTACCAACAGAAAGAAGAACTTCTGGCCTGGAAAATTTGTATGCACCTTCGCGATGGGAACACAGAATATGTACGACTGGATAGACAATAATCCCGGCGTCCTCGTTCTAAAGGGGCGTTACGTGAACGATCCCTACGTGATCGCCCGCAACGATAATATGGTGAGCATTAATACAGCCATCTCGGTAGATTTAACCGGGCAGGTCTGCTCGGAATCAATCGGGGCAACCCAGTTTTCCGGAACAGGTGGACAGCTTGATACCCATCGCGGCGCAATAATGAGCAATGGCGGAAAGGGAATAATTGCTCTGCGCTCCACGGCAAAAGGCGGTACAATATCCACTATTACACCAACTCTTCTAAGCGGGTCTATAGTATCTGTTCCAAGGCATGACCTTGATACTGTTGTCACAGAGTACGGTGTGGCACGGCTGCGCGGCCGGACTGTCAGTAAGCGGACTGAGGCCCTTATCTCAATTGCGCACCCGGATTTTCGTGAAGAACTCAGGGCTGCGGCGAGAAAGATTGGACATATCTGATATAGGGATCTCCCCCCTAAGTTTTTCAGGAGGGGAGATCTAATATAAATACTTGTTAAAACTTGAAACTGTGGTTGCTTATAGCAAGGATGTTCGTGAGTAACTGATATTATCCCTGCTCGAATAGTCCTGTTATTTTTGCGGCCGAAACGTCAATATCCGCTTCGCGATGTTTGCTTGACCAGATGACCATTTCTGTTCCGACAGGCTTTGAGCCAGCTCTGCTGCATGATTTCGACATCTGAGACAGGGCGTGACTGCCGCCCGTCCATTTAAACGGGAGCTGTTTGGTGACAAAACAGACAATCGTTTTTCCGCTCAGGCCGGTGATTGTGCTCATATATTTGTTCATCGGCAATGCAAGTGAAAAGGCCTGAACCGGTGATGCGAAGACAATTCCGTCATAGGCAGATGGATCTGGTGCTTTCTCGATTGTAATTGAAGCAAAGCCTTTTTCCGGATTCCCGGAGATCTCTATCATGTCGATAGTTGGCATATGGCCGGCTGCCTCGAGGCTGTTTTTTATTTTTTCGCAGACAGAGGCGGTGTTTCCAGACTGTGAATAGACAATTATTCCAATATTCATTTCATCATCCTCAATAAGATAAAATTATATCATGAGATACTAAAATTTACTCTTTGTTTTCGGCTTCAAACTCTATAGTTATATTTTCGGCAAGATCCTCAATGCTGCTTTCCTTGTTGTAGAGTTTCTCCATGTACATCTTCTGGTCGACGAAATTGAGAAGATCTTCATAGTCCTCTCCCTGGGCTTCGTGAACACCGATACTCAGACTCGTCCTGAAGCTTTGAAGTTCATCGCTAAGTTCTATTTTTTTGAAAATTCTTTCTTTCAGCAGATGAGCCTTGTCCGCGCCCGTAGATGGAAGCAACAGGATGAATTCGTCACCCCCGTATCTGAAAACGAGGTCGGAGCTTCTGATTGACTCCTTGAGGACAGCGGCGGTTAGCATCAGGACCTTGTCACCCGCAACATGACCGTAGGTATCATTAATAAGCTTGAAATCGTCGATGTCGATGAACATCAGAGTCAGAGTGTCATCAGATCTTTTAGTTCGCTCGATCTCTTTTGTCAGATAAAACTGGAAGTATCTTCTGTTGTAAACCTTGGTAAGAGGGTCTATGTTGACAAGTTTTTTTATACCCGCATGATAATAGGCTTTTTCAATGGCTATTGCCGCAAAATCGGTGATGGTCGTAAGGAGTTTTAAATCAAAGGGCGTAAACCTGGTTCCTTCAAGCTTGTTGATTAGCTCTATGACACCGTAGACCTTGCCTCGGCTTATGAGCGGCACGCCGATGATTGATTCGGTTTTGAATCCGGAATCTTCATCATAACTGGAGTCAAATCTACCATCCTTTTCGACATCTTCAATTATCAGGGACATTTTATTCTCTGCAATCCAGCCCGCAATACCCTGACCTTTTTTGATGGTTTTGCCTTTGAGATGGGATGAAGCCCGTCCTTCAACAATGATGAATTTCAGTTCTCCGGTTTTTGAATCTCTGAGCATCAGCGACCAGTTAAGCGGCGAGAAGATGGAACCTATCTGCCTCATGATCTCCGACAGAGTGTCATTCACTGTCCTGCAGGAAACTATGGATCTCGCAATTTCAGAGAAAAAGGAAAGTCTTACAAGTTCTTCTGTTGCTATGGAATCTGTTATAATATCGGTTAACATCGCGAGCCTCGTCTTTTATTTGAAATTATATGAATACTATACTACTAAAATAAAAAGCTGTCATGGACAAAGTTTAAGACTGGACAAAATTAGACTATTAGACTATAATAGTCTAATAGTATGAATGATAAGATATATAATTCAATAATAGAATCCGCGGAAAAGCTTTTTAACAGGTTTGGTATCGGAAAAACCGCTGTGTCAGATGTTGCAGATATGGCCGATGTCTCCAGGGCGACCATCTTCAACAATTTCGGGAATAAGGACGGTCTGATAGAAGCTGTCCTTCAGCATAAGGCTGATGATTTCAGTCATCAGATAAAGAAGCGTGTGAACAGTTCTGATACAGCGGCTCAGCAGATTAAGATAATTCTACTTGAAAGACTGAAACTGCTTCGGAGTCTGAAATTTCTTACTGATAAGAGGATTAGATATAGTAATAAATCAATCGAGAAATTTATTCTCGAATTAAATGAAATATTCAAACATCGGGTGTGGAATATTCTTCAGCATATGAGGGGCGGAGACTTGGACCACAAAAGCATGCTTAACAGTATTTTCTTCATGCTGAGAGGCATAGAGCAGGGACTTTTCGATCATATAGAACCATTTCAGCTGTCTGGAATTGAGAAGGATATGGATTTTTTTCTTAAACAGATGTTCAAGGGTGAAAAAGAGGGCGGGAGCAGCTAAGATGAATACCGAAAGGATCTATATATTTTTTGTTTTTTCTTTTATTGGCTGGGTAATTGAGCTGATTTTCAGATCTGTCTATGAAAAGAGGCTGGTTAATCCTGGATTCCATAAGGGGCCCTGGCTTCCGCTCTATGGTATAACAGGACTAATGATTGTCTTTGTCTCGAGCCTGCTCGGGCAGCAATCGCTTTTCATCAGGATGGTATTTTATTTCATCCTGAGCACTGCAGTTGAATTGGCCGCGGGGGTCTTTCTTGAGCTTGGTTTTGATAAGCGCTACTGGGACTACTCCGAAAATCGGTTTAACATAATGGGTTATATCTGTCCGCTGTATTCCTGCGGATGGGTGCTCATCTGTCTTATAGTTGAGTTTTTTCTGCTCGGCAGACTGGTAGAATTAATTCGGGCGATTCCGGAAGATATCCTTTTCAGGATAGATTTTCTATTGCTGTTAGTGTTTTCGGCCGATTTTTTTATCTCCAGCGGTATAGAGCAGGGGAGAACAAAGAGGGTGGTGAAAACACTGGTTGCCTTAATTAACGATAACAGGAAACATGGCGGATGAAAGATTTCCTAATTCCTGAGGAGCTGAAACAGAGTCCGGAAATAAGGGAAATTCTTATTCATCCGCATTTTACCGGGATGAAGAAGTACCGGCATCATGGCGAGGTTAGCTGCCACGCCCATACTCTCCGAGTTACCGAGCATTCATTCCGGCTGTCTTCGGGCAGAAGGGTGAATGTTACGTCACTCATACGGGGGGCGCTTCTCCATGATTTTTATCTTTATGACTGGCACGGCGGCTGCCCGCCTTTTCACGGATTCAGACATCCCGGATGGGCTCTTGATAATGCAAGAGAGCATTTCGGTTTGAATGAGATTGAAGAGGATATCATCAGGAAGCACATGTTTCCGCTCACACCCGGGCTTCCTCTTTTTACCGAATCCGCGATTGTTTCGGTTGCCGACAAGATAGCGGCCTGGAACGATTATCAGATGATGGTTGGCGATTATCTTAGAAGACGTTTCCGGAGAAGGCGGAATAAATCGAGGCAAACTCAGATTCATCACTGAGATGATGGTCGTAATCTTTATAGACTGAGATATCTTTGAAGCCGGCCGCCTTCAGGAGTTTAAGCATCCTGTTCTGATATAAGGGCAGCAGCTTAACACTTCCGCTGCTTTTCATTCCTGAAGTCTTATCGATTGTTGATATCATGAAATTAATAAATCCGCCCTCGACTACTTCGTATCTTCGGTTGAAAACTGTAGTTTCGGTCTCGATTTCCGGAAAGTCGAAACTCGACTTTTTCATCATAACATTAAAATTGATTATTTGAATAATAAGCCTGCCGCCCTGATTAAGATGCCGGCCGGCTGTAATCAGGAATGACAGAACATCCTCCTCACACAGAAGATGCGGAAGGGTGTTTCCAAAACAGACAATGCCGTCGTATTTTCCAAGATCGTCAATTGCAAGCATATTCCGATGGAGAAACTCAGGTGCCAGTGTCCCGCCTGCGGCTCTTTCGACTGCTATATTTACCATGGCTTTATTGAAGTCTATGCCGGTAATACTGTAGCCGCGGGTGGCAAGCTCAAAGCTTAGATCCCCGGTAGCGCAACCTGCGTCGAGAATTCTTATGGCTTGTGGTGAGAGCTCATCGGCGATGAATCCGGCACGTCTCTGATCCGGCGGGAATAGTTGTGAATATTGTTCCGCAATTAAATCATACATCTATTCTGAATTATAGCGAAATATATGAATAATCCAAATAAAATTTGAATATTTCTAAATAATATTTTAAATCCGGCCGGGATAAATATGGAATTTATATATATAAAGGAAAATATATGTTGTTGAATTAAGGATCTATTGTTATATTTTATACATGAAGAGAAAACAGAGTTTAACAGTAATTTTCATTATCATCTCCATGTTGATGGTAAATCTATCGGTAAGCGCCCGGGGTAGCAGCGAAATCTCTCCTGAACCGGAACCCGTCATGACAAAGACATCAGATAAGCCTTCGGAAAATGATTCCAAGTATCCCCCCAGGGGGTGGGTAACCGACATCTTGGAAGCATACAAGACAGCTCAGGCTGAAGACAAGCAGATTCTAATAAATTTCACTGGTTCTGACTGGTGTGTCTGGTGCAAGAAGCTGAGTAAGGAGGTTTTTTTAACAGGTGAGTTTAAAGAGTACGCCGATAAAAACCTGGTTCTGCTTTTTCTTGATTTTCCCAGCGGTATAAACCTTTCGGAAGAACAAGTCTTTCATAATCAGCTGATTGCACAGCTGATGAATGTAAAAGGCTATCCGGCTATATGGCTGATGGATAAGGATCTGAACCCTCTAATGGCTACAGGCTACCGGGAAGGCGGCGCTAAAGAGTATATAAGGCACCTAAGAGATGATCTGCCTGATGTTTCTCAGGATGAGAAAAATGGGTTCAGGCTTGCATTTATTAAGGCAATTGAAGCAAACCTTGGTCCTCTGAAATAAATGAGAACCAATGCTAACTACGGCCGGCAGAGATCCGGCCGTTTTTTTTCAGGAAGTCAGGCCTCATCCAGCCAGTCGGCAAATATACGGTAGACATCCTTCCTGTTTGTCTCATTGAGACTCTCGTGGCGTCCGTCTTTGTTGAAGATGAGTTCCGCCTTCGCGTGTCCGCTTTCAATGTATTTTTTATGTACGGCCTTTATCAGTTTTGTATTTCCGCCTACAGGATCTTCACTGCCGGAGAAAAACAAAATTGGAAGATCGGAGGGTGTTTTTTTAAGATGTTCAGGGTTCTGCAGATACGCTAGCCCGGAAGCAAAATCTTCGTACATACCGAGACATGCTATAAAACCGCAGAAAGGGTCGGCGAGATATTCATCAACCTTTGTCTCGTCCCGACTTAGCCATTCGAAACCGGTTCTGCCCGGTTTAAATTGATTATTCATCGAAGAAAAAGACAGCTTGTCGATAAGCTTTGCCCGCCCTCGTCCGGACAGAAAAATTTTCTGTATTTTCGCGATAGTTCCCAGCATCTTAATTTCGGAATCTTTAAAATCGCCGCTTCCGGACAGAATTACCTTATCTATTCCTTTCGGGAATTCGGCTATTATTTTTCGGCATAAAAAAGAGCCCATGCTGTGTCCTAGGATATAGAAAGGAATGCCTGGATATTCTTCCCGGAGTTTTGCGCCGAGCTGCAGGTTGTCGTTTATCACCTTGTTCCATCCGTCTCTATCCGCAAAATAGCCCGCGTTTTCAAGATTTCCCGCGGTTTTTCCGTGCCCGCGGTGATCTTCACCTGCCACTATAAAACCTCTGGCGTTAAAATATCTGGCAAACTCATCATAGCGCGTGATGTGCTCCGCCATACCGTGAACTATCTGTACAATTGCTTTTGGCTGATCTGCCGTCCATTTTACGGCATATATTTTAGTGCCGTCTTCGGCTGTAAATCCATATTCAGTCACTGGTTCCTCCTGCGCCTGGATTATAACACGATTCATTGATTTCAGTATAACAAAAAAATACCCGCCCGGGAGGGAGGCTCTCCTGGCGGGACTGGGGGAGGATGTTTACATCAGTGCTTTATCGGTCAACCCTGGCATTTCCGCCCGAGGCAAGTTTCTCGACTTCCTTCAGCGACGCCATCGATGTATCGCCCGGTGTTGTCATTGCCAGGGCGCCGTGGGCAGCCCCGTAATTGACCGCTGTCTCAGCGTCCTTTCCCGACAGGAATCCGTATATAAGGCCTGAAGCGAAACTGTCGCCGCCGCCGACCCTGTCATATATTTCAAGCCCTGGCCGTTGGATGGAACTGTAGAACTCGCCGTCTGAATATAGTATAGCGCTCCAGTCGTTGACGGTTGCCGACACTACGTCCCGGAGGGTAGTTGCAATGGCCTTGAAGTTGGGATACTCATCGGATACTGTTCTAATCATCTGTTTGTAGTTGCCTAAATCAAGTCCCTTGAAACCCTTCGATGCGCTCTCGAGTTTGAATCCCAGAGCGGCGGAGAAATCTTCTTCGTTTCCTATCATAACATCAACATATTTAGCTATTTCGCGGTTGATTTCCTGAGCCTTCGCCTGGCCGCCGTTTGATTTCCATAGAGACGGGCGATAGTTGAGATCATAGCTGATAATAGTTCCGGCAGCTTTTGCGGCCTTCATTGCTTCAATGGTCAGTTCGGCGGCGGTAACCGAGAGGGCCGCATAGATGCCCCCGGTATGGAACCATCTTACCCCGTCCTCGCTAAAAAGCCCCTTCCAGTCGATGTCGCCCGGTTTGAGACCGGCAGCGGCGGTATGGGCCCGGTCGGATACTCCTATCGCTCCTCTGACTCCGAAGCCTTTTTCAACAAAATTCAGGCCCTGCCTGAAATTCCGTCCCATCCCGTCGAATGGAAAGGTTTTACTATAACTGTAGTCCACACCGCCCTGGGAGATGAGGTCCTCAAGAAGGAGTCCGAGATCATTTTCGGGAATTCCTGTTATAACGGCAGTATTCATTTTAAAACATTTATGAAGACCGCGGATAACATTGTATTCGCCTCCGCCTTCCCAGACCGTAAATGATCTGGTATTTCGTATTCTGCCGTCACCCGGATCGAGCCTCAGCATTACCTCTCCGAGTGCGGCAGCATCCCATTTACAGCTGCCCTCCGGTTTTATTTCAAGATTAGCCATTTATTTCTCCTTGTCTCAGAAATAGTATAAATACACCTTAAACAAGCTGTCAATAATACTTGCATTAAAAAGATTCATTAGCCCTGGGTCTGCATAAATTTACTTCACTTGGACGGGCACTGCTTCTCGATGAGACCGAGGAGCAGCTCAGGTCTGTTTTACAAAATATTCGGCTGAACGTCTTAACTAAAAAAATAATAAATGATATTAATAGCAAAAATGACGATTTTCAGGCAGAGAGACCGGACTGAAGATGTCGATCCGGAAGAGATGGGCCGGTTCGTCAAGGAAACTGCTTCATCTGTCTCTATGTGCCTGGGCGGATGTCGCTGATTTTGGAAGGGTTAAAGATGAAAGAACTAATTGCATTTATTGAAACGAATCTGCATAAGGTGAAACTTGAGCAGATTACGTCCTCGGTAATCGACGCCTACAGGCAGGATGATGATTTTACGCTGAAAACAGCTGCATCCGCCCTTCAAATACCGGCGGAAGGTGTAAACAGGAAGAAGCTGTTTTATAGCCTCATCAAAAAGCTTCATCCTGACAGACTCGCCTCACTTCAGACCGAGTTCAATACGGCCGTTGCCTTATCGGACATAAACAGTCTTTCGGGGCTTAAGAAACTGCTCGATATCAGGGCTCACGTAAAAGAGACCCGGAAACAGCTCTTTGATTTTGATTATGAGGAAACCTTTTCTTCGAAACCAGATCCGTCCATGGGCTTTAGTGAAGATGATGAAGATGATGAGGGCGATTTCGGTAATGACGGAAATAGCTTTATAAATGCAGTTAAGAGAGAAATTTTCGGGAACCATAATTTTTCAATAGACCCGTCTGATCTCGGGCAGATTGACGGAGTTCTTAATCTGCAGGACTATGAACTCGATGATATTGACGGCATCGAGTATTGTAGAAATGTAAGTATTCTCAATATCTGCGACAATGACATCTGTAATATCTATGATCTTCAGTTTCTTACTCAGCTTGAGGAACTCTATGCCGCCGGTAACCGTATTTCTGATATCGAAGCTCTCGGGGCTCTTTCAGTTCTTGAGATAATTGATCTTTCAGGAAATGATGTAGAAGATATTTCTCCGCTGTTGAAGATGGATAACCTCAAATTTGCTGACCTGAGGCATAACCCTGCCTTCGACAAAAATATCATAAGAAGGCTCGAAGAGCAGGGAGTTATTGTCCTCTGGTGACCTTTATCAGCTTGCTCTGCGGAGCAGGAATACGATAAATGGCCAGGCTCTGTTTATTTTTTTCACCGAGCCGAAGGTTTTGAACAGCAGTCTCTCGAAAATGCTAATTGTTCCGAAGGATTTTCTGATATACCTGTAGAAATCCCAGCCTGACTGCTGCTTGTAGTATTCCCGGATATTATCACCAGACCACAGATCTCCGGCGTCAGGAGCCGACATTTTTTTCGAAAGCATATTCGCCCAGGCTTCGGCCTGGGCCAAGGCGTAGCATAGCCCTGCCGAACCGTTTGCGTCGACGAGGCCGGTGCTGTCCCCTGCAAGGACGGCTCCGCCGCTGCCCATAATGTTTTCGGTAATGAGCATACGATTCTGAATAGAGGTCAGCTGCTGGTATTCGGTTTCTGTCCCCTTGAAGAAGGCCGAGAATCCGGGAAGGCTGTTTTTTGCCTCCTCCCAGACTTTCATTATATCATCCCCCGAGGGCATTCGGACATTATCGAGTTTTTCAACCTGGCTCAGTCGGAGCATGAGGCCTGCCTCAATACGGTCTTTTCCGACTGGAAAAATGTAGGCAAAGGCGGGAGGAAACCCCTGTACTGACTTGAAGCTGTCGGGCGGTACAGTGTAGAACTGCAGATCGTTTTTGCCGCATTCAGCAAGCGGTGCGTTTTTGCCCCTGAATTTCACAGTGGGGCAGGCTATTGCTTCAGTATCTATCCCATAATGTGTGGCAACAGGACAACTTCGTCCGCCGCAACCAAAAACGACTCCGGCTCTGAGAACTCCCTCGGCGCCATCTTTCATGTAGATAAGGCCGTCAGCCTGCCCGCTGCCGTCCTCTATGGAAACACCGGTTACTTCGGCATTGTAGATGAACTTTACGCCGAGAGATTCGGCCTTATCTACGAGGGCGTCAATCAGATCCCGCCATTCGAAGAAGTAATAAGGCTCTTTAATCCGTACTACGCTGCTTTTTCTGTCCATGGGACTGTGAAACTCTCGTGTGAGGGACATAAATGTCATTATGCCCTCGAGAAATCCGGGGCCGAGAAGCCGGTCCACTACCGGCCTTTGCGGCATACTCTCGCCGCGGGGCTCGGGGCCGGCTATAGGCCCCTTCTCGACAACAGTAACCGAATGCCCGCGTCCTGCGGCTGTAATTGCCGCCGCCAGCCCTGCCGGTCCGGCTCCGGCTATAGCAAAGTCAACTCGTTCAGACATTTAGAACTCCTATATCGGAAATGGAGGAAAGAAGAGGCACCGTATCGACGCTTCGGGCTCCATGTTTGATTAATTCATAACGAATCTTGGCAAGAGGGATGTCCGGATTCACTGTTTCCACCTGAATTGAATACTGTGCAAAACTTTCCCCCGGGTTAATTGTCGGTTCATCGGCGTAAAGATTGTACTCTGCCAGATATGACTCAATCCTTTCCTTCTTTTCGGCAGGAACATTAAAGAGCAGCATCACCCTGTCTTCCGCGTTGATTGTTCCATGGAGATTCAGGAGAAGCATCCTGAGAAGATCAAGTTTTACAGGATCTTTTTTTACAGCCGGATTAATCCAGATACCGGTTTCGCTCTTCATTATCTCTTCAATTATTTTAAGGCCGTAATTCCGGAGGGCGCTTCCTGACTGGGTTATCTCCAAGCCGAGATCTGCGCCGCCGTTTTTAACCTTTGCCTCTGTTTTGCCCCATGTCTCATAGACTACAATGCCTGAATCATTTTTAGGGGGAGTCTTATATTTCTGTACCGACCAGGAGTTGAACTCGGAAAGTTTTCCCATGGCTTCGAGTTTGGTCCGGAGCCAGTCAACTGCTATATAGGGCATCTCGGAGACCACCGTGATGAGTTTTTTCTCAGATGTCAACCTCTTGAGGATCTCCTCGGTTGTATCTGCGGGGTCATCAGCATCGGCTATTCCGACAATTCTTACGCCGCCTCGTTTGAGGGATAAAACTTTTAAAAGTTCCGCGTCAATGCCGTATTCTATTTTGAGTTCGGTGAGTCTTTCCTTAATCCAGTCGTCGCCGGCTATTGATACATCGAGTTCGCCAAGCTGCATCTGTGAACCGAATTCCTGAGGCCGGCCGTCCCATCCATACATGAAATTTACTGTCTGGAAATGCGTAGGTCCTCCGCTTTCATATCCCTTTGTCTTGAACCCCGCGTTGTCAAGAAGAGTTACCAGGTTGCCTCCGCGGTGGGGATTGGCAAGTGAGCCTGCCGGCATTCCTATTGTTAATTTTGCTTCACTCATTTTTCGATAAACTCCAGCTTGTTGTCGTTTGTTATTCTTCGGTAATAACAGGATGTGTGGGGCCCTCCGTCGTCACATTTTGCGTGACAGGCGCCTTTTCCCTGAGGAACCACGAGGTAAACGAGTGAGTTCTGCTCACAGTTAATTCTGATATCCTCTATCTTGAGCATGTCGCCGCTTGTAAGCCCTTTTTTCCATAACTCGTTTCGGCTTCGGCTCCAATAAGTGGCCCATCCGCTTGATCTTGTCTCATCAAAGGCTTCCTTATTAGCGAAGGCTAGGATGAGAACTTCTTTGGTGTTGATATCTTGGGTTACAACCGGTATCAGGCCGCTGCCGTCCAATCCGAAATCTAATTGTAGTTCTGTTGTATATTCTTTACTCATAGCAAAAAGATTGTACAGTATATTCAGGAGATCTTGCAACACAATAGTTTTTCTGTAAAGATGGACTGACTTGTTAAATATGCTTAAATGAGAGTTAATGTGCCAAAAAATAGTACTATAAACCGAATAATTATTCTTACAGCCTTGTTATTATTGATTTTTGTATTTCCGGCATCGGGCCGCGCCGATGGTGTTGTAGATTCACGTTTTCTGAATATAACCAGAATTATCGATACATCTGATGGAGTTAAATATGCCGCGGCAATTAATGACGGATTTTTGGTGTCTTTCGACGGCGGAAAAAGCTGGCGCAAGCGGAATACCGGATTGCCCCGGAAGATTGTTTATCCCTTCTCCGATGAGGAGGTAGAGACCTTAACCTCAATAGGTTTCGATCCTAAGAATGAAACACGACTCATCTGTACTACAGCCTTCGGCCTATTTATATCTGAAAATTCGGGAAACAATTGGAAGTCAGTCAGCATCGGTGAGCCGGTTAGCGGTTCAAACTACCTTACAGGGGCCGCCTTGTCTCCTCATGACGATGATACCTACCTTATAGCAACCTCATTCAGCGGAATTTTTGAGACTATCAATGCCGGAGAAAGCTGGACCGAGATTGCCGAGAAGTCAATTATATATCGCGGGGCTGGCTTCAACGAAGAGATTGCCGGGGCCGTGTATTCTCCATTTGAACCGGGTGTAATCTATCTTGCATATTCGTTTGGTAATGGATTGTATCGAAGCAATTCGGATCGGAGCCGGTTTTCACGGATTGACGGCGGTCCTGACGGCGGGAGCATCAGGACCATTCAGTTTTCCGGAACAGAACTTGATGTATATTTTACCGCCGGAGTTTCATCTTACCGGCCGGGTTCGGAAAGCTGGTCGGCTTTCAGCCGCGGGGCAGAAAATAAGCTTCCGGGAGCAGCCCGGGCGGCAAGACTTAATACCGCCGCCGACCGAAAAGGTCTGTATATTGGTCCGTCACACGCAAACGGCGAGAGGTTGAACTCTCATTTTGATTTCATGGAACGAAACGGACTTGATTCTCTGGTTATCGACATCAAGGATGATTATGGATATCTGACCTATGATTCGGATCTGGAAATACCGGAGAAGATAGGCGCGGTCAAACCGCGGATTGATCTGCCCGCCCTTATAGAGCAGGCTCATGAGCGGGGTTTTTATATAATCGGGCGGATTGTTATTTTCAAGGATCAGCAGCTTTTTAATTACAATAACAATGAATACGCCTTATGGGATAAGTATGATGACGCGCCCTGGCGGTATCGTTTAAAGAATGTTGATGATGCCACCGGAGACGTTAGCTGGGAACAGCGTGAATACTGGGTAGACCCCTTCAATGAGCATGTCTGGCAGTATAATGCCGACATAGCCGATGAGCTCCAGAGGCTCGGTGTGGATGAGATCCAATTTGACTATATCAGGTTTCCCTCCGATGGTGATACCTCGAGGATTAAATTCCGGAGTAGAAGAGCGGGGATGTCTCGGATTAACGCGCTTGAATCTTTTTTCAGGCTTGTCCGCGAAAGCGTTCATGTGCCGATAAGTACCGATCTCTACGGGTTTAATTCATACTACCGTATGGGCAACTGGATTGGGCAGAATATTGAGATGCTGGCCGAATATATCGACGTTATCTGTCCAATGTATTATCCGTCTCACTTCCCCAGAAATTTCATGAAAGAGGTTCCCTATATAGAGAGGGCGGAGAAAATTTACTATGAGGGAACACTCCGCGCTCGGGAAATTGTCGCCGGACGGAGCCTAATAAGACCCTATGTTCAGGCCTTCCTGCTTCCCTCTGAATACTACATGGAGGAGCCTGAGTATCAGGAATATCTACTCAGACAGCTCAAAGGATGCCGTGACGCTGATTCTTCAGGATGGCTGCTATGGAATATGTCCAACCGCTATTACATGGTTCCTGAACCACTTGGCGGTCGTTAGTCATTTTTTCTGATTTCTGAATCTCCGAGAAGGCTGGCCTTGGTTATCTTGTTTCCCTTTCTTTTTATTTTGAAAACCGCCTTTTCTACCCGTTTCTTTTTTTCGAAATTATTCTCGAATAGTTCCGGCTGTTCGGGAGTGTTTTCGGGTTCGAGCGACATGAGACCTGTTCCTATGAGTCTTATCGTTTCGGAGCCGTTCCATTTTGCGTTAAGAAGTTCTATGCTGCTCTTGTAGATCTCCTCAGACGAGCCTATGTAATGGGTGAACGTCTTCTGGGCTGTAGTAGAGCTGAAATCAGAGAACCTGAGCTTAATGCAGACTGTCCGGCTCTTTTTATGCTCCTTCATAGCCCTGAACATGATGTGATCTGAGAGTTCAAGCAGTATCTTTTCGAGTACATCCCTGTCGTTCACATCAACCTGAAAGGTTGTCTCATTGCTTATTGAATTGCTCTTGGATTTGGTGCTGTACATATCAATATCAATTCCGCGACAGGCTCGGAACAGAAAGCTTCCGGCCGATTTACCGAAGATGCTGGTCAAAGAGGCTTCATTGAAACCGCGTAGGGCAGGTATGGAGTTGATGTTCAGATCATTGAGTCTTTCGAGGGTTTTTTTACCCAGCCCCCAGATGTCTTTCAGATCCAGCCTGTCGAGAAAGTCGAGCTCTTCTCCCTTTTTTACTATACAGAGACCGTCGGGTTTGCCGTAATCCGAGGCGAGTTTCGCGAGAAATCTGCTGTGCGCCGCTCCAATTGATATGGTCAGGCCGGTACGTTCTCTGATTGTGCTTTTAATGAGCATGCCGGTTTCAGTTATACTTCCGAAAAGTCTATCAGTGCCGGTCATATCGAGGAATGCCTCATCTATGGATATCTGGCATATCTCCGGGGTGAACTCGGTGAATATTTCCATTATCTCCGCTGAGACCTCCTGATAGAGCTTCATCCTGACCGGCAGGAAAACAGCATCGGGGCAGAGTCGTTTTGCTATTGAAATAGGCATTGCCGAATGAACTCCGAATTTTCTTGCCTCATAGGAACAGGCGGAAACGACCCCTCTGCCGCCTGGAGAGGCTCCAATTATAACCGGTTTTTTCAGATATTTGGGATTTTCCCGCTGCTCGACAGCTGCGTAGAAAGCGTCGAGATCGACATGAAATATCCTTTTTTCAAAATCTTTATTATCAGTTTGCATTGCTGTAGTGCTTAATTATTGTTTTACGGTAATCGATTGAATATATATTATCAAGAATTCTCTGTTTATCAATATAAACAGGATATTCGGCTGATATCGTATAATCCAGCTCGGCTGCCCTGTTCAGAGTCAGGCTGAATTCCAGGGGGACGGGAGGATTTTTACCGATGTATACTTCCAGTATCTTACGGGAAGGAAACCATGTCGCAGGATAGCTGCTCTCGAAGAGGGTAATACTGTCATCGGAGTGCATTAAAATATTTATTTTCTCCGGGGCCTCCGGCATATTGATTATGGTTTTTACAATCTTTCGGTTAAGAAAGGCCTCCGATTCAACATTTATATCCAGGACATCAATGTTGTCTCCGGAAGGAAGAATGCTGATGAGAAGATCTTCCTCATGAATACCGGGTATCTGCGCCGGACTCTCAATGAGGATAATATCAGTCTGTCCTTCTTCAATCAGCTTTGTAATGGTAACCGGCTGCGGGTTAGATTCATCAAAGGGTGAGTATGTAAGAATAAGAATTAGGAATCCCGCCGAGACTACGGAAAAGAAGACGGGAGCAAATCTGGTGATTCTTTTTGATGGATGAGAGAGCATGTCGAGCCGTATTGACGCCAGAATAAACGGCAGGAGAATTAAGGCAAAAAGAAGATTGCCCTTAACTGGAGACAAGGTTATGAGTTCAATTACTTTTAGTGAATTAAGAAGGAAGATCTCGACAAGACCGTAAACTATCCAAACCGCCGATATTAACAGAAAGAGAAGCTTGACCACCGGCCTCCGAAAGATCGTAAAAAGGAAGATGAAACAAAGGGGCCATAAGGCAAAAATTGACAACGACAGATCGATTAAAGTCAGGACGAAAAGAGATATGACCAGAAAAAAGATTGCCGAAATGGAATAAAAGCTGCCGCGTTTTGAGAACGGAAGTTTGAGAAGAAGCCTGACAAATAGTGAATAAGCAAGCAGTGTGAGGGAAAGCTTGAACACAAAAAAAGGAAGAGTGTAATACTTCCAGAGGCTGGGAAATTTCAACCCCTGAAGAAGCGTACTTATTAATAAACTGCTTACTGCCAGCAGTCCGAATATGAATCCGAAAAGCACGGGAATAATCCAAAAGTTCTTGAACAGACTCCTCATATACCAGCCGAAATGCCGCCGCCGGAAAATAGGGAAAATCATAAGCAGCATGAGAAGGAGGATGTATACGAGCAGATACTGCTGTTCACTCAGGCTGAAAAGATAATGATCGTCCCAGTCAGGCGGAAAGCCTCCGGAGCGAGAGCTTATCAGTAAATTGTAAAAATTTATCATCTGCTCAGAACTTATGAGTCTGCCGTTTTCGGCGGCCTCAGATGCTGAGCCGGTTGAAGTGAAATCCGTGATCTCGATTGATGGATATCCTTCGGACAGATAATCTGCGAGGAGGCTGTTGTCTTCGGCAGCCGAGAGTCGGAATAGAATTGATTCTATATTTGAATGGTAATATGGAATTGCCGCACCTTTTAAGGCGTCGCCGATACTGTCAAAAAGCCAGAAAGGGGTGGAATATCCGTTAGCCCCCGACACGAGCCTGAATGCGGTCGGCAGGTTTTTGAAATTGAAATAAATAAAGGCAGTGGATTCTTCGGGATAGTAGGTCTCGAGGAAATTGCGCGAACCCAAAGGATACTGCTCGCCGCTCCCGTGTTCGGCCCCGAGAAACACAAACCTCATGCTTAGTTGAGGTTTGTGTTTAGAATAGTATTCTATAAGCTGAAGCGCGGCGGCCATTCCGTAACTGCCGTTATACCGGTCGATCGTGGCGCCCGGCATGTCTACGGGAATAATTGTTATAAGTGTATTTTTTAATAGTCCCGGTATCTCAGCATCAATGTAGGATGAAAAGGAATGATAACCCGCGGTGTCGTCAAAGTTAATAACGGCGTAATTTATATTTAGTTCATCCAGCTTCATGCTGATATGTTTGAATGCCGCCTTTTCATTCGTCGAACCTTCAATTCTAGGAAAGAGCTTGGAAAAATCTTCAATATCGTTTATTATAGATTCTGCAGAAATAATGGTTGCAGCCAACATGAGTACAGTAAGAAAGAATAATATTCTTTTCATTATGGATACAATAAGGGAAATCAATATGATTCGTCAAGATTTAAAAATAGATATACTTCCGGCAATAAGTGATTATATGACAGTCCGGAACTTCAAAGATGAGATGGTTTCTGATGATATCATTAACAGTATTCTGGAAGCAGGACGTGCTGCGCCCTCGGCGAAAAATAGACAGGCCTGGCGGTTTGTTTTTATTACTGATGAAATAGTCAGGAAACGGCTTGAGTCCGCGGCTTACGGACAGGAACACATTGGAAGCGCTCCGGTTATTATGGCTCTCGGGACTACTAATGTCGATTACCGGATGCCGAACGGCCAGCTATCCTATCCTATCGATCTTAGTTTTGCCGCCGCGTTCATGATTCTGCAGGCTCAGAACGCCGGACTCGGCAGCTGTGTTGTCACAACCTATGACGAAGCTGAAGTGAAGGAAATACTTACGGTTCCCTATTCAATGAGGATTCCGATGCTTATAGCTATGGGGTATCCTGAAAATGAGGACGAAGCTCCGGTTTGTAACCGGAAGAGCCTTTCGTCCATCATATCCAAAAATCATTGGTGATTGAAACAAACGTTTTTAGTCTTCAAGACTGAAATGCAGGCTGTTTTTTGTTTCAAACCGCTGCTGACCGAGTTCAATCAGTCTGTCCAGTAGCAGCGGGTAGGGCAGTCCTCCTGCTTCACACATCTTTGAGAACATGCTTATGCTCGTGAATCCGGGGATTGTATTAACCTCGTTCAGAAGTAGTTTGCCGCTCTTTCGGTCTATAAAGAAATCAACCCTCGCCATCCCCTCTATTCCGGCAGCTGAATATGCTTTCACCGCGGTTTTCCGGACTCTATCTGTCATCTCAGGCGGAAGATCCGCGGGAATGATCAGCGCGGCGCCGTTTTCATCGATATATTTTGCTTCATAGTCATAAAAATCATGGGTTGGGGCAACTTCTCCCGGCGCGAATGACAGAGGGTTCATGTTGCCGATTACCGAGCATTCCACCTCACGCGCGTCAACAGCGGGTTCAATCATCACGCGGTTGTCGAAACGGAGGGCCTTTCTGACGGCTATCTCGAGTTTATCCGCAGTATTTACCTTGCTTATACCTACCGAAGAGCCGGCTCTGACGGGTTTGATGAATACCGGATACCCGAAACGGCTGTCAATATCCAGGGCGAATGTCTGAAACGAGAAGTCTTTGGAATCAGCCTGCTCGGAATTGAGGGATGCGAAGGGTACGGTATCAAGGCCCTCGTAAAGCCAGATTTTCTTTATTATTTCCTTATCCATGCCTACCGAGCTTCCCATCACCCCCGCGCCGGCATAGGGTAGATCGGAGAGCTCAAGAAGTCCTTGAATTGTTCCGTCTTCTCCGAATGTTCCGTGCAGCACCGGGAAAACAAAATCAATTTCCATTTTGTCTCCACATGCAGAAAAACCCACGCCGGGAATGACTGATACAAGCATGGATTCATCTACGGCAATATTTAGTACTCCGCCTGCCTTCAGTTCCTGAAGCGCTTCGGGCTGAAGATACCATTTTCCGTTCTTTTCAATGCCTATCATCAGAATGGAATATTTCTCCGGATCCAGATGTGTCGCAACTGAAGCCGCCGACATCTTTGAAACTTCATGTTCTCCTGATTTTCCGCCGTAAAGTATACATATATTCTTTTTAGTCATTAAAGCCTTCTTTTATAGATAAATAAATGTCATTATAATGAGTAAAGGAAAATTTGTAAATTGAGCCTTTTAAAAAATCGGTTATTGTTAAAAAGGCCGGGGAGTGGATTCAGTAATCATCAGATACACTGCTGTTGAACAATGCGCTGAAAACTCCATCTATATCTATGTCGGAATTCCGGTAATCACTGATCCCGGAATTCCGTAAATTATTCACGGAGTTTTAAATGATTAACAAAAAGATGGTCCGGAGTAGAATTGATCCGGCACTCTGGATTTTTTTATTATACCTTGCAGGTGTCGGGTTATTATACCGTTTTTCCCCTGTCATCACCGGCGCCCTTATTCTCGGATTGTATCTGTCCATGATCATAATGGTGCCGGCACGATTTATTGCAAGGATAAAATTTATAAATGAGCGAGCATCGCTCATTATCTCATCTGTCCTGGTCTTTGCTCTTCTTGTTATCACGATATATCAGGTTTTTCCAATAGTAATTGAAGAGGCCGGAAAGCTTTTCAGGACTCTGGCTGAAGAAGATATCTCTATTTCCGGAATCGCGTTACAGCTCCCTGATTCTCTAAGAGAGATTATTTATGATGAGAGGCTTGTTAAAATATTAAATGAGCAGCTCTCAAGAATTGTAACCGCGTTTTCTACCTTCGGAATGAAGCTGCTGAATACAGGTATCCAGAATATTCCAAATGCCGTCACAGCCTTCATAGTTTTTATCATCGCAGCTACTTATCTAACTTCCCTCAAACCAGTTTTTCGGGATAACCTCTGGAGATTTTTCCCGTCTTCAACGAGGGGTAAATCGATAAGATTTGTAACAAGCTACTATGGCAGCATAAAGGCCTTCATAAGCGGTCAGCTGATTATTGCTCTGGTAGTAGGGCTTATTATTGGAATTGGAATGAGCATAGCAGGTATTCCTTATGCAGTCTTTCTGGGGTTTCTTGCAGGCATTACGAACTTTATCCCGTTCTTCGGGGTAATAATCACAGCTATTCCCGCAATTTTTCTCGGGCTTGCAAACTTCGGCCTGTTCGGTCTGCTCCGGGTAGCTATAGTTCTTATCCTGGCAAACCAGATTGAGTCATGGGTTCTCTCTCCGAAAATACAGGGGGACAGGATGGAACTCAACTGGTTTGTGATTCTGCTCGGAATACTGCTGTTTGGAGGACTCTTTGGAATAATCGGAGTCCTGTTTGCTGTTCCTATAATGGTTTTCATTAAAAACTTCTGGATAAGCTATGTGCAGGAAGCCTTCAGGCGCATGTAATCTTATCTGAACATCGAAGTCAGTATTTCGACGGCGACTTCTTCTTCGTCCCAGGGGCGGGGCCCGTCCGCGTATATAATGCTGCTCTCGTGTCCCTTCCCTAGCATTACTACAGTATCGCCGGCCTCAGCAATCGAGAACGCCTTCTGGATCGCTTCTCTGCGGTCCGGAATGAGAAACAGATTTGAGTCTTCCTCGAGCTGAATACTTCGCACGGCATTTTTCGCGCCGCCTGCAATTTCCCTGATGATATTCATGCCATCGTCCCCGCGCGGGTCCTCGTCTGTCAGCACAAGAATGTCTGCATAACCGGCCGCTATTTCGCCCTGTTCGGGGCGCTTCTCAATGTCGCGCTCTCCTGCCGATCCGAATACGGCGATGAGCCGGCCCGCTGTCTGCTGCCGAAGGTCGGGGAAGAGTTTTCGAAAGGATCCCGGAGTGTGGGCGTAGTCAATTAGGGCTGTAAAGTCCTGACCGCAGGACAGGACTTTCATCCTTCCCTTGACGGCCGCAAGTTCCGGCAGAAAGGCCGCGAGTTTTTCAGCCGGTACAGCTTCAAGAACATGCACTGCGGCGAATGCTTCAAGTGCATTTTCAATATTAAATAGTCCCGGCATGCTTATACTGCTTCGGAAACTCTTTTTTTCGCCGGCACCCTTATTTATATTTATCGTAAATGACGAGCCCCCGGTTGCTGCTATAATTTCACTCGCATAGAAGTCAGCCCCTTCGTCCTTCAGGCTGCAGGTGAACACCTTCTGCCCTGCGGCCTTTATGAAATAGTCCGCGTTCTCATCGTCCAGGTTTACAATGCCGAAAGAATTATCATCCCTAAGCTTCCTGAAAAGGTTGGCCTTATCATTCCTGTACTGCTGGAGACTGCCGTGAAATTCGAGATGTTCATGGCTCAGATTTGTGAAGACGGCGGCGTTGAATGAGACATCACCGAGCCGGTTATTAATGGGCGAGAGGCCGTGTGAGGTAGATTCAATGACAGCGTGGGTTTTGCCGCTGCTGTGCATCTCTGAGAGCATCATGTTTATCTCGACTGCCTCAGGAGTTGACTGCCTGTATGGATTCTTCTCGATTGTGTTTTTAATTTTACATGCGGCGGTTGATATGAAGCCGCTCTTCTTTCCGGACATCTCGAGCAGCTGATCGATGAAATATACGGTAGAGGTCTTGCCGTCGGTTCCTGTTACACCGACTGTTACAAGTTTGTCAGAGGGGTGATTATAGAAGGCCGACGCTGCAGGCGAGATTGCCCTGCGGGTGTTGTCGGTCAATATAAATACCGCATTATCTGAAGTCGGAGTCTCCGGCTCAGAATAGAGAACTGCCGAGGCGCCCTGTTCAAGTGCCCGGCCTATGTAATCGTGGCCGTCCACGTGGAGACCCGGCAGGGCAATGAAGAGGAATCCTTCTTCAACATTCCGTGAATCATAGGCAATTCCGGTTATTAACGGATCGCCTTCAGTTTTATTTATAATATTGATTTTGCCGGTTAAAGCTGATAGTCTTTTCTGCATAGTTACTCGTATTATATCTAACGGGGGAAAGATGTTTCAAGTAAGAGTTGAAGATTATTTTGCTGCTGCGCACTATTTAGTCAATTATCACGGCAAGTGTGAGAATTTGCACGGCCATAATTACAGGGTGAGGGTGTTTGCCGAAGGTCCGGAACTGGATGAGGGTGGTATGCTCCTTGATTTCGGTATGCTTAAAAAATCTCTGAAGAAGGTCACAGACCTAATTGATCACAGCCTGCTCAATAAAAATGAACATTTTAGCGAGAGAGAACCGAGTGCCGAGCTCATTGCCTATCATATTTATAAGTCATTAAAAAAAGAAATGCCTGATGCTCCTGTTTCAAGAGTGGAAGTTTTTGAGACGGAAAAGAATATGGCGGCATATATTCCGGATTAAATGTGGATAGCACTGAAAAATTTCTAAGCAGCCAGCTCATTGCCTACATTGGAAACAAGAGACGTCTTCGCGGTTTTCTCAGGGAAGTGTTTTCCGAACTTGAGGACAGAATGGTTCCTGACCGGACGAATTCTGATCGGATTATCAGGTTTGGTGATGTCTTTGCCGGTTCCGGCTCAGTCTCGAGGCTGGCGAAATCGATGGGCTTCAGTGTCGGAACAAATGATTGGGAATTGTATTCCTGGCTCCTCAACAAGACCCACATCGAGCTGTCTCCGGATCTTCTCGGGGAGCTGTTTGCAGATGAGGGCGGAATAGAAGGCCGGCTCGATTTTCTAAACAATCTTTATGAGTCGGATGAAGTCACCTCCGGGCCCGGCAGTGCATATATCAGCAGATACTATGCCCCTGCTGTTACAAGGTCCGCTGATTATCGCTATGAGCGTCTATTTTATACTCGAGAGAACGCTGTTTTCATCGATAATGTCCGAAATACCATCGAGAGCTGGTATCCCGGATGGGAGCTCTCGGAGACTGAACAGCTGAAAAAGACGGCTCTGCTCACTCCTCTCCTCTATCAGGCGGCAACTCACGCTAACACAAGCGGGGTGTTTAAGGCTTATCATAAGGGTTTCGGCGGCCACGGGAGCGACGCGCTGACCCGGATAATGGCGAAGATGCAGCTTCAGAAACCCGTACTGATCGAAAATCTGCCCCAGCGGGAATACGGTGTAGAGCGGCAGGACGCCGAAGCCTTTGCATCCGGGCGAAGTTTTGATATCTGCTATCTCGATCCTCCCTACAATCAGCATCAGTACGGCAGCAATTATTTCATGCTAAATACAATAGCACTCTGGGATAGGCCCGAAGTCTCAACCGCCCGGAGGCCTGATGGCGGTTTGACGGTAAAAGCCGGGATAAGAGCTGACTGGAAGAGCACCCGCTCTGAGTTCTGCTACCGTAAATCCGCTCCGGAAGCTCTCTGTAATCTTATAGAAAGCATTGATTCCCGCTATATTGTCCTCAGCTATAATACCGAAGGAATTATTCCATTCGATGAACTTCATGAAATTCTCTCTTCCTACGGCAGGATCGAGATTTTCTGCAAGGATTATGTAATCTACCGCGGCGGAAAACAGAGTATGGGACGGGCCAACCGGAATGTAGAGTTTCAGCTTGTTCTTTCCCGGAATGAAAAGTCTGAGAGTTCAGATCGCGGTCGGATTGACCGGATTCTCCTTGCCAGATCAATTGTTTCACTGATGAATGAAAGTTTCTGTCCGGACAGGATAAAAGAGCGATTCAGATGTGATGGCATGAGTATCTTAATCGGTAAAACGGGGCAGAGAGCTGCGCTCAGGATGGATGGCTTGTATCAATTTTCTGAAATTCCGTCATTATTATACTTTAATTCATTTTCTCCCGGGGAGCTCAATGAGGTTTCGAGCAATCTTGAATATTGCCGGTGTATTGACAAGAAGGAAGAAGTTCGGGTCATAAAAAAACTGATTCTGGATTTTAAACCGACTGAGCAGGCGCCCTCTTTTTACCGGAAGTATTGGACTGAACTCCTGAGGGCTTTACGTAAATTCGCTTTCAAGAAATACAGGGATGATTTTAATTCCATGCTTGAAGAGATTGATGTTTTGTTATCGGAAGAGATTCGGAAGGGCAGGAGTAATTCCTTCAGTTCCATTGAAGCTAAATTTACTGAACTCAAGCGTGTCGCTGTTCTCAGAATAAATAACTAGATGGGGCCGGATTCTCCGGCCCTGTAAACTACTTTATGCCTATAACAAGCTGTACCTGAACCTCGATGGGTTTCTTGCCGGGTATGGTTGTTATGCTGTTAGATCCCGTCCGGGCGCCCATATCTGCTGAGAAGATCAGATCGCCACCGTAATACTGAAGCTCTTCAATGCTGATTATTCCGGTTGTTGTAACTCCGGCAGTTTCCGCCATCTCATCTGCAAGCTCAATTGCATTCAGGACGGCGAGTTTTCGCGCTTCTTTTATAAGATTTTCGGTGTTTTTTATTCCGTAGTCGAGTCCGTAGAACATGTTTGCACCAGCGGATAGAGCCTCATCAATGAAGCCGCCGATTTGGTCGATATCATTGAATTCGACAAAGATGTTGTTGTTGACGTGATAGGTTCCCTCCTCCTGGGAGTTTTCGGCTCCATATGGCGGCTGGTAATATACTGAAAAGTTCGATGTTCGGTAATCAGATTCTGGAATACTATACTTTTTAAGAACTACCATGATTCCGGCCATCCTTGAATTATTGTCCGCAATAGCGCTACTGAGATTGGAATCAAAGCTTTGTACCCCGAGGTTCAGCCTGACAATATCAGGGGCTGCGGAAACTCTGCCAAGACCCTTGACGGTTACTGTTTTAACTGGATGTTCCATCGAGCCCTCTGAGTAGACGTTCTGAACGGTTGTTGACAACGCTGCTATTATTAGTAAGGCTAATAGTGTTTTCTTTTTCATTTTTTACTCCGAAGATTAGTATATTATCAGTTAAGCCTCTATGTCTATCATCAGTTTACCTTGACACTCATCATACTTATCGGATAGGATGAGATGTCCCTCTTAGATGTGCTCACCAAAAAAACTAAGGAATATTTATTGAAATTTACAGAACTTAATTTGGATCCTCGCATTCTCAAAGCTATTGAAGAGCTTGGTTTCGAATATCCAACTCCTATTCAGGAAAAAATTATACCGAAAATTATCGAAGGCAGCGGAGATCTTGTCGGTCTGGCCCAAACGGGTACAGGCAAAACGGCGGCATTCAGCCTGCCTATGCTCGAACGCATAGATACTGCAAAGCGCGGGGCTCAGGTCCTGATTCTTTGTCCGACAAGAGAGCTGTGTATCCAGATTGCCCGTGATGTTGAAAAATATACTAAATACCTGCAGGGCTGCAGGGTTGCCGCTGTCTACGGTGGAGCCGGATATGGCCCTCAGATTAAAGAACTGAAAGCCGGAGCACAGCTTGTAATAGCTACTCCTGGCCGAATGGTAGACCTTATAAAAAAGGGTGCGGTTGATTTTACCGGCCTCAAATACCTTGTACTCGATGAAGCTGATATTATGCTTAACATGGGATTCAAGGATGAGCTTGACGCGATTGTCGCCGACCTCCCTTTCAATCGTACTACACTTCTTTTTTCGGCTACAATGTCGAGAGAAGTAGAAGAAATTGCAAGACGGTACATGCATGATGCCACCGAGGTTTCAGCAGGAAAGAAAAATGCCGGAGCCGAAACCGTTACGCATAAATTCTATACAGTTCATGCCCGTGATAAGTTTGCGGCGCTCAAGCGTCTGGTAGACTTTTTTCCCGGAGTATACGGAATAGTTTTCTGTAAAACCAGGGCCTCGGCGCGCGATATTGCCGAGAAGATGATTAAGGAAGGTTACAGCGCAGACGCCCTGCATGGAGATCTCTCCCAGGACCAGCGTGAGTACATAATGGGTAAATTCCGCGATAGGGGACTTCAGCTGCTTATAGCAACCGACGTTGCCGCCCGTGGTCTCGATGTAAAAGACCTTACCCATGTAATCAATTTTGATCTCCCCGATGAAATAGAAATCTATAATCACCGAAGCGGCAGAACCGGACGTGCCGGTAAAACCGGAGAATCCCTTTCAATCATCAACATGAAAGAGAAGGGTAAGATTAGACGTATTGAACAGAATATCGGCAGGAAAATTACCGAGGAAAAAATTCCCGGTAAGAAAGAAATCTGTGAGCAGCAGCTGCTTGCCCTGATTGAAAAGATTCATAATGTCGATGTTGATGAAGAGCAGATTGCTCCTTATCTTGGAGTTATAGAAGAGAAGCTGGCCGATCTTGAGTTAAAGGACCTTGTAAAGAAAGTTGTTTCACTCGAGTTTAACCGCTTTCTTTCATTTTACAAGGACGCCGATGATCTTAAACCTGTTGAGCGCGGCAGTGAGCTGAATTATCGTTCAAACCGCGACTTTTCACGCGACAGGCGTGATTCCAGAAGCAGCGGTCCTGGCGGTCCGCGCGGATCCGAGGGCGGCAAACGCGGTCAGAGACAAGACCGCGGTGATTCAGGTAATTTTACCTGGCTCAAGATTAATCTCGGTCAACGAGACGGTATGACGCCCGGTGATCTGATGAAACTTATTAACCAGCATACAAGGGGAAAGAGTGTTGATCTCGGAAGAATTGACATTCAGCCTTCCAGTACAAGATTTCAGGTTGATAAAACCGGCTCAGAGTTTGTTTCATCAGTATTAAGCAGAAAAATACACAACGGACGCAGACTTAGAATCGACACATAGAATTTTACAGTTTCAAATCCGGCCGGGCAGGAATGTCCGGTCTTTTTTTGTCCATCGGGACGCTATAGGAAGTTAACGCAAAAAAATCCCGTCCGCAACCAGGTAGGTTGCAGGCGGGACCCGATATATAAAATCCGAAGGGTTGCTCCGGATGCTTACAACCTTATCTGGCGTTCTGCTTATACAGATAATCAAAGTATTCCATATCCGTCGTCAGAGTCTTGTTGAAGTTCGGTAAAATCTTTCTGTAAGACTCTATTGATCTCCAGAAATCGAAGAACTCAGGGTCAGCCTTGTATGATTCGGAGTAGATACTCGTCGCCTTGGCATCAGCCCTTCCCTTGACACTTTCAGATTTCTCATAGGCTCCAGAAAGAATCGATCTCTTATCGTTATCAAGTTTACCAAGCCATTCAGCCTTCTGGCCTTCGCCGTAAGAGCGGAATGCCTGTGCTACCTGATTACGTTCTTTCATCATTCGGTTGTAGACAGATTGGGTCAGATCGTCTGAGTATCTAATCTGACGAATGATGATGTCCTTAAGCTCGATACCGTACTGAGGTATTATTATTGCCGCACTGGTGTACATTTCTTCTGAAAGCTCCCGACGACCTTTTTCTATTAAGTCATGAGTAGTCGCAGTTACAGTCAGATTACGCAGGGCGTTTGAGCTTTCCTCGTCTTCCATCTTGATAGCATCTTCAGGCTCAATTTCATTTATGTAGTTTGAATTTCTTACAGCCTCACGAAGAAGGTTTTCGGATATAACGGTTCTAACTGATGAATCGATAACATCATCCATTCTGGCATAGGCTTGCTCAAGAGTGGTGACTGATTCGTAGAATTTCATAGGATCAGTTATCTTCCACCTTGCTGTAGCATCAACCCATATAAACTGGTTCTCAGCAGTCGGGATACGTTTTGCGTCGCCGTCCCATGACATGAGTTTTTTGGGATATTTTACTACATTATCAACGAAGGGCATTTTTAGCTTGAGTCCGGCCTCTGTATCGGCACTAACAATGGCTCCGAATCTCGTGACAACAGCCTGTTCTCCCTCAGTCAGGACGTAGAACGGTCCTGCTGCGAAAATGATAATCACAAGGACAAGAATAATTACAATATTACGTATGAATTTGTTCATTGAACACCTCCCTGAAGAGATTTAAGCGGCAGGAAGTTATCCAGGTTTTTATCTATGATATCAGTACCTTCTTTCTTGCCGAAGACGTCTTCTATCATTTCTATATAAAGTCTCGAACGCGTAACGTCCTTGCTTTTCTGGTACTCGGTAAGAACTGAATTAAATCTGGCTACATTACCCTTTGCCTCGTTTACTCTCTCTGTTGCATAACCTTCGGCAACCTGAAGCATCTGAGCAGCCTGACCTTGGGCCAGTGGAATTTCGTTGTTGTACGATTCCTTGCCTTCATTTATCAGCTTTTCCATGTCCTGAATGGCCATGTTTACATCTTCATATGCATCCTGAACTTCTCCGGCCGGCGGTACGATGTTCTTAAGCTGTACAGTTGTTATAGTTATTCCAAGTTCGTAATCCTCAAAGATCTCATTCATTCTATCCCGAGCCTGAACTGAAATTGAGGTTCTCTCAGAGCCCATTACGTTCAGGATGGCCCTGTCGCCTACGAGCAGATTAATTACTGACTGAGATATATCCCTGATTGTCTTGGTTCTGTTTTCAACCTTGAATAGCCATCTGTAAGGATCCACAATCCTGTATTGAATAATCCACTCAACATCGACGATATTAAGGTCGCCTGTTAGCATTATTGATTCTTCAGGATAATCAGATCTGTCATAGATGGTTGATACTCCGGCCTGCTCGGTTCTGAACCCGAAGGGCATCGTTTGAACCACCTTGGTTGGCACGTTGTAATTCTTCTCTATTCCAAATGGAAGTTTGGTGTGAAGACCAGGCCCCGTAATACGGTTAAATTTACCGAATAGCATTATTACCGATTGTTCCGTCTGATCTACCATATAGAAACTGCTTAGAACGGCAGCAAGGACAACGACTACTATCAGTACAATTGCTATCAACTTTGGTTTGATAGTAATATTACTTCTGTCAGGTCCAACATTCTTTTCCGACATAATTCCTCCTTTTTTTTGTATACTGATAAAAGGTTACTCACGTACCGGGCCTTAGTCAAGAGAAAAACCGGGATTCACTCTCGTTGACTCATATTATTTAAAAAGATAAAATGCCTCCATGAAAAAGAGACTAATTACTTCAGCATTACCATATGTGAATAATATTCCGCACCTGGGAAACCTCATCCAGGTACTGTCTGCGGATGTTTTTGCCAGATTCTGCCGCCTCAAGGGCTATGAGACCCTCTATATCTGCGGTACCGATGAATACGGAACCGCGACCGAGACAAGGGCTATAGAGGAAGGCGTTACTCCGCGTGAACTCTGTGACAGATATAACGCAATTCATACCGAAATATATCAGTGGTTCAATATCGATTTTGACAAATTCGGCCGGACCTCAACTCCCGAGCAGACCGAGATTACCCAGCATATCTTTACCAAACTTGACGATGCTGGGTATATAAAGGAAAAAACCGACACTCAGCTCTTCTGCGGCAGCTGCGACCGTTATCTTGCCGACCGCTATGTCAGGGGAACCTGTCCGCACTGCGGTTATAATGAGGCGAGGGGAGACCAGTGTGAAGACTGCGGAAAACTCCTCGATCCGGCCGATCTTGAAGACCCCCGCTGCGGTACATGCGGAGCGACCCCTCATGAAAGGCAGACAAACCATCTCTATATCGACCTTCCGGCTATTCTTCCGCTTCTTGAAAGCTGGATGGAGAAGACCTCGGTTGAAGGCCGGTGGGCAAATAATGCTATTCAGATGACCAAGAGCTGGATTCGTGACGGGCTTCATGAACGTTGTATTACCCGTGACCTTAAATGGGGAATCCCTGTTCCAAAAGACGGCTTTCGCGACAAGGTTTTCTATGTCTGGTTTGACGCTCCGATTGGTTATATTTCAATTACCGCGACTCACACCGAGGATTGGAAAGACTGGTGGATGAATCCTGAAGAGGTCGAACTCTTTCAGTTTATAGGAAAGGATAACATTCCCTTTCATACGGTAATCTTTCCTTCATCACTCCTCGGTTCGGGAGAAAACTGGACAAAGCTTTACCACATGTCCTCATCTGAATACCTGAACTATGAAAATGACAAATTTTCAAAGAGTAAGGGAATAGGAGTCTTCGGAACCGATGCTAGAGACACGGGAATTGCCGCCGATGTCTGGAGGTTCTATGTTTATTACAACAGACCCGAGAAGTCCGATGTGCAGTTTACCTGGAAGGACTTTCAGGAAAAGGTCAATTCGGAACTCATAGGAAACCTTGGAAATCTGATAAATCGAACACTGACTTTTTTAGTTAAGTCATTCGATGGAAAGGTTCCGCCGGCGCCTGAGAATAGTACTTTCACGGCTGATGTAAAGGTGAAGATTGTCGGGATTACCGAACACCTGGAAGGTGCCGACCTCAGAGACGGTATTAGAAAGATCTTCGAGCTCTCGGACATGGGTAACAAGGCTTTTCAGGCCGGAGAACCCTGGAGGGTTATAAAGGAAGATAGGGACTCCGCAGGAAACCTGCTTCATGAGCTGACCTATCTTGTTCGTGACCTTGCAATTCTGATTTCTCCCTATCTGCCTGGAACATCCGAGAAGATCGCAGGTTTTTTCGGGAATCCGGACATGAGCTGGGAGAGTCTCGGCCGCCGCGATGACCTCACTGAAATCGGTACACCATCGCTGCTCTTTAGGAAACTGGAAGACGATGAAATCGAAGGTTTCAGGACAAGATTTGCCGGAAGTCAGAAAGAACGAGAGGCCGAAGAGCAGAAGAGCAGTGAAACAAAGAGTCCTGATGCTTCGATCTCACCGGAAGAAAAGTTCCGCGAGTCAATTGACCTGCGGGTTGCCAAAATAAACGAAGTGGTAAGGCATCCGGAAGCAGACAAACTTTATATACTGCAGCTTGATGATGGGACAGGTGAAACGCGCCAGATTGTTTCAAGTATCGTGCCTTATTATACTGAAGATCAACTTCAGGACAGGCATCTCGTCGTGGTTTCAAACCTGAAACCGGCGAAATTCCGGGGAACGAAGAGTTTCGGAATGTTGCTTGCCGCCGAAGGCCCTGCTTCCGATGGTAAAGAGACCTGCGAGGTTATTTTTGCTGACGGGCTGGTTCCCGGAACAAGAATCCATCTAGATGGTGATGATCCGAAAAAACTGACGGACTGTGCAAAGATAAAAGCCGACAAGTTTTTTGCCGTCCCTATGAAGACTGAGAACGGTCAGGTTAAGGTCGGTGAAACTGACCTTGGTGCCGGAAGTCATAAATTGACAACCCTTACTGTTCTGAATGCCGAAGTAGGCTGATAGGTAATGAATGTCTGAAATAAAGATTGAAAAAATAAACCTTATAGAGCTCGAAGCAGGCAATAACCTGCTTCAGAGTGCCTTCTGGGGTGAACTGAAGCAGGCATTTGGTTGGCAGCCCTTTGCCTTCATTGTTGACTCGAATCCGCTGCTCGTCCTGGTCAGGGAGCTCGGCGGCGGGAATTCGCTTGCATACATTCCTCATGGGCCTGCAGGTCCCATCCAGAACGAAATAGGTTCCAACTGGAAGCTCTCGGCAATGATTGCCGAAGGTCTGAAACCTCTTCTTCCTTCAAGCTGCGTGTTTATCCGTTTCGATCCGCCCTGGGGAATAAGCGTTCCGGCTCTAACCGACGGGGATAGGAGCTATCCGGAGAATACTCTATCGGCTCCCGGAATGTTTCGAAAGGCTTTGATGGATATTCAGCCGCCGAGTACGGTAGTCCTGGATATCGGCAGGACGGAAGAAGAGCTTTTAAAGGGAATGAAAACAAAGACCAGGTATAATATTAAGCTCGCCGCTAAAAAGGGCGTTACTGTCCAGACCCGCGGTGTCGAGGCGCTAAAGGGCTGGTACGAGCTTTACCGAATTACTGCTGAGCGAGATAGAATTGCCCTGCATTCATATGAATACTATGAGAAGATATTCAACCTGGCTGCCGAGAAAAACAGGGAAGTAGCCGGAAGCGGGCCTGAGCTCAGGCTTCTTGAAGCCGTGATTGACGGAACTGTAGAAGCCGGAATCATCATCAGCTTCCAGGGGGCCGCGGGGCGGCGCCGCGCCACCTATCTATATGGCGCATCATCCAATAATAAACGAAACCTCATGCCGTCCTACGCCCTTCAGTGGGAGGCTATCAGGCAGGCTGCTGCCGCAGGCTGCTCTGATTATGATTTTTTCGGAATACCTCCCGCCGATGATCCTGAGCATCCTATGCACGGACTATACAGGTTTAAGACCGGTTTCGGAGGCCAGATACTCCATCGGCCCGGATGTTGGGATTACCCGCTAAGAAAGGTCCGCTACAATGCTTTCAGGTCAGCCGAAAAGCTGCGGAATTATTACTATAAAAAATTCAGGAAGAAATTTAATTAACATGAAGAGAACTTTTATCCTTTTCCCCGCAGCATTTCTTATGAACATGAACCTGGCTCTCGTTAACTTTGCAGTTATATTCTATCTGAAAGATTCCCTCAATATCGAGGCGTCAATAATCGGATGGTATTTTGCCGCCGGGGCGGTCTGTTATGTGGCCGGATGCATGCTTATGAGACCGGTACAGAACAGGATAATTCCTCCTGTCGCGATGTTCATAGCAATCCTTTTGACAATATTTTCCGTCTTCATGATTCTCAAGGCTGAATCTCCCGGAGTCGTACTTGTTTTCTATCTTTTATTTTCATTCTCGCCGGCATTTTACTGGCCGCAGCTCATGGGCTGGTTTTCCTACGGTCTGGACAACAGCGGCCTTGGCAGCGCAATTTCCAAATTTAACATCTCATGGTCTACCGGATCACTTTCTGGTCCGCTTGTCGGCGGCCTCCTGGTTGAGAGGAATCTGCTGTTTCCGTTTTATGCAGATATTATTCTGATGACCTCATTGGGGCTCCTGCTTGCCTTCGGACTGGTCTTCGTCCGGGATATGAGGAGCTTCCCCGTTCACTCAGAACCTGCAAACTCTTTGAGAAGTGCTGATGAGATGATTAACGGAGGAAGGGGGACTATCCTGAGGTTTGCCGGATGGATTGGCGTGTTTTCTACTTATATTGTCCTTGGACTTTTGAATAATATTTTCCCTCTGTTTATTCGTGATAATATGGGGCTGGGCGAGAGTGTTGCCGGTAATCTTCTTTTTCTGCGGGGGGTCACAACGGCAATAGGTTTTTTCATCGCGGGGAAGATAACAAGCTGGCATTTTAACAGCAAATTAATGCTGCTGACTCAGATTCTGACGGCAGTGAGTATGCTGATTCTTCTAATGGTGAAGTCAATAACGGGTTTTTACGGGCTTTTTATCTTCTACGGACTCCTATTTGCAATGGCATACTCAAACGGCATCTTTCACGGCTCTGCCGGTGCCGTTGACCGCGGCAGACGGATGGGTCTCTTCGAATCTATTCTTACTATGGGGGTTATAGTCGGCTCACTTCTGGGCGGATACTTCTATCAGTATTATTCAATATATACCGCATTTCTTTTCTGTTTTGCGCTAATCACAATTGGATTCACGGCCCAGCTCGTACTTGTACGCTTTGGTAGAAAGAATGAACTCCGGTAATAGAGCGCAAGCGCAGCTTTCCTTTGTAAACCTCTTTTTTAAAGAAATGTGTTACTATCTAAGAAATAACACGTATAAATAAAAAACGAGGAGAACCTGATGAAAAACAGACTGACCATTATTTTAATTATTATAATATCTTCGGTAATAATTTTATCCTGTACTACCGCCGAACAAAATGATGAATTGCCGTCGGATACGGCCCCTTCAATAGATAATTCGGCAGAGCCCTCAGATGCAGAGGATATCAGAACTGAAGAAGAAGCAGTGGACAACCTGGCCAAAGCGGACAGCCTTGAACTTGCTGACTCTGTTTCCTCATCCGTGCCGGAGTCATCAGGAGCTAAAGAAAGGTTAAAGCCGGGCTCCGGGGCTTCAGCCGGGCTCCGTGATGAAGATTACGGGTCCGAGCTTGAGATGCCGATGATGATTGCTGAGGAAGACTTCTCCGGGGATCGCGAATCCAAATCCATGAAGAGCGAAGCCATGGGAGGTAGTAATATTCCAACCCATTCAGGGCTTAAGGCTGGCTATTCAGATGATAACCGGCAGTACGGCTACTTTCTCAATTTTCTCGAAAAATACAGACAGGATATATTGCCCCTTGATCTGGATATTTCAGAGCGGATAGTCCTGAAAGTCTCCGACCGCAATGGTAAATCAATGCCGGGGGCTCAAATTTCCATAACCACCGGAAATGGCCGCATGCATGGACTGACTCTCGCCGACGGCTCATATCAGATTAACCCATCGAATCTTGACGGAGACGAAGTGTTCAAACTTGAGATAGATCCGGGAAGGGCGTATCAGGAAAATCCACAGACGCTGAATATAGACAGGGCCGGAGACAGGAGCATCGATGTCTCCTTTGACGTCGACAGAATTATTCCCGAACCAATTCCGCTTGATATTGTCTTTGTGATGGATACAACGGGTAGTATGGGTGAGGAAATCAGCAGGCTTAAGGAGACAATCCGGATTATTCATATGAATCTGACATCCCTGTCTGTACCGGCCGAGGTGAGGTTCGGAATGGTCCTGTACAAGGATGTCGGAGATGAATATGTAACGAGTATTATTCCTCTCACCGCGGATATTGATCAGTTTCAGATTGAGCTGGATCTCGTTCAGGCCTACGGGGGTGGAGACATGCCCGAAGATCTCGAGAAGGCACTCGACGATCTTGTAAACCTTATGCAGTGGAATGAAAACGGGGTCAGGCTGGCCTACATAATAACTGACGCTCCTCCCCATCTTGATTACGGCCGGCAGTACAGCTGCAGCAGGGCAGCAGTCGATGCAAGAGCCGCCGGGATTAAAATTTACGGAATAGGAACCGGGGGACTGGACCTTCAGGGTGAGTATGTTCTGAGGCAGATTGCGCAGTACACCTCTGCCCGGTATATTTTTCTGACCTATGGAGATGAGAGCGGTGAGTCCGGAGGCGGAACAGCCGGAAGCGTTAGTCACCACACTGGTTCTAACTGGAGCGCCGATAAACTGGAATCTATTATTATCAGATTCACCAAGGAGGAGCTGTCTTACCTGTCTGATTCTCCTCTTCTTGATGAAGATGCATGGTTTCAGGCCGACAGGATTGATACTGAGAAAATTGAAGATACTCTTGCAAGTCTGTTTGACCAGGCTGTAAATCAGCTTCTTGATTTTTCTACCTGGCCGGTTACAAAAGAACGGCCGGTTGCCGTCCTGCCGTTTTCTTCGGATGCAAAACTGACGGCGGGAGCCGAATATTTTACTGAGCATTTGATCCTCAGCGCTGGTCTTAACGAGAGGATAACCCTCGCCGAGCGTAAAGACCTCGGCCAGCTTCTCGGTGAAATCGAGTTTCAGAATGTGGGAATGACAGATGACAGCTCTGTGAGCAAGATTGGGGAGCTGCTGAATGCCGAAGTACTCATTACCGGCAATCTTTTCATGAAAGACGGCAAATATGAGCTTTTTCTCAAGATGCTGCGCACCGAGACAGCGGAAGTTCTGTCGGTTACAAGGGCAGTGATTGCGGCCGAACTCGGACTATAATGAATTAACGAGGGCTTTGAACTTGTCTCCGCGGTCAAACTCGTTTTTAAACATGCCGAACGAAGCACAGCCGGGAGACAGTACAGCCGTCTGGGGGACTGCGGCCTTTGTGCCGGCTGAGCTTTGTGAACGGCGGCAGACATTGGAAACCGCATCTTCGAGGCTTGAAAAGGGCCCGTCGTAGGCTATGTTACCAGTATTGAAAAGCCGCATTATTTTATCAGAACCTGTTCCTGCAAGCAGACTTATTGACTCGGCCCGGCGGGCGGCGTCGGCAAGGACCCCGAAGTCGAGATTCTTATCGGTTCCGCCTGTTATCAGGTGAACCAGGCCGTTAAAACTCTCTACTGCGGCTGCGGCGGCTTCAGGGATTGTTGCAGCCGAATCATTATACCAATGTAGACCCCGGACTTCACGGATGAACTCAAGGCGGTGGGCAATTCCCGGGAACTCCGCAAGACCCTTAATAATAAGCTCCGAATCGATGCCGTACTTATAAAGCAGGGCCGCCGCGGTGAGAAGGTTCTGCCTGTTGTGGCTGCCTTTGAGGGTGTTAACCGCTCCGAGAATCCGCGTGCTAATGCCGTTTTCGGTCCAGATACCGGAGCCGTCCCGGGCTATTGAGGCGCCGTTTGTATTTACACCATTAACGGTCACATAGAAAATACTTGAAGGCGCGGCGGCAGCAAAGGCCGGGGTGAAATCCGAATCTGAATTGAGGATGAGGATGTCATCCTTGGTCTGTGCTTCGAAAATAACGGCCTTGTCGGCGGCATAATCGGCCATCGAATTATATCTGTCCTGATGATCATGCATGATATTAGTAATGGCGGCCGCGCAGGGTTTAAGCAGGTTCCGTCCTTGTATGTCGGCCAGCTGCCAGGATGAGAGTTCGAGGATAACAGGACTTCCCCCCGCATTCTTCTTTTCATTCAGGAAGGTCAGGGGAGAGACCGTGATATTTCCGCCGAGGTCGGTATCGGGGTGAACCGATTTAAGCACATGGTAGAGAGCGGAAACTATTGTTGATTTTCCCTTGCTGCCGGTAACCGCAATTACCGGACGCCGGTTCATGCTGAGAAATATTGATATATCGGTTTCTACGCGCGCCGAGGCCGTTAGATAGGGGGAATCAGGTCTTACAGCGGGATTCTTAATCACTATATCCGCGCTGCTGAAATCATCGATATCATGTTGTCCGAGAACATATCTGATTTTATATTCTGAAAGTGCGTCAATCGAAGGCTGTAGGGTGTCTTTGTCCCTCAGATCAGTAACAGTTACCTGTGCGCCTGCCCGGGCGAAGAACTCAGCCGAAGCGCTTCCTCCGCCATGGAGGCCAAGCCCCATAATTGTAACCTTTAAATTACGAAAGTCTGAATTCAAGCAGGTACTCCTTCATCTCGTTCTCATTTAGATAAGGACTGATTTTAAGAGAAGACCAGATTTTTGTCCACTCGGCCGGGACCTTTTTTTTGAGCTCAAGGAGTAAGGGCATGTCTTTCCGGAATTTTTCTGTTTTTAATTCGGTTTCAATTTTTCTGATATCTGCGATTATCATCGGCAGCGACTTGTGCATATAAGTTAGAAAGCTTCTTCTTCCTTCCGGGTTTAAAATCGGAGGCGAAAAGCAGACAGTATTGAAATCACATTTGAATGGATAATAGGGGTAGGTACGCGCGTTCTCCGGCAGGAACACAGTGCTGATGAGCTTCGTGATTTCCCGGTCAATCCATTGCCCGTTCAGGTGGTAACCCGTTCCGGTTTCGCCTGTCCAGGTTGATGAGAATAGCCGGTTAATCGGAATCTCGCCGCCTCTCGTTGTTAAATCGGGTTTTTTTATCGGGATGAGCAGGCTCTCAAAAAAAAGCTTTTGGCTCGAATAGGCCGCGGTTCTGTCATTCGTTGCGGAGATATTGATGCTGCAGTCTGACAATCTAATATTTAGATCTATTCTAAGAAGGTATAGGTAATATGAGTCTTCGGCCTTGAATATTTGAATGAAGCAGGGCCGGAGAATTTCAGCTGCGTCGAAGAAGTACCTGGTTCCCGCAAAAACATCGGGAAAGATACGGAAGAGGTTGGCAAAGAGCGTTCGAAGCGTATCCAGGTATTCATCAGAAGGTTTTTGTTTTGAGACATCATGGTGAATTGCAATTGCCGGGACGCTGAAATCAGTATTGTTTTTGATGAATGAGTCTTCGTTCTGGTTGAAATTATATGAATATCCGGATGGTTCTGATGTAATCTCATTCAGGAGTCCGATAATTTGAGGATCAGAATACCTGAAGCTTATCGTGTCTAATAACTTTTCCATAATAGATTAAAAATATACAATCTATGGGGGCAGAATGCAAGCAGGTTTATTATCCGGTAAAGCTTCGGGGGTAATAAAATTATTTTTAAATGAAATTGAAAATAGCCGAATATGAATGTATAATTTCATTAAAATTTATATTAAAAAAATCATGCAGGAGTGAAAATCGAAAAATATAGTATTTAAATCGCTTTTAATTCTTGTTGTCATCTTAAGTGCAGTATCCTGCGCTTTTATTCCGTTTATGGCTGATTTAGTTGCGCCTGCGGGGAGCACCATTCTTATGGTAGATTCAACAGGAGCAAAAGCTGTAGCTGGAACTGAATCTCAGTCGAGGAGCGGCTCAAAAGGTCTTGATTCAAAAGCACTTGAAGACAACCCCGTTCTGGTAAAGTTTCTTGAAGACGGGACTATTGCTTCAATTTTTGATTTTGGTGAGGCCTCAGTATATATACCCCCTGTTTCATTTATCTCAATGGGCGACGACGGTTCAATCTATGTAGGTTTTGAAAACTTTCTCTGGGGAATCTGGGATGGAACTTCGAGTTCCGGTATACAATTTCTCAGGATTTATCCTGATTCTTCAAACTATGACATCCTTTGGCCTCCTGGAAACAGTTCCAGTTCATTATATCCCGGAATGATAGACGTCTGGGGCTGGTGGGGAATGGAACAGGAGCCTCTTGTAAAAGATTCTGACGGTAAGCTTTATTTTACGGTCAACGAGAGTGAGGGGGATGATATTTATTGTTATGACCCGGACGCCGGCGGAGAAGCTGTGAAGGTTACTCCGGATAATTCAACCCTGCGGATCGGGACATTCATGATCGACAAGAAGAAGCATCTGTTCTTTCAGAACGACAGTTCCTACGGTGATTCTGCATCATTTCTCCGGTACTATACCGATGGCGAAACAAGTTATAAAAATGTTTATTATTCTTCAGATAGTGATGTCTGGGTGAGAGGGTATATAAGCAGTATTGACGGTAATTATCTTATAATTAACGGATATAATATCAGAGGAATGAACGGCATTATAAAGGTTTCTGATCTTGATAATGATACGCGAAGGTATGAACTTATGTACAGTGATTCAAGCGGCGGCGGTACCTGGATTAATCTTTACAAGCATTATGATAATAATTGGGAAGGAAATACTGAACTTATCAATATGACTTCTCAGGCCTGGACGGGGAGTTCTTTTGAGTGGCGCGATGATGTGAAAACCGACGGCCTCATTGATATTGATAAGATATGTGCGAAGATTCAGCCTTATTTCGTCGAGGAACCGACAATAAAAGATGTAGATAAAGAAAGTTTACTTACTGCTGATGATTTGATAGCAAATGATTTATATGATTTGATTGCCAGCAAACCTGAAGATTTTTTGAGGGCTTATTTTAACGGGAAATTGTTTAAGGACTGGCTCAGTGAAGAAGGATTGACCGATCTGTGTTTCGGAAATATTGGCAAGATGATCTGGGCTAACGACGGAGCGCTCTATGGCCTCTATGATAACAGCTGGTGGGGTGGGAGTTCGTCCGCTGATACAAAGGTTGTCAGACTTCTTGATGCTGATGGAAATCGAGCTCTTACAGCCGTTCCGTTTACTCATGCTGAGGCAAAGCCTTCGATGATAAAAATCATGGGTGATGTTATTTATTACAGATATGCCATCCTTGATTCGGCAAATCAGGAAACCGGTTATCATCAGCTTGCCAGGTTGACTATTACCGATCAGAGCGGACCGGATGAAGAGCTTCTTCCATCGGATTTACAGGGTAAGATAGAAATTGTATCTTATGATGTTTCTTCAGACGGCCTTCAGCTCTATTTTGTCGGGGCAAACCCTCAAACTAATGAAATCATCAACGGTAAAATAGATGTTGCATCTGGGACCTGGGAAAAGATTGATACAACTTTGAAATTCGGCAATATAAAGGTGATTGAGTAATATGAGAATGGATAAAACAATACGGATTCTAATTGTGTTACTGATTATTCTGTCTCCGGCTGCCTTGTCAGCCGAAGATTCTTTCGATCTTACGAATCTCGGAAATTCAATCATTCCTTATGTCCAGCTTGATATAATGTGTTCAATAGATTCTTACCTGTCGGCCGATGAAAATTCCGAGATGAGGAAGTATTCTGCTAATCTTGATGTCTACTATAAGGATCTTCTGTATAATAGGTACAGCCAGGATCCGTGGGCAGTGGCAACTGTAAACCTTTTGACAGGAGGAATGGGCAGCCTTATGAATGGAAATGTTCTTACCGGTTCCATTCTTCAGGCGGGATTCGTCGGCAGCTACACCTTCATGGTTTTGGGCCTTGTCCAGCAGGATCCGGACATAAAAAACATGAATTTTCTAATCGCAGAGATTGGTGCCGTGGCTTTCGGGCTGGCCGGACTAATCATTCCGTTTATAGAGGTTTCATGTCATAATGACGCACTGAAAGAGAGCTTGAATCTATAGAGAAAATCCCTGTTTGGCGGGTTTGATTAACAGTTCCTGCTGCCGGGGACTTGAAATATTTTGTGAATTACGGCATAATCTTGCCAAGACGTTTGACTATGCGTAATAGTTTTTTATAAAGAACAATAAAGGAGCTTGCGGTGCCCTGCGGACGTAAAAGAAAAAGGCATAAAATAGCCACACACAAAAGAAAGAAAAAGCTGAGAAAGAACAGACATAAGAAGAAGAATAAATAGCGGAATACTGCGATTTTTGCTTTATTTCTGTTGACATTAGGGGTGGTAGGATATTATCATTCCGGCATAATCTAATTTGGAGGGACATTTAATGGCCTATAAAATTACAGATGAATGTTCCAATTGTGGCGCCTGTGAAGCAGAATGCCCGATGGAAGCAATCAGCGAAAAAGATGATCTCAGGTGGATTGATCCCGATGTATGTACCAGTTGTGGCGCATGTGCGGATGTTTGTCCAGTAGAAGCAATTCTCGCTGACTAATTATTTATACGGCCCTAGGGGTCTTTAATTCAAGAGCTGCTGTTAAGCGGCTCTTTTTTTTCTTATAAAGATTCAACAAATGAGGATATTTCAAATACCTTTGAAATGTTTTTACAACTTATCACAATATTCTAAATATTAATTGATTTCCAAATGAGACATAGTAACAATAAATCGTTGAATATTTAATTGTAATTCTATACTATTCCCGCAATGAAAAGAAAATCAATTACGCTGCGTGTCTTTATCTTGGTTATGAGTATTCTTTTGGTTGTACTCCCTTTAACTTCACTTTCCATCTACACTGCCTTCGAGAGGATAAGAGAGGTCCAGACAAATCAGAAAATCGAGCTTGTAAACAAGCTGAAATTAATAAGTAATCGTGTGTATATGATCAAAAAATTCGCCGGTGATTTTGTATTAAAAGATCTTGAACTTCTTGAATCAAGGTTTAGAGAGTCGGGTGATCTTCTTATTTCCACTGATATTATTTCGCTTAAAGCTTTCGGAGCCAGTGTTTCTTCTGTGCAGATGAATAAAATTGTATTTAAGGGAGTGCCTGAAGATCCTCTGGATCGAATTTTAAATGATTTGACTATTAAAACAGGTTCGCTGTTTACCGTCTTTCAGCCTTTTGAAGAAGGAATCATCAGGACTTCTACTTCTATAAAAGATAAGAATGGAAGTTCTGTAAGAGGCACCATTATAAGCAAAGACTCTGAAGTATATAAAACGATAATCGAGGGCAGAACATTCCACGACCGGGCGGAAATCCTCGGAAACTGGTACTCTACTGTTTACAAACCCATTGTTTCATCTTCGGGCAGACTGCTTTATGTTTTATTCGCTGGAGAGAGGGAAACAGCTTACTTTGAGAGTTTATTTGATGAATTATCGGAGAAAGCTGTTGGAAATGAGAGCTCTTATATGATTATAGATAGCAGCGGAAATAATATTTTATCTCGGAACAGCCGGAAGGACGGAGAAAACATTCTTAGTCTGGAGGATGCGGACGGCCGCAGATTTATTTCAGATATGATAGCGACGGGAATCGAAAACCCGGGAATAAATATAAGTATTTATCCATGGAGAGTTGACGATTCCTCCTTAACGAGGGAAAAAATAACAACATATCTGTATATAAACGAGCTTGACTGGATAATAGGCGCTACTGATTATACCGACCGATCCCGGAGTTTGCTAATGGCTAGTCTCAAAACTCAGGCGCTCATTATGATCATTTCCATCATTATCGGGATTTTCTTATCATTATTTTTGACTAACATCATCTATAAATCATTCAGAGGACTACAGATTTGTATCGATCAGATTGCAGGCGGAGACTTGATTCTAAAAGAAAGGAAGAACTCATTTTTCAGGGAATTTCGTAATTTTGAAGAGATTCTTGAATCAAATATGGTTACATCATTAACAAACCTTATCAGCCGAATCAGCAATAAATCAAAACAGATCGCGAAGATGTCTGATGTAATTGAGTTCAATATCAATGACTCCCTTATTTCAATTGCGAAGGTAAATGTCTCAACAGATAAAGTTAGTGAGCAATCCGTGATTCTAAATAAACTGATGCTTTCGTCGGAGAATTCAACCAGGACTATCGTTGATTCAATTGAGAGTTTGAACAGTATGGTCAGTGAACAGAGTAGTTCGGTTGCCCAGATTTCAGCATCAATCGAAGAAACAAACGCCTCGCTGCAGAATGTTTCACGTGTTGTTCAGGAAAAATTTGGAACAGCTCAAGAGCTTGAGAGACAGGGCGAGATAAGCAAGAAGTATGTGAGTGAGACAAATAAGCTTATATCTCAGATTGAGAGCGATGTTACCCTTCTTTTTGAGATTAACGGTATTATCAATGAGATAACTGAACAGTCAAAACTGCTGGCGATGAATGCGGCTATTGAAGCAGCTCGTGCAGGGGCGCATGGAAGGGGCTTCGCCGTAGTTGCAGGTGAGATGAAGGCTCTTGCCGGGAATACCGCTGAAAATGGATTGCGAATAAGTGAGACGATTAAAGAGATTCTTGGACGAACAAAAACAGCTGCTAGACATAGCATCGATACTTATTCCTCAATAGAAAGCATAGCCGGCAATCTAAGCCTGTTTACCGATGCCTTTCAGGAAATAGTGAACAGTACTGATGAGATTTCAGCAGGTACTTCTCAGATTCTTAGTGCCGCGAATATGCTTTCCGAGCATAGTGAGAATACTCTATTAAACAGCCGTGTAATAAATGATTCTGCGGTTCAACTGTCTGACGCGGTTAAAGTAACGGCTGATAGTTCGAAAAAAAACCAGGGTGAGACCATAATTCTATCGCAGTGTCTGAGTGAGCTTGTCGATGTTCAAAATGAAATGAAGACCCTCGGGTATCTGAATGTTTCCATAGGAGACGAATTGTCAGATGCATTGAAAAACTTCAAATATATAGAAGAAGAAAACAAGGAAGACTCTATTGTTGAGATGATAAGGGCACATCAGCTTTGGGTTGAACGTATTGAGAAACATATCAACGGAACAGATAAGATTGATGTTTCAGCAGTCGGGGATCATCATGATTGCGCGCTCGGAAAATGGCTCAACGGCAATTCCTATGAAATTCCGGAATTAAAAGAAGTATATAGTGAATTACTTATTTTTCACGAAGAACTGCATAGGCTTGTCAGGGAAATTGTCGAAGCCGGAAATGTTGAGGATGATGATAAATTGACAAGGCTAAAAACCCTGTCGCATGAAGTTATAAAAAAGCTGCTTGGGTTGAACGTTAATTGATTAATCGGAATCAGTCGGCGGCTTTCAGTCGCTGAAGAAGCCGACCGAAGAATGCCGCGCAGCTGAATGTAAGAATAAAGTACAGCCCGGTTATCACTATCCAGGTTTCGAATGATGCATAGGTGGAAGCCATTACCTGCATTCCCTGAAAGGAGAGCTCTGGAACCGAGATGACCGAGACTATAGCAGAGTCCTTTATTGTTGATATGAACTGGCCCGACAGCGGCGGGAGCACATTTCTCAGCGCCTGCGGAAGGATTATGTGGCGGAACTGCCGGTAGCGTGACAGGCCTATAGCGTGTCCCGCCTCCCATTGCCCCTTGGGGATGCTTTCGATTCCGGCCCTGACAATCTCGGTGATATATGCGCCTTCATAGAGCGCAATGCTGAGCACGGCCGACAGGAATTCATTAAACAGGCTGGGTTTTATGAATATGACCGTCAGGATTGACTGGATAACAGGTCCTGAGGCTTTTACAAGCTCTTCGAGACCGAGATTGTCCAGAATCTGGCTGCTGAAAAAAAAGTAGAAGATGAATACCAGTACAAGCGGCGGGATGTTCCTGATTAGATCAACATAAACCCTGCTGATGACTCTTCCGAAAAGTTCCGTGTGTACTCTGAGAATGCCCATGACGATGCCTATAGCGGTTCCGAGGATAATCCCCCAGATACTCAGTTTTATCGTCATGATGAAGCCTGAGAAGATTGCCGCCGATACCCAGCGTCCGAGTTTGTCGTCAAATCGGAATATGTATTTCGGAAGGATCTCCCAGGCCCATTCATATCTTATAGTTACTTTGATACGGTAGACTATATAGATCACCAGTACTGCAGCTAATCCGAGAATGATAAAATCAGCCTTTTTTAGTTTTCTTTTATTGTTCGATTTCATCAGCCGCCAGTTTTCTGATATATCAACTCGAGCCTAAATCTACCTGACTCATCCATTCTTCACCCATGAACCAGTATCGGTATCTTTCATCGAGAAAACCGTCGGCCCACTTGAGGGTAATCCAGTTATTAAGGAAATTCATGAAATCATGCTCACCCTTTCTCACCGCGAAGGCTATAGGCTCATCACGGAAAATTTCAGGTTCAATCGGAATATAGAGTTTATCAGAATATTTTTCGGCCTGAAGTTGCGGGAAGGGAAATGATGATACCCATGCGTCAACCCTGCCGTTCAGCAATTCCTGAATACCCTGCGGTTCATCATCGAAGAGCCTTACCTCGGCATTTGGCATGAACTGCTTTATAGCAACCGCACCCGTGCTGCCGGTCCTTGTGGCCAGAATAATTTCAGGTTTGTTGAAATCTTCGAGACTCGAAAGGCCCCCGGCCCTGTCTTTGTTGGCAACAATGGACTGTCCGCTGTATTCATAAGCGTCGGTGAAGTTTACGGAGATATTTCTCTCCGGTGTTATCGACATGCCGCCTACTATGATGTCGAATTTCCCGGTTAGAAGGGCAGGGATGATTCCCGACCACTTTGTCTGGATGAATTCAATCTCAACACCCATGTCAGCCGCAAGCTGATTGGCGACATCAACTTCAAAACCTATTAGATTACCCGTTTGATCCAGCATTGCCCATGGAACAAAGGTAGATAAACCGACTTTCAGGCTGCCCCGTTTGACAATCTCATCAAGCTGGCCGACTTGGCTCTTTTCTTCAGCAGAGGCCGTATTGTTACTTTGGTTTCCGCATGAAACCAGCATTAACCCGAGTAGTACCAAAAGGAAAACCACCGAGTTCCTTAACATTTTCTCCTTCATTAACATCCTCCATTGTGTAATATTTTACTTAAAAACTGTTTAGATCGTTTTTCTTCAGGATTATCGAAAAAGTCATCTATACTGTTTTCTTCTACAATTTTCCCCTCGTCCATAAATATAATCCTGTCGCCGACTTCCCGCGCGAATCCCATTTCATGGGTAACCACAAGCATGGTCATTCCTTCATGCGCCAGATCTTTCATAACCTCCAGAACCTCTCCGACCATTTCCGGATCGAGGGCGCTCGTTGGTTCGTCAAAAAGCATGATGAGCGGGTTCATCGCAAGGGCGCGGGCGATTGCCACTCTCTGCTGCTGTCCGCCGCTCAGCTGCCGGGGATAGGCGTCAATCTTGTCATAGATGCCGACTTTTTTAAGCAGCTCGTCGGTTATCTGGTCCGCCTCAGCCTGATTCTGTTTCCTGACATGCCTAGGACCTATTCTGATATTGTCACCGACAGTCATATGGGGAAAGAGGTTGAAGTTCTGAAAGACCATTCCTACTTCGGTTCTGATTTTGAGGCGGTTGTGATGATGCCCATCGAGAGGAGTGTTGTCGATGGTAATTGAACCTTCATCAATCTCCTCCAGACCGTTTAAACAGCGGAGCAGGGTTGATTTTCCTGAACCGGAAGGCCCTATTATTACAACAACTTCCTTCTGTTTGACCTCAAGGCTGACTTTTTCAAGGGCTTTTATATCACGGCTGAAAGTTTTCGAGATGTTCTTGGTGCTGATTATCGTGTCACCTGTAATCTTGCTGTTCATAAATCAACCTTTTTTAGTCGTCTTTCAAATATCATAATAATCTGTGACAGTGCAATATTGATTATAAGATAGACTGCGGCTACAGTAAACCAGATTTCAAAGGTTAGAAAAGTTTCAGAGATGGCAACCTGTCCGCGCATAGTCAGATCATAGATTGCTATAGTCGAGACAAGGGCGGAATCTTTGATCAACGAGATAGCCTGACTTGCCAGCATAGGCAGAACCTGCCTGAATGCCTGAGGAAGAATTATCAGCCTATAGACGAGTCCCTTCGGAAGCCCTAGGCTGTGCGCCGCCTCCCATTGTCCCCTCTCTATGGAAATTATTCCTGAACGTATTATTTCAGAAGTATAGGCGCCCTCGAAAAGGCTGAGCGCCAGTATGGCCGATGGGAGTCTTCCTATTCCGAGGATCGGAGAGATAACAAAATACATGAGAAATAACTGTATAAGAAGCGGGGTGTTTCTGATGAGTTCAAGATAAACTCTCGAAATAAAGACTGCTGTTATAGATTCGGATAAACGTAAGAGTGCCGTTGCAAACCCGATAATTACCGTTAGACATAGAGAAATTACCGAGATGAAAAGCGTCACGCTGAGGCCTTTAAGCAGGGGACCGGCTGATATTCCGGTCTTTGTCTTTAAAAGCAGGTAATCCGGGAGTCTGTACCACTGCCACCGGTAATTTAGTCCTTTTAATCCGGGTGCTATTATGAGTATAATTACAGTTGAAAACAGTAGAAATTTTACGGTTTCATAAAATAAAGGCTGTCTTACTTTCAGTATATTGAGGTGCCGATGCAGCTTAGTTATTTTTTCAGAAACACTCTGAAAAATATTCATACGAAATATTAGTTCCATATAGAACAAAAGTCAAGGCTTAGGATTAATTATTACTTAAGGAGGGAATTCCAAAAATCAGGGATATTTGAAATTTCAACTTTAGATTTAAATGAAGTTTTTTGACAACTTGTTATGCTATAATAGTTTAGCTTCTTGTTGTCAAAAACACTTCAAAGGCTTTGTGAAAAATAATCGATTTTTTACAGAGCCTCTAAGGAGTAAGGGATTTGGGACAGCTGATACTTAGAACACTCACGGAAGAACAGCTTTCTATGATTGACGATTCGGTTTTCAGAATACTTCGTGAAGTCGGCATGAGGGTTGATGATGAGGCGGCAGAAAAACTGCTGCTTCAAAACGGATGCCTTAGAAGCAGAGAGGGCAGGCTGCTGTTTCCGCCTGATGTTGTCTACAGTGCCATCGAGAACGTGCCTGCTGAAATCAGAATTTATGACCGCGATGGCAACCCCACCGTAAGCAACAGGGGGCGAAGCTGTCTTTCAATAGGGCTGAACTGCATGAACATCTTTGATCGGAAGATCGGCTGCCAGCGCCCCGGACTCCTCCAGGATGTCAGGGATGCGGCGCGCGTCTGTGACAGGCTTGGGGGAATAGATATGGCTGCAGCCCTGTATACCCCGACTGATATCACGCCTGAGCATCAGGCTCTAGCGGCGGTTGCCGCGGTTACTGATGAAACATCAAAACCGGTTGCCTTTACTGCACATGATCATAAGGGGGCTGAGGCTGTGTGGGAGCATCTTGCCTCTGAAGCCGGAGGCTGGACGAAGTTCACTTTGAAGCCGTCAGGACTCGACCTCACCGGACCTACTTCACCTCTTTTTATCGGGACTGAGGCGGTACGAAGACTCAGATATGCCGCCTCGAAGAACCTTCCGGTAGTCTGCTATCCGGGAATAATTCCGGGGGCCTCCTCTCCTGTGACTCTCTCCGGCGCGGTTGCCCAGTCCTCGGCTGAGGTTCTTGCCGGCATTGTTATTCACCAGCTGGAAAACCCCGGCGCACCGGTCTTGTCCGGCTCGGCGGTGCTTCCTATGGATATGCGCCGCGGTGTCATTACCTATGGTTCGCCGGAGTACTCGCTCGCCTGTTCTGCCGCCGTCGATTATTTTAACATGCTGGGGATTCCAAGCTGGATAGGCGGCGGATGTTCCGATTCTCACCGGCCCGACAGTCAGGCGGCGGCTGAGGCGATGATGAGCATGAATATGGCAGTGCTGTCGGGAACGTCCTTCATTCATAATGCCGGCTATCTTTCCTCGGGCAGAACCGGATCACTCGAGATGATTGTACTCGCGGACGAGCTGCTTAGGATGAGTACACGGCTTGGGAATGGGCTCGACTGCTCGTGCGAGGCAATAGGATTTGACCTGATTAAGAGTGCGGCCGTTGACGGCGATTACATGGGCAGCGGGCATACCATAGAGAGGATGAGGACGGAAATGTTCTTCCCCGATTTTTTTCCGAGAGCAGAAGAATCTGATGGCCGGGAACTCTGGAAATTAGTCGTCGAAAAACTGGAATCTATTCTTTGAGAACAGCCGGATTAAAATTCTCTACCGGGCCCCGGTAGGGCAAGTTCCGGCAGGGAGGAACGGGTCTGAAGCTTTTATTATTATACCTAACGGCTGAGGCAGGGCAGTAGTTATAGCATCTGAGGCAGAGGCTGCATTTTCCGAGAAACTCAGGAAATCCGCCGTTTACCGTCCTGATGTTTTCTGAGGGGCATAGCTTGACACATTTACCGCAGGCTGTGCATCTCTCTTCGTCAATAGTAAGACTATTCTGATACGATGGCAGAATTTTTCGGTACGGTCTCCGCTGCATCAGACCCATTAAATTCCAGAAGACGGAAGTCCCCTGACGCCAATCTTTTCCGTTCAAGATTAGGAGGGCCAGTTTATTTAGCCGGATTTCTGCTTTATCAAGTATTTTACCGAGGATGTTGTAATTATTGGTATATTTGAATAGAAAGCCGGGAATGGATATATTGTTCGGCATTCTGATGTGGACCGCCCATTTTATCTGATAGCCTTTTTCTTCTATCAGCCAGTGTTCGAGCCATGCTCCGTCTCCGGAGTACATCATCTGTGTGCAGATGATTCCGAAAGGCACTGGCAGATCTTTCGCGAATGAAGATGCCTCAGGAATCATCCTTATGAAGTCCTTAATCGGCTCCGGCCTGTCAGAACCGTAAACGGGATAGGCGAGGAAAATGATATCAGAGTTCCGGATTTTTGATAATAAAAGTGCAGGAGGCTGCTCAATAGAGACGCGCTCCGCCTTAAAGCCGAGATTGGATAATTGGTCTGCGAATTTCCCGGCGGCCCACCAGGTGTTGCCGGTTCCGGAAAAATAGAAAATTGATATTTTTCCCATACATTAATCTTACCACAAAACTACAGCAGTGATATATTGTAATTAACATTAAGAGATGATTAAAGAGGGTTTATGCGTAAACAGACAAAAATAGTAGCAACAATTTCCGACAGAAACTGCGGAACAGATTTTATTCGTGAGCTGGTAAACCGCGGAGTAGATGTTTTCAGGTTGAATACGGCTCATCAGAGTACTGAAGACTCGCTGAAAGTTATTAAGAATATCCGGAGTGTTTCGGAATTTACCGGAATTCTAATTGATACAAAGGGTCCTGAAATCCGTACAATCGGAATTAAAGAAGAACTTCATGTTAAAACCGGTGATCGTGTCGTTTTTACCGCGGCCCAGATTGACAGGCTGAAAGATGAGAATAAAATACCACACATTCCTGTCTCCTATGATCGGATTGCCGAGGATGTTCCCGCAGGATCCGAAATACTTATTGATGATGGAGATATCAGCTTCAAGGTAACAGAAAAGAAAAATAGCCGCTTATATGCTATAGCAGAAAATGACGGCATTATTAAAAATAAGAAGAGTGTGAATATTCCCGGGGTTCATCTTAATCTGCCTGCGCTGACAGATAAAGACAGAGATTATATTCGGTTCGCGGCAGAGAGCGGAGTTGACTTTATAGCGCATTCTTTTGTGCGGAATGCCGATGATATTGCCGAGATTACAAGTATCCTGGAAGGATACAACAGTAAAATTAAAATAATCGCCAAGATAGAAAACAGGGAAGGCGTTAACAACGCCAAGAGTATTATTGAAGTATGTCACGGCATAATGGTTGCTAGAGGTGATCTTGGAATTGAAATACCGGCTGAAGAGGTTCCAGCAATCCAGAAACATCTGATTAAGCTCTGTGTTAAAAGGGCAAAGCCGGTAATAACAGCAACCCAGATGCTTCAGTCCATGATAGAAAATCCCCGTCCTACAAGAGCGGAAGTAAGCGATGTGGCCAATGCTGTGCTCGACGGATCGGCCGCTCTCATGCTCAGCGGTGAAACCGCGTATGGGAAATATCCGCTTGAATCAGTCGAGACCATGGTAAGGGTAGCCAGAGCTGCTGAGGAAAGCCGCAGGGGAATCTGGAAACACGGTCTGGTTGAGAATACAGGAAGCGTTAGACGTTTTCTAGTTGAATCGGCGATAGAGGCGTCGGAAAAACTGCCTATCAGGGCGATAATTGTTCATACCTATTCAGGCTTGACCGCGAGACTTGTTTCCTCTTTCAGAGGGAGGATTCCCATCCACGTCAGATGCCATGACATGCTGGTAGCCCGGGAGCTGTCGCTGTCATACGGATTGTATCCTGAGTTGATTGAACTCCCTGAATCGACAGATCAGCTCATCTCCGACGCGGCTAATACCCTGCTCAGTGAAGGACTCGTTAATGAGGATGATCTTGTTGTGGTTCTTGCCGGCAGTCCCCCGCTTAAAACGAATGAATCAAATATGATTGAAATAAATACGGTCTCGCAGTTTATCTCTGATAATTGAGGCAATTTCGAAAATCGGTTATTTTTGAAATTGCCTTTGGAGTATTTTTGACAACCATCAGCTAACCATATATTGTTCATCGTTCGTCAAAAAACTCCGATATCTTTGGAAACTTTTTCATAAATTCCTGATTTATGAAAAAGTTCTGATTAAGATTGCATTTATTAAACGGAGAAAAAATATGAAAAAATTGAGATGGGGTGTATTAGGACTCAGCGGACATTACCAGAAGCGGATACATCTGCCCCTTAGTAAATTTGAAGGTGCAGAATTGTACGGCCTTGCGTCAAGAAGCCTTGAAAAAGCCGAGGCTGCGGCAGAGAGGCTGGGTTTTCGCAGGGCCTTCGGCAGCTACACCGAGTTGATTGAATGCAGAGATATTGACGCGGTCTATATTCCGCTGCCGAATACAATGCATCTTGAGTGGATAAAGAAAGCAGCCGACGCAGGCAAACATATTATTTGTGAAAAGCCGCTTGGACTGACCGAAGAGGAGACTGAAGAAGCTTTTTCATATTGTGAGTCAAAAGGCGTATATCTCATGGAAGCATTCATGTTCCGTTTTCATCCGCAGTGGCTCAGGGTAATGGAGATAGTAAACAGTAATGAAATCGGACAAATCAAGGCCATTCAATGCGTTTTTTCATATGATAATACTGACCCTGACAACATTCGTAACAAGAAGGAGGGCGGCGGCGCTCTTCGTGATATAGGCTGTTACGGGATTGCCGTCTCGAGCCTTATTATGGAAAGGGATCCGGACGGTGTTCAGGGCTTAATTGACATCGATCCGAACTTTGAAACCGACAGGCTTACATCATTTATACTTGATTATTCAGACTGTCACAGTCTCGTTACTGTATCAACTCAGATGCAGTCTGCTCAGAACGTGAAAATTATCGGCAGCTCCGGCAGTATCGAAGTTCTTGTTCCGTTTAATACCTACATTGATGTTCCTGCCAGAGTCCGGGTTCTCAGCGGGGTAGGAGAAAGAATAATCAAGACTGAAATTGCTGATCAGTATCATGCTGAATTTAAAGCTTTTTCTGAGGCAGTATTAAATAACGACAGTGGATTTTTAAAAAAGATGGAAGCTTTTTCAAAAAGAAACCAAAGGGTTATTGATGCTGTGTTTAAGGCCGGGAGATAGGTGACAGAACAGAAAATTCTCATAAAACTCGCATACTATTATTATAAACTCGGTTTGACTCAGAACGAGATTGCCGGTCGTTTCGGCATGTCCCGTCAGAGGGTTAACCGCCTGCTTAAAAAATGCCGGGATGAGGGTATTGTCGAGATTAGAATAGCCGGATTCAGCGAAAGCTATATAGAGCTGGAGGGAGAGCTGGAATCGCGCTACGGTCTGCGGCAGGTGATTATTACTCCGGAAGTCGATGGTGACCAGCTTTATGATGCCCTGGGACAGGCCGCGGCTGAATATATAATACAGAACGCAGGTCCTCAGAAGACAATCGGAATTTCCTGGGGCAGCACCATGTACAAGATGGCCATGAAATTGCCTGCCCTGGGTCCGTTTCCTGAGATGCGTGTCGTTCAGATGGTGGGTAATATGGGGCAGCTTGACCGTGACCATCAGCCTGATGAGGTCACAAGGCTTCTCGCATCAAAACTCGGAGCAAGTCCGGTTCTGCTATATGCTCCGGTTTACATGAAAAATAAGGTAGCCAAGTTTACCTTGATTCATGAGGAGAGCATAAAATCTGTGCTGGACATGATGCCTGAATGTGAGATGGTCTTCTTAAGCGTATCCGGTATCGAAAATAATTATACATATTTTAATAAGACTGTTATCGAAGAAACTTTTATTGAGGAACTAAGGGACAAGAAGGCCGTCGGTAATATCTGTTTAAGATATTTTAACGCCGAGGGAGAATGTGTTGATGCTGAACTGCATAAGCTGGAGATTGGAATTGACGGGATCACTCTGAAAAATATTCCTAACGTTGTCTGCGCCGCCGGAGGGCCTGTTAAATATCAGGCTATTTTAGGAGCACTCAACGGCGGTTTTATAAACACCCTTATTACCGACAAGGCCACGGCTGATTACCTGAAGAAACAGATGTAGATAAAAAAAGGTGCTTGAAAGAAGAATTTTCAAGCACCCCCTCTCATGTAATAGTTAATCAGATTTTTACAGCTTCGTTTATCTTGGTAAAATCGGATTCGATTAGTGATTTCAGCTCTTCGAGAGCCTTCTCTTCGTCAGGACCGTCGGCAGTTATTTTTATTTGATCATTTTGTGATACGTTCAGTAGAATTACTTTAATAATGGTTTTTGCGTTTGCTGATTTCTCACCCTTGGAAACAGTTATGCTTGATTCAAACAGTTTTGCTGTTCTTACGAAGACATCTGCGGGTCTTGAGTGCAGGCCTGTATCATTGGTTATTGTTATTTCTAACTCTTTCATTCTGTTTTCTCCTTCTTATCTGTTGCTGCAGCTTTGTTTTTACGTCTGCGGCGAATGACGATCATAGTTATTCCGTATGCAACGACTATGAGATTGATTATTACTTGATGGGACAGATAAAATTCCATTACTACCATACCCCATGGCCCAAGCGCACCCTTTATTATTTCCCAAAACATCCTTCACCTCAAACAGTAGTAATGTTGATTCCTTCACTCTCGATTGCTTTAATATATTTTTTATTTAATTTGTCGTCAGTTACAATATAATTTACCTTCGATAAATCACCAAGGTAATTGAAGCAAACATTGCCGAATTTGCTGGAATCTGCAATAAGTATGATCTCCTTGGCTACAAGCATCATTCCGCTTATTACGGGAATCATTGATGCGTTGAAGTAGGTGAGACCGTATTCTGCATCAATACCGTCAGCAGTCATAAACAGCTTGTCGGCATATTGAATTCCGCACATCGGATCCCGGTTGAAATTCCTTATTGTGGAATATTGTTTCTCAATTTCACCGCCCAGCATGAAAAGGTTGATATTTTCAAGTTTTGAAAGTTCCAGCGAAAGCGTCAAAGAATTGGTTATCACCCTGAACTCGAAATCGAGACCCCCGAGAATGCGTCCGGTCAAAGCTGTTACAACTCCGGGGGCAATTATGATTGTTTCTTTTTCTTTGACTAAAGTAGAGCAGTATTCTGCTATACGAATCTTTTCGTTGATGGCACTGATTAGCATGTCTTCGCGGCTAGGTCCGTGGTAATCTTTGTTATAGTAAAGTTCCCCGCCTATTGCCTGGAAGACCTGACCTGAGCTTTCGAGTTGTTTAATATCTCTGCGAATAGTAGCCGTCGAAACATCGAATTTTTCCGCGAGATTATCGAGGTTTGTATTACCCTCAATTCTCAAAGTCTCGATTATTCCGACCAGCCGCTCTTTCTTATTTTTCATTTGAGTCCTATAGCAGGTGAAACAGTCCTACTGTCTTTTTCTTTGCTGTGTTTTTATTGTAAACGTCCATTGCTTCTTCAGTTTTTTCTACGAATACTTCAATACCGGCAGTCTTCATTGTTTCAATAGCTTCATCGCTGATAGTAATAGGCATAATAAAGCCGAGTCCAACTACAACGACTTCAGGTCTGGATTTAAGCACATCTTCGAGATCACAGCTTTCTATGCAGTTTCTGCCTTTGATCCACCATTTTGTGTCCATGTGATCGGGGTAAACAATTGTGTCTGAACGGGATACCTTGCCCTTGAATAGGAGTTTACCCATTGATACTGATTCGATCATTTTTTAGTCCTTGATGTATGAAATAATTTTTTCCATGTCCGCATCAATACCAATACCGGTAAGAAAAGACAGGGTCTGAATGACAGGGATGTCGCCGACATCACCAACGGGGGTTGTTGTAACAATAAGGTCAACACCGTCTAGTTTTGACGGAACTTCTGCGGCTTTGCATTGTACCAGAGTCGGGTTCATGCCTTTTTCAGCCAGTATTTCTTCAATTTTTCGTAGTACTACTGTTGAGGTTGCTACAGCTGTACCGCATGATACTAAAATCTTTTTCTTTACCATCTTTTCTCTCCTGTGAAATTGGGGTTCTTATGCAAAATTCGCTTGAAGAAATGCTTTTATTTCTTCCTCTGTTTTCATTAATAATACTTTATCTGCTGCTTTTTTGCAGTCGGAATAATTAAGATTTCTTATAATAGATACTGCTTCAGGAAGCATTCCTCCGGTCATGCTTAATTCTCCAATTCCGATACCAATTAAAAGTGGAATTGCTATTGCCACACCTCCGAGTTCTCCGCAGACGCCTGTCCATTTGCCGTTTTTAAGTGCTGCGTCCGATGCTGATTTTATAGCCCTGATAAGTGCCGGGCTGAACATTCTATAGTATTCCGAGACATTTTCGTTGATTCGATCGGCGCAAAGCACATACTGAGTTAAATCGTTTGTACCAATGCTGATAAAGTCACCAACCTCTGTAAGCAAGTCGGCAATAAAAACGGCGGCCGGGGTTTCAACCATAGTCCCGATTTCCATATCAGGATTAAAATCTTTTCCCTCTGTTTTGAGTTCATCATAAATCTCTGAAATAAGTTTTTTTGCATAAATAAGTTCAGAAACATCAGCAATCATGGGAAACATTACCTTTATATTGCCGAATGCCGAAGCACGAACTATAGCCCTGAGCTGAGTCTTGAAAACTTCATGATATTTAATACTGACTCTAATGCCTCTGAGGCCGAGGAATGGATTATCCTCTTTAGGAAGTTCAAAACAGCCTACTTCTTTGTCACCGCCAATATCCAGGGTACGAATAACAAGCATTCCAGGGTTCAGCCTCTCGGCTGCTTTCTTATAAAAAACAAACTGCTTCTCTTCATCTGGCTGTGTCTTAGTTCCGAGGAAGAAAAATTCGGTTCTAAGAAGGCCGACACTTTTCGCACCAAATGATAAAGCATTTTCAAGGTCTTCAAGAGAGCCGATATTCGCCGATAATTCAATCTTTTTACCATCGAGGGTTATAGCTTCTTTCCCTTTCATTTCAGAGATTAGAGCTGTTTTTTCTTCATGACTTTTTAATTCTTTAGTAAATGACAACTTTTCTGCCTGGCCCGGTTTGATCCAGATTGACGCCTTTTCGAAGTTTCTTGAATCCAGCAGAACCTCATCTCCGGCTGTGGTCTGTGAAACCGCTTTCGCAGTTCCAACTGCAGCTGGTATCCCGAGGCTTTTGGAAAGTATCGCAACGTGGGAGGTTACTCCTCCCTTCTCGGTTATCAGGCCTTTTACATTCTCGCGGTTCATTAAAGCCGTATCTGATGGCATTAAATCCTCAGCAATTACAATTGAGCCGGCAGGAACTCCTGAGAGATTCGTGTCCGGTAAGCCTAGCAGAATTCTGAGAATCCTGCTGTACACATCTGCAAGGTCGGCAAGGCGCTGTCTGTTGTAGTCATCTTCTCCAAGGGAGGAGAAGGCCTCCGAGTATCCGTCAAAAATTGTTTTCAGGGAACCCTCAGCACAGAGTTTTTCTTCTTCAATAATCTCGATAATTTCGTTTAAGAATTCTTCATCTTCGACCATTGTCATCTGAGCGCGGAATATGTGACCATACTCCTCACCTAGATCTCCACTTAAGCTATTTTTAATCTCTAAGAGTTCACCGCTTGCAAGATTAAATGCATCGTGCAGACGTTTGCTCTCTACTTGTACATCATTGATTTTTTCAGTCTCAAAACTAAGATCTTGCTGCTTGTAAATGAACGCTCTACCCGAACTAATCCCGGGAGATGCACTTTTTCCTTCAATAAATACCATCAGTTACGCCTTAAGGTTTTTTCCGACACTGTCGTGAAGGATTTTGTATATATCTTCATCACTATCAGCATCAAGCAGGCTTTTTAGAACATCATTATCCTGATAGGTTGTTATCAATGTTTCAAGTAGATCGCCGATCAATTTCTTCTCTTTGAGCGCGAACATTGAAATCAGGCGAACCTGAATCTTCTCGTCCGGTGCACCCATTACTGAGAACTCTACGTTTTCTTTCAGCCGTGCAAAACAAATTACCGACTGGTTAACATGATCTGCATCAGTGTGCGGTATTGCAATTTTAATATCTTCCATCGGCAGGCCTGATGGATAGTTTGCTTCACGATCAAGAATGGCTTCTTTAAAAGACTCTTTAACATAGCCAAGGCTGGTAAGTCTTTCGGCCATTAATTCCAGAGCTTTTTCTTTGGAGGGGGCTTCAATATTCCCTAAGATGCACTCTGTTTTCAATATGTCTTCAATTTCCATTGTGGTTTCCCCTCAAATATTTTAAGAATGTCCGCCCTCAAGAAGAGAGGGCGGAATGAAATGCTTTAGTCTACTTTTGCTGCGTCGTAACCGGCAAGTTTGTTCATTGCTGCAGGTTTCTTTTTAAGAAGAATAAAAAGAGCCGCAACAACTGCTGCGATTATGATGTTACCAATCCAGAAATTGTCTGCAACTTTCAGGAAGAGTGCAGGAATCCAGTTTCCACCGTCACAGATTGATGTAACGAGATTTGCGCCTTCAGGAATTGCAAAGTCAGCTGCGAGTGCTGCTGCTGTTGTTCCTTCTGCAAGATAGTTCATGATATAGATAGACGGAATCATAAAAACAGTTGAAATAACAACTGAACGGAAAAGATTAGCTTTTACGATAGGAATAACTATAGCTACGAGGAAGGGAAGAACGGCTAAGTCTCCGAAGGGAATTACTCTGTTTCCAGGAAGAATGATGGCAAGAATCAATGTGATTGGAACCATTAGAAGACCGGTGGAGATTGCAGTCGGATGACCTACGAGAATTGCAGAGTCAAGACCGATGTAGATCTCTCTGCCCTTTGCATGTTTCTGAAGGAACTCACGGGCTGCGTCTGACAGAGGAATAAGTCCTTCCATGAGAAGAGATACCATTCTGGGCATGAGAACCATGACAGCACCGAGAGATACTGATACAGTAAGCATTTTTGTCAGCCATCCGGTCCAGGGGCCGTCACCCATATAGGCAACTGCGGCAAGGATTAGACCAATAACAAAACCCATGATTAAAGGTTCACCCATGAGGCCGAATCTTTTTTTGATGGTGTCGGGATCGCCCTTAATGTCTCTGAGGCCGGGGATGAGATCGATTATTTTGTTGATAACGATTGCGAAGGGTACCGGAGCTGCTGTAAATCCGTGAGGGATTGATATTCCGGGAAGTCCCATAGTCTGCTGGATAGCAGGACCAGTCCAGTCTGCCATAAACAGCATTGCGGCAGAGAAGATCAGCGCTGAAATAAGACCGTACCAGATGTTACCTGTTGCCCACTGTACGAGTCCGCCGACGAAAGCGAAGTGCCAGAAGTTCCAGATGTCGATGTTGATAGTCTTAGTGACTCTGGTAAACAACAGCAGAAGGTTCAGCAGAATAGCTGTCGGAATAATGATAGTTGAAATCTTTGAACCGAATGCAATGGATGCGCAGGCGGGCCAGCCTACATCAATAATATCCAGTTTAAGTCCAAACCTTTCTACCATTCCTTGAGAGACCGGTCCTATCTGATTCATCAGAAGCCCGATGACAAGATTAAGTCCGATGAATCCAACGCCGAACATCAGCGAGGATCTGAGAGCCTTTCCCGGTTTCGCTCCAAATACTAATGCTAGTATAAAGAGGATGATCGGGAGGAGGACAGATGCGCCCAGTCCTAGAAAAAAATCAACGACTGATTGCAATGCACCAATTTCCATACTTTCTCCTTTCCATATTAAATTTTTTCCAGAATATACTGAAAAATGCGAGCTGTCAAATGTAAAATGAAATATATTGAACGAAAAATGCAAAAATATTTCAATATTGGTGTTGTAATTACAATACGATGTGATTCTTTATGAAAAAGCTTCTCATTTGAAGGATAAAGTAGTTACAGTAGGTCTTGATTTCTGAATAGGTCCAATTCTGTTGTGGAATTCAAAGATATCCCCGCGGTAGAGAACTTCCGCGAAGTAGAGCGCCTCGTTCTCCGGGGTATAAGGAGTGAAATGCATTAGGAAACCCGGAAGATCGACTTCACTCTCGAAGAGGCTTCGGTTTTCTCCGCTGATAATACAGCTTCGGATGAACTCGTCCATTCGCATTAGGCTGATTCCATGGTTTTTTGTGATGGCATCATAGACTGAAACTCCAACCTCGTCTATTGTTAGGTTTTCTTTGAAGAATTTATCCCTGAAGTAGTGACATTCTAGAATGACAGGTTTCTGATCAGCTAGCCTTATTCGTTTGACGACAGTTATGGATTCGTCATCGTCGGCATCAATTTTTTTTGTAATATACCCCGGAAGTTCTCCTGCTGAGGTCTTGTAGAACTCAACAACATTTGTGGTTGGTTTTTTGCCGAGTGCCAGGGTCTTGTTTGTGAAACTTAAATGCTCGTGAAAATGGCGATCCACCGAATTCTCATTTATAATGAAATTTCCGATTCCCTTCCGGAACTCAAGTATCTGTTTCTGCAGGAGAGCCGAGACTGCTTTGTTCGCGGTGGGCCGGCTGACGTCAAACCTTTCACAGATCTGTCGTTCAGACAGGAATTTATCACCGACTACGAATTCATCGCTGTTTATTAATTCTGTCAGCAGTATCGATAACTGCTCATATAATGGTTCCCGTTTTAGTTTCTTTGTATCCATAGCTGATATCATATCTCAGTCAAATAAATGCCGCAACAGAAAACAGACAAACTTGACAGACCTTATAAAGACTGCTACCCTGATGAAACACAACAGGTGGACAGGCCACGTGAAATTGATATTATATGAATTAGCCGATATAACTAAGGAGTTGGAATGGCAGATAAAGAGGGAAACAAGCTTACTAAAGATTATGCTGTAGATATTCTGCCCTACGTAGATGTTCTGAAAAGCTGCATTCGAGATGCATAACAATTTAAAGGCTTAACCTATAGTCTGTCTTGTTTAAGATATATAATAAATGGTAAAAAAAGATGAGTGAAGGAATTCTGAAAATCAGGGATTGAAAAAATCCGATTTTTGAGGAAGCCTCGAGTATTGAAATTAAGTGATTAAGAAATTTTAAATCAAATAGAGGAATAAAATGAAGAAATACAAATGGGGTGTCCTGGGCACCGGAAAAATTGCAAACAGATTTGCACAGGCATTAAATAATATTTCAGATGAAGCCGAATTTGCGGCTATAGGCTCTCGAACTCTCGAGACAGCGGAGAAGTTCGCTAAAAAGTACAACGCCACAAAGGCATATCAGGGTTACAAGGCCCTAGTTGCCGATCCTGACATTGATGTCGTCTATATAGGAACACCGGGAAAATGCCATAAAGACGATGTGTTAATGGCCCTCAATGCCGGCAAGAATGTACTATGTGAAAAAGCTTTTGCGCTGAACGCGAAAGAAGCTGAAGAGATGGTTGCTGTTGCTAGATCAAAGAATCTTTTTCTTATGGAAGCAATGTGGACAAGGTTTTTCCCGGTTCACGTGAAAATCCGTGAACTGATTGCCGCGGGTAGCATAGGCGATGTCCGGGGCATGCATGCAAACTTCAGTGCAGTTGCACCAGGAGGACCAACTGATGTAAACCGTTTCTGGGATGTCAACCTCGGAGCAAGCGCTCTTTTGGATATAGGCGCATACGGTGTTGCCTTCGCCTCCGGTCTTTTCGGCAAGCCGCAGGATATCAAGGGTGTTGCCCACATAGGGGAGGCCGGCTTTGATTATCAGAATGCCAGTGTAATAAGTTATGAAGGTGGAAGAATCGCATCTATTATGTCTTCTCAGGTCTCTTATGATGTAAAGAATGCCTTTGTTTACGGCACCGAGGGTAAGATTGAGATTGACGACCCCTGGTATAAGCCTGAAGCAATGACAGTTTTTCAGGCTGGAAAAGATGCGCAGCCAATGAGCTTTCCGCTCGGTGGATTGAATGGATATGAGTATGAGATTCGGGAAGTAATGACCTGTCTCGATGCCGGCAAGAAAGAATCTTCTATAGTGCCCCTCGATGAGAGTATAGAAGTCATGAAGACAATGGATGAACTCCGCTCTCAGTGGGGATTTTCGTTCCCGTCGGAAAAATAATGGCTTTTTATCAGAAAACAATAGAGTCAAAAGCCCTCGGCCTGGATATAGCTGTCTGTATCCAGGTTCCTGATTTCGACGAGATTTTTCCCGTTGTATATCTGCAGCATGGACTCGGAGATAATCAGAATACCCCCTGGGAAAGAAGCCGTCTGCTGCCCCTGGCGGAGGAGCACGCGCTCATTGTTGTGACTGCCGATGCAAAGGACAGCTGGTTTGTTAATGACGAGCGAAGCGGTCACTTGCTGTGGGAAGACTTTTTCGCTTTTGAGTTGCCGGCCTATATAGAAGCTAATTTCCCCGCCGTTCCTTCCCGCAAAGGCAGGGGACAGTGCGGATTCAGTATGGGAGGCTATGGGGCAATGATGCTCGCGCTCAAGCACCCGGACCGTTTCGCCGCAGTCTCGACTCACAGCGGATCTTTTATTTTCGGACATGAATACAGAGCGGACCGGCCCGAGAGGGCTGAGTTCATGAAGGATGTTGCTCCTCCGGGCGGCGTCTATGATCTTTTCACCATAATTGAAAAGCAGAAAGAAGCAGGAACCTCTATTCCTGCCATCCGCTTTGATGTCGGTGACAAGGATCACCTGCTCGAACAGAACCGGCGTTTCCATAAGCATCTTGAAGAGAATGAAATATCCCATGAATACATCGAGAATATTGGCTCTCACCACTGGAGTTATGTGGATCAGCATCTCGAGGAGAGTCTGCAATTTTTTACCGACAATCTGTCAGTCTGAAATTGATACAGGCAGGGCGGGAACTTCTATTATAAACTCGGAACCCTTATTATGTTCTGAGTTTACTTTAATCTCCGCACTCATCTTGTCACAGATCTGTCTGACAATGGTCAGGCCTATTCCTAGTCCGCCGTATTCCCTGGTGAAGGGGTTTTCAAGCTGATGAAACGGGATAAAAATCTTATCGTAACTGGTCTCATCAATTCCAATGCCGTCATCCTTTATTGAAATAGTTAGTTTGCCTGACATGCCGGCCGTTACTTCAATAATAACTTTGGCGAATATTTTATTATGATGACACATTTTTAAAGCAGTTACCTATGCTATACATAATAGGGAAAAAATTGCGAATTGCAAGATGATTTAATAAACATGGAACAGGCAAGATATAGTATCATCAATATTAAAGCTTGACTTGCCAGATGTTCTGTAGTACTTTATCAATACTTAAAGAGCTTAAATATAGTTAAATTATATAGGGGGAAATATGGCAAATAATTACAAGATAGCGGTCCTGCCGGGAGACGGCACCGGTCCAGAAGTTGTCGCGGAAGGAAAGAAAGTTCTCGATGTTGCAGCTAAGAAATTCGGATTCAAACTTGATATGACTGATTTTGATTTTGGAGGGGACAGGTATCTCAGAACGGGCGAAATTCTCCCCGACTCGGCTTCAGGAGATCTTAAGAAGTTTGACGCGATTTACCTTGGCGCGATAGGACATCCGGATGTTAAACCTGGAATTCTGGAGAAAGGAATCCTTCTTCGGCTGAGATTTGAACTTGATCAGTACATTAACCTTCGGCCCGTGAAGCTGTATCCCGGTGTTGAAACACCCCTTAAGGATAAGGGCCCTGAGCATATTGACTATGTCGTTGTCCGCGAGAATACCGGAGGAATCTACACAGGTACCGGCGGAGTCTCGATGAAGGGTACCGAACATGAAGTTGCAATCCAGAGCATGGTCTACAGCCGGTTTCAGGTTGAGAGATGCCTTAAATATGCCTTCGAATATGCACAGAGGCATGGAAAGAAGGCGAGAGGCAAGGGTGATGCCAATACTCTCGGTCTTGTCGGTAAAACCAACGTTCTTACCTATGTGTTTGATCTCTGGGAGAGGGCCTTTCACGAACTCGGAGATTCTGATTTTGCTGACGTCAACCGTGAATACTACCATGTTGATGCAACATGTATGTGGATGGTAAAGAGCCCGGAATGGTTTGACGTTCTTGTTACAAGCAACATGTTCGGTGATATTATTACCGATCTCGGAGCCATTACTCAGGGCGGAATGGGAATAGCTGCCGGTGGAAACATCAACCCCGAGGGTGTTTCGATGTTTGAGCCAATTGGCGGCTCGGCACCTAAGTACACAGGCCAGGGAATTATTAATCCGCTTGCCTCAATTGTGGCCGGAGCGATGATGCTGGACACTCTCGGTGAAACAGAAGCCTCTGTAGCCATTGAGAATGCTGTTATGGAAGTAACCGGCAAAAAGCTTAAGAGTCTTTCCGCCGGTAATATGGGATATTCAACATCAGAGGTTGGTGACCTCGTTGCAAATCTGCTTTAAAAACAATTATTAGCGTTTTACAGCCCTCGGCGCATTATGCACGAGGGCTTTTTTTACGGCCTCATAGTCGCGGTTATAGGGCGGGCGGTCAATGTATCTTCCGGCGCCTTCTACTGCCTTCAGCTCTCCGTCGTCCCAGATAACATTTCCACGGCTTATCGTATATTTCGGAACGCCCTTTACTGTTCGGCCTTCAAAGATGTTGAAGTCAACGTTCTGATGATGGGTCTTCGCCGAGATAGTTCGCTTTCCTTCTGGATCCCAGACTACTATGTCGGCATCGGCGCCGGCCTGAATTGAACCCTTACGGGGATAGAGATTGAAAATTTTGGCCGCGTTTGCCGAGGTGACTGCGACAAATTCATTCATAGTAAGCCGTCCTGTGTTTACTCCTGAATCCCAGAGGACAGCCATCCGGTCCTCAATTCCTGCGGTTCCATTGGGTATTTTACTGAAATCTTCCTTTCCCATCGCCTTTTGCTCGGCGCAGAAGCAGCAGTGATCGGTAGCGGTTGTCTGCAGGTTGCCCGACTGAAGTGCCTTCCACAGGCTTGCCTGATGTTTCTTCGGGCGGAATGGGGGACTCATCACGTGAGCTGCCGCATACTCCCAGTCTTTATTGTAATAGACACTGTCGTCAATTTCGAGGTGACCGGCCAGGCATTCTCCGTAGACCCGCTGTCCTTCTTTTCGTGCTCGAAGGATGGGTTCGAGAGCTTCCTCGCAGCTTACATGGACAACATAGATTGGCACACCGATAGACTGAGCTATACGGATAGCCCGGTTTGCAGCCTCACCCTCGACCTCAGGTGGTCTCGACTGCGGATGCCCCTCGGGACCCATTATTCCCTGTGTTTTCATCTCTTTCTGGAGGAAGGATACAAGCTCTCCGTTCTCGGCATGCACCGTGGGAATAGCGCCTAGCTCGAGGCATCGTTTAAAGCTGGGAACGAGGGTCTCATCCGGGGCCATAATTGCGCCTTTGTAGGCCATGAAATGTTTAAAGCTGTTCACGCCGTATTTTTTAACAAGAGTTCCCATATCTTCATAGACCGATTTATCCCACCAGGTGACAGCTACATGAAAGGAATAATCGGTAGCAGCCTTTTCGGCCCAGCCCCGCCACTTTTTATATGCGTCAAGCAGGCTTTCCTTTGGGCTTGGAATTACAAAGTCTAATATCATCGTATTCCCGCCTGCCGCTCCGGCCGCCGTTCCGGTGAAGAAGGACTCACTTGCAACTGTACCCATGAATGGCAGTTCCATGTGAGTATGGGGATCTATTCCTCCGGGCATTACATACATTCCCCCTGCATCAATTACCCTGTCGGTGGTTACTTCCAAAGATTGTCCGACTTTTTTTATAACTCCGCCTTCGCAGTAAACATCAGCAGTGAGGCTCTGATCTGCTGTAACTACTGTTCCGTTTTTTATTAATAATGACATGAAAACTCCTTATTTTTTATATATTACAATTACAATATTAAGAGAGGCTTGCTCCCGCGTCAAGGAATATTACATAAATACTAGGTTTTGGAATTTCCGATACATGTCGTATAATAATATATCCAAAGGAGGCTGTTTTGAAAGATATAGGCCGTATTCTTCTGCAGAAGAAGCCGTTTTCAGAAATTATGATGGGGAACACTGCCCTTGTACGGGCGATGATCGAAGCCGGCGTTGAGGTAATAACCACTTATCCTGGATCTCCCACCCCCGAAATAGCCGACGCCGCCAGGGCTGTGCTGCGGCATGAGAATCCTTTCTATTTTGAGTATTCTACAAATGAGAAAGTTGCATCGGAGGTAGCCTTCGGAGCCTCACTTAACGGGCGGCTGTCGGTAGTGTTTTTCAAGAGCGTCGGACTGAATGTGGCCGCGGATTCGGTGGTCCAGTTTTCACTGCTCGATTTGAAGGGAGGCCTGGTCATAATTCTCGGCGATGATCCGGGTGCTAACTCATCGCAGAATGAACAGGATAACCGGCATTTTGCCAGAATGGCGGCAATACCGGTTTTTGAGCCATCAGATCCGCAGCAGGCGTATGAGATGTTTCTCGAAGCAGCTGTTATTGCCTCTGAAAACATGATGCCGGTGATCCTTCGGATGACAACCCATGTATGTCACGCCAAAGGCAGGATTAGCTTCGGCTCGAGACCGGCTTTGAAACAGGATCAGACTCCTTCATTCAGGCCTGAGATGGGAGAGTACATTCCGCTAACCTCCGCTGTAGCTTCCATGAAAAAACGGTCTATGCTGAAACTCGAGAAAGTCAGGCAGCTTGCCGAGATATCTTCCTTCAATTATCTTATTGAACATAAATCGAAGAAGGGCATAATCACCTGCGGACTTCCATCGCTCTCGCTCTCGGATCTCCTGACGGAATGCGCGAATCCTCCTGATGTCCTGGTAATAGGTATTGTCTGGCCTCTGCCGATGGAACTCATCTGCGATTTCTGTGCGCGGCATGAGGAGGTTCTTATTGTAGAGGAACTCGATGATTTTATAGAGAAAGAGGTGAAGGCCGCGGCTTTTGATAGGCGCCTCAGCCTTACAATTACAGGGAAGTTCGAACCGGATGATTTTATCGGAGAGCTTCACTCGCAGAATCTCAGGAGGTTCATAAACTCAAAATGGCCCGAACTCGGACTCGGCAGTGGAGAGCCTGCTTCGCAGACAGTTCCTGTTCTGCCGTCCCGGCCTGCCCAGATGTGTCCCGGCTGCGGTCACCGGAGCGCTTTTTATGCCATTAAAAAAGCCCTGAAGGATGATGATATCACCGTTGCTGATATAGGCTGTCATACTCTCGGGTATATGCAGCCCTACCAAATAGGTACTGTGCTTCTTAGCATGGGACATTCAAGCGGAACAGGCGCCGGGCTTTCGCTCTTTAATGAAGAGCGGCGTGTGGTTACCTTTCTTGGCGACTCGACATTCTTTCATGCAGGCCTTCCGGGGATAATAAACGCAGTACGGAACAATCACAATATCACCCTTATTATCATGGAAAACGGGACAACCGCCATGACAGGTCATCAGGATCATGCCGGGAGTAAGGCAGGTGATGAGACGGGATTCAAACAGATCTCAATCAGGGCCGTTCTCGAAGGCCTCGGGGTCAAATCCGTGAGTGAGGTTGATACCTACAATCAGAAGAAACTTACCGCATCTGTGACTGAAGCCCTCGAGCATCAGGGATTCAGTGTAGTAATCGCAAAACATCCCTGCATGCTCAAGCTGACAAGGGAGAACAAACGCAGGGGAATCATCCCTGAGCGGCGGGCGGACATTGATGAAGAGCTCTGCGATAGAATAAAGGAATGTATAAGCCGTTTTGCCTGTCCGTCTTTTTCAATTGATAAAGAGACCGGCGCAGTAAGTGTTAATCCGGAGCTCTGCATAGGTGACGGGTCCTGTGTTCAGGTCTGTCCGGTTTCGGCAATAGGACTCGGACAGAAGGAGAGAGGCAATGAATGAGGATCTTCGTTTTAATATTTATATGAGTGGTGTAGGCGGACAGGGAATCGGGATTTTAAGCGAGGTCCTGATACGTTCCTATGATAATGCCGGTTATCTGGTAAAAGGGGTTGATACCCACGGTTTGGCTCAGCGCGGAGGAATGGTAGAATCACATCTCCGGGTAGGGTGTACCGGGGGTAATCCGCTGATTGAACCGGGGAAGGCCGATCTGGCAGTCTCTCTCGAGCGTACCGAAGCCTACAGAGCCATGAGCAGGTATCTGAGAAAGGGGGGTGTTCTGGTTTATTATAATACTCTCTGGCAGACTCTGGGGGTCAGAATGGGTGAAGATGAAGAAATTACTGAAGAGATGATAAAATCTGAGGCTGATTTACGCGATATCAGGGTCTATGAAATTTTCAGTGACAGGCTTCCTGACATCAGGATGCAGAATATCGCGCTTCTTTCGGGAGCTGTCAGAGAGAATGTCTTTACCGGGATTAGCTGTACCGACGTGGCCTCTGCTCTCCGGGATCTTTTCTCGGGAGCAATGCTTGAGCAGAACCTTGATATTCTGAACTGTGGGTAAATGCTAAGCGTTAAGTCTCTGTTCATATGATATTAAACTGATAATGTACTGTTTTTACCAACTATTACTTGCAGTATAGATTGTACGGCTATACAATATACAAGTTAATTTGTCGAGCTATATCGATTGATATTGAGGTGATCGCGGACATCCCCTGTCTGCCTTCGCTCTCGCAAATCGGCCACACGGGGTTCCGGGGGTTTATAAGGAGGACGACGGAACAATACTTCATCATATTTAAAAATTGTCAGCAAAAATTAATTCAGGAGTAAAGAAATGAAGAAATTATTAATCCTTGGTGTTGGTGCTCAGGGCAGTACTGTAGCCAAGAGAATGGATGAAGAACCCAACGTGTCTGAGATTATCTGTGCCGATTATGATGAGAAGGCAGTAAACGATCTTGCCAAAATGCTGAAGAAGGGAAAACCTCTTCAGATTGACGCGAGAAAGGTTGAAAATATTGTGAAGGCCGCCGAGGGCGTTGACCTTATTGTAAATGCTCTTCCTATGGCCTTCGGGAGAATAGTACTCGAAGCCGCAATTCAGGCAAAGACAAACTATCAGGATTTTGCAGCAGCCGATGATCCGAGCATAGACTGGGTAGACGGCATCAAACAGATGCTGACCGAGACTTCCAAGCGGTTCAAGGCAATAGGCAAGACTGCTATTATAAGCACAGGGTCGGCACCCGGAATCATCTGCGTCGCAAGTCGTGACGCGGTGCGACACCTCGACAGCTGTGAAACAATCAATATGTATGTATGGGAAGGCGTAAAATCAAAGAGATTTCTGCCTTTCTGGTGGTCACCTGAGGTTGCATATGCGGATATGTCCGACGATGCTTTTCCTTATATAAACGGTGAAATTGTAGCCTCAAAGCCTTTTGAACTTCCTGTGACCAGAACTTTCTTTGGTGATGATCGTGAAATCCGGTTTGTAGAGCATGCCCACGATGAAACAGTACTCATGGGACTCAACTCGGAGAAGTACTTTAAAGGGGTCAAGAACGTCTACTTCAAGTACGGCGGTTACGGCATTGATTTTGCGGAACCTCTTTTCCGGATGGGATTGCTCTCAGAAAAGCCTATCGAGCTCGACGGACAGATGATTGTTCCCCGTAAGCTGGCTCTTAAGCTGACTCCTCCGGCACCTAAATACCATGATGAGATTAAGGAAATCCTCGATGAAGGACTCCTTGAGGATTCCGGCGCCATGGTTATCGAAGCTATCGGAATGAAAGACGGCAAGAAAGTTAAGGTTGAAACCTATGTGAATTCACTCGGCTGCGTCGATGCATTCGAGAAATCCGGACTTACAGGTGAAACCTACTTTACAGGGCAGGGCGGTTCGCTTTTTACAAAACTTTTTGTCAACGATAAAATCTATCAGAAGGGACTGATGTCATCAGATATGCTCGAATATGATCAGGTTGACTACTACCTTGAACAGGCAGCCAAACTCGATATAACAATAGAAACAACTATCGAAGAATTATAGACCGAGATAATTAGTATTATCAGCTGTCCGGAAGACAATTTCGGACAGCTTTTTTATTTCCGAACGAAATGGTTAGGCTGTTTGACAACATAATAATGGGTGATTATACTTAGGACTCTTTTAAGATCTTTTTTCACAGAATAAGTAAGTGAGTAGTTATATATATGTTGTTTTATCGAAAATGGAGTATTGGAAAGATTTCTAAATTCATTCCGCTCCTCATTCTTTTCATGGTAATTGTAAATATAATTGCGGTATCATTCATCGGGCTTATTTATATTACGATAAATGAAAATGAAAACCAGGCCGGTGATTATTTCAGATCATTTAACAAATATGCATTGCTGGTAAGTAACAGCGGCGGGGAAGTCTCAGAAGAGATTCTCACATGTTATAATGAACTGTCCGTCCGGATTTCAGATATGAGCCTCAGGCAGAGCGAGGCAGCAATTATGACTCCACCGAAGTATACTGATAATTCCAGTCAGGAACAGTATTTAGAAGAGCTGCGCAAAAATGCAGCTGTTGTGAGAGCGAATCTCTCCTCAGCTGTTCGGCTTTCCTATGTACGTACATTTGCAATGCTTATCGTTTCAATTATTATGAACATCTTTCTCGCAATGTTGATGTTAATCGGACGAAGTTCACTACAGAAATATATTGGCGATATGTCTTCCGGATTAGAATATTTGAAGAAAGTCCTGAAATATGAGAATCAACCTGATTTTAAAAGAAAAGAAAGTAATATAATTGAGATCGAGCAGCTTAATGAGGCCATATTCAATCTGTCAAATGATGTTGGATATAACCGGAAGCTCATCGAAAAGGGAATTCATGGTAACCTTAACCTTCTTTTGGAGGATCTTTTCAATAGCTTCAGGAAAAGAATGCCGTGTGACAGGATTGCGCTCGCTTTCATCGATTCAGGAGGCACTCTTACAGCTGAGACTGCGGTAACATCATATACTCATCTTCATCTGGAACCGGGGTTCCGGGAATCGCTCGACAGCACGAGTCTCAATCAGCTGACCATGAGTCTTGAAGCGCGAATAATTAACGATCTGCCTTCATATGCGAAAGAGAGGGAAGTCTCGAAGTCCACCAGGCTGATCCTGAGCGAAGGAATCAAATCAAGTATAACTGCACCGATGGTGTTTAACGGAAAATGTATAGGTTTTTTATTTGTATCTAGTAAAGAAAAGGATGCTTACAATACCGAGATGTTGAATTATTCAATGCGGGTTCTGAATCTTCTTAAACAAAAGATATATATTGAATTTCTTCTTCAGGAAGTTATTGCTGAAACTTCAAATTCCTTTGTCGGCCTTATGGAGGAGAAGGATAATGAGACATCTGCTCATATTCTTCGAATGTCCAGGTACTCATATATAATAGCAAGGTCCTACCATGAACACATCTCTCCTCTTTCGCCCCGTTTTATGAGAGAAATTCTTCTGTTTTCACCACTGCATGATATTGGAAAGGTCGGTACTCCGGATGCGATTCTGCTCAAAAAGGGGCCGCTTGACTCAGGTGAGATGGATATTATGAAAGACCATGTTGATACGGGAAGGCGTGTAATTGAGAAAATGAACGACAGGCTCTTTAATATTGTGTCTTCTCCTCTCATGAAGACAGCTGTTGAAATTATTGCCGGGCATCATGAAAAATATAATGGAGCAGGCTATCCTCTCGGACAGAAGGAAGGTGATATTCCGTTAGCAGGACGGATAGTCGCGCTTGCTGATGTTTTTGATGCGCTGACATCAAAACGTCCTTATAAGGAAGCTTACAGTATAGAAAAGGCTCTAGGAATTATTGAAACTGACATGGCGGGAAGCTTTGATCCGTATGTGGTCAGGGCTTTTTTGCATGGAATGCCTGAAATTAAGGATACTTATGATGAATTTAAAGAAATCTAAGAAAGGCCGAAGTTTAAGATGAACGAGATAATTATTCAGCATCTTATGGAGGTTGAACTGTTTCAAGGCTTTGATCCGGTGGCGTTAAAGCTTATTCTTGAGCAGTACAGAACACCTCTTCTGGTATACCCTGCGGATCATCTGGTCATGCTTCGTGGTGACAGTATCGAGTCGCTGCACATTCTTATTAAAGGTCAGCTCAGGGCCCAGATTCAGGGCCTGAATGGGAAGAATCTCAGAATCGAAGTTTTAAAGACTCATCAGATTGTAGCATCGGGAATATTGTTCTCCCGAGACAACAGGCTTCCTGTCAGTCTCTATACTGAGACTGAAGTTGAAATGCTTTCTATTCCCAAGACTGCGGTCCTTGCCCTATGCCGTGAGAACCAGGACTTCATACTTAGTTATTTTACCGAAATGGGCGATAAAATTACATTTCTTGCCGAGAAAATCCGGCTGTTTCAATTCACTACAATCAAGCAGAAGATCGCAGGTTATCTCCTGGGACAGACCGGAGACAGAAAGCTCAGTACAATAAGGCTTGTATATGGAAGGGAGGTACTAGCCGAGCTTATGAGCGTGACCCGTCCCGCATTATCGCGTGAGATTTCCGCCCTCGTTCATGACGGAATAATTGAAGTTCAGGGGAGAGTTGTTAATATTACTGACAGACAGGCTCTTGAAGATCTGCTTGCAGATGGTTAATCAGGTGCGGCTGTTAGCCACCGATCTTCCAATCGAGTCCTGATGACAGAATAGCTTGATAGATTGACTGTCCCCATTCGCTCCGCGGGCCATAGAAGGCCATCATGTCCCAACCGCAAAGACGGAACAGCAAGGTAGTTAGTTTATGATAGATGTGTTCGGGCCATAAATCAAGAAAATTTAATCGAAGAGGAAGCCGCTATCCCCGGCTGATGGAAGCAAGGTTGTTTGTGTAAAGCTGCGATGGGTGCTAGCCGGTCTGCTGTTTTTGAGTACTATCTTGCCTGGAAACTATGGTAAAATGAATTCATGAATATCGAATATAGGAACATGAACCCGGAAGAAGCCAAAGAAACAATGGCGCTTGCCCGCCGGGTCTTCCCGTTCTGGTACAGTCTGTTTATCTGGGGCTTCAAGGACGCAGTAGTCGCAGTTGATGATGGGAAAATTGTCGGAGGGGCCGCCTGGCATATTATTAAAACAAAGGTCGGTACCTTCGGTTATCTTGACTTCGGTTTTACAGATAAAGATTACAGGGGGATGGGAATCGGGCGGGAAACTTATACCCGTGTAATGAATCATTTAAAGGAAGCAGGCTGTGATTCTTACGGTGCGCTTGTATTAAGTGACAACACGGCTTCCTGGACTCTGCTTGCCGACAACGGCTGCAGTCGCAGCAGCGGAGGATGTCTCAGGCGGAAGTATGGTTTTTTCGGGGCCTTGAAAATCCAGTTTGAGACAGCCTTTGTTTTTGCCCCCGGTGGCGAACTGTGGAAGACCGGAGAAGAGGCGAAGGCGATGCAGTCCTCCGCAGTAAGCATAATTATATTTCTGCTGGCTAACTGCGCTCTTGCACTACTGACGGGTTTCAGGCAGGGGCGAGGGCTTGATTTGTTTGATGCAGGGACCGTCGCCGCCTTACTTTCATTTAGACTGCTTGTTACAAGGCTTTTTATCGGAAGATCCGAAACTCCGCTGCGGTTTTCTTTCTGGCGCAGCGGCTGGATGCTGCCGGTTTTTGTATTAATAAGCGGCGGCGTCTTCCCTCTCGGCGGAGATTTTTATCCCGCGGAGCGGAAGTGGAGTTATGCAGATTTCCGCAGGAAGGCAGGGATGGGAGGCCTGGGCAGCTGGCTCTCTGTCCTGCTGGCGGCTGTATTTCTATTGTATGTGAAATATAATCTACCGGATTTATTGCTTTTGTTTGACGGGATATATCAGTGGATCTATATGCTGCTAATTTTCAATGCGGTACCGATAGTATGTGAATCATGGCCGGGGAACAGGGTTCTGAGTTGGAATAAGGGGCTGTTTATCGGCTTGGCGGCCTTTTCGGTTCTGATTCTTGTCTTGATATTTTTATAGAGTCGGAGAAAAAATGAAACTGACGATAAATTAAGTTATAATATATGACAGGTACAATACATGAACCTGAGGAAAGTGCCTTTATGCAATGAAAAGCAGAGAATGGGCGTTTTAATCTACGAAAATGAAGAAATAGAACTTGCCGGCTATATCTGAGCCGCGGTCAAGGACTTTTGGGCTCTCTTCATTTCATACATGAGTTTGTCAGCCTCGGCTATCGCTTCATCGATGTCTCTGCCGGGAACAATAAGGCCGTATGAGATTCCCACTCGCTTATCATCTATTTTATCGCTGAACTGCTGAGATATTCGCTGCATTATCTTTTGAGACTGCTGTGAATCTACTTCTGAAAGAAATATCAGAAACTCATCTCCGCCGTAACGCATGACCAGGTCATTGGATCTAAGGTTTTCCTTAACAATTTGTACATAAAGCTTAAGAATCTTATCGCCGCTGCCATGCCCGTATGTATCGTTGTAGTATTTAAAATTATCAAGATCAGTCATCGCAATGCAGTCCCAGTTTAAAGGATTCATCCGCTTCAGGTAATGGCGGTTGAAAATTCCCGTCAGCGGGTCCTGGTTGATTCCTATTGCAAGCTTCTTGTTTTCCCTGAACATACTATTGAAATCAAGAAGCAGGTAGATACTGAAAAAGAGAGTCGAAATAAGCAGTATATACTGCAGGGTCAAAGGTCCTTCGATTCCGAGTGATGAGAACAAAAGCACCTGTCCTATAGACAATGTCAGTAGAACTAGAGGGATAAGAAATGAGGAATGCAGATTAGACATTCTAAGCAGAATAAAGTTGCCAATAAGCAGATTAACCATTAGAAGTACATTACTGAATCTGAACACATTGAAGAGTACCGTAAAGCTCCAGGTTGAAGCAATTCCAGCGCAAGCAATCAGAGTCAGTATTATTACCGGTCTGATGTTTTTAATAGGTGTATCGGAGAATTTGTTCACTGAGACAAGAAAGCTGCCGGCAGATAAATATCCGCAGAACAAAAAGAGTTTTTTCAGCTGCAGAAACTGCATCACAGAACCGCTGAAAATCATGAAATGATAATCAATGCAGTAGATTGCGGCAGTAATGGATGCAACTCCCATGAAGAATGCCGCATCAAATCCCTTTTTTCTGGAAATCGACAGGATAATAAGAATAATGCCCAAACAGATGCTGCCTCCTATGCTGAACTGCAGAACATCATCCAGCAGAAAGTTAAGCCACTGGTTTTTCTTAAGTGCCTGTGTGTATTCAGTCAGATAGGGTTCAACGGAAAACCCTGTTACATGAAGCGGTGCGGAAATAATCTCGATGCTGTTGTTCTCTTCTAATCCGTATTCAAGAGGTACAATGAAACTGTGGTTCCAGAGATTCCCGGTAGGTTTCTCTAAATCCGCCGCTCTCCAGATTGTCTGTCCATTTAATTTCACCTCTAACGCGAAAGAAAGCGGACGTGTAATGACAAGACATGGAGAATCCAGCTTCGGATTCTTGAAGACAGTACTGTAAGACCATAATTCAGGATTTTTCACCATATATCTATAGGGCATCTCTATCTCTATGGAATTGTCCCCGAAACCAGCCCTCCATCCGGAATCAAGGATGATGCCGTCGGTCGCAGCCGCATTGTTGAGTGATAATTGAAGAATTATAAAAAAGACAGCAGCGGCAAGAATAGATAAACATTTTTTAAATATTAAATTCAACAATAGGCTCCTGTTAAACAAAAGAATAGATAATGATTATGAAACTGTCAATTGTTTTTTTGATGGTGAAAATAATTTAACAGCGGACAACGGTTCCTGTTCGTCTGATGAAATGATATAGCCGGCCGGTGGGCGGCGGTGGTATTAAAAAATTCGATGATGTTGCAGTGCGGCCATGGGATTATATAAGAGCCGCGGTTACAGAATCATTGAGAATTACGGGCAGTATAAGGATATGGAAGCGTTAATATGCATGGAGAAGATGCTCAAAGATTGAATTGACAATCAATAAATATCTATTATAATCACATGACTATACTACTACTTAAGGAATCAAAATGAAAAAGCTTATATGCATATTTGCAATTGTTGCAGTCTCTTCAGTCCTGTTTTTCAGCTGTGAAGAACTTCCCTGTTATAACCTTGACTTAGTTGGAACGTGGACAGCCCCCGGTGGTTCAACCACCTATACATTCACTGAAACAAACAGTTTTGAGAAAGTTACAAAATCAACTTCGGGAGTAGTTGTCACGACGACACCATATCCTGGAACCTGGGAAACTTCAGGTACCAATACTCTGAATTTTGATTTTAAAGATCCTTCAAAGAGTAACGAGAGCCGGCTTTATGAATTTGTTGCCGGCATTGATGCCTTAACCGACCTGGCGGCCAACTCCACTGATTATACAAGGACGCTGGGGTGGGCCGAGGATGCTAATTATACAGCAGACGATAAAATACTGCTCTTCGCCGATCCTGATGATTTTTCAACCTCCGGTTGGGGTGATATTTTTAGATTGCGTTAAAAAATAGTCGTTCTTCCGGGAGGAAGAACGACTATAACCTTCGAGAGTCAATATGCGAACATGGAAGCCTCCATCTGCATGGGATAAAAGCTGAATAATATTATCAATGAGCATTGATCGGGCCCGGAAATACACTATCATTTACGGTAGGAGCGGGTTATGAAGATAAAATTCAAAATCAGCCTGTTTATTACCGTAATACTCCTCTTCTTTTCAATTTTTATAATACTAATTCTGGGTTTTCAATCCCGAAGTTCATTACGTCTTGAAGTCGAAGAATACAGAAATATAGAAACAGAGAAAGCAAGGCAGATCCTGGTGAATTATGTTAATCTTGCGTTTGAAGTGATCTCGAAAAATGAAGAAAATGCACATGATACGCAGGCTCTTCAGGAAAGATACGGTGATCAGCTAACGAATATTGTGGAAATAGCTGAATCTATTATACACTCCAAACAGATTCAGGTTACAAGTGGTCTGATGGGTCTTCGGGAGGCTGAAACTCAGGCTGCAGCTGAGATAAGCCGGCTTCGGTTTGACGGGGACGCCGGTTATATCTGGATCAATAATACTGAAAAACCATATCCGCGTATGATTATGCACCCTATGGCGCCGGCATTAAACTGAGAAGTATTGGATGATCCAAACTATAATGTTGCCATTAATAGTGTGGCTGCGATCACTAAAACAAAACAGCAGTCAATGAACCGGCTTGTTGAATCTGCTCAGCAGGGAGCTTATTTGATTTCTTCAACTACCCAGGCAGTAGAATTAATTTCCGGTCAGATCGATGACCCAGATGTCACAGGCGCTTGATGAAATCACTTCCTCGACGGTTGAATTATCTATCGGCGGTCAGGAGATTGTCAAAGTAATGGTTATTCTCAGTGATATTTCAGGGCAAGTCTCCCGTGATGCACATCGTATCGAAGAAAATTTACGAGATATGGAAGATGAAATGTCATCAGCTCAAACAGAGTCTAAGGTTGTAAGGCATGCAATAAATATTGTTTATGATATGGTAAGCGGTATATCATCTTCGATGGATAAAGTCGTAGAGCTTCCCGGAAAGCTTGGAGAGACAGCGGAAGAACTTAATATGGAAGTTCATAAATTTAAAACATGATCTACAGCCCGCTTTACTGAGATAAGCTGTAATTACATAGTGAAGAAGTATTGTGAAAAATGCCGCCCTCCAAATTGAAGGACGGCCCGGGTCTTTTATTTGGGACTATGCACCCATGAAAAGCTTGATATCGTCTTCAACCTCGCCGATTCCGGCGATTCCGAAGTTTTCAATCAGGACCTTTGCAACACCGGGGCTTAAGAATGCCGGAAGTGTCGGCCCCAGGTGAATGTCCTTTACACCGAGAGAGAGGAGGGCAAGAAGTACAATAACAGCCTTCTGCTCGTACCATGCGATGTTGTATGAAATCGGCAGTTCGTTTATGTCGCTCAGTTCGAATACTTCCTTTAGCTTCAGAGCTATTACAACGAGTGAGTATGAGTCGTTACACTGACCGGCGTCGAGTACCCTTGGTATTCCGCCGATGTCGCCGAGGGCAAGTTTATTATATCTGTATTTAGCACAGCCGGCTGTAAGTATGACAGTGTCTTCCGGAATCTGTTTTGCGAAATCCGTGTAGTAATCTCTGCCCTTCATTCTTCCGTCACAGCCTGCCATCACGAAGAACCGCCTGATTGCACCTGATTTAACAGCGTCGACAACCTTGTCGGCAAGAGCTAAAACCTGGGCATGGGCGAATCCGCCTACTATTTCCCCTGTCTCAATCTCAACAGGCGCGTCGCATTTTTTTGCATGTTCGATGATGGCCGAGAAATCTCTCTCTCCTGATAGGCCTTCGATGTGCTTGACACCGGGGAAACCTGCGGCACCGGTTGTATAAACTCTGTCTTTGTATGAATCTTTCGGAGGAGTAATACAGTTGGTTGTAAAGAGTATAGGGCCGTTGAATGAAACAAACTCGGTACTCTGTTTCCACCATGAGTTTCCGTAGTTACCTACGAAGTGGTCATACTTCTTGAATGCCGGGTAGTAGTTGGCCGGAAGCATCTCACCATGGGTGTAGACGTCCACGCCTGTGCCTTCGGTCTGCTCAAGGAGCTGCTGCATGTCTTTAAGATCATGGCCGCTGATGAGGATTCCGGGCTTGCCCTTTGTTCCAATGTTTACACTTGTGATCTCGGGATTACCGTAGCTTTCGGTGTTTGCCTTGTCCAGGAGGGCCATGACCTCTACTCCGAATTTTCCGCATTCGAGCACGAGGGCTGTAAGCTTATCCGCGTCGAGGCTGTCATCTACCGTTGCCGCGAGTCCCCTGTGCATGAACTCAAAAACTTCGGGGTTCTCGTATCCGAGGTTTCCAGCGTGTTCAGCATATGCTGCTATCCCCTTGAGGCCGTATATAATTAGTTCTCTAAGTGATCTTACATCCTCATTTTCGGTTGCGAGAACGCCTACCATAGCCGATTTGATATCAAATTCAGCCTCGGTTGCCGCTGTCCACACGCAGCAGTCCGGAAGGTCTGAAATCTCTGCGACGGCTGCGCCGGCAGCTTCCTTCATTCTGTCTCTAAGCTTGAGACCCTTTTTGACATCAGCAACAAATACCGCCTTGTCAAAGTTGGCGTTTGTGATTGTCTTGAAAAGGCCGTCGTATACAAATTTGTTTACTTCCGCGTCGCTAATACCCTTTTCAGACGCTGCCTGAGCGTAAAATGAAATACCCTTCAGAATGAAAATAAGAAGATCCTGCATTCTGGCAACATCATCCTTCTTGCCGCATACTCCCTGAACTGTACAGCCGGTTCCCTTGGCTGTTTCCTGGCACTGAAAACAAAACATAGACATATATTACTCCTTAAAGTCTGTTTATCTTTGATATATCTTCAGATTACGTCCTATATGGATAATAATCGGTAACATATGTTACGGAAGTTGAATTTATTAAAGAAATATGCGATTATCAGATTCCCAAACCAAAAAAAAATATTTAAGGAGCCGCACGTGCGTTTCTCACAGATTTTCGGACATACACTTAAAGAGGCCCCCTCGGATGCACAGGCTGTATCACACCAGTTTTTGATTCGGGGTGGATATATACATCAGGTTGCCGCCGGGCTTTTTTCATATCTTCCGCTTGCAAGAAGAGTTATGAATAAAATAGAAAATATTCTTCATGATGAAATGGCTGACATCGGCGGTCAGGAAATAACCATGCCGGTTGTTCTTCCAGCCGAAATGTGGAAGGAATCCGGACGCTGGTATCAGATAGGCTCTGAGCTGACCAGACTGAAGGACAGAAAAGACCGAGATATGGTTCTCGCGATGACCCATGAAGAGGCTCTCTGTGATCTTGCCAGGAAATATATCCGATCATACAAGGAAATGCCTAGGCTTGTTTACCATATCCAGACAAAATGGCGGGATGACCCCCGGCCAAGAGCCGGTCTTATCCGCGTACGTGAATTTAAAATGAAGGATTCCTACAGTCTTGATACTGATTGGGAAGGTCTTGATAAACAATACCGGGCCCATTATCAGTCATATTTTAATATTTTCAACAGATGCGGCCTTGACGTTCTCGCTGTTAAATCTGATACCGGAATGATGGGCGGAAAGATTGCCCATGAGTTCATGTATCTAACACCGATTGGTGAAGATACAATAATTTACTGCGATGATTGCGGTTATAACTCAAACCGTCAGGTTGCCGATTTTAAAAAACCCAGGGCTGTTAAAGAAGATCTTCTTGAGACCGAGAAGATCGAGACTCCGGACTGTAAAACCATAGATGACCTTGCCGATTTTCTGGATATTCCGGAAAGTAAGACCGCCAAGGCTGTTTTCATGGTTGCAACTATCCAGGAAGACAAGGAGACTGAGGTCGAGAAGTTTATCCTGGCGATTGTCCGGGGAGACATGGATCTTAATGAAACAAAGCTTGCCAATGCGGTTAAGGCTAAAGAGTTAAGGCCTGCTCAGGAAGAGGAGATTAAGGCCATCGGTGCTGTTCCGGGTTACGGATCTCCGATTGGAGTGAAGGGTGCTTTCATTGTCATTGATGATCTCGCAGCTGAGTCAACAAATCTTGTTGCCGGGGCAAATGAGGCAGGTTACCACCTCCTTAACGTGAACTGCGGAAGGGATTTTACTCCCGATCTTATAGTTGACATTGCGGCTGCTCAATCCGGTCACGACTGTATAAATTGCGGCTCCGAGCTTCAGTCAGAAAAGGCCGTCGAGGTCGGAAACATCTTCAAACTTGGCACTCGCTACAGCGAGGCCATGAACTGTATGTATCAGGATGAGAACGGCAAGCTTAACCCCATCATCATGGGGTCCTATGGTATAGGCGTCGGAAGACTTCTTTCTTGTGTAGTCGAGCAGCATCATGATGATTACGGAATTATCTGGCCCATCTCGATAGCTCCTTTTCAGGTACATATTATCCTTCTTCATGACAAGAAGGGTACCGAAGCATCAGAAACAGCTGAGAAGCTTTATGCTGATTGTAAGACGGCAGGAATTGATGCCTTGATTGATGACCGGAAAGAAAGTCCGGGTGTCAAGTTTAACGATGCTGACCTTGTGGGTATTCCTATAAGGCTGACTGTCGGACGCCGTGCCCTCGATCAGGGCGGGGTAGAGTTAAAGGTCCGGGGAAGGGCTGAGAGCGAAATAGTTCCTATTGATATAATTATGAGAAGGTTGAAGGAGATAATCGAAGAGCTGAAGGCGGAACTTGCCGAGAAGCTTGAGATAGTCGAATATAAGGAGTAGTACGCAGGCTGAAGCTATTGGATATCATCCCAGATGATGCCCTCACCGGAACCAACCGGTCTTTTGAGCTTTCTTCCGATAATGATATTATGAAACTCAGGCCGGAGTCCCGGTCTGAGTTTTTTTTCGGTTCGGAGAAGGGCGGTGTTGTCTTCGGTTAGAACTTCTCCGGCTGAAAGCTCGGAGAGCGCATGAATAGAACGGTTCGTTCTCCCGTAATTGGCCGTCTCCGAGGGCGCCAGCCTCTTTACCCCGTTACCAAGGACTGCTTCAATTCTCTTCCTACCGAGTTCGGCCTTCAGCATTTCGAGCGGCGTCTCTGCGGCCTCAGTCCGCCGGACTATTTCGGTCATTTTTAAAAACGCGGAGAAGCTCAACGCTATAGGGTCATCCAGGCCCCCGCCGGTCTCTGACAGGGTGAAATGTTTCTCAATCCATCCAGCGCCGAGGGCGGCCGAGACCGCCGGAACCAGACAGGGATCAAGACTGTGGTCGGAGATTCCTGTGGCCGTCCCGAAAAGGTTCCGGTAAATCGGGAGAAGACTCAGATTGTATTCTTCCTCGGGAGCGGGATATGAGGTTATGCAGTGAAAGATAACCGTGTTTTTCCGGCCTGTTACCGCGAGGGCGGCCTCAATATCGGAAAGCGTCGAAACCCCGGTGGAAAGCAGGAGCTTTTTTCCTGTTTCTGCCGCTGCCTTCAACAGTGGAAAGTGGTTCAGCTCAGGTGAGGCTATCTTAATTTCATTACAGTCGAGTTCTTTTATGTAACCGAGACTTTTAATTCCGAAGGGAGAGGCAAGAAAGCTCATGCCGCAGTTCTCGGTAAGCTCTTTCATCTCCAGGTAGAAATCAAGATCCTGCTCGAGTTCTCTGAATCTGTAGTAAAGGCTGACAAGGCCTCCTGGAAGAAGAACATCACCGGTATTCGGGTGAATTATCTCGTCTGCAAAGACTATCTGGGTTTTCAGGCAGTCCGCACCGGCTTCGGCGGCAGCTTCTATGAGTTCGCGCGCGTGGCTGGGGCTGCCCCTGTGAGAGGTTCCTATTTCGGCAATGATTTTAACCCGGCGGAGATCAACCGCCGTTTTGTTCTGCTTTTTCATCCATCATCCTGAATTTGAGTTCAGCTAGATTATCGGACAGTGAGACCTTGTAAATATGAGGATTAATTAGTCTTTTGAAGGTTTGGTCGAGTGTTTTTACATTCATAATAACGTTGTCTCTTATATCCTTGAGGGAGGGGAGTTCGGTGCATAGGACCCCGCCTTCCAGCCGCTTCTTTAAAAGCGGTTTCATTTCTTTGTATTGAGAAATTTTGAATGATTTATACCGGAACATTGGGTGGTTGAATCTATAGGTCTGTCCGGAGATTAAATTATCATCATAAAAGGTCATCAGGTCGGCAAGAGGTGATGAATTGTTATCGTAGAATCTGTATACCTGCTTGATGCCGGGGTTTGTAGTTTTTTCAGGATTATTCGACAGTTTAATGGTAGGAACAAGGAGTCCGTCAAACTGGCGGGCGACCATCTTGTAAACGCCGGTGAGCGAGGAGTCCTTTCCGCCGGTTACAAGCTGTGTACCAACCCCCCAGGAGTCGATCGGGGCGCCGTTGCTGACAAGCTCTCTGATTATGTGTTCATTTAAATCATTTGACACGGCAATTATTGCGTCGGGCAGCCCTGCGTCATCGAGTTTTTTTCTCACTTTCTCACTTAAATACTGAAGGTCCCCGCTGTCGAGCCGGACACCGAAATTCCGGCCCTGTTCTTTCAGCAGTCTGCCGACAATTATAGCATTATCAATTCCGCTTCCGAGGGTGTCGTAGGTATCAATAAGCAGGATTACATTGTCCTTATACAGCTCGGCATACTTTATAAAAGACTCAAGCTCGGATTCGAATGCCATAACCCATGAATGAGCCATAGTCCCTGAAACCGGGATTCCGAAAGTTTTTCCGGCATAGGTGTTCGATGTTGCCGTAGCGCCGCCGATGTATGCTGCCCTGGATGCCGAGAGGGCTCCGTCAATTCCCTGGGCGCGCCGGAGTCCGAACTCCATGATTTTTGCCCGGCCGCTGGCCGTGTATATTCTCGATGATTTAGTGGCAATAAGCGTCTGAAAATTAATTATGTTGAGAAGCATGCTTTCTATCAACTGGGCTTCGATAAGGTTGGATTTTACGGAAATAAGGGGTTCGGATGGAAATACAATTGAGCCTTCATCAACAGAATAGAGATCTCCAGTGAATCGGAATCCCGCAAGGAAGGCTAAAAAGTCTTCCTTGAATATCCCGGTACTCCGAAGGTAGGAAATGTCACTCTCTGAAAACGATAGGCCGGTAAGACGGCCTAACAGGTCCTCAAGGCCGGCGAAAACCGAATAACCGCCCTTAAAAGGGTTTCGTCGGAAGAACATTTCAAAAACAACTTCAGGATTATTATCAAGAAGATAGTAACCCTGAATCATCGTAAGTTCGTATAAATCTGTTAGAAGGGCTGAGTTGTACATATTACTTCCGTTTGATTATATTAAAACCGGTATAAGCAGCGAGTTTCTCCGGAATACGGATGCTGCCGTCCTCGGTCTGAAAATTTTCCATTATTGCTATCAGCGCCCTTGAAAGGGCAATGGCGGTGCCGTTTAACATGTAGACATGCTTGTTCTTGCCGTCTTCATCCTTATACCTTATGCCCAGGCGTCTGGCCTGATAATCGGTACAGTTTGATGTCGATGTTATTTCACCCCAGTCACCATTATCTCCCCGTCCCGGCATCCATGCTTCGAGATCATATTTTCGGTAAGCCGGAGCGCCTAAATCACCGGTGCAGGTGTCGACGACGCGGAACGGTATATCGAGGCCGGAGAATATCTCTTCTTCGATGCTCCTGATTTCTTCATGAATGGCATCGGCATCTTCGGGTTTACAGTAGACGAACATCTCAACCTTGGAGAACTGATGAACTCTGTACAGGCCCTTTGAATACTGTCCGGCAGCCCCGGCTTCACGCCTGAAACAATGAGAAATACCGGCCATCCTTATCGGCAGCTTTTCGGTATCAAGAATCTGGCCAGCATAATAACCGCCCAGGGTTATCTCGGCAGTTCCTACGAGGCATGTTCCGGTGCCCTCAATATTGTAGATATTCGATTCATCCCCCCGGGGGTTGAATCCTATGCCTTCGAGAATTTCTTCCTTGGCGATGTCTGGTGTAATGGTAGGCATGAAGCCCTTTTTCATCACAATGTCAACGGCATATCGGGTAAGTGCCATTTCGAGAATTACCGCTTCATTTTTAAGATAGTAGAATTTTGCTCCCGAAACTCTCGCGGCAGTATCAAAGTCTATCAGGTCGAGGTCATTTCCGAGTTCTATATGATCCTTGGGAGTAAAACCGAATACCGGGATCTCCCCCGATCGGCTAATCTCAAGGTTGTCCTTGTCTTCTTTGCCTACCGGAGCATCCGGATGGGCCATGTTCGGAACTCTTCCCGCTTCCCTGCCGAGTTCGTTCTCGACATCTGAGTGTTCGGCCTCTATGGCCGCAATCTCTTCCTTGAGTTTTTTCCCTTCCTCGATCAGGCGGGAACGCTCATCTATTTCCATCTTGCCCTTCATCTTTTTAGCGTTTTCATTCCGCTTCTGTCTGAGGGCATCTATCTCTGTTATCAGCACATTACGTCTGTCATAGAGCTCAATAACACGGTCAACATCAACATTCATAAAACGGTTGATCACATTCTGCTTAACCGCGTCAGCATTATCCTTGATAAATCTTAAGTCCAACATAGCAAGAGGATACAAAAGTAAACATATACAGTCAATACATGCTATGATATGGGCATGAATGCTGAAGAGATAATAGACTGTTTAAAGCTCGAACCACTGCAAGAGGAGGGGGGATATTTCAGGCGCAGCTATTACACCGAATACGGGACGGCAATCTACTATCTGATTACACCCGGACAGAGATCGGCCTTTCACCGTCTCAGTTTTGATGAGATATGGCATTTCTACGCGGGTGATGCCGCCCTTCAGATGCAGCTGTTGCCTGACGGTCGGGCGAAAATTTTCGAGCTCGGAAATGATATTGAAAATGGGCAGCATCTTCAGCTGCTCTCACCCGGCGGAGTATGGCAGTCCACTAAGCTAAAGGCCGGCGGAAGGTGGGCTCTTTTCGGAACGACGATGTCGCCTCCATTTTGCCAGGAGGATTACACTCATGGTGATCCGGACAAACTCGCTGGGAAATATCCGGATTACGCACAGATGATACAGGAGTTTATAAACTAATGAAAAAACAGGCAGATAATATAGACGCATTTGGACTGAACGGGAAAACCGCGGTTATTTCGGGAGGTGCTGTAAACATAGGAAGGGCCATAAGCAGGCATCTCGCTGGCCTCGGCGCTAAAATTGTGATTATCTATAATTCGAGCCGCGGCCCTGCCGATGAGCTCGCGGCGGAAATCGAGGCTTCCGGCGGAACAGCCGCATCCTTTAAGGCTGACATAAGCGACGACTCTCAGGTCTGCGCGCTGTTCGAAAAGATAGCTGCGGACCGCCGTTTCGGCGGAGTAGACATTATGGTAAATAACTCAGGTATATTCAGCATGAGCCGGCAGTCTGAGCTTCCCTCCGATGAATGGCAGCGGATCTTTGATGTGAATGTTAAGGGTCTGTTCCTCTGCTGCCGGGAGGCTGCCCGACGGATGCAGGTCAAGGGCGAAAGCTGCGGGTGTCGCGGGTCTATTGTTAACATCGCGAGCATTAACGCCCTTCATCCGGGCTTCGGGCTGACCGCCCACTACGACGCCGCCAAGGGGGCTGTTGCCGCTTATACAAGATCACTGGCGGCTGAACTTGGCCCGGAGGGAATAAGGGTGAACGCGGTGGCTCCGGGTCTCGTGGATTCAGAGAGCCTTCGGGAGTTCTCAGCAGATCTCGCACTAACCGTTGAGGGGCGGAATCCTCTCCGAAACAGCAGGGGTGAGACCCGCCTTGTCTCGGCCGATGATGTGGCCAAGGCCGTAGCCTTTCTCGCTTCTGATATGGCAGGAAGCATAACCGGTGAAATTATCGTTGTCGACCGAGGGTATCTTTTAACCTGAGACCTGAGACCGGTGCCGCTGGACGTGATCGACTATTACGATGGCGGCCATTGACTCTATTACAGGTACTATTCTCGGAGTAAGACATGGATCATGTCTTCCGGTAGTGCTTATTTCTGTTTCGTTTCCGTCTATATCAATTGTCTGCTGAGTATGTTCTATCGATGAAGTTGGCTTCACTGCCGCCCTGAAGACTATGTCTGCTCCGGTGCTGATGCCGCCCAGGATGCCTCCGGCATTATTTGTCTTAAATCCTTTTTTATCCATCTGATCATTATGTTCGCTTCCTCTCATCGCCGCCGCGCCGAAACCAGTTCCGAACTCGATTCCCTTCACCCCGCCTATCGAGATTATCGCCTTTGCAAGGTCTGCGTCGATTTTATCGAAGACAGGCTCTCCGAGACCCGCGGGAACACCGCTGATTATGCACTGCACTATTCCTCCGGCGGAATCTCCGATATCCGCCAGTTCGGTGACTTTTTCGGTCATTTTCCAGGCGGCTGCCGCGTCGGCCGCCCTCATTGGATTGTCTTCGATGATGGAAAGGTCAATGCTTTCGCATCTTATTCCGGCGGCTTCCAGGGTGAATGCAGTTATTTTAATACCATAGGCTTCGAGAATTTTTTTAGCTACGGCTCCGGCTGCAACCCGGCCCGCGGTTTCCCTGCCTGATGCACGGCCGCTTCCCCGGTAGTCTCTAATGCCGTATTTGTGATGGTATGTGTAGTCGGCATGCCCGGGACGGAAAAAATCCTTGATGTTCGAGTATGCCCCGGAGTCGGCATCCTTATTATGGAGAATGATGGTGAGCGGTGTCCCGGTTGTTTTGCCTTCAAAGAGCCCGGAAACGATACTCACCTTGTCACCCTCTTTTCTCGGAGTTGTTACGGCGGACTGTCCCGGTTTTCGCCGGTTCATTTCTACCTGAATATCCTGTTCTTGGAGTTCTATTCCGGGCGGGACTCCGTCGATTATTACGCCGACTGAAAGACCATGTGATTCTCCGAAAGTAGTAATCCTATAAGAAACTCCAATACTATTTCCCGCCATAACCGCCCTCCTTAAGTTTTTTTATTATTTCTGAACATATTTCCGGAGGCCTCCGGCCTCCGGCGGTGATTCTTATATTGCATAGCTTTTTATAGAGGGCTGAGCGGTGTTTGTACAGATTGAGAAATTCACCATAGGGATCCTCGCTTGTGAGAAAGGCCGGAATTCCGCCGTTTTTTATCCTTTCAAAGAGGATGACCGGATCCTCCTCTATATATACCCAGATGAAATTCTCAAGCCTTACGCAGGCAGCCTCATTGTCACAAATTCCGCCTCCGGAAGCTGCAAAAAAGGATCCGTTTCGCCTGGAAAGAAGATCCGCGGCCTTGTATTCAAGATTCTGAAAAATATCCCGGCCTCTCTGGTATATTTCCCGTGGATTGAGCCTCTCTCCGGTGTCTTTTAAAAAGAGATCTTCGATAAGGTCATCCATATCAAGAAAATCCGCGCCGAGGGTTTCTGCGGCGCTTCTGCCTGCGGTGCTCTTTCCGCTGTGCTTCATTCCTGTTATAAGAATCCGGGTTATGCCTTCCATGTCCTAACAATAAACGAGTGCTCTATCATCGTCAAGCGGAGCCGGAGTTGAAAAAATCCGATAAAAAGTAAATAATAGGGCGGATAACAATCAATCACATAGTGACCAAGTTGAGTTCACGTTAAGGAAGGAAGATGAATACAAGGGTAGAAACAGATTCAATGGGTGAGGTTACAATATCGGAGGAAGCCTGGTGGGGAGCTCAGACCCAACGGGCGCTCGATAATTTTCAGATTTCACCATACCGGATACCGGCACAGTATCTATCGGCTCTCGCCCTGGTTAAAAGAGCCTCCGCGAAGGTCAATGAGAAGCTCGGCCTTCTGTCTGTCGAAAATGCGGAACTTATCCGCGGCGCGGCCCAGGTGATAGAGAAGGGCGGTTATCTAGATCAGTTTCCTCTGGATGTTTTTCAGACCGGTTCAGGTACCTCCTGGAACATGAATATAAACGAAGTTATTGCAAATCTTGCTAATTTCAAGGCCGGAGTTGGCCGGGGAAGCAAGGTTCCTGTTCATCCGAATGATCATGTAAACCGAGGACAGTCCTCCAATGACGTTATCCCGACCGCAATGAATATATCAGTAAGGATAGCCGCTGAGAAGCTCCAGAGTGCTCTCAGCGTCCTCTCGGAGGGAATTACTCTCAAGGCGGAGGAGTTTAAAACAATTCCGAAACTGGGCCGAACTCATCTTCAGGACGCGGTTCCGATGACCCTTGGGCAGGAGTTTTCGGGCTGGGCCGCCCAGATGAAAAAAAGCGGAGAAAGGCTGGGTCGGTGTTTTTCATCACTTGAAGAGCTTGCTATCGGCGGAACAGCCCTTGGAACAGGTATTAACACTCCGCCGGATTTCGGGATAAGGGTTGCCGCCTTCATAGCTGAAGAGACCGGTATCCCCTTCAGACAGGCTGAAAATCTATTCGAGGCCATAGCCGCACGGGATTCGATGCTTGAGCTGATGGGGGCTGTAAACAGTACTTCTGTATCTTTGATGAAGATTGCCCAGGATCTCAGAATCCTTTCCAGCGGACCCCGCTCAGGGCTGGGCGAGATTCAGCTTCCGTCTCTTCAGCCGGGAAGCTCAATAATGCCGGGCAAGATAAATCCGGTTATTCCAGAGATGGTCATTCAGGCCGCGGCTCATGTGAGCGGAAAATATACATCTGTAACAATAGCGTGTCAGAATTCGCCGCTAGAACTCAATATCATGCAGCCGCTTCTGATTCACGAGACTCTCGGCGCACTCGAGCTTCTGACCGAGACCTGCGGAAGTTTTCTGGACAAATGCATCAGCGGAATAACAGCTGACAGGCAGCGGTGTATGGAAGCCATAGAGTGGAGTCTGGCGGTTGTGACCCCTCTTGCGGTCAAAATAGGATATGACAAGGCGGCTAAGATTGCATACCGCGCGTTTGAGGAAAAGCGGAAAGTCCGTGATATTGCCTCCGAGGAGAAGGTTCTGCCTGAGGATGAACTCGATGCTGTCTTTGAAATAGGATCAATGCTCTAGGGTTATTTCAGCCGGTCAGGATGAGGATAGACGGGACCCATTCTGATTTCAGGCTTAAGATCCCGTGGATCTTTCGGTTTAATTACAATTCTGCCCGAATTTCTTGGGAAGGTGCATGATTCCCGTTTTATAAATTCGGTGTCCATCATGATCTTCTCTTTCGGTCTGGTTGGATCTTCAATTGTTTTTATCAGGAGATCAATCGCCTTCTCGCCGATTTCCTCGAGGGGCTGATTCATCGTGGACAGCGACGGCGTAAGGAATCCTGAGTAGATAATATTGTTATAACCGAAAATGGATAGGTCGCGGGGTAGTTGTAGTCTGTTTTTAATGGCGGAACGCATAATGCCGAGGGCCATGTGGTCGTTCGCACAGAAGATGGCCGTAGGCTGATTTTCAAGACCGAAGAAATAAGAAAAAGCGCGCTCGCCGCTCTCTGGATGCCAGTCACCATAGAAGACAAGCCTTTTGTCAACCGGAAGATCATTATCCTCTAAAGCTTCAATATAGCCGCTTATGCGGTCTCTGCCGCAGATGAGGGTGGTACTTCCTGTTACCATTCCAATCCGTTTATGGCCCAGACTGATTAAATAGTTGATAGCCTGTTTAGCGCCCTTGTGATTGTTGGCGTCGATGTAGTTAATGTCAAGCTCATCATCCCTTCCGTAAACGACCACCGACGGAACTTTATCGGTGCTGAGTTTTCTTAGCAGCCATTGATCGACCGAAGGAGCCAGTACAATTATTCCGTCAACCTTTCTTTCCTGATAAAGTTGAGTATAGTCTGCGGTACTCTTAAGTGAGCTCGGAAGCTTGAATACTAAATGATAACCGGCCCTATCGATATTTCTTTCAAGGCTGGTTATCAGATCAAGAAAATATGGCGCTACTTTCATGAATTCGGCGTGGGGAATGACTATACCTATACCGTCTGTTTTATTGTTATTGAGAGCCCGGGCTGCAGCATTGGGGTAGTATCCCAGTTCTTCAATTGCCTTGAGGACCCTTCGCTTTGTCTCTTCTTTAACGTTCTCTTTTCCGTTGATAACCCTTGATACGGTCATGAAGGAGACCTTTGCAAGTTTGGCAACATCTGATTGTGAAGGCATTTTTCCCCCTGATATCCCTATTCAACCCGTTCTGTTTAATATAATATTATATCGTAAAAGGAAGCTATATGAAAGATAAAGAGCTCAGTGCTGAATATTTTTTAGATAAACATCACCTCAATGTCAGTGCTTATGATTTTTTTGAAAATTGCGAAAAATTTATTACTGAGATGGAAAATGGTCTCGACGGCGGATCGAGTCTTGAAATGGTGCCGACCTTCATCGAGGAAGAGAGTGAAATACCTGTCGGTGTTCCGGTCCTCGTTCTTGATGCCGGCGGAACTAATTTCCGTGCCGCGATTGTAACATTTTCCGAAGATTATCAGCCCGAAATAACAAGGTTTAGGAAGATGGGTATGCCTGGAATTGAGCGGGAGCTTACGAAGGAAGAGTTCTTCAGCTGTATTGTCGATTTTATCGAAGAGCTTGCACCGGAAGCAGAGAAGATAGGTTTCTGTTTTTCATATGCGATGGACAAGACCCCCGATAAGGACGGCCGACTGATAAAATTCAGTAAAGAGGTTAAGGCTCCGGAAGTCGAGGGAGAGCTCATAGGTAAAGGCATTCTTGAAACTCTCCGGCGGCGCGGGATTAATAATATAACTAGAATAATTATGCTCAATGATACTGTCGCGACCCTTCTTGCCGGTAAGGCTGCAGGCGGTGTTGACGCGTATGATGATTATATCGGACTTATAATAGGAACCGGCCTGAATGCCAGTTATAATGAAAGTAACAGAAACATCAGAAAGCTTCCTCTTCTCCCATCCGGAGGGGCACAGATAATTAACATAGAAAGCGGTTCCTATAGTATGGCGCCTTTCGGAAGTATTGATGTGGAGTTAAGGAATGCTACAGCCAACCCAGAGAGCTACCACTTTGAGAAAATGATCTCCGGAGCCTATCAGGGGCCTCTTTGTCTTAAGGTGATGAAGACTGCGGCCCGCGGGGGACTTCTGTCCGAGTCTTTTGGAAACGCCCTTACCGCTGTTTCGGCTGGAAAATACGGATTTACTACATCCAACCTCAGCTCTCTTCTTGAAACAGCCTGTTTTCAGGGCGATTTAGGGGAAGCCGCGGATATCGAGGATACCGAAATAGCATTAAAGTTATGCAGAGCCGTCACTGACAGAGCAGCATTCCTGTCGGCAGTTAAGCTGGCCGGTATAATTACAAAGACAAATCGGGGGAGGTCTGCCGATAAACCGGTCTGCATCTGCGCAGACGGATCAACATTTTGGAAGCTGACAGGTTTTAAGGATAAGATTGAAGATTACCTTCGTGAGTATCTTGAGGCCAAGGGGCAGTATTTTAAATTTATTGAGATTAATAACGCGCCTATTATCGGCGCCGCTGTAGCGGGCTTAACGAACTGAGAATCTTTCATGAATCGGTACTTTCTCAATTAATTATTTTTCAGCGGAACCGGTTTTGAGATTTCATATCCCTGGGCAAAATCAACACCTAGTTCCGATAGCATTTCAATGATTGTCGGGTTGCAGACGAACTCGGCAATAGTCTTCTTTCCCATGAGATGTCCCATAGTATTAATTGCCTCAATCATGGCGTGGTTAACACTGTCTTCATGCATGGTTTTTACAAATATGCCGTCAATTTTAAGATAATCGACAGGCAGATTCTTGAGGTAATTGAAAGATGAAAATCCGCTTCCGAAGTCATCGAGGGCGAATGAACATCCCGTCTGTTTCAGATTATATATAAACTCATGGGCTGAAGACATATTGCTGATAGTCGCTGTTTCGGTGATTTCGAAACAGTATTGTTCGGGTGACGCACCCGAGTCGATAAATTCCTGCTTGATGAAATCAAGCATGCTTTCATCTGTCATTGACTGCGGTGAAAGGTTGATCGATATCTCCTTGATATGGGCGAGGGTTCCATTCTTCTGATGTTCCTGAAACAGTTTTATAGCCTCGGATATCACCCATTTATCAATCTGGATCATCATATTGTACCGTTCAGCAGCGGGAATGAAGTCGGCGGGCATCACGAGGTTTCCGTCCTCGTCCTTCATTCTTATGAGAATTTCACCCTTGCTGTACGGTGTTTTCGTCTTGTCGAGTGGCCGTATTTCCTGGACATAGAGTTCGAATCGGTTCTGTTCGAGGGCCTTGGACAGTTTTGATACCCACTCCATCTCGCCCCGGCGCTGTTGGAACTGATTCCCCGATTTATCATAAATCTTTATTCTGTTTCCGCCTTCTTCTTTTGCAAGAAAACAGGCGTCATCAGCTTCGGCTAGAAACTCGGAAACGGTGATGTCCGAACTGTTGAGATAGCTGACTCCGATGCTCGTGTCATAGACGAAGATCTTGCCTTCCCATTCGAGTTTATTTTTATGGAAGCTCCGGTGAAGTTCATTTACTGTGTCTATGGCTTCCCTGTTGTCCTCAGATTCAAGAATAAGGCCGAACTGATCTCCCCCGAGTCTTGCGCTGTAGTTGGGGTTCTTCGAAAATGTCCGTATGATTTTAGCAATTTCAACTAACATCTTGTCGGCCGTGGTGTGGCCGCAGGTGTCGTTAACTATCTTGAATCTGTCGATGTCGATGTAGATCAGGGAATAACTCTTTATCCTCGGCGCGGGAATATTAATGAGCTGCTCAAGCTGAATTGAGAAAATATCCCGGTTTGAAAGACCGGTGAGATTGTCATGGCTTGTATGGTAATCCACGGCCTCGGATAATTTCCGAACTGCGGTCATGTCGCGGATAGCCAGTACCAGACCTTCAAAGTTGCCGGTCTTATCCAGGATAGCAGACAGGCTGCCTTCAACCTGCAGTTTTTCTCCGAAACGGTTTGTAAGATAACAGTTTTTAAAGGTGAAGGGTCTCTTCCTTATTTTTTGCTCTTTACCTGAAGGAAGCTGAATAGCCTGATTCTCGGTATCGCTCATGTCTTCGAGCTCAAGAATGTCGTCCAGGGTCTTTCCGATAAGGTCCTTTTCAGACCATCCGATAATTTTTTCGGCTACCGGGTTCAGTAAAATGATTCTACTGTCAGTCCCGACGGCAATAATCCCGTCGGCAATGGAATGAAGGATTGCTGTGGACCAACGCTGCTGGCGTTTAAGTTCCTGATCAACACGGTATTTATAGAGGGATATATCAATTGTAGTGTAAAGCTCTTTGTCTTTGAAGGGCTTGAGGATGTACCCGGAGGGTTCAGCCATTTTCGCCCTTTCCAGGGTTTTTTCGTCTGAATATGCCGTCAGGAAGATTACCGGAAGTGAAAACTGATTTTTGATTATTGTCGCGGCTTCTATCCCGTCAATATCTCCGGCTAGCATGATATCCATGAGTATGATATCCGGTGAGTGCTGTTTGACCATTTCTATAGCCTGTTCGCCGGCAGCGGCAATAGCCACAACCGTGTATCCGAAGCGCTCTAGCCTGCGCTGCAGATCAATTGCTATAATTCTTTCATCTTCTACTACAAGAATCTTCTCGTTTTTCATACGTTGACCATTCCAAGCTAAATGATATAAACTTTATGTCTAAATTGCAACAAGAGTTTTTAGGATTTTCTATGAAAGGACTTTTTTTCGATAATAATATTCCAAATTCAGACCTCACAAGGCGGAAAATAACACGGGATAAGGATCTTCGTTCTTTTTATTTTCGAGATACCACCGCAATCATCCACAGCTATCCCTTCAGGAGACTGAAGCACAAGACTCAGGTATTCTTCTCGCCGCACAATGATCATATTTGTACCAGGATTGAACATGTTATGCATGTAGCCTCTATTGCTGCTACCATCTGTCGTGCGCTCGACCTGGATGCGGATCTCGCCTGGGCAATTGGGCTTGGTCACGACCTTGGACATACCCCCTTCGGTCATGTCGGAGAGACAATTCTATCAAATATGATGGTAAATAACGGGGGATTCAAACATGAGATCTATTCTCTGCGGGTTGTTGATTATCTCGCGAATTACGGAAAGGGTCTTAACCTGACCTACGCCGTCCGGGACGGAATCCTTAACCACTGCGGAGAGAAATTTGAACAATCAATCGTGCCTGATTTTGAGATTAAGGATCTCGGAACAATAACAAGCCGAGAATATTATCCGGCCACCTGGGAAGGTGTAGTTGTCAGGATGTCCGACAAGGTAGCCTATATGGGCAGGGATCTCGAAGACGCACTCCAGTTGAAGATAGTAGAGAAGGATGAGCTTCCTCCCGACATTCCGCGGATACTTGGAAATAGTAACTCTGAGATCATTAACTCGATGGTGAATGATCTCATATCAACTTCCCTTGAAACGGGGAAGATCGGTTTTTCAGATGAGATCTTCGGGGCAATGCTTGAGCTTAAGAACTTTAATTATGAGCGTATTTACAAGAACCCGCTTCTCTCCTCATATCATGGATATTTTGAACGTATCCTGCATACACTTCATGATTATTTGGATAAGCTGTTTCTAAGGGCAGGAGATGATCAGCAGATATATAAATCCGAGAATAATTTTCTTGCAGCGAGATTCGGTGATTTTTACCGCAAGATGAAACCTTTTTATGATGATATTGACGGTGGAACTGATATGGTAGTATTCGACTATCTGGCGGGGATGACTGATGATTATGCTATAAGCTGTGTGAATGAGATTCTTGTTCCAAGGAAATTTGAATATCAGTTTAATGAGTTTCTGCTTAGCGATTGATAAGACGTTTTAGCGAAGGTTGCAGCTGATTCCTCTCTGTTCAAACTGCCGCTTCATGGATTCAAGCATTTTTATCTCCGGAGCCGGTTTATTCGACCATTCCGGAGCGAGGGTCACCCCGGGCCTGAATCCTTGAAGCACAAAGATTTTCTCACCTTCTATCATATCGATTATTTTTTGAATATCTTCCTCTGTTACTATGTCCGGGACTACGGTTGTCCGGAAATGATGAGGAATGCCTGATTCCCTTATGTACCTAATTGATTCTTTAATACGGCCGGGCAGCTCTGAAGAATCTCCGGTGTATCCAAGTTTGTGATAGGAATCCAGAGATGTTTTCAGATCCATAGCAATGTAATCAATCTTTATATTTCTTAGCTTGTCCGGAAGCGTTCCGTTGGTGTCTATTTTCACCTTCAGGCCCAGCTTATGAATCTCAGTGATTCGATCGCCAAGATCATCATGAAGAAGGGGTTCGCCCCCGGTTATGCAGACACCACCGAGCAGGTGGGCACGTTTTTTCAAAAATTCCAGGATATAGTTCCAGTCAACCATATCCGGTGAAGCATCACCGGATATGAGCTCCGGGTTATGACAGTAGGGGCAACGCATGTTGCAACCCCTGGTAAAGATGGTTGCAGCCACCTTTCCAGGGTAATCAATCAGCGTCGTCTTATTAAGTCCGTACCGTTTCATGCAGGAACTGTCGAGAGTAAGGCGTCGAGGGCGTCAACAGTGTTTGCGCGGTACATCTCGATTCCGTCTGAATCAAGGAATACGACAGTTGGAGATGAATAAATCTGATATTCGGCAGCTACTTCGAAGCCTGCTTTTTCGTCCACGTTCACCATCTTGCCACATAGCCGGATGTTTTCGAGCCAGGTCTTAACCGGAGGACAGTTGGGGCAGGTAGTTCTGTAGAAATAGAGGTAACTAACAGGTTCCCCCTGACTGTCCGAGAGATCGGATCTGACAGGTTGGACTTTATCAAAAAAGGATGCGGTGTTTACCGCGGTTTCCGCAGTTTCCCTGATTGAGGAACTGCCAGGCTGCGAGAAGAGTTTTCGATGATTGTATTCATCCCTCTTGCCCTTATTCCAGTTTCTGACAGAGCGGTAATAACCGACTATCCGGGTGTATACTTCAGTATCAGTTCCCTTAACAGAGGCCAGTCTATCTTTTAATTCCTGTATTTCGGTATTGACAATTTCAACAGTTCTCATTTTTTCCCCTTTTTTAATTCGTCTTTTTCAGCCAGTTTTTGTTTTTCTGTTTCCAGTTCCGAAATTTGCCTTGAAATTTCCGCTTTTTCCTCTTCAGCGCATTTCGGACAATTGAATTGTTCTCCGTTCAAGTAACCGTGTTTCGGGCAGATGGAGAAGGTAGGAGAAATTGTAAAGTAGGGCAGTCGGTAGTTGGTAGCTATAGTCCTGACCAGGTTCATACATGACTCCCAGTCATCTACCGCTTCACCCAGGAAGCCGTGGAATACTGTGCCGCCGGTATATTTTACCTGCAGCTCGTCCTGGAAATCGAGCGCCTCGAAGATGTCTGCAGTAAAATCAACCGGCATCTGGGATGAGTTTGTGTAATACGGATCATCTAATCCGGCGGTGATTATATCCGGATAACGCTGCTTGTCATGTTTCGCGAGCCTGTAGCTTGTACTCTCAGCTGGCGTGGCCTCAAGGTTATACAGATCACCTATCTTTTCCTGATAATCTGCAAGTCGGTTTCGCATGAACTCAAGGACTTCGAGGGCAAATTCCCGTCCATCATCCTCGATGATTGTTTTTCCCAGAAAATTCAGAAGACATTCGTTCATTCCGCATATGCCGATTGTAGAGAAGTGGTTGTTTAGATGCGACAGATAGCGTTTTGTATAGGGGAAAAGGCCTGCTTCCATAAGCCGATTGATTACCTTCCGCTTTATCAGAAGAGATTCAGCTGCGAGATCCATCAGGTGGCCCAGGCGGCTGTAGAAATCCTGTTTAGTGGTTGCAAGGTAGCCGATTTTAGGAAGATTAATCGTGACAACGCCTATCGAACCTGTGAACTCGTCCGAGCCGAAGAGTCCTCCGCCTCTTTTTCTGAGTTCCCTCTTGTCAAGCTGCAGCCGGCAGCACATAGAGCGGACATCCTCGGGATTCAGATCGGAGTTGATGAAGTTCTGAAAATACGGAGTTCCGTATTTTGCTGTCATTTCAAAAAGCAGTTTCGCGTTTGGTGAGGTCCAGTTGAAGTTTTTAGTAATGTTGTATGTCGGTATAGGATACTGAAATCCTCGTCCGTTGGCATCACCTGTTATCATCAGTTCGATGAAGGCCTTGTTGATGATATCCATCGCATCCTGACAATCACCATAGGTGAAATCAAGTTCCTCTCCGCCTACGATTACGGATTTGTCCATGAGATCAGAAGGGACAATCCAGTCAAGGGTTATATTGGTAAAGGGTGCCTGGCTTCCCCATCTTGAAGGAGTGTTGACACCGAAGATGAAACTCTGAAGTGCCTGTTTTACTTCCTTATGTGATAGGTTGTCAGCCTTAACAAAGGGGGCAAGGTATGTATCAAAGCTTGACAGAGCCTGGGCTCCCGCCCATTCATTCTGCATTATTCCGAGAAAATTGACTATCTGCTGAATCAGCGTCGAAAGATGCGCCGCTGGCAGGGAGGTGATCTTGTCGGCAACTCCACCGAGGCCCTCCTGAATGAGCTGCCGGAGCGACCAGCCGGCGCAGTAGCCCGAAAACATCGAGAGATCATGGATGTGAAAATCAGCGTTTCTATGCGCTTCGGCAATCTGCTCGGTGTATATGTTTCTGAGCCAGTAATTAGCGGTTACGGTCCCTGAATTATGTAGAATCAGGCCTCCCAGAGAGAAGTTGACATTTGCATTTTCATTAACGCGCCAGTCAGACTGCTGTAGGTAACCGTCCATCGTATTATTGATGTCCAGCAGCAGCTTTCTTGAGTCTCTAATGACTTCATGCCTGGCCCTGTAGATAATATATGACTTGGCAATCTCAACTTCTCCTGATTCTACGAGGATTGTCTCAACTATATCCTGAATTTCTTCAATCGCCGGTGCCGAATTCGGATGTCTGCCGGCCATGAAAAGTTTCAACGCGGCTTCAACCTTTGCGGTCAACAGTTCCACGAGTTCAAGATCTTCGCTCTTTCTCGCGGCCGATACAGCGCGGCCTATGGCACTGGCTATTTTCCATCTGTCGTACTTTTCAATGGCTCCGTCGCGTCTAACAATCTGACGAATCACATTTTCAGCAGCAGGTTTATGCTCAACTCCTAGGAATTCCTTCCAGTCGTTCTCAGTCTGCTTCAAATTCACAGTTCCCTCCCAACTTTAATTATTGTAATCCTAAAAACAGGAAATTTAATATCTCGAGTTTTTACCTGATAATCAATGTTTTAACTTTTTTATCTCGTCTATAAATTCCTGAACATCGGCATACTTCCTGTAAACCGACGCAAAACGTATATAGGCGACATTATCTATAGCATACAGCTTCTCCAGAACTATTTCTCCAAGTTCGGCAGCCATTACCTCATGCGTGCTTTTGCCTATCATATAAGCCTGATCTTCGATGTGCGTAAGAATTTCGGTAACAGTTTCTGCCGATACCGGTCTTTTTTCGAGTGAACGTTCGAGCCCTCTGGAGATTTTTGTAAGATCAAAAGTTTCCCTGATTCCACTTCGTTTTACAACCATCAGCGGCTGCTCTTCTATACGTTCATACGAGGTAAACCGGTATGAACAGGATAGACATTCCCTTCGTCTCCGGATAGATGTTCCGGATGAAGATTGTCTTGACTCAAGAACTTTGTCGTTGTCTTCACCGCAGCGTGGACACCTCATTTTAATCACCTTATAATGTATTTTGAGTTGAATCCACGCTACATATAGCGCTTTATTCGAATGTGATGTAATTTTATCACGCAATATATGGTGTGGCAATAGGGAGATTCGGGAAATTTGTAAAAAGATGTGAAATTTATTTTAAGGTTAACTCCGGCTGTTTTCCTTGTTCAGATCCAAGAGCCGTTCGGCTGATTTCTCAAATGCCGCTGAGGCCGGACGAAAGGGAAAACCTACAATAATTCCCAGTCCGCTGTTCACTGAATTATGAAGAAAGGCGGAAAGCAGCTTAAGATAAACATCCTTCTGTATGCCTTTAGGGCTCCTGAACAGCAAGCCCGCGGTGTTGAAGGTCTCGACCACAGTAGCCAACTGCCTGAGGACAACCGGAAAGAGGGTATCTATAAGTTTGAGATAATTCTTTTTATACTTTTCCTCCTCCTTGACCAGCTGAAGGATCTGACTGTGCTTATCCCTGATATTCTCTCCACGGCTGTTCTTTCTTACAGGAATATAACCAGTAATCAGTTCGGTAACTGTTTTTGAGGAAAAAAGCTTGTATAAGGAAAAATCGAAAAGAAGTAGTCCGGATGTGCTCTTTATGTAACTGTTGTGATTATTACGTTCGGAGTGAAGTTTCCGGAGCAGTATACTTATTCGTTTGTCCACGATTTTTCGGCTGGATGTGTTGGGGGATGTGAAAAACAGCCTTCCGGAGTTGTCCAGATCATCAACCGCAATCTTGACCTGAGCAGAGCATTTTACCAGTTCGCCAAGCAGACCGTCGTTTTCAACGCGTTTGAGGAGCCCTATAATTGTGTCCTTTTCTTTTCCGGTAAACACTTCCAGTCCGCCATCGATGATGCTGGCGTGATATTTAGAACCGGCTTCACTGAGAATTCTTGTGTTCAGAAGGACGAAGATATATTCTGAGAGTTTTTTAAAGCATTGTTCGGCATCTCTGATATATGGATTCAAATGCAGATAATGTCTGATGAGGCTCCCCGCCCTCGGAGGCAGGGGAGATGCGTAACATATTTCATCAATCCGCTGCTCAATAAGGAAGTCGAGGCGTTCATTCATCTGGGCGAGGATGTTCACCGACAAAGAAGGATTGCTCTGAAGCAGGTCCATAGCCGGATCTTTGGGAATGAAGGCGGCATCTTTAATATTCAGCAGGCTGAAATCAAACTGGTCTTCCTCTGCTACATTTTTATTATAGTTTCCGGCAAGATCCCCCGGATCGAAGCCCGCGACAGTTATTCCTTCATATTTATTATGCCAGATGAGGAAATTCGCTGTGCTGCCGCTCTCGTAGGCCTTCTTTATGTAATAACCTGATGCTGTATGTGAAGTTGGTTCGTCATTTGTAACAATTATGACCTTCCCTGCATGCTGGAGGAAAATGAGGTTTTCCTCATACAGGCTGCCCGCCGGAAGATCCAGGATGAGGATGTCGTAGAGGGAGGAAAGTGCATCCTTGAATTTTAAGAATTTATCGTATGCCTTGGTTTCCTTTATGTTGAGTTTGGACTCCGGGAATATCAAATCAAGATTGGGCAGGACTTTCCTTTTGTTTGCCTCGAAATCATCATCTTCGCTCGTCCTGGGTTTTATTATGTCCTCCGATTCCGACAGATCAAGAAGGGTAGCAACATTAGACAGGGGATCGAGATCCAGAAGGCCGGTATTGAGCCCTTTTCTGGCAAAATAGATGGCAAGGTTCACGCAGGTAGTGGTTTTTCCGACGCCGCCCTTGCCTGATGCAACTGCGATTGATTTCTGTTTAATCAGCTCGAGAGAATTATCCTGGTTTTTCATATACCGTCCTGATGTTGATATAATGAAGTTTTCTGATGCCCTGCTTAAAGATGATTGCCCTGGGCTTGTCAAAAAAGATTCATATTTGATAACATTATCGGTACGGAAAAGATCATAATTCAGTAAAACATCTTTCATCCCTTCGGAGTAGGGACAGCGGCCTCCGGCTTGATTTTAATTTATTACAGCAATTCTGATTTTGACCTCCGGAAGCCCCTGAATAATCTTTAAAATGTCTAAATATTTAAACCATTCCTCTTTGCCACCTGTTGAAAAGTTCTAATTCCCGCTTCCGGGACGTCAGTAGTTCTGAATTTGGCTGCCTTTGTATGCCGCCGCTGGGGGCCCCGGTGCCGCCTGAGAAAAATTGAGGTCTTCCGAACCTTTTTCTGATGGTGTCGGGGTCAGCAAGGGCCGACATTCGGGGGAATTGCAGTCAAATTCAGAATTGCTGAATTTATTATTTTATACTTTTTACGGCGGAGGATTTGGATTATAATACCCAAATGAGATTTGTTTACCTGCCTGCTTTAATAGCAATGATCCTACTCCCTGTTTTTTCTTTCGGTGAGACACCACAAGTCTCAATATACGGCAATGCCGATAAACAGCTGTACGGGCAGACTCTAAATCGAGGCCGCCTGATGTCAATTGATCTCACTAAGTTTCGGGATTCAGAACCGGCTGATGCCAGAGAGGGAGGAATACTGACTGCGATCATAGTTGACGCAAGGGTCAAAAAGGCCCTCGACAGCCTCCTTGGTGAAAAGGATTTTATCTTTATTGAAAACTCGGTTCTCAGCAGGAATGATGCAGGAGGAGAGCTATCCTACGGATTTAGCTGGAATGAGTACGGGTTTGAGATTGTGTTCGCGCTGGAAAAAGCCGGTGAGGGAATCATGAAGCTAGTCGAACGTACTTATAGCCGGGATGCCTACCTCCTTGGAGAGCTGAGACGCAGCTATTCGGATAACTTTGTTGTTAGAATATACAGGGCGGAGAATCTGTTTGAAGATGGCAACGGAAAAATAGATTTCACCGAGGCTCTGCTTGCGGCAACCGTAATTGGTGATACTTTTCAGCCGCTGCTTGGAATACATGATGGTCTGGGTGTTCTGGATGAAATTGGTCTAATCACCGCCCGAATAGACATTGCCACCGAAGGGACTCTCGTTGAATACAGGAAGTACGAGAAGGCTGACAGGGAGCTCCGTTCTTTCATCCATTCAATAAACGGAATGCAGGGTGATTTCATAGACAATCTTTTCTCAACTGTCAGCTCGATCTTCGGCAGGCACTCCGATGACGGCCGGATAATCCTTCCTGAAGACTTTTTTATTCAGAAAGAGGGTGATGATACTGATTATACTTTGTTTTATTACGATGTACTAAAGAGGGCTGGATATCAGGTGAGGTTCATCGTAATCGATCCGGGTGGCCCTGATGGGCAGCTGTTTTCTACAGTTTTTTTTAAGGAGCTCGGAACCGACCTTTGGGGGCGGATAGACGGTCAGGTTCTCGAGCGGGAGAAGGCTGACAGGATTAGCAGGATGGCGGCTCTTGTCTTTTCCGGTTCGGTGAAATATTTTGAACCGGAAATCGATCTGATCTTTGAGACAGCGGTTATTAAGCTCCCGCCTCCGTCGAAATGGCGGACATCACTTTACTGAGGCACGAGGCACCTTCCATGGATAATTATTCTCTGAAACTTTTTCTGACCCTTGCCGAAAATCTTCACTTCGGACGTACGAGCCAGCTTTGTAATATAAGCAGGTCCGCGCTGAGCCGCCAGATTCAGCGGCTTGAGGATGAGGTGGGGCAGAAGCTCTTTGAAAGAGACAACCGGATGGTTTCGCTGACGCCGGCGGGAGCCAGATTTACCGAATACGCTTCCAAGGTAAATGATATGTGGAAGGAGCTGAAAGAGGATATCCTCGAAGACCGATCGGTCCTTAAGGGTGAGCTCAGTCTCTACTGTTCAGTTACCGCCTGCTACAGCATTCTGCCGGGAATTCTTACAATCTTCAGGAAGAAATATCCGGAAATTCATATTAAACTCAAGACCGGTGACGCTTCGGAGGCAATGTCGAATGTCCAGGAAGGAAAGATCGATATCGCGGTAGCAGCTAAATCAGAGAGGCTCGCGTCGAGCATCGCATTCAAGGAGATAACAAAAACGCCGCTTGTGTTTATCATCCCCGCCGGAGGCTGGGCGTATTCAGAGATCTCTCCTGAGAATCTTCCATGGGATGAAATTCCTATGATACTTCCCGAGAGAGAGCTGGCGCGCCGCCGGGTTGATCTATGGTTCCGGAATCAAGGAATTCGGCCCAATGTTTATGCTCAGGTTTCCGGAAATGAGGCTATTCTCGCGATGGTAAATCTAGGATTCGGTGCGGGAGTCATTCCTGAACTCGTATATGAAAAGAGGCCGTTTGAAGTTGATGTACGGCCTATAAAAGTAACGCCTCCGCTGGAACCATATTCTGTCGGAATATGTGTTCAGCAGAGACGTTTAAGTTCTCCTCTGATTAAGGCTTTCTGGGAAAGTTTCAGCCGGCCTTGATGTCGGTTAGTTTGAGGAATTCCGCCGATGATATAGTCTCGGTTTCAAGCAGTCTGGCAGTAATTTTCTTCAGAGTTTCTTTTTTCTCCTTAAGAAGTTTTACTACAGCCTTGTAGCGTTCGCTGATAATTCTTGCTACTTCTTCGTCAACATACTGTTGCGTTGTCTCTGAGTATTCACGGGTACTCATGCCGGATTCCTGTCCGAGGAAGGTTGCTGTACGTTTTGTGAGCACCATATTCTCGAACTTGTCACTCATGCCGTATTCGGTAATAAGGCTGCGCGCAATATCGGTTGCTCTGGTTATATCATTCGCGGCACCGGTTGATATTTCGTCAAAGATAATCTGCTCGGCCGCTCTGCCGCCGAGTAGTACATCAATTTTCCCTATAAGTTCCTTCTTAGTCATCAGGAAGCGGTCTTCTACAGGTGTCTGAAGGGTGTAGCCGAGAGCCCCTATGCCCCTGGGGATTATACTGATTTTCTGGACAGGATCAGAGCCGGGAGTGAGAATTGCGGTCAGAGCATGGCCTGTCTCATGATAGGCAACAATGTCTCTTTCTTTCTTGTTTATCAGCCGGTTTTTCTTTTGAAGTCCCGCTATTGTTTTTTCAATAGCCTCTTCGATATCTTCCTGCATTACCTTCTTTCGTCCTGCCCGCACCGCGAGGAGGGCGCCCTCATTTATAATATTTGCAAGATCAGCACCGACAAAACCGGGGGTTGCCCTCGCTATACTGTGTAAATCAACATCCGGGCCCATTTTTACATCAGTAGAGTGAATATTCAGGATTGCCTCCCGTCCGTCGAGGTCCGGTTTATCTATAACGACCTGTCTGTCGAACCGGCCCGGTCGGAGCAGGGCCGCGTCCAGTACTTCAGGCCGGTTCGTGGCACCGAGAATTATTACTCCTGATTTAGCGCTGAAACCGTCCATTTCTACAAGCAGCTGGTTAAGGGTCTGTTCCCGCTCATCGTTGCCGCCGGCCGAATTGAGCCGGCTTTTTCCTATTGCATCAAGTTCGTCAATGAAGATGATGCACGGAGCCTTCTCTCTGGCTTGTTTGAAAAGATCCCTTACTCGTGCCGCACCGACACCGACGAACATTTCCACAAAGTCGGCTCCACTCAGTCTGAAGAACGGAACCCCGGCGTCGCCTGCGACCGCCCTGGCCAGAAGAGTTTTTCCGGTACCGGGGCTTCCCACCAGAAGGACTCCCTTGGGAATCTTTCCGCCTATGTCGAGGTATTTTTTCGGACTCTTCAGGAAGTCAACCACTTCAACCAGTTCCGCCTTCGCTTCATCTGCGCCTGCAACATCAGCAAAGGTTGTTTCGGTATCGCCCTCGGCAACAAGCTGGGCCTTGTTTTTCCCAAAACTCATTACCCCTGAACCGCCGCCGCCCATCTTGCTGAACATTGCTTTCCAGATGATAACTATAAAAATCAGAGGAACTATCCAGCTAAGGAGCATGCCTATGATGTTGCTGCTCCGTTCGGAAACAGCCTGGTATTTTACATTCATCTGGTCGAGAAGAGGAATGAAGCCTGAATCAACAACAGGCACTGTCTTGAAGACTGTCGGTTTCTGGAGTCCCGGAAGGCCCGTATCGGCGCTGCCGGAATATCCGAGATAGGAATCTTTACTTATCTGAACTTCAGTTATCTGTCCTGAAACAATTAGCTCTTTGAAGGAGCTGTAGGATATCGTTTCAGAAGAATTTCCGCTGAGAAAAGAATTTGCAAGCATCATGATGACTATCGCCGCTACAAAATACCAGAGCGAGAATTTGAATTGCCCCTTGGTAAATTTAGAGAAAAGTGAGTTGTTGTGGTTTGGACCGCTTTTCTTGTTGCTGTCGTCATTCCACTGTTCGTTTTTTTTCCCGGCCATATTCAGCTCGTCTCTGTCTGTCTCATCTTGTGAACCCATTAGTTTCTCCTATATATAAAGAAAATAACCATTGAGAGGGCAGAAGTAAAGAAAAGACTACGCAGATTTATTAAGGAAATTGGATACCTTTGAAAAAATTCGATTAAAACTGCTATTTACATCGATCTGGTTTGCACGAAGCAGTGGAAACGGGTCTTCATGCCGGTATGCAAAGGGGAAGTCGAGGTTTTCGGTATTAATATTTATATCGCCGGAAAAACCGTTGAGTGTCCGGTTGGTGGATTCCGGAGTAAAGACTGAATCTTGGTTCAGGCTGATGCCGGAAATCCTGTTACCTGCTTTTTTTAATGCAGATTCCCTGAATGACTGCATCTTATCGAAGAATAGAAAACTCTTAAAGTTCAGCACCTCGGGTAAATCCTGAAAGAATATTCCTTTTACTTTTTTCCCAATATCAGAGGCGGAATTGAAGAGGCTTCCGAACCAGGAAAAGAGTTCATTATAAGCTTCACTGTCAATTATTGTTTTTGAAACAGGAGCCGCTGTATCAAGGGCTGCTCCGCCGCAGAAAAGGAAGGCCCTTGATTCATCGAAAAAACCGTTCTGGTTGCTGGTCATCAGCACCTCAGCAAGGGACGCCCCGACTGAATAAGCAAAAAAATCAATCCGGCAGTTTTTGCTGAGGTATGGATTTGCGCCCATTCTCACCTCATTGGCGAACTGGATAATGTCATAATAGGTCTGCATGCCTGATGAAAAAAACCTATGCGGGGCGAACTGGATTCGGTGGCTCAGCGCGGCATTCAGAAAACTTGTCTCGGTGCTGTTACACACCAGTTTTTTCCGTTCGGCTGCAACCCTTATCATGTCCTTAGAGTTTCCCCAGGCTTTTGGTGCCCGGTTCATGTGAAAGGCAATCGGAAAGAGAATAACCGGAGAGCCCGTGTCTTCCATCAGCCGAAGGGCCCAGGTGAGATATTTATCCCAGTGTTTCTCGTTGAGGCCGTGTAGGAGAATTGTTGCCCTGTCAAAGACTGCGGGGCCTGATGGCTTGAACACAGGTATCCGAAAATGACTGTTCTCATGAACCTGTTTGTCAGATTTCTCGAGTGTTCCGAATATTAGATCCTTGCTGTATTGATTGTTCTCCACGTAGTATTTCAGCAGGGAAGTGAAGGCGCTGCCCTTGCCCGAATAGTCGCCGGTATCCGGGTAGACATAGTCGGATGCACTCGTGAAGGGTAATGACTGAATCTCAAATTCCTTATGTCCTTCAATGTTGACAATGGTTGATGATTTAGATATATCGAAAAGCTGCGAGAGAGTCTTGAAATCCTCAACGTAGTTATTATTCATCCTGTTCCTCTATCTTTTTACGTCTTATATTTTTTTCTTTTATGAATGTGATTTGTTTTTTTTGTTTCTTCAGTAGGTCTTCCCACCGTTTGATTCCGCTTTTCAGCTGTTCGGTTTTTTCAAACAGCCTGGAAATTTCTTCTTCCATGAGGCGCAGCTTTAATTCAGTATCAGCCGCGGCGTGATCTGCAAAATTATCTTTAATGCTGACAAAATCCCGAAAGTAATCGGAGATTGTCTTTATTTCATCCAGGCTGTATCCGAACAGCTGAAGATCTTTTATCAGCTTGCAGAAGAGGATGTAATGATCTCTGTAGAGTCTGAATCCGCCCTGGCTCCTGAGATCTGGCTCAATAATTCCCTTTTCTTCCCAGTGTTTTATTGTCCTGGTGCTTATGCCTAGGCTGTCGGCCAGGGCTCCTACGGTAAGATAGTTATCTTTTCCGTTTAGCCGGCTTTTCTCTATATCAGGATCAGATGGAAGTCCGACTTTCTTTATGATCTTCTTTATTTCCTCTATTCCGTAACCAAGGCCTATAAGTGTTGATATCTTTTTGATGGTCTCCAGGCTGGTATCCGAGAAAATGGGCGTAGAATCACCGGCGAAGCCCTCTGGAACAAGGATTCCCGACTCAATCCATTCTTTTAATGTTGCCGCGTCAATTCCGCTTTTTTTAGTTAATTCGTCAAGATGAAATAAATTTGTATTCAATAAGCACCTGCACGTATACAATGGATATAAAACATGTAAAAGTATACGTATAGGTTAGTAGTAGATCGTCGGAATGTCAACGAAAATAACCTGCCCAGCGGGGCTAAACCTGACAAATTCTTGGCGCTTCCGGATCGAAGGCATTCTATTGCAGCAGAGATGTAAAAACCTAATAGAGAAGACAGGTTTCCTCATTGATCATCTTCTATTTTTCCTCTTTTTAAAGTGATTGTTTTTTTCTGGTTGCAGCCGTAGCCTCTGGAGTAATAGGCGTCGGCCATTTCATCTGATTTTATTAAAAGGTTGATAAGAAGCGGTATCGAGGTCAGCTTCAGGGTTCGCATCGGGTTTTTTCCTGGCCGGAAGCCCCGCGAGTATTTAGCTTCTTTAAGTTCTCCGGCTGTCTTGAAAATAAGGGGTAGAAAGGCCATTGTCATGGAAATGAGCTCAGCTATGCGATCTTCGTTGATTAAGGGGACTGGGCGCAGAATCTTTCCGACGGCTTTTTTAAAGTCGGATAGTTTTGTGGTTGAATAAAAAATAAGACCCGCGAAAAGCATTACAAGCAGTCCCGAGCTTAAGGCTGCCCCTTCCATAACCGAACCGGTGACGGCTTTTACGACTCCGGAGATTCCGAAGAAGATGTAGAGTTTCCACATGCCCGGCAGCCCGGCGGCGGCCTTCCCTGAGATTAGGAAAAGCGGAATGAAGACCGGAGGAAGCAGGAAAACAAAGGGGGGAGGAATGAGGGCAGCCGAGACGCAGACTGCAATCAGAGCGCCTGTTTTTAACAGGGGATTAAGTCTGCCAATCGGGCTGCTGCACGGGATATATTCAAAGAGATAGGATTCTCTCATGAAGTCTCATCCAGCCAGGTCATCCTTTTATGATTCATGTGAGAAGGCACCCTCAGCCCGAAGGCTGCCGCGTCTTTCAGAATTTCAGCCGGAACGCCCGAGCAGACAACCTGCCCCCCGGCCATTATTACGAGCCTGTCGGCATGAGCAAGCACTTTTTCAAGGTCATGGGTTATTACAATTATCGTCTTTTTCTGGTTGTGCAGGGTAAGCATCTTGTGAAGCAGCATCCTTACCCCTCGATAATCGAGGCCGGCAAAGGGTTCGTCGAAGACTATCAGCTCAGGCTCCATAGACAGGACTCCGGCAATGGCGGTCTTTTTTTTCTCACCGCCGGAGAGCCGGTGAGGAGATTCATCGAGAATCGCGGAAAGATCCATCGCATCCGAGGCCTCTTTAACTCTCCTCTCGATCTCCTCGTTCGAGAGGCCGAGATTCTCGGGTCCGAACGCTATATCCTCACTGACAGTCTGGGCCACAAGCTGGGTGTCGGAGTTTTGAAAGACGAGTCCCACCTTTCGGCGGGCGGCCCTAGTATCCACGGCTACCGAGGTTCCGTCAATATAAACTATTCCGCTCGTCGGGCTGAGAATTCCGTTGAGGTGTTTCATCAGCACCGTCTTGCCGCTCCCGTTTTCCCCGCCTATTACGGTGAAAGATTCTCTGGGAATTGAAAGACTGACCCCTGTGAGAGCGGTATGGCCGCTCTGAAACTTATGAGTAAGCTCCTTTATTTCAACCAGCGGGGTATCTCTGCTCATTATCTGCCTCTTACCGGCAATAGTTCCGGGGCTCTTTTAACCAGAGCAAGCCGGATTGCAATAGCCGCGGCCGCTTTTAACGCGTCGCCGGGCAGGAAGGGCAGCATTCCGGCAGATAATGCCTGGTTCCATTCGAGGCCGAGCCTCCATTTGAGCCACGGCACTCCGAATGCGTAGAGCAGCAGACTGCCAGCGGCAACTGCCATCACGTCCCGGAAAGGGAAGCGAAGTCTTCCTATCGCCGATGAATCATGCGAGATGAACCCGCATACAAGGGCCGCAGGAATGTAACCGATTAAAAACCCTCCTGTGGGACCTGCAAAGACGGCCGGTCCGCTGCCTCCCGCAAAGACCGGAAGCCCGGACATGCCTATAATCAGATAGACCAGCACCGACAGGCTTCCGGCGGCGGGACCCAGAAGAAGGGCCGAGAGCAGCAGGAAGAGGGTTGTCAGGCTAATAGGCACGGGCCCTATAGGTATCCTTATGAATGCTCCGGCGGCCATGAGGGCCGCAAATAGAGCGATTGCAAGATTGCGTTTTAATGCGTTTCTGTCAGACATAACTGTAATCTTCTCCTCTGTAAATTGATATAAGGTTCTCTCGGCCGGTTTTAATTAACAATGCTCCGGTAGAATCGAGGTCAACCGCTTTTCCGATTTTTTCTATGCCATCGTGTTTGATAATTACATCACGTCCGAGGGTTTCCATATTTTTTCTGCATTTATTTGTAATTTGCTCCATGATCTCAGAGTCTGTCGTGGAAAACAGGGAATCAGTCTCCTGTATTGTTTCGAGAAGACAGGAGAGAAGATCCTTAATTGAGACGGCCCTGCCTGTGAGCTGCATTATGCTCACGGCGTTCTCCGGGAGAGCTTCCGCGCTGATGTTCACGTTCACCCCAATCCCTGTGCTGATGCCCGATACCGTGAATAGCTCACCGCTGAAGCTTGTGAGCAGGCCGGAGAGTTTTCTGCCTTCTATCGTAACCTCATTCGGCCAGCGGACTTGCGCCGGGATATCAAAAAGATTTCGGATTGTTTCGGCAACCGTTGCAGTCAAGGCAGTGCAGTAGATGCCGGCCGAGAGCAGGGGAAGGGGGCGCGTTCTGATCCTGGTGAAATAGAGGCCGCCGGAAGGAGAGTTCCATCTGCCGCCTTCCCGGCTGATTCCGGCAGTCTGCATTCCGGCAATTATTGTTGTTCCGTCGGAACAGCCGTTTTCAAGGAGTAATCGCGCCTTCTTCATGGTTGAATCAAGTTCATCGAAGTACCTGATGCTCTCATCATGCCGATTGAGTTCTCGAGGAAGTGGTTTGTCGGTCAGAGCCTTGAGCCAATAGCCCGAGCGGCTTGATTCGATATTGTATCCGTCCTGTTTGAGTCTGTTTACAGTTTTCCATACAGCGACCCTTGAGACGCCGAGATTCTCAGCCAACTCCTCTCCTGAAACAGGTTTATCGGCGTTCTTGAGTATGTTAATTATTGAATCTATACTCTGCGTTTTCTCGTTAACCATATAATTATGGCAGGTTAACGAAAAGTTTGGTCTATGTCAACAGTTCGGTTAGAAAATCTGCAGCTGCTATAATGTCATCACGGTGAATCAGCCTGATCCCTGTTGCCGGGTCATTATCCTTCAGGAGCTCGTCTTTTAAGCCGGTTTTTCCGTAGACAATGATGTCGGCCCCGGAGGCGGGGTTCTTCATCTCCTCCGGTAGGGAAGCCGTTCCCGTCACCTCGATTCGTATAGAGTTAAGGGCCTTGAACCCTTCGGCAATGATGAATTCCGAATCGGAGAAAAGCCTGATGAGTTCTTCTGCGTCTTTTAGCGGGTTATGGCGGAAGATTGTCATTGAGTTGTTCGCGTTTAGGCAGACCGCGTCCGCGCCGGAATTATAAAAGCGGAGGCTGTCGCTGCCTTCCCTGTCAATGAATAAATCCTGATGTGAGTTCTTCGCCGCGGATACCCTTTGGCCTCGGGCGGATAGTTCGGCGATAAGACGCTCACAGAAGGTTGTTTTTCCGCTGCCTGACCAGCCGGTAACTGAAACAATAATAGGGGTGTTTTTTTCCATGACTTATTATATTATTCTAAAATGGCTTTAGTAAAGATAATAACCGGAGAAACGAATTCGGGAAAGACTACAATGGCGCTGCGACTCGAGGCTGAATATAGAAAGCGGGGGCAGAGGACTGCCGGATTCATCGCTGAGGCTGAATATGAAGACGATAGGAAATCATCCTATTATCTGCGCAATATTGAAGACGGCAGCAGGATGATTTCCGTAACCGAGAACCCGGGTTCGGTTCTTCCCGGCAAGAGCGGATTTTGTAGGTACGATTTCAGCAGATTCTATTTTTATACTCCTTCGTTTACCTATGCCGCCGAAAGAATCGACGAAATCATAGGAAGAGCATCGGGCTTGGCTCCGGATGTTGTTTTCATTGATGAGATAGGACCTCTGGAATTGTCCGGTCAGGGACACTCTGCGGCGGTAGAAAGGCTGCTTAGCGAGTTCGGCGGCAGCCTTATATTGGTAATAAGGGAAGATCTTTTAGATAAATTTCTCGAAACACTGAATATTCAGACTGAGGATATCGAGATTATAAGGACTGCCCGAGAGTCTTAAGTGTAGTAAGCTGCTTTCCGCTTACTGACCTTCATCCTGAATTCGCACCCGGCTATTGAGCACGCCATTTTGACTTCCGGTGCGGGATCTCCGGCCGATGTGACTACTACGACTCCCGAGTTGAGTTTTACCGAAACATCGCTTACTTTAATGCTTATAAGTAAGGCTTTTCTGAGTTTCTCCGCTTTATAAGCAGTGAGTCCGTCTATTAGATATACATGTAATGTAGTTCGTGACATAATTCATAATATTTAAAACAACTTTCTATGTCAAAAGGTATTTTTTATTATTTTCCCATTGAAATTATTCTTTCTAGGCGTTAAATTTGTATAATTGAGATCTATTAGGAGAAGATAAATGAAAAGAATGTTAATGATTGTATTAGCTCTTGTATCAGTGCTGTTAGTTTTTTCATGTGCTTCAGGCAAAGTAAGTGGAGTACCCGATTTTGTATTAAATCCTCCGATGGCAGATGATGTAATTTACGGAGTAGGTTACGGCAATCAGTCCAAACTTTCACTTTCAAAGACTGTTGCAGAGACAAATGCCAGGGCTGATATTGCCAGACAGATTGCAACAACAATCCAGGCTTCAGTGACTGATTATGCTCAGGAAGCAGGTGTTGATGATAATACTCAGCTAATCAGTTTTGTAGAATCAGTTACCCGTGAAATCACTGATCAGAAGCTCAGCGGAGCAAAACCAGTTAAATTTGAGCAGGATGATGACGGCGGTATCTGGGTGTTGATGCAGCTTGATAAAGGTGCTCTGGTAGCCGCGGCAGAGAAAGCGTTTGTAAGAAATGAGGACGCTGCTTTTGCAGAGTTTAAGGCTGCCGATGCCCTTGCAAAACTTGATTATCAGCTGGAACATAATCCTACTGTATCAGAACCTGTAAAATAATTTTTTAAAACTTGATTTTTGAAAGCTGATCAGAATTTGATCAGCTTTCTTATTTGAAACGGGGAAAACATGTATAGAAAGAATTTTAAGCTGAAAAACCGATTAGCAGCAGTAGTGACGGCAGCCGTCAGTTTTTGTTTATTGATTACCTCTTGCGCAACCGCGCCGTCCAAGCCAAACTGGATCACCGACTATCCTGCCGACAATGCGTATTATATCGGAATAGGTTCTTCTAATAACGGGAATGAGGCCGAGGACAATGAAATAGCCCGAAAGAGGGCATTGACAAACCTTGCGTCAGAAATCTCAGCGGTCATCATGAGTGAAGTGAATATCCGCACAACAGATGATAACCTCGGTAATTATGAAAGCCGGGCAATGGAAGAGATTACTCAGCTTGTCGAACAAAATCTTAAAGCAGTAGAAACCATGGATGCCTGGTATTCCCCCGAATCCGGCTACTGGTATTATATGAGGCTGAATAAGGCAGAATGGCTGCGGATTCAGCAGCGTGAGATGGCTGATATAGAACGGAGAGTCAAGAATCTTGTTGAACCTGTAATAGGCAATAAAAACAGAACAATAGCTGACATCCTGCCCGTGTTGATTGACGGATGGAGTATAGTTGCCGAATCAACCTACACCGGCATGATCGAAACCCAGCTGATGGGCGAGAAGGGAGCCCTGATAGATCTTCTTGAAAAGCAGATTGGACTGTATATGGGCGGACTGACAATCAGCCTGGCCGAGGCTGAAATAAGTGTCGAAGCGGGACGACCGGTTGACCTTTTTTTTAAAGTCGAATCGACTATGGATAATGAGCCTGGACAGCTGCAGATAGATCTAATAGAGCGGAATGGTTCGGAAATTCTGATATCATGTACAACCTCCGGGAACGGAAGTTATAGTGACAGTATTGATCTCTCGGGACTTGAAATCGGCAAAAATTATGTTACCGCCGTTCTGAACACCGATATTCTCGGCTATAAGGATAAGGCCATTCAGCTGAATCCCCCGAAGAAAGACTTTCTCATAGACCTGCAGAAGATAAAAACAAAGCTTGAAATAAGTTATTCAGGAGATCTTGATGAGTTTGAAAATGCCGCGTCTACATTCGGCTCTGTTAAGGCAATACTCTCGGATACTCTGCCGGTAGAAATTGACAACAGCGGCAGTAGAGCATTTCTTATTGGTTTTAATCTAAACTACCGGAATGCTCCGCCCAATGATTATGGTTTTACAATTATCTATGTAAAGGCGAACATCTCAATAATGCGGAACAGTAACAATGTCTATACCTATGAAACCGAAGAGGTTAAAGGCGCAGGACTGAACTGGACTCAGGCCAATTCGAAGGCTCTCGATAAACTTTTTGAAGCGCTCAGCTTTGACTCTGATTTCTCGGAAGAATCGTTTAACGCCTTTACCATAGACTGATGCTCTAAATACACTTTTGGGCTTTATACAAACCGCCGGTTCTTGATTCACCGGCGGTTTTTTTGTATTATCACATTCCGGCGGTCGCAGTTACCCGCCTTAACAAAACGACGGAGGTATTTTTATGAATGCTCTATTCTGGTTTATAATGCTCATTATTAATTTCGCGGCGATTATGCTTGCCTATAGGCTCTTCGGGAAAACAGGTTTGTTTCTCTGGATCCCGATATCAGTTATAATCGCCAACATTCAGGTTGTAAAAACTGTTGAAATCTTCGGATTTGTAGCCACTCTCGGAAATATTGTTTACGCAACTTCATTTCTAGTTACTGACATACTTAACGAAAATTATGGAAAAAAGGAAGCGGGAAAGGCTGTCGGAATGGGGTTCTTCGCGTTAATCTCGATGACTGTTCTGATGAACCTAGCGCTCCGGTTTGTTCCGCATGAATCTGACTTTGCACAGGAAAGTCTTCTTACAATCTTCAGTATAATGCCTAGGATAGCGGCAGGAAGTCTTACCGCTTATGCCTTGTCTCAGTTTCACGATGTCTGGGCGTATAACCGCCTCAAAGAGATGCGGCCCGGCAGGAAGTATATATGGCTTAGAAATAACGCGTCAACGATGGTTAGTCAGGCTATAGACAGTATTGTTTTTACCCTGATTGCCTTTGCGGGAGTTTTTGAATTTGCACTTCTTATTGAAATTATGCTGACTACCTATTTTTTTAAATGGCTTGTAGCAGCTGCGGATACGCCGTTTATTTATTTGGCGCGAAGCTGGAAAGATAAGGGCATTGTGGAATAATCTATAAGCACGAAGAGATTCTGCCACTGATGAACATCAGGTCTGCGCACAGTAGAGATTAAGAGGATTTAAGAAATTTTAGATTTTTGCAGCCCTGCGTTGATCTGGGCTTTCGATTATCACTCTGCGCAACCTCTTGTTCTATAGGTTAAAGAAAAGCTGAAAGCAGGGCATAGCTCAAGGAATAAGTCCTGTCTTGCTTAACTTATAAAGATCTCATCCTCTTGCTCGCTACTGTGTTCCGCCTGATAATAATCCGTGGCCCGAATCCTTCTATAAAAAAAGGACCGCTCAATTTTCATTGAACAGTCCAAATAGTGCTGAAATCCGTATCCTTATCGTTTATAGTGTCTCTACATCCGTTTCGTAATTAACACCCGGGACTTCAAATCCGTGCATCTGCATGAAGTCGCTGTGGTATCCTCGGAGATCACTTAATTCTTCAATATTTTCATCAGAGACTATATTCCATATTTTATTGACCTCGTCCTGGACGTCGGTGCGCATCTCAAGATCATCCATTCTAACCCGTCCTTCATTGTCAATCTTGAGCTTTCCGCCGTAGAGACCTCTGAAGAACCTGTCCATCTGTTCGATGCAGCCTTCGTGAAGATTTTTGTCTTTCATCACCTTAAAGAGGATTGAAATATAGAGGGAAATTGCCGGAATTACCGCTGCGGCCCTTGTTACAAGGGCCTTATTCACCGAGGTGAAGGCGGAACCGCCGAGCCTTTCGGCAAGCTGGTCATTTATTCGGTTACCCGTGGCTTCAAGATCTTCCTTTGCCCTGCCGATAGTGCCGTTGCGGTAGATAGGCCGGGTTACTTCGGGTCCGATGTATGAGAAGGCGGACGTTTTAACCCCCTTGTCTAGGCCATCGGCGTCAAGCAGGGCGTCAATCCAGCGCTGCCAGTCTTCTCCGCCCATAACCTTAACGGTATTGCTGATTTCCACTTCATCGGCCGGCTCTATTTCCATGGAGATGATTCGTCCGCTCATAGTATCAAGAGCACGGGACTTGTAGTCTGTGCCAATAGGTTTGAGTGTCGAACGGTACATTACGCCGTCTACAGGATCTACACGAACGCCTGAGGCGAGGCTGTAGATGACAAGGTCAACTTTTCCCGGTCCCTCTTTTATTGCGGAAATTGCTTCATGTTTGAGTTCGTCCGAAAAGGCATCTCCGTTTATGCTTCTGGAAAAAAGCCCTGCTGAAGCAGCTTCGGCGTCGAAGCTCTTAGTATTATAATAGCCGGGTGTTCCGGTTCTGGTCTCGCTTCCCTCTTTTTCAAAGAAAACGCCGATTGTAGATGCTCCGCATCCGAAGGCTGCGGCTACCCTGCAAGCAAGGCCGTAGCCAGTTGATGAGCCTATTATCAGCGCGGATTTTGTTCCTTTTATAAGGCCGCCGCTCTTTACAAAATTGATCTGCCTTTTAACTTCAGCAGCACATCCTGTAGGATGTGCTGTGAGACAGATATTATTTCTGATTCTGGGTGAAATTATCATATGACTCCTCTGCCGGCTAAAGACTGTCGGCACTTCCGACGAGACAGAGCCAGGACGCTTCAGCGGCAAGCTCATCGCCTACGTAAGCTTTTCCGGCCTGTTTAATCATTGAGGCGGAGATTCTGATGTTCTCTACCTCGAGTCTGACCTTGTCGCCCGGTCTTACCTGGCGGCGGAATTTAGCCTTTTCTACGGTCGCAAGAAAGAAGAGCTTGTCATCACCTAGCTTGCCTTCCTTTTTTATAGCCGCTCCGCCGCACTGGGCCATTGTCTCTATAAGAATTACGCCCGGAACTACGGGGTATTCAGGAAAGTGGCCTTTGAAAAAGAACTCATTTTCGGTGAATGTACGGTAGCCGGTTATCTTCCCGTCCTCCGCAGATACTTCAACAGTATCGACGAAGAGGAAGGGATCTCTATGAGGTAGAAGTTTTTTGATCTCTTCTGACATAAGCTTAGTCCTTATATTTTTTGATTATTAAAATGGAGTTATGACCACCGAACCCGAGGGAGTTGGTCATGGCTACATTCATTTCGGCCTCGATACCCTTATTAGGCACGTAATCGAGGTCACAGGCCGGGTCCGCTTCATCCAGATTGATGGTAGCGGGGTAGAATCCGTCACGGATACCGAGAGTACAGATGATGGCTTCAATTGCTCCGGCAGCACCGATACAGTGACCGGTCATGGATTTTGTAGATGAAATCTTAACCTTGTAAGCATGGTCCCCGAGAGCGGTCTTGATGGATTTTGTCTCAATAGGATCATTAGTAGGAGTAGAGGTACCATGAGCATTAACGTAGTCAATGTTTTCCGGTTTCATTCCGGCATCCTCGAGAGCTAGTTTGATAGCGCGAGCGGCGCCTTCGCCTTCCGGATTAGGAGCGGTGAGGTGGTATGCATCGCAGGTGTTTCCGTAACCGGCAATTTCGGCATAGATCTTAGCTCCACGCGCTTTGGCGTGTTCAAGTTCTTCGAGAACAAGGCATCCGGCGCCTTCGCCGATGACAAATCCGTCTCTGTCTTTGTCGAAGGGACGGCTTGCTTTCTCGGGACAATCGTTATATTTGGTGCTTAGCGCTCCAATAACGTTGAAGCCGGCAATACCAAGCTGGGTAAGGCTAGCTTCCGAGCCGCCTGTTACAATAGCGTCGGCCCGGCCTGTCTGAATTGTCATAACGGCGTTTCCAATAGCGTCGGTGGATGAAGCACATGCTGTTGTAACAACCCAGCATGGTCCTTTTAGACCGTAAGTTATTGCAACATTGCCCGGAATCTCATTGGAAATGAGTTTTGGAATTGTCAACGGCGGAGTTCTATGCGGTCCCTTCTCGAAGATTACTTTATGAGAAGCTTCAGTTACCTCGAAGCCCCCGATGCCGTTACCGAGGATGGTACCTACTCTTTCAGGGTTAAAAGTTCCTTCGGTGAGACCGGCATCTTTAAGCGCTTCACCGGCTGCAATTACCGCAAATTGAGTACAAAGCGCCATTTTGCGCGCGTCCTTACTGTCCATATGCTCGGAGGCAATAAAGTTTTTTACCTCAGCAGCTATTTTTGTAGCGAGGTTTGTTGAATCAGTTCTGGTGATGGGGCCAACGCCGCATTTTTCGGTTTTTATGCCTGCCCAGAACTCCTCTATATTATTACCAAGTGAATTTATAGTTCCGAGTCCTGTAATTACTATTCTTTTCTTCAAGTTGTACTCCATTTACATTCCCATTCCGCCGTCAATACCGATAACCTGACCGGTTATGTAGGACGACATTTCAGAGGCTAGAAATAATACCGTATTTGCCACTTCTTCAGGATTTCCTATTCTTCCGAAGGGGATTTTTTTCTTAAGTTCCTCTTTTGCCGCTTCAGGGATTGAGTCAGTCATGTCAGATTGAATAAATCCCGGAGCGACCGCGTTTACCCTGACTCCGCGGCCAGCCGTTTCTCTTGCGAGGCTCTTGGTGAATCCGATGATTCCCGCCTTGGCCGCTGCGTAATTACACTGTCCGGCGTTGCCAATTATTCCGACAATAGATGAGACGTTGATAATCGAACCGCTTCGTTTTTTTGCCATGGAGCGTGCGACGGGTCTGGAAAGATAGAATACACTGGACAGATTTGTCTCTATTACATCCTTCCATGCGTCATCCTTCATCATGAAGGATAGACCGTCACGTGTAATTCCGGCATTGTTAACCAGAATATCTATCTGGCCTTTCTCCTTAATGATGTCAGTTGCAATCTCGTTCATCTTTTCTGAGTCAGTTACCGAGCCCTGTTTCCAGAATACTTCAGTTTCTGCCTCGGCGGCGAGTTTCGAAAAAATAGCGCCGTCCGTGCATTCGCTTCGACTGATATAATATACAGTAGCGCCCTCTTTAAGGAAAACTTCTACAATTGATTTTCCAATTCCTTTTGAACCGCCAGTTACGACGGCAATCTTGTCTTTCAAAAGCATTTTTACACCTCTAGTTTAATAATTCTTTAATCTGCTCAACTGTTCCGCATGGAACGGCTGCAATATCACTGGATATATTTTTAAGCAGGCCTGTCAGGATCTTTCCAGGACCAGTTTCAATTATTCTTTCATATCCGTCTGATAGGATACTCTTTTCTTCATCAACCCAAAGAACTGATGATACTATCTGCCTGAGCGCAAGCTCTCTTGCCTCCGCTCCGCTTGTTATAATCTTTCCGGTTACGTTTGAGTAGAGCGGCTTTGCAGGTTCTTTAAAATCAAGATCGCTTAAGAAGGTGCTGAATTTTTCCTTAGCCTCATTCAGAAGAGGGGAGTGGCAGGGCGCTGAAACCTTGAGTCTCAGGACTCTTCTTGCGCCCGCATCCTTGAGCACTGTTTCGGCTTGAGCGAGACCTTCCTGGGTTCCTGATATTACAATCTGGGTCGGAGCGTTCCAGTTAGCCATGAAAGCACCTTCTATACCGCTGATGGCTTTTTCAACCTGGGAAAGCTCAAGACCGATTACCGCGGCCATGCTTGAGTCGGCTCCGGCTCCGTTGGCTTTTTCACCAGCTTCATGCATGTATCTGCCCCTGAGTCCTACAGCCTTCAGGACTTCCTCATCGCTTAGTACTCCGGCATCCGAATAAGCGGCATATTCTCCAAGGCTGTGACCGGCACATCCGTCGGAAGACAGCCCAAGTTCTTTCAATGTATTTTTCACGGCAAGATTGATAATTGTCACTGCCGGCTGAGTATTATCTGTTCTGCCAAGCGTTTGGGCATCGCTTTCAAAAACCAGCTTTTCACAGTCCCTTTCGAGAACCTCAGAGGCCATCGTAAACAGATCTTTTACTACGGAATAGTTTTCCCAGAGGTCTTTTCCCATCTGCGGATATTGAGCACCTTGGCCCGGATATAGAAAACAAGTTTTCATAGTCTCTCCCAACTGATACGTTATCAAAAAATGGTAACACAATTGAGTTTATCGGTCAATGGCCGATAAGTTAATTTTTTTGAATTGTAGGCACGAGGTAGCTTCATTATACTTGCTAAACGGCTGCTTATCCACTATAACTATAAGAACTTTAAATATACTTAAAGGGGTTAAGTATGGTTTATAACAAGCAGCTCGGAGAGAAGATAAAACTGCTCCGGGAAAAACATGAAATGACAATTGACGCGCTATCTGAGCAGGCGGGAATTGCTCCGGCAATGGTTGCCAAGATGGAAGAGGGGGAGCTCGTTCCTTATTTAAGCCCTCTTATCAAGCTCTCCAGAGCTCTAGGCGTAAGGCTTGGCACCTTTCTTGATGATCAGGAGAATCTTGGTCCGGTAGTGACCCGAAAGACTGATCTGTCAAAAGTTGAACGCCTGCGTGGTATTGATACAGACACGCATAGGGACAGAGCATTCTATTCACTGGCGCTTAATAAGACTTCGCGGCATATGGAGCCGCTAATTGTCGAACTTTCACCGTCGGATGCAAGCGGTCGAAAAACATCATCCCATGAGGGTGAAGAATTTATCTATGTTTTAGAAGGTGAGGTGGAAATTGTCTATGGCAAGGAAATCTACACTCTCAGTTCAGGTGAGAGCATTTATTATGATTCCATCGTTCAGCATGACGTGAAGACCGCGGGCAGTGAGCCTGCGAAGATTCTTGCGGTCCTGCATGAGCCGGCATGAGGCGGAGTAATCGATGAGACTGATAGAAACAACTCTCGGCAGCCTTCTAGAAGAAAAGACATCCGAGTTTGCGGATAAAGATTTTATTATCTATTCAGACCGAAACCTTAGATTCACCTATTCACAGTTTAATGAGAGGGTAGATCAGCTGGCGAAGGGGTTGATGGCGCTTGGAATAAAAAAAGACTCACACGTTGGTATTTGGGCCACGAATGTCCCGGACTGGTGTACCTTCATGTTTGCGACGGCTAAGATTGGTGCCGTCCTCGTGACGGTTAATACCGAGTACAAGCTGCATGAGCTGGAATACCTGGTTAAACAGGCAGACCTCGATACTCTTTGTATAATTGACAGTTATAAAGACAGTGATTATGTTCAGATAGTTAATGAACTCGTACCAGAGCTCAAGACCTGCAGCCGGGGAGAGCTTAAATCAGAAAAATTTCCCAAGCTAAGGAATGTTGTGTTTATTGGCCAGGAAAAGCACAGGGGCATGTATAACACCCAGGAACTGCTGCTTTTAGGCAGTCATACCAGCGATGAAGGCCTGCGAAGGGCTGTCGACGCCTGTAACTGCCAGGATGTAGTGAATATGCAGTATACCTCCGGAACCACCGGTTTTCCGAAGGGTGTAATGCTGACGCATTATAATATTCTCAACAACGGCTATAATATAGGAGAATGTCAGAAATTTACCGATAAGGATATTCTCTGTCTTGCCCCGCCGCTTTTTCACTGTTTCGGTATCGTCCTCGGTGTAATGGCAGTCCTGACACATGGCGCGTCAATGGCCATTATCGAGACATTTGATCCGCTGGTAGTCATGGCTTCCGTTCAAAAAGAGAAATGTACCGCCCTCTATGGTGTTCCGACAATGTTTATTGCAGAACTCAATCACCCTATGTTCGACATGTTTGACTTTTCAAGCCTCCGAACCGGTATCATGGCCGGCTCACCCTGTCCTATGGAGACGATGAAGCAGGTTGTCGATAAGATGAATATGAGCGAAGTGACAATAGCCTACGGGCTCACCGAGGCTTCTCCTGTAATGACTCAGACAGTAACAGATGATCCGCTCGAGAAGAGGGTCTCTACGGTAGGCCGTGAGCTTCCTGGAGTCGAGGTTAAAGTCCTTGATCATGAAACCGGAGAAGAATGCGCTATAGAGGTTCAGGGAGAGCTCTGCTGCCGCGGATACAACATCATGAAGGGATACTACAAGATGCCTGAGGCTACAGCTGCCTGCATCGACAGCGGCGGCTGGCTGCATTCCGGTGATTTAGGCATTAAAGACGCTGACGGTTACTTCAGGGTTACCGGAAGAATCAAGGACATGATTATCCGGGGCGGAGAGAACATCTATCCGCGTGAGATTGAAGAGTTTCTCTATACAATGCCGCAGATTAAAGATATTCAGGTTGCGGGCGTACCGGATGAAAAATACGGAGAGCAGGTGGGTGCCTTCATTGTTCTGCATGATGGTCAGGCTTTGAGCCAGGAGGATGTCAGAGATTTCTGCCGTGGGCAGATTTCGAGGCACAAGATACCAAGACATGTCTTTTTTGTAGACGGTTATCCTCTGACAGCAAGCGGCAAAATCCAGAAGTTTAAGCTCGGAGAAATAGCTCTTGAGATGATTAAAGAAAAAGGGTAAGGCAATCCGGGGGAATAAAAAAGGCTCAGCTTATAATAAAGCTGAGCCTTTTTTGTTTCTGTCTCTATTACCAGCGTATTAGGTTTCCGCCGTATGTCAGGCCGGCACCGAAACCGCTTGTTAGAATCAAATCACCTTTTTTCAGCTCACCTCTTTCCTGCATTGCGTTTAGAGCGATGGGAATTGATGCGGCCGAAGTATTGGCAAACTCCTCGATTATTACGAAGAACTTTTCCATAGGAATATTAAGCCGCTTTGCAGCCGCCTGAATAATCCTGATATTTGCCTGATGCGGAACGATTCTTGTTATATCATCTACTGTCAGGTTATTTCTTTTAAGCAGAGTGTTTATGATTGTCTCGTTAACCTTAACCGCAAAGCCGTATACACGTCTTCCGTTCATGCTGATGTAGAGATCCTCTTCTTTATATTCACCGATATGGAAAGGATGCTTTGCTCCGCCTGCTTTTCTCATCAGGTGCTCGTAACCATCACCTTCTGCGCCGAGAAATGAATCGATAATTCCACTTCCGTTCGGATCATCATTGGCACCGAGAATTGCGGCACCCGCTCCGTCTCCAAAAAGAACACAGGTATCACGATCTTTCCAGTTTGTTATTCTCGACAGAGCTTCAACTCCGATAACCAGTGCCTTCTTGACGCTACCGGCAATGATCATGCTTCTTGCCATTTCCAGGGCATATACAAAGCCGGTGCATCCGGCGCTTATGTCGACGGCAGCTGTGTGCCTGATTCCAAGTTTTGACTGGACTACGCAGGCTGTTGACGGGAAGGTATGATAATCTCCTGAGGCTGTCGCAACAATAATGAAGTCAATGTCTTCGGCCACAATTCCGGCTCTTTTTATGGCCGTTTTCGCAGCCTCTACAGCCATGTCAGAAGTTGTTTTATCATCTGCTATAATATGACGTTTTCCGATCCCTGTATGAGATCTGATCCATTCATCACTTGTATCGACGGTTTTTGCAAGCTCTTCATTTGTAACAACCCTTTCAGGTATGTGAGCACCAATAGCTAAAATTTCCGCAGTCATACGTCCTCCTTGAGTGCGTTCCGGTTATCATATATCGGTTGGCGACCGATAATCAAGTTAAAAAAGCCGCGTGGACTTAAAAAACTCCTATGTTAGCGCAAAATATCCATTATTATTTATTGCTTCTGCTCTCAGCCGTTTCTTTTGAATGGGCTACATAGCGTTCTGCCGCCGCGTCAATCTCTTTTATCTCCTCGTCGGTAAGCTCTCTGACAAGCCTTGCAGGGGAGCCCATAATTAGTGAGCGGGGAGGAAATTTTTTCCCCTTTGTTACAAGACTGCCGGCACCAATTATGCTGTAGTCACCTATTTCGGAATCATCGAGAAGAATTGCGCCCATACCTATCAGGCAGTGGTTGCCTATTGTACATGAATGAACGATGGCATTATGTCCGACCGTGACCCAGTCGCCAAGGGTGAGAGGAACTCCGGTGCTGATATGGCAGACCGCCCCGTCCTGAATGTTCGTTGCCTCACCAATACGAATAGGAGCGATGTCTCCCCTTATAACAGCACTGAACCATACGGAGCTTTCTTTACCAAGAACAACGTCACCGCTTACATCTGCATTCCAGGCTATAAAATTTGCATTATCTGTATCAGGGATTTTATTCATAAATTTATTTACCATAATTTACTTCTCCATGAATATAAAATGTACTATAGTATAGTATCAGGGATGAGGGATAATAACCATGGACAGCAATAGAGCAAATACCGTTTTTCTGGGCGTACTCTCCGTAATTGCGATAGTCGCAATACTCAAGCTTGCGAGCTCAGTCATGCTTCCTATGTTTTTTGCGATTCTTCTTTCTTTTACGCTCTCACCGGTGGTTGACTCACTTACGCGAGTTCACTTTCCGAGGGCTCTCGCCATAGTTCTTGCTATCATGATTCTCTTTGGAATCGGATATCTTGTTGCTTTGTTTCTGCTCTCCAGTATCAACTCATTTATTGATGAAGCGCCTAAGTACTATGACCGTTTTGAATCAATACTCAGTCAGCTAGCCGGTGCTCTAAATACAAATTTTGCGATGGATTTGCCGGAGAATCCTATTGCCGAGATTGACTTTACGGACACTTTCATAAGCTCTATCAATGCAATTTCCCAGAATTTCATGGCCTTTGTCAGCGGACTGGTTGTAGTTATTCTGTCAACAATTTTTCTTCTGCTTGAAGCCCCCTATCTTCAGAACACAATAGCTAAGGCATTCCCCAGGAAGACCGGCAAGAGAATTGTTATAATAATGCGGCACACAATTAAGCAGATTGGCCGTTATCTTTCCATGAAATTTCTTGTTAGTGCCCTTACCGGGGTTTTAGTGTGGTTTTTTCTTCAGGTAATAGGAATGGATTTTTCACTGATATGGGGAGTTCTGGCCTTTATTTTGAACTTTGTCCCGAATATCGGCTCGGTCATCCTGATGGCAATTACTATACTAATGGGATTTATTCAGTTTTTCCCTCAGCCCGGGCCGATAGTTGCCGTTTTTATCTCGATGATTGGCGTGCAGCTTGTCGTCGGGAATTTCTTTGATCCAAGACTTCAGGGCAGAAGACTCAACCTAAGTCCGGTAATAATAATCTTCTCGCTGTTTTTATGGGGCTGGATCTGGGGTACCGTAGGAATGTTCATTGCCATACCGGTGACCGCCGTTATAAAAATTGTCTGTCAGAATATTCCGGCCTTAAAGCCGGTCTCAATTCTGATGGAAAATGGTAAACGGATTAATAAGAACCGGAAGGTATTGTAGTTTTCAAGGCCTTTCCAGCAATATGATTCGTTTCGATCAAAAGTAAAAATATGCTGGAAGTCAATGCTCTGATGTACTACAATTATATATGTTAATTACAGATAGCTGGAGGGTAATATGAAAAAGTTTACAGTTATAATATTGGTACTGCTGCTGTTCGCGGCAGTTTATAATGTCTCCGCGCAGGATATGGACAGTCTGATTGCAGGACTCGGAAAGGATTTTTCTCTCTTTCTTGATGGGCTGGGGGATGATTTAACCCCAATCTTGATGCAGAACGCAATAGCCGGACAGAATATAGGAATTGCTGAGCTTGGAGACAGTGTTTTTTATATAAACATAATTCCTGTAATTGCGGCCACAGCCGGAAACGGTCTTCTTACAAACAGGGCCAGCACCGATTATTATCAGGTAATAAACCTTGATTCGACTATCGGATCAATGGTGTCGGTAGCACTCGGGGATGATTTAACAACTTTAATCCTTGATAATCTTACTCCTATACCAACTTTCAAATTGAACGCCGGAATAAAGCTGCCTCTGGATTTAGAGCTGCTTGTGACAGGATTCTGGATTCCTGACTTTCTTATTCCATTTGTAAAGGATAACCTTGTTCCCGAAATTCCGGCCGGAATTGAACTTTCGGCTCTAAATATCGGGGGATTGATTCGGTATCCTCTGCTGAAGGACGGCGAGAAGAGTCCCGGACTTTCTGTCGGAGTCGGCTATTTTTTTGACAGTTTTCATGCCGGCCTGGGACTTGCGACATTATTGGGAGAGGATATGGGGATAACGCTCGCGGAGGGCTCGGGAATGTCTATTGATACAAATGTCCACGTGTTCGGTGCCGAGTTGACAATTTCCAAGAAACTTCTATTTTTTGCTCCCTATGCTAAGCTTGGTGCCTGGTATGGAATAAGCAGCTTTACAGGCAGTGCGGTTCTAACCGATCCTGAGAATCCTATCACAGGCGGAAAAATCGTGAATGACTTTGCCTTCATTGCAGGAGCAGGATTCGACCTGCTCTTCGGTCCATTCTGCATGAATTTTGGCGGAAGCTACAATCTCGGTAATGGTATATTAGGAATAAGCCTGGGATCAAGACTTCAGTTCTGACAGATTGAAATAATAACGCTATAAGGGGCTGCCGACGGGCAGCCTTTTTGAATTTCAGGAAGACATTCACTGAGAGAGTAACCATCCCACTTCATCTCTCCTTTCTGTCCAGCCGGGCAGGAGGGCTTTACCAAAAGGCGGCCGAAAATACTCCAAAGCTTCTTTTGTGAAACTTTAGTTTTCACTAACCGAGTATTGAAAGACGCTCTAATATAAAAAAAGGGCTGTTCGATTTGAACAGCCCATTATGCTTTTTACCGATTCTAATTGTAAGTTAGAGTATTTGCCGCAACCTCAACAAGGCCATTGGAGCCTGAGACTATGAGGGTGTTCCCGTCCTTCCACTCAAGGCCGGTTATTCCTTCGTTACCGTTGAGAAGGCCCGTCGCTGGAAGTCCTTCATTAAAGGCAATCTTTGAAGCCTTATTGCTGCTGTCTATTATGATCAGATTAAGAGCAGTCACGCAGGCGGTATAGGTTGGCCCCGCCGCAATCAGTTCAACGCGCTTTCCGGCCGTAGCGGCAATTGCCGTCTCTGCTGTAATAGGGAAGACTGTCGAATCATCAGGTACCGTGGCTTTGAACAGGCCGTTGTCAGTTCCAATGAAAAGATAGTCGGTACCGGCCATATTATCGATGGCAAGAATCAGCTTGTCGGAAAGAAGCACGGAGTCAGTGATGAAGTCCTGCCCAAAATCGTCGCCTACAGTTGCGTCAGCTGCCCAGGAGACGACTTTCCTGAAGTTTCCAAGCTTGGTGCAAAGATAAATCCAGACTGAATCGGCTTCTTTTTCAATAATAGATATGCCCCGGATAAGTTCACCGGAGAGATTGAGACCCGGCGCCTCAGCTGCCACAGCTGAAAGCATTTCATCAAGATCGATGGGGGTCCAATCATTTGTATCCGGGTCTTTGGTTTCATCAAAAACATTAATAACAAATCCGGCATTCAGCTGGGATATTATTACCTGAACATCATCGGCTTCTTCAGTAGTGTAGAAAATTTCGGATGAAAGAATATTTATCGGGGCTGATATCCCTTCAGATGCGGGAAGGGCGGTAGAATAAGAAGGATCAAGGGTCACTCCGTCAAATTTTATAATGGCCCTGCCGTCAGTTGCATTGGCACTCAGGAAGATGTCCCCGTTTATTCCGAGATCCAGGTCATTGAATGTGTATCCGCTGCCGGCCGGTTTTGTTGTGGCCCCGTAATACAGATTTCCCGCGTCTATCGCATATGTTGTTCCGCCTGTATGAAGGACGGCCTTGATGTTTTTGCCGGTTAAAGTCGGGTTGGCTGTTTTAAGAGCGGCAGCTGTTATGCTGAGGCTGTTGTCAACTCCGGCCGCGACACTGATGGACCCGTTAGCTGTCTGAACAGCAGTGAAAACCTCGCCGCTCTTTGTTCCGAGTGATAGATATATTGTATAGGTCGGACCTACCGGAATATTTAAGAGTGTAATAGTTGAATCAGTCGATGAAACAGTAAACTCAGACTGATCAAGCTCGACAAAGTTGTTCGTTCCGTCCGCAACAAGCCAGACCCTGACGGTATTAATATTTGAACCGACAGCCTTTGACAGGACTCCGGAAAGATCAATTCCTACGTTGTCTGTTGCAGTAATCATGCCGCCACAGGCTGTCAAAGCAAGAATAAGAGCTGTGGTTAGCAGAATTGCAGTTAATTTAATTTTTTTCATAACAAGCCCTCCTTATTCTACCGTTATTACGATATTGCCGTATAATTCCACGCCGCCGCCGTTCTGGCCGGTACCGCCCTGTCCGTCATTATCTGTCTGAACCGGATTTCCCTGTGTTGAAGAATTTTTCTCTGCCTCGTCGGCCGGGTTTGAGCCGTCGACACTCCACTCATTAGCAGAGACGAGAACCTCCCGCGCAAGCGCCGCTCTTATAAGCGCAACAAGGCCTTTGTGAACAATCACCTTTGACCCTTTATCACTGACGACATAGGTGAAGTTTGTTCCTCGAACAGCAGCTGTCGAGGAGGGGCTTCTGAGTTTGAAATTATGACTCAGTCCTTCGTCACGTTTTACCTCGGCATTCACCCTTCCTACCCTGAGAAAGAGTCCGGTTGTCTGGGTTCCGCGGTCCTGGACGAGCTCTTCAAGTTTCATTCTTGTGAGAGCGTCCACATTCAGTACTGAGGCACCAACTTCTATGATGGCCGAAGCTCCGAAACCCGTGGATATACTGGCACCCTGAGCGAGGCTGTCGCCCGCAGACGCCCTTACCCAGCTGCCGCCTGGACTCTGGACTTCAACTCGTCCGCTTACTTCCTTTACCACCGCGTAATCGGCAGAAAAAGCCGGGACAGCAATTAGAAGTATTGATAATATTATGATTAGTTTCTTCATTTAGTAAGAACCTCCAATTAATAACTAAACGAAACATTAAGTTTCGCCATAAATATCGGGTCAGCTGCGGTAAAAGCACTTATCTCGGGTAGAAAATAACCAAGCTGAGTAATAATACCAAGATCCGAAAACGGTCTCAGGTTCACTGTTAAGTCTATCTCAGTACCCAGATAATTTCCTGTGTAAGCAGGATTAATTCCTGAAACGTAGACCGGACCTGCAACAGTTCTGAAGAACGGCATTGCGTTAAGAACAAACTGTGCGGATGATACAAACGGAATATCAAGATTTTCAAGAGGTTTTGCCGAGAAACTAAGATTACCACTGATAATATTCGAGATACCGGGGGAGAATATAATTCCGCCGCCGCCGTTTGTAATAGGCAGAAACTGGTTGTAGTCTCCCGATGTATTGCCCTCAAAATAAGTTGTTGCGTCAGCATCTCCGGTTGAAAAGCTTACAGCCAGACCAACTTTTGAATTGAACAGCCAGCTCATATAATAATCGAGGCTGAAACCCGCGAGATGCGAGATGATCGTATCATATGAATAGGAACTGCCGGTGGCACTCGATGCATCAGTAGTGTAGGACATTGCTCGTCCGGTTCCGAAATAATAGTAGACTTTATGATAGAGTGAATCTATCAAAGGACCCGAGACTCCCGCCCCGATATATTGCGTATCAACTGCACCGCCCTGGTCACCGTAATAAATACTTTCACCTTCCTGAAGAAGAACCGCCGGTACGGCAGAATACCCGGAGAGTATATCAAACATCGGTCTCATGTCTTCCTGGGCAACGAAGGATAAGGTGATGCTCTGTCTAAGCAAAACCTGGGGAAGAGTAAGAGTTATTATTTCCACCGCCCTCGGGCTTTGAAACAATGCCCTGCCGGCAGCTGCGGGATCAGTTAGAGCTTCAAAGAGATCCGCGGCATTGCTCTTCTGTGCCGCATCAGTCTTGGACATGGTTGTCGAAGGTGAGGTTGTCAGAAGTGATCCGGTATCAGCGAAGAATAAACCGGTATAACCCGCACTTAGCCTTAGTTCTACTGCGGGGTAGCTGAAGTTTATCGAAAACCCGTCCAGTTTCTGAGAAAATATCTTTCCTGAAAAGTCTGACATCCTGAAGCGCCCGAGACTTGTGGCCAGGACCGATGGACCATATTCAAGATCCTCGTATAATGCGTCGAGTTTCAGATAATCAGGATTGAAATAAAAGCCGGGATCGCTTGCTGAAAATATGAAATCGAGTTTGGTTTTAAAAGAGTAGGGACCGCTCTTTCCCGTTTCAAGCCAGAGCCCGACGCCTTCTTCATTGGCAAGACCGGCTGATGTGGAAAAACTTGTTGCCGAGGATACTGAGCCTCCGACATCGAGGGCTGATATCTGAGAAGTCCCGGCAAGCACCAGGATGAGAATTAAAATGACAATTCTGAATCCTTTCATTATCTGGCCTCCTTCATGTTGATTGCTTCAGAAAGGATATTAATTACATCACCGCCGGAGACAGTCTTGTCCGGATGTGCTTCCTCGGTTATCAGATCGAGAAATTTGAGTTCTCTTACGGCATACCGGGGAGAGGGCATCAGCGAATACATGATTCCTCCCTCGATATCCAGGGCCTGCATTATGATGAATGATAACTCTCCAAGACTAATAGCCTGATCCGCGGATTTTTGGGAGACATTCCAGCCTTTACCGTTGACGAGAACAACAGCTTCCGATACTGAAACAGAGTCATCATCGGCCAGTCCGCTTCCAACTGCTATCATATAAACAGAATCACCGAATCCGGCGGTTTCTGAGCTTAGCAGATTGTCCACAACCTCCGTCGATTGAGCAGAAATCGCGGCGGAAGTAATTACCATGAAAACTACAATACTAACAATAAATACTTTAATTTTTTGCATACCTTTTCCCCATTATATGGACTATACTACTATCAAAGTATAGTACTTGACGGCAATGCTTTCAAATGTTTTTTAATAAAGGTTATTGATTATGGATAGTAAAATTAACATTAAACTACTTGTTTCAATCTCAATCGTCGTGCTCTTCTCTGTTCTTACATATTTCAATGTTTTTTTAAATGTAGAGAACAGATTGTATGACACCTTTCTTCACATTAAGAATGAAATTTCGGAAGAACAGCGCATCCTCCTTATTGATGTCGATGATACTTCAATTGAGAAGGTCGGGGTGTGGCCATGGAGCCGTGATATCATGGCGAACGGACTTATGGTTATGAAAGAACTGGGTGCCGATTACAGTGTTTTTGATATTGAGTATGTTCAAAAGAGCCCGATGGCTGTTGACCCGGATTTTCTTCAGGAAGAACTTCCTGATCTTTTTACGGAAGAATTTTCTATAATTAATCAGAATATCACTGATCTCTTCGGCGCCATAGCATCAGGAGCCCTTCCTGTTGATATCGCCCCCGATTATATATCTGATCTTGCCATTCTAAATGATCAGACACGTGATATTCTTCTGACAAAGGTTCAGGAAGTTGCCAAGAATAATGACAGCTACTTTGGAAAGGCTGCTTATTTTTACGGCAATACTTATTTCACCGTTAATATGGTAGATGATGGCGAGGTTGAATTAACCGATGAGTATCACTCCTGGATAATGGAAAATATTCCATATAAAAAAATTACTGTTAACAGCGAAGTTTACCACCGGGCTGAGAGTATAGATCCCGCAATTCCAGAGCTGTACTACAATAGTGATGGCGCCGGTTTCCCGAATATTATTATTGATGAGGACGGGGTTCGGCGGAGAATTGATCTTTTTATCGAGTATAACGGCAGCTTTTTTCCTCAGCTCGTAATGACTCCATTTCTTGACTGGATAGGAGAACCTGAATTGGTCCTGGAGGATGATTCCCTGCTTATTAAAGGGGCTCTACTTCCGGGTGCTGAATCTCCTGTAGATATCAGAATGCCCAGGGCTGAAGACGGTACCTTCCTGATCAACTGGCCCGCAAAGGGCTACAGGGAGAGCTTTAGGCATCTTTCTTACTATTACATGGTTCTTCACGGATGGCAGGAAGAGGCTTTGATAGAAAACCTGAAACTTATAGAGGCTGATCAGTATTTTTACTACTATGAGGGTGATCCGGATATTTTCGCGGCTTACGACTACGCCGAATCCATCAAGACTGAGATTCTCGGGGGCGGTAACCGCGAATATCTTCAGGATTATCGTGATTCAAGGGAATATTTCTACTCTGAAGTCGGGAAGCTTATAAACGGACAGACAGAACAAGTCATTCGGCGTCAGATTCAGGATATTCTTGAAGCAGAAGATCTTTCTGAGGAAGAGAAAGCTGAGTATGCTTCCATAGATGAAAATGTTAAAACCAATTTTACAGAAGTGCGCCTCCTTTATAATGATTATATGAAGACAAGAGATATAATAAGAGAGGCTGTTGACGGTTCATTCTGCATCATTGGATCTTCTGCAACATCAACCTTTGATAGGGGAGTAAATCCGTTTTCAAAGGAATATGCCAATGTCGGAACTCATGCATCCGTTATCAATATGATAATACAGGACAGTTTTCTTGACGATGCTCCTAAATGGATTCCTATTATTCTTGCCTTTGTTCTAACAGCCCTTCTGTACCTGATAATTCACAAGATGGATGCGCTGCCATCAATTCTCTGGGGCGTAGGCATAGTCATAATTATTACCGGCGTTGTCATAGCTGTGTTCCTGACTACCGGCGTTTACGTGCAAATCCTGGCTCCGGTACTTTCGGTGTTCGCGACCTTCCTTTTTATCAGTTTTATGAAATTCCTGCAGACAGCAAAAGAACGTAGTTATATCCGCAACGCCTTCGGTCATTACCTCTCTGATACAGTAATTGATAATCTAATTATGGATCCTGACAAACTGAATCTTGGAGGAGAAAAAAAACACATCACGGCTGTGTTTACCGATGTAAAAGGATTCTCCACAATATCGGAACAACTTGATCCTACAGATCTTGTAAAGATTCTTAATATGTATCTTACTGAGATGAGTAATATGATCCTCGATCAGGGGGGCACTATCGACAAATATGAAGGAGATGCTATCATAGCCTTTTTTGGAGCCCCTGTTGAGTTTCCGGATCATGCCATCAGGACCTGCCGGGCCGCGGTGAGAATGAAGAAGCTTGAGCGGATATTGAATGAACATTTTATAACTGATAACATTGTTTCAACTCCGCTTTTAACCAGGATCGGGATAAACACCGGAGATATGGTCGTCGGAAATATGGGAACTGCAAGGAAGATGGATTATACAATTATGGGCAATGCAGTAAACCTTGCGGCAAGACTCGAGGGTGTAAACAAACAGTACAACTGCTGGAAGCTTATCAGTTCTATGACGGCTGATGAGCTAGGCGACGAATTTGTACTCCGGAAACTTGACCGCGTACGGGTTGTGGGTATAAATACGCCTGTAAGGCTTTATGAACTCGTAGATGAGACGGAATTCGCACCGGACCAGAGTCTTGAAATAGTTGACCTCTTTCATAAGGGGATAGACCTTTTTGAGGAAAAAAACTGGAAAGAGTCAGAGGCGATGTTCCGGAAGATTATCAAGATTGATCCTGAGGACGGACCTTCCGGTGTATATCTGAAAAGATGTGCCGAGTATAAAAAGAAAACTCCCCCGGAAAACTGGGACGGTGTGTTTAATCTGACTACTAAATAGTCTCTGGGCAGAGACCCCCGGGGAAATGCTGACAATTTTAATAATAAATTGATTAGTTTAGAATTCATATTGTATTTGATTTTATTTTGAAAAACTGGTAATGTAAACTCGCTGGAGGATTTGTTGCTCGAACCATCATTACTACATGAAACGTCAGAATTACTTTCCGTTAATTTTTCCGCTGATGAACTGGACCGGATAGGCGGTATGATTATACCGGGCTACAGCTGTCATTTTATAGCCGGGGAGAATAATCATATTACGTTTTCCTCAGGCCGAGCGGCTTCAGTTCTAGTCGAATACTGTAATACACGGAAAAGGACGTTTGACCTGATAAAACTGATGATTGAACTTGATGAAAGTTCAATCAATGGTAAGTCTGTCGAACTGCAGGGGCTTGAATCTTATATGAATAAGCTCTCACGTTCCGGCGTTATCTATGATTTCCGAAAGAGAAAACTTCACTATTCAAAGAAAGAAGTAAACTATCTCGTGAACTGGGGAAGCTTGAAAGATGATAGAAGTTATTACTTCTCTGTGCTTAGCCTTGATATTACAGGGAATTCAAACCTGGTACGGAAGTACGGCGCGTCGAAAATGGAGAAAGTATATTTTCAGCTGAGAGAGTTTCTCATGCAGAAAATTTCAGAGTATGATGGAAGAATCTGGAATTTTGCCGGTGACGGAGGCATAATAGCCTTCACGTTTAAAGGGCATGAGTACAGATCGGCTTTATGTGCACTCGATATTCAGTCATCGATGTCGGTTTTTAATATGCGCCCCGAGCTTCCGATTAAAGATCCTATTATTCTGAGGATAGGTATAGACTGCGGCAGGTTTAAGTTCAACTCTGATACCGGCCACATAGTCTCTGACACTATCAATTATGCTGCTCATCTTGAAAAACTCGGAACTGAACCAGGGCAGATTTCAATATCAGGCAGAGTCAGAAAGGAACTTAGTATTAAAATTTCCAGGATCTTCAGTGAGAAATTTGAATTTGAAGGTTCTTCGTCTCACCGTTCACAACTCTGACTTTTTTCCGGAGACGGTTTACTCCGGATGCTGCATCCTCAACGATTAGAATATCTTTGCTAATGTACCTGTGGTTCATTTCAAGACCTTTGAAAAATATAATATGGTAAGATTTTAGAGATTGTTGTTTTAAAACCCTTCAAAGACTCTTTAAGAAATAACTGATTATAGAAAGAGCCAGGATTTAAAATGAATTAATAAAAAATAATATTCTTGCCCTTGTGTGATAAAAGCTATTAACTTATAAAAAACGTATTGAGGAGATAAATATGACCAAACGTGCCATCAAGGTGCTAATTCCTATAGCAATAGTTGTTATACTAATTTTAATTATCTATGGTTCATTAACCGGAACATATAATAAGATGGTCATGATGGACGAGGGTGTAAAAGCTTCCTGGAGCCAGGTTGAGAATGTATATCAGAGAAGATATGATCTTATCCCGAATCTTGTTGAAACAGTAAAAGGATACGCGGCTCAGGAAAAGGACACTTTTACTGCCGTTACCGAGGCCAGAGCAAGCGCCGGCGGTGTAATGAAGATATCCGATGAAGTCCTGCAGGATCCGGCAGCCTTCGAGAGGTTTCAGAAGGCACAGTCGGAACTGAGCAGCGCGCTTCAGCGGCTTCTTGTTGTAACCGAGAATTATCCGGATCTTAAATCTAATCAGAACTTTCTTGCTCTGCAGGATCAGCTCGAGGGAACCGAGAACCGGATTGCTGTAGAGCGCAAGCGTTTTAACGAGCAGGTCAAGGTTTATAACACCTATATCAAACAGTTTCCGAGAATGATAATTGCGAATATGGCAGGTTTTAATGCGAGGCCGTATTTCGAAGCTTCAGAAGGTGCCTCAACCGCGCCAAAGGTGGAGTTTTAAGGACTAATTATGCCGAATAAAAAACTAAGTAAAGACGAAGTAGAGAGAATAAACAGAGCGGCCGCTCGCGTAGAGGCGGTTTCATCCGGTGAGGTGCTTACAGCTTTAATACAGGAAAGTTCGGATTATGCTTTTCCCGAGCTGTTGTTTTCACTTTTTGGAGGATTTATCTATTACATTATTGTAATGTTTTTCCATGGAGGAATCGAGCGTCTTGTTGCGCAGATGTTCTGGAATCCCCAGAATTGGTATGTAACAGCTTTTTTTGGGGCCTCGACCTTGATAGTTATAGGACTCTTATACATGATTTCGAACATCCCGGGATTCGACAGACTTATTGTTCCAAAGGCTGTAATGCATAGGAATGTGCATCAGCGTGCAATTGTTCATTTTACCGAGTCGGGGGCCGTAAATACCCGTGACCGGACAGGAATCCTTTTCTTTATATCAATGAGGGAGCGGATGATTGAAATAATAGCAGATGAGGGAATCAATTCAAAGGTTGATCAGTCAGTCTGGGACAGCGTTCTCGCGGGACTCCTTGGTTCTATAAAGGGCGGGCGGGCAGCAGATGGTCTTGAGAAAGCCATTCTTGAATGTGCTGATATTCTTGAAGAGCATTTCCCGGTGAAGAATGATGATGTTAACGAACTGCCCGACGGCATCGTTTTTCTGGAGGATTAAATGAAAAAGAAAATTGTACTACTGATTATACTAACAACAGTCCTCTTGTCACCACTTTTCGGGATGAAGGTTCCAAAGCTTGACGGTAGGGTTGTTGACAAGGCTGGAGTGCTCTCCTCATCAGACGAGGCGGCTATCGAGCAGATGCTGCTCGAGCTTGAACGGATAACCTCTGCTCAGGCCGTCGTTCTTACGGTTCCGGATCTTGAGGGAGGCTCAATTGAAGATTATTCTCTGCAGGTAGCAGATGAGTGGAAGCTTGGACAGGCTGACCGTGATAATGGAGTCATTATTCTTCTTGCCCTGCAGGAAAAGAAGGTGAGAATTGAAGTTGGTTACGGCCTTGAAGGAGATCTAACTGACGCTAAATCCGGCTATATCATTCGGGAAGTGATGCTTCCCCAGTTTCGAACCGGCAACTACGCACAGGGACTCTATGACGGAGCGGCGGCGGTGTCCGGTGTTGTCGCCGGAACAGCGGATATTTCCGCTGAGGAGCTGGCGGCTTATAAGAAGACTGAAAGCAGCTCGTCTTCCGGTATGAGTATTCCGTTCAATCTGATTATATTCATAATTATAATATTCTTCTCGTCAATCAGCCGGTTGGGAAGGCGCGGAAGCCGCCGCGGCGGCATACTGCCATGGCTGTTTCTCGGTTCAATGATGGGCTCATCAAACCGGAACAGTCATCACGGAGGCAGCAGCTTTGGTGGCGGCGGCGGTTTCGGAGGCTTCTCCGGCGGCGGTGGCGGCTTCGGAGGCGGAGGCGCGTCCGGCGGCTGGTAGCCGACAGACTGGATTCTTTACACCTGATAGAAGCGGGTGTAAAATTACAGCAGGAGGATAATATGAAACGAAGAAATTTTGGGCTTCTTTTTACATTCTTCCTGCTAATCTTTGTACTGCTTTTTTCAGGATGTAATTCCATTCCGAAAACCGGAATGGAGGCCTGGACCCATGTAATAAAGGAAGAGAACTTCCGAATGGGCGACGGTTTTATGATCTACCGTTATGACGATGAACGCTTTAACATGCATGACTGGTTCGATGTCTGGTTCGATGATACTCATTGGTCGCCCGAATTAGGCTGGAGCAGGTTTGTTGATGTCTTTGATAAGGAACTGGGTCAATTTATGTACGGACTCGAGTTCTATGATGGGTACATCGAATTCCCTTCATATGGAAAGGAGCTAACAGGCGCAACGCTGCGCTTCTATAGAATGAAGGCCGAGTAAGTTCACCGAACTTCTCAGCTGCCTGAGTTTATCTCATCTTTCTCGGATTTCTTCAGTTTCTTGAAAACAAGATCGTAGGATAGGTCTATGAGCCATTCGATTTTATCCCGGTCGAGGTTTCCTTCCAGATTAACTGTATTCCAGTGAGCCTTATTCATATGCCAGCCGGGTTCTATCTCCTCTATTGAATCTCTGAGATTATAGACCATTTCGGGATCACACTTCAGATTCATCTTGAAAGGTTTCCGGCTGAGGCTTCCACAGGCAAACATCTTAGTGCCGACCTTCATTACCAGAGTGTCATCATCAAATGGAAACCCTTCGGAAACACCTTTTTTCGTATAGCAGGATGCCTTAAATTCTTCTACAGTCATCAGTCAAATATACACTATAGCCCGGAATTGTCAATTATGGATTTTTATGACAGATGCAGATTGAATGCTCTGATTGCGACATAGATAACAAGGGCCGACATTCGGGAATTGCAGCCAAATTCAGACACTGCTGATACCGGAAACAGTTTTTTTGACTAAACTGAAATTTAATAATATAATTCGCTATGAATAAAAAGCGGTTCAAATGGATTTTGCGTGAGTTTGAAATACTCAAGAGTGAAGGTGTAATCAGCTCCGAAGTATTTGCTGATGTTCAAAACTACTATCAAAGAAAAAGCGAGAGCTCAGATAATAAAGCGAAGATTCTAACCGTCTTTGGCATCCTTGGCGGACTTCTAATAGGCGGGGGGATTATTCTGCTTCTTGCACATAACTGGAGCAGTTTCAGCAGGATAATCCAGGTTTCTTTTTTTCTTGCGCCCCTTATTGCCGTTCAGCTTATAAGCGGCGGATTACTTCTGAAAAACAACGTCAGGCATATCTGGTATGAGACCATCGGTATAATATATTTTCTGCTCATCGGTGCTGCTGTCGCCATGGTAAGCAGGATCTATCATACCGGAGGAGAACTCGAATCTTTTTTTCTCGTCTGGGCTATTGGCGGATTGCCTGTCTTGTATTTGCTGAAATCTGATGCGGCGGCCGTTCTCTATCTTGCCGTTATTACTGCCTGGGCCGCGGCCGCACAGAGCAGCGGGGGAAGCGCCGTCCTCTACTGGCCTTTATTTGCAGCAGCCGCGCTAAAGCTGATTCTCTCAATAAGAAACAGCGGCAGCCGCTATTACCGGGCATTTATTGAGTTCCTGCTTATAGCATCGGTTTCGGCTTCGCTCGGGCTCAGCCTGGAAAAAGTACTTCCCGGAATGTGGATATTAATATACTGCAGTTTTTTCGTCCTGCTTTTTTTAGCAGAAGGCTTGTACCAAGGTAACAGGTCCCGGATTCCCGCCGCGGGAATTTCAGGTACAATCGGAATATCGGCTATGGCAGTTCTCTTGACTATTGATTCATTATGGGAGGATGTCGGGTTCAGTTTTATCCGGGAGGCTCACAGATTTCATCAGACAGCCGCGGCGGCGGACTATGTTGTTTTCGGCATACTTGTCGTCCTGATACTGTTTGTGATACTGAGCCGGAGAGTTAAATTAAACCGCGTAAATCTGATGTTCTCATCAATCCTCATTCCCGCGGCAGGTGGATTCCTGTTTCCGGCATATGGGGCCGTTTTTTTTCATGTTTTCACCCTCCTTTTCGGATATTCACTTACTATAAAAGAAATCATAAAGGACAAGCAAAGGTTTTTTGCTGATACAGGACTTGTTTTATTATTCCTGTCAATGCTGATTCATTTAGCAATCTACGATGGCTTCTCGGCGCACTGGATCTTTTTATACAGCTGTTTTCTGATAGTGATTTTTATTAAAAAAGGACTCTTTAGCGGAAGCTGCGGCTTTGGGACTGATAAAGCCTGGCGGGCAGTCTGTTTTATAAGCGGTATTCTTATTCTCTACGGATTGAGCTTCTCACGTTTTGATCTTCCGATTTTTCCAGACGATGAGCTATTATCAATCGGATTTTTATTATCAATGATCATATCAGGAGGAGCAGCCGCATGGTATCTGATTATGTTATTTAAACGAGAGAGGAGTTCGGCGATTATTATATCGGTTTTCCCTGTTGTAGTTCTTCTGACTATTTTCACTGGGATGAGCGGAACCCTCTTATATAATTTATATCTGTTCGCGATTGGTATTGCTGTTGTATTAAAGGGCATATCCGGTAAAAGCATGAAAACCGCGAATGCAGGCATAATTATTTCAATTGCCTTAATAATCACAAGATTCTTTGATGTGGATATGTCATTTACGGCCAGAGGCGGCGCCTTCATCCTGATAGGATTGCTGTTCGTGCTTTTCAATGTTTATTTTTCCAGAAGGCTGAAGAGGGAGGAGCTCAAATGAGAAAGAGTATCTTCTTTATTATATTTATCCTGTGTGCGGCCGCTCAGCTTTTTCTTTCTGTTTCCTCGGTAGTTTTCAACGAAAGAGTATTAGCCAGGGGTGAGGTTCACAGGTTCAGAACAGTGCCTGTAGATCCCTATGATCCGTTCCGGGGGAAGTATGTTGATCTGGACTTCGATCTCAGCCTGACGTCCTCAGATTCCGGCCGCTATCAGGATGGTGAGAAGGTCTTTGTTATCCTTGAGCGCGGAGCAGACGGTTATTCAGATTTTTCATCCATATCGGACACAAGCCCGTCGGCCGGGAATTTTATCAAGATGGAGATTGATTATATATCTGGAGATGAGATTTATTTTAATATTCCCTTTGATAGATACTATATAGATGAGGATTATGCCGAAGAAGCTGAAAGGGCTTATCAGCGTGAAAGTATCGGGACAGAAACCTATATCGAGGTAAGAGTTCTGAACGGCCGCTCTGTCATCGAAGAATTATTCCTCGGCGGCTTGCCTGTCATAGATTATCTTAAGTCCTGACTCCTGCGGCCTCGCCTACGAGCGCTCTCTGCCAGCCAAGGAGGGCCTTCATCCCTTCCGGATTTTTTCCTTCCAGATCGGTCATAATCCGGAATACAGGTTCGGTTCCCGAGCCCCGCATCCAAAGGTAGGCAATCTCTCTGCCATCCCTATCTGTCAGCATTATTTTCAGGCCGCCTGTTTCGGCGCCGCTTCTGAACTCCGGTCCCGTGCCGCGAGTTGTTTTGGTTCCTTCGTTGTTTATTTCATGCCAGCCGGTGATGCCGAAGCTGCCGGACAGCCATTCTTTTTTTGAGTCGAAGGAGGCCGGGAATATTTTCTCGTAGTTTGCCTTGAGTGCGGCGTGGGAGATGCTGCCGATGTTCATCATGGCTTCCGGTTCAAAGGCGCTGGTTGTAGTGAAAGCCGGCAGGCTATCGACTGCTTCGGTGATTGATGAGAATCCGCCGAAGGCAAGGAGCTTAATGAGCGCGAAGATTGTGTTGAGCGGATCACGAACTGTAGCCGGGTGGGTGATATTTCCGCCGTTTGAACCCTCACCCAGGATGCGGACTTCAAAGCCTTCGGCCCGTTTTTCACCTGCGAGGTTTACAACATTCGCCTCTCCGACCTCGGCCCTGAAAACCTCGGCGTCGTAGTCTGCAGCAATTCGCTCTATCCGCATAGAGGTCGGACCGTTGACGACTACCGCGAGCCTATCAGCGGGCCGGAGTCTTTTCATGAACTCGAGCTCTGATTTTACCGAAAGAGCGAACACCTCCTGTGCTTCGAGGATTTCTGCCTTTCGTGAATTATCATTAATATAAACGATGTTGCCCCTGTCGCCATCATTATCCGGAACGTATCCCAGGATAAATGACGGGTCCTTCGCGTGTGCCTTTTCCAGTTCTTCCCGGCAGAGATCGAGTGAAGAGCCCTCGGGAACTATCCGGTGTACAACCTCGCCGGGCTTATCATTGAGAAAAACCGACTTGAGTCCGAAGGAGGTGAAAAAGCTTTTATCAATGCTGACTCCACGGGCAGAACCGTTGAGTTCGGCGACAATTCCTATGCCCGAGGCAGTCTGTTTAAGCTTATCAACTACCACCTTCTGTCCGGCAGCGTCTCCGGCAGCGGTTATTACCTCGAGGGAAAAGGTCCTGTAGGCCTCCTCCGCCTGTTTCTTGTTAACCGATGAATCGAGTAGAATAGATTTAGCAGTTACGGCCCTCTTGTATTCATCCTCATCAACCGCTGCGGCAATCACCCTGGAAATAAACTTCTTCGCGGTTTCCCCGCCGAGAACCGCTCCGTCACTGAAGCCGAACTTGAAACCGTTGTGTCCGAGGGGGTTATGGCTCGCCGAAATATAGGCAAAGCCGTGGAGCTCGGGGTTTGTTTTTACCCATGCCATAAGCTCCGGCGCGGCCGAGATTCCGGCATACCTTACCGTGAATCCAAGGTTCTGCAGGGTAGCAATGATTATACCGGCAATGGCCTTCCCGGTGGGCCTGGCATCCATTCCAACGGCAATACTCCGGCCTCCATTTTCGGCAATAAGTGAGCCGAAAACATTGGCTATAATCGCCGTGGCGGCAATATCGTTCGCGGAAATCTCCGGGGCGGAACTTTCCTCATCGCCGTCTGCCGCAAACACCTTCCTGAAGCCTGAGGCTGAAAGAATGAATTTGGAAAAATTTTCCTGGAATGAATTATAGTCTGCCAATTTACTTACCCACAGCCTTTTTAATTCTGTCCATAGCTTCGCGGACATTTTCTACGGAATTAAAAGCGCTTATTCTGATATAGCCTTCTCCGCAAGTTCCGAACCCGCTGCCGGGCGTGCAGACTATCTCGGCCTTGTTTAAAAGAAGGTCGAAGAACTCCCAGGAGTCCATTTTGCCTTCTATCCAAATATACGGAGAGTTTTCTCCGCCGAAGCAGGTATAGCCCAGGGCGGTCATGCTTTCTCTGATAATCTTAGCGTTGCGCAGGTAGTAATCGACTAGCTCTTTTACTTCCTTCTGTCCCTGCTCTGAGTAGACCGCTTCAGCAGCCCTTTGAACGGGATAGGAGACGCCGTTGAACTTTGTAGAATGTCTCCTGTTCCAGACCGGGTGAAGCAGGGCTGATTCGCCTTTTTCGGTGAAGGCTCTGCATTCCTTAGGTATTACGGTGTAGGCGCACCTGGTTCCTGTGAAGCCGGCTGTTTTTGAGAAGCTTCGAAACTCAATAGCACATTCTCTCGCGCCTTCAATTTCGAATATGCTCTGAGGAAGAGAATCATCCCTGATGAAGGCAACATAGGCGGCATCAAATAGTATCAGAGCCTTGTTTTTTAGGGCGTATTTAACCCAGGCTTCAAGCTGGGTCTTTGTCGCTGTGGTTCCTGTAGGGTTATTCGGGAAGCAGAGATAAATTAAATCTACTTTTTCTGCGGGAAGTTCCGGGACAAAGCCGTTTTCTTTAGTAGATTCGAGATAGACGAGGCCTTCATAGCGTCCGTTTTTCCAGTCACCTGTTCTTCCTGCCATTACATTTGTATCAACGTAGACAGGGTAGACAGGATCCGGCACGGCGATGGAGATGTCAGCTGAGAATATTTCCTGAATGTTGCCGGTGTCGCATTTTGCTCCGTCGCTTATGAATATTTCATCGGCGCTGATGTTGCACCCTCGGGAAGCAAAGTCATTCTCAGCAATTGCCTCACGAAGAAAAGCGTATCCCTGTTCAGGGCCATATCCCCGGAAGGTTTCTTCCGAGGCCATGTCATCGACAGCCTTGTGGAAGGCGGCCAGACAGGCGGGGGTTAGCGGCTTTGTAACGTCTCCAATACCGAGTTTTATTACTTTATTGTCAGGATTCGCCGCCTGATATGCGCTTATGCGTTTAGCTATATCTGAAAACAGATAGGATGCTTTCAGCTTGGAATAATTTTCGTTGACCTTAATCATAGTGACCTCTTTAGGAGTGGTGATGTATTGAAGCAGTATATAGAAAATTATTTTTTGAGTAAATGAGGGGGGAGCTCTCCCTTATTCTAATTGTCCGCCTCTTTCAGTCCGATTTAAAACTCTGCCTGAAATCCAGACTCGACGGGCTCTGATAGACTGCCAGCTCGAAGCAGGAGATCGAGGCAAGCAGATGATCGAAAATATCCGCCTGAATATTTTCATAATTGGCCCAGATCTGGTCGCTGCTGAACACGTAGATCTCCAGGGGAATCCCCTTGTCGGACGGCTGCAGTTGCCGTACGAGAAATGTCATGGACCCGTCAATAACAGGATTACTCTTGAGATAAGCAGCAATGTATGCCCGGAACACACCCAGATTCGTCATGCGGCGGCCGTTGACAGGTTGGGCTGTATTAACCTTTCCTCTTATGTTATCCTCATCAATTTCTTTCTGCCTGCTGTCGATGTAATCTTTTAGCACATCTATTTCTCTGAACTTCTCAATCATGTCTTGGGTGCAGAATCTAACGCTGTTCATATCAATGTTTAAATGCCGTTTAATCCGCCTGCCGCCGGATTCGCTCATGCCTCTCCAGTTTTTAAAGGATGAGGAAATCAGGCTGTAAATAGGAACGTTTACAATGGTTTTATCAAAATTCTGAATCGAAACTGTCTGTAGTTTTATATCAACTACATCCCCATCGGCGCCGTGATCAGGAATGCTTACCCAGTCTCCTATGCGGATCATATCGTTCCCTGATAATTGAATTGCCGCAACAAGCCCGAGAATGGAATCTTTAAAAATCAGCATGAGGACCGCAGACATCGCTCCTATCCCGGAAAGGAGCCCAAGGGCTGATTTGTTCAGCAAGTTAGCTATTATTAAAACGATGCCCATGATGCCGATGATAATCTTCACAATTTGCAAATATCCCTTGATAGGACGATTCCTCGATATTTCATAGCCGGAGTAAATAATATTGATCGCCGTGATGAAAGAATTTATCGCGGCAATGATGACTGCTATGAGGCATGAGAGGAGTATCCTCTGGAGGAATATTTCGGCGGTATCAAATCTCCGGAAAATGAGGGGTAATGAAAAATACAACACAATTACGGGAATAATCCGGGCAAGGCGAGCGAAGAATCCTGATTCAAGGAGAACATCATCCCATTTAGTACTTGTTTTTGTTATTACCTTCCCGATGATGCTGAGTAATATTTTTTTGGCGATGAAGTCTATTATAAAACTCAGAAGAATAACCGCTAATGCCAGGGCCAATGTACTGCAAAGTATGGCGTAAAAATCAGTGAGGCCTATACCCGTAAAAAAACCAATCAGGATTATATCCAATTCATTACTCCTTAAAGCTGTGAAACAGTCACAGTATACTATATAATTAGCCATGACCGACTACCTTATACTTATTTTAATATGCATCGCGGCAGTGATTTTGATTTTCCTCGCCTTCAGAGCAGGGAGGGCCTCAGGACGGCGTTCCGAGGAACGTGACTGGAAGGACAATAAGCTTGATGTTATTGTCCGGGACAGAATAAAGCGCTCACGGGCTGTTCTCGGCGGGCAGTTTTCAGAGCAGCTTGCGCCCTTTCTTCCAGATTTCCCTTTCAACCCGAATGAATGCCGCTTTATAGGGAAGCCGATTGATTTCCTCGTGTTTAAAGGGATGGACGAGGGGCGGATAGATGAGGTTGTCCTCGTTGAGGTAAAAAGCGGGAAGGCCAAAAACCTTACGAAGATTGAGAGGCTCCTGCGTGACGCGGTGAAGGAAGGCAGAGTCAGCTGGCAGCAGTATGATGTGCCTGATAGTATAGTAGGGCATAATGTCAAAAACTAAATCTTCTACATGGACTTCCACAAATTGTCTACAATAGTTTATTTGATATTGACTTTCATGTAAGAAAAAGAAAAATAAGGATATAGTAATAACTGATTTAGCAAGTTGTGTATTAGGGAAATGTATCGTTCATTTATTTTTTTCCTAGCAGATGCCGGATGCATATTACAAATCGAAGCACAGCAATAACCGGCCTGTAAAGGGCAAAAAAGACTCTAATGAGGATCACCATTGAAGACGGCACGAGAACCCGGTCTCCTTCTATAACTATCTCTTTTGATTTACTTTTTTCCATGAGAAATGCATTATGCTGAATAAGCCCCGGCTTTCCAGTCTGAATTACAATTTTTAACAGATCATCTACAGGTGAACCCATGCTTTGAATCTTTTTTCCCGAGCCGGAAATTTTACGGTAAACATCCGGCCATTGCCCCCATGTTGGGTTTCCGTCCCCGGGAATCCATTGAACACAGCTGAGATTATTCATCGAAAGAACAGTATCAAGATGCTTAAGTGCACCTGTTCCGTCAAGATGATAAACTGATCTGCCCAAGCGGTTTACCGAGGCTTCGATCTCGGACAGCGCAAACTCTCGGAACATATCGGTACTAATCATGTAGCTGATATCGCATTGAAGGGTATAAAATGGTTTATCTGAATATATGCCGCTCCAGTCCGAATACCCCATGCCTTTCTCCTGAAGTATTTCATGCAGCTCTGAATAATAACGGTGCCATAGATGATGGATCTCCCAGCTTAGACGATGAACCTCTTCCGGATAATCATAGAAATCCAGCAGAAGCTTCTCTCCGGGCCTGAAGATCTGAAGGATATCCAGGGTTCCTCCAAGATCTGCCATTCCGACTACAACCCTGTTTTCCCATCGCTTAACTGCTGCCCGGCATATATCTTTTATACGAAGAAGCATAGGGTTAAGTGCATCATATTCAAGATGCAGTTTTGAGATTGGAACCTCTTCCACCGGTTCAAACCATACCCCGCCGGTAGAATTATCAGCCCGGGCTCCCATAAATGCACTGGCCACTCCGGGGCCAAAACAATCCAGGTTTACAAAGGGAAATGCATCACCGAGGTAGGTCTGCCGGCATAGTTCATAGTCAAGCCTGTCGATTATTTCTTCGGCCGACCACTGAAAATCAAGACAGGTTCTCTGAGACAGAACAGGAGCGGGAGGTCTGGCTCGCCCTGGATCACGATTGATAAGTGTGACCCCGGCGATGGGCCGTTTTAATTCTCCAGCCCACCATTTCCTGTAGGTTTCACGAAGTGCTTCCCGGCGTTTTTTAGAAAAATTAATCGCCATAACCGAGACCTATGATGACCGGAGACAACGGCGGAATAATTATCCGGATTGAGATTATCCCGTCTTTCTCTTCGAGCGCTTCAGTTTTGATTACTTTACCAATACCGTCATAGCAGACAAGATTCCCGAAAACACTGCTAATCCCATATTTCTCCGGCCTGAAGGCAATTGTCTTCACTATTTCACTGGAGGAGAGATTGTAGGCAGTAACCAGAACTCCCTCATCTTCTGTTGAGACATGAATATGGACAAGGGGATCTATCCCGTAGAAGACTCCGTGTACAAGGAATTTTCGGTAAGTCTTATACAGCCTCATTGCAGATTTAAGGTTCGAGAATTCCTGTGTTGTCTCATCTGCAATCCCTCCTATACCAAGATGTCTGACTACAGAAGAATACCACCAGAATTGGAGCATCGACGAATTATCACATCCTGAATTGATGTGAAGATATAGGGGAATGGGGGACGCAAGATTATATTCATAGAGTGAGAGAGCCTTCCCGGACAGAAGATCCTGCAGAGGATTCCACATAAACTCATATCCCCATAGCTCATCAAAAGCACCCTTGCTGTCATCCTGGAAATAGATCGGGTGATAATCACTCAGACCTCCCCTTATCCTGTCGTGAGCTTCTATAAGCAGCCCGGGGAACTTACTTTTAATATTAACCATCACCTGAAGGATGTTTTCTGCATGAGTCTGGCGGCTCATAGGTATTTCATGACCATGACCCGGATCACAACAGCCGAGGCCGTTTAACCCGTAGGTGGTGAAATCGAACATGAAAAAATCGACACCTGCTCCTGCAAGCTCAAGAAGCCGTCTCGATTTCTCTGACACCCACCTTTCATTGGGACATACCCTGAAAAGCAGGGTATCGGTAAAGTCCCGGCTGGGATTTCCTTCACTATCGTGCCAGTAGAAGAAGTCCTCCTCACATTCATCCCAGAAACACATCATCAAATGCAGGGCTAACTTAAGTCCGTATCTTTCATGAATGATATGTGAAAAATCTTCGAAAGCTCCCAGCCTCGACTCATCCCAAATAGTTGAACCTGGAACGGTATCCCATCCTGGATCAAGATATAAACATTGTGCCCCGGCAAGAACTGCGAGTTCAGCCTCACGAAAAAGATCTTCCCTGGAGTAGGGTTTAAACTCTCTGCCATTGGCAAAAACACCGGCTAATTCGGCAAACCAGCCAAGATTATAAAGCTCGTTCCAGTGTATCGGCGGATTATAACCGGGCTTTAAGCCATGTCCCTGAGACTCCAGATAAGATCGGTAGAGCAGAGCGCCATCCTCATATTCCCCTTCAAAAAAGGTATAAGAGGATTGACCAAAGGAGTATGAGGATCCGGCTTCCAGAGAAAACGACCTCTCCGGATCACCGCGGTACTGCGCTGCTCCCCCAAACAGCAGGGCTGTATTTTCCAGCCCCCGTCCGGGAAGAATTACAGGAAAGCGTCGGAAGCGGGAGAACTCGATTTCAGAGAGATTATATTTATTTATCAATATTCTTCCCGCAGGCGTTCCCCAAATCCAGGCCTCAGCGGCATATCCGGGCTTCAAATTCTCCTCTTCATCATCAAAGGGTGCATAGAGGAGATCTGAGGCAGTATAGAACTCCCTTCGATGATCGACCTTCTGGGAACAGTAACGCCTGGTCGGGAGGGCTTCCAGTATCCAGGAGTCCAGATCTTCCTGCCAGCCGCCCCGCTGGGTAAGCAGCATTTTACGAAATCCAAAATCAAGACTCAGGGGAGATATTTTTAATGAGCCTGTATTACTGATTGTGATAGCCTCCAGCAGCCGCATTCCATCTTTAGACGCTCTGAAGGTATGGGAAAACTCTAATCCATTATCAAAAACACCCTGTATTTCAAGGCTTTCCGGTTTTTCCTCAATTCTTCTACTTACCAGCTGTGGAAGCTCCGGCGGCTGAAGCATTTCTGTAATCATGTCAGGATTTATCGCCCCCCGGAGCAGATCAACGGGGAACTCATCAAGATTTTCCCGGCAGGATATTTCGTAGTAATAATCCAGATCAGAGTATGTCCGGTTATTGATCTTGTCAGATAATTTATAGATATATCCGGATTCGGCATTATTTTGGGTTATCTCCAGCTTCCAGAACTCTGTCTCAAGTTTACTCACAGTTTTCCTCCGATCTCAGTCTGCATTTTCAATTGCTAAAACAGTATTCACCCGTTTTTCATTATATTTTTTTAGCAGAAGAACCCCTATTACCATCAGGACCGCCCCGGCTACCGCTGTCAGCCTTACGCCAAGGGGGTTTGCTTCACTGCGGCCGAGAAGGAGAAAGGATGGGAAAACCAGATTGCTGAAAGAAATTGCCGCCTTATTCATAAAGCCGTACAATCCGGAAAATATCCCTTCCTTATGGTTTCCTGTTTTTATTGAGTCCATCCGTGCAATATCAGAATTTATAGCTGTCGGAATTATCCCGAATATTCCTATGGCAAGTGACGTTAGCCCTATCGCGATATAACCAATCATTTTTGCCGAGATAAATGGAATCAGCCCGCAAATGGAAATCAGAGCAAAGACAATAGTCTGAAGATAGAAAGCCCATGAGAGAAGTCTCTTCTTTCCGAACTTGTCGACTAGCTTATAGATAAAAGGATAAAAACAGAAACTAAGAATGAACATTATAGCCATCAGCAAGCTGGCCATACTCTCGGGTAATTTCATGAGGAGGGTTACATAATATATTATCCCTATCTCGAGAAATAGATTTCCGACAAAATAAACAAAGGTGCTACCCATGAAATAAACGTAATCAATATTCTTCAGGGCACCTTTAAGAGCCTGGAATAATTTTTCTTTGGAAGAATGCTTTTCGCAGTACTTCCGCTCATCTATAAATATGATAGGAATGATACAGGCTATGAACCCTACAACGGCGAAAAGCCCAACCCCGCTCTGCATTGCACTAACTTCATTCAGTCCCAGGCTTTGAAACAGCGCCTTTACTGCGTAAATAGAGTTCCCTATAAAAAAACCAAGCGCCCATCCCACCGAAGTGATTGTACAGAGAAGCAAACGTTGTTTTGACGTATGACCGAGCTCCGGAATCATAGCGGCATATGGTATTACGTACATGGTAAAGAATAAATAGAATAGAAACAAATTGACTACAAGCCAGACCGCGTTACGGGTGCTTTCGGCCTGAGTGAGCGGGAGAAAAACAATTACCGAAAACAGGGCGAAGGGCAGGACGCTTATGAGCATGAAGGTTCGGCGGCGGCCAAGCTTGAATTTTGATCTGTCAGAAATTCCTGCAATTATAGGGTCTGTAACCGCATCAAATATTCGTCCGGTGAAGGCAATTACTCCCAGGATTGTCAGCACCCCTATTATTGCCCCCTGAAAGATGAATACAGGAAATGTACTTACCCCGACCTCGGGTGGAAAGTAGAAGTAGGTAATTAAATTCGAAGGGGCAAAGCTAAGCAGCGACCAGCCGAAGCTCCCGAAAGCAAATATAATCATCCTCTTAGGTGTGATATTTTGTACTGGAAAAGTTTCGGACATAGACATCATTTTTTGCTCCTTTGTTATAATTGAGAATGTCCCGCAACCCGGTTGGTTGCTTCCATCCTCTGTATTTTCTCGGTTTTTAGGCTATTTTGAGTAAATCATGGGGGTTTTAGCCTAAAAACCTGTAAAAATACTATATTGGGGTAGCTGTCCGACAACTTCCCAAGTTATCGGACAGCCTCAATTTTTATAATAAACTCGTTTTTGAAGAAACTTTTGATAGAATAAAGCTGTAGGAGTACTCTTTGCCCTTGTGCAGCTTGTACTTATCCATAAGACTGAGCTCTCCGGGAAGATCCCCTCCTACACCTTTTTGCTTATAGTCAATGTTAAAGGTTACTGTGTTGCGCTGCGGAAGTTCATGAATGTGTCTGGCCTCATCAAGATCAGCGAGGGTGTAAGGCCAGGCGCTAATACTGAGCAGCGACTCTCCGGCCGCCTCAACCTTGAGCCCCCGGCCTTCTGGATCGGTAATCGATGCCCATCTCACATCAGTTCGGTTACCGTTCTCCTGCGGCCGCAGGTAGTTATGGGTAAGCTCATTTACCTTTCCGGAAAAAAGACCTATTTTAGCGCCGTTTTTTCGATCAATATAGTTCTCATGCGGTCCACGGCCAAACCATGAAAGCACATCATGATTTATCGAAAGTTCGGTTTGCATTCCAAACCTTATCATTTCACGTTTTGCTTTAAATATATTCTCTATTCTTACGGAACCGTCACTGCTAATACCATACTTTGCTATAGCCTTTCCGGTCGAATTGGGAACTGTGTAAGTTACTGTAATAGACACTTCTTTGCCCGAGGCGGCAGTTTGTATTTTCTTTACTTTTCGGCCGTTGAACGTTGCTCTTTTCCATCTGAAGTCGATCAACATCCTTAAAAGAAAGGGAGCAAAATTAGCCAGCCCCCTGTCGTTGTCGGTCAGAGCCCTCCAGAAATTCATCCTGAGCGGAGACTTTAGAAGGTTTCCGCTGCCGTAATCAATGTTGTCAATATTGCCGGTTTTCTTGTTTACCTGAAGACGAAAGTCTGTTCCGGAAACAAGGATGTCGTTCCTGTTTTCCTCGATCTCCGGCAGAGTCTCGCTTAGAATGAGGATGGGATGATGTGCAGAAGACAGGGAGAACTGTTCCCAGGCAATTTCATGGTCTTTACCGGCCCAGATAGTTTCTTTCTTCAGTAGAAAACTGAGCAGCAAATGATATTCGGCTGTGTCCCCGTCTGTTATTCTGCCGTAAGGAATTTCGACCTCATCAGAGGACTGCGGAGGGATACCAGGCAGCGATAGCCTTCCGGAGGCAACTGCCCGCCCGTTTCTTGTCAGCTCCCAATGAAGCAGAACGTCATCGAGAGAGGTGAAATCCTTTTTATTACGGATTATAAAAACCCTTTTAGAGGGGTCCGCAGAACTGACGCTGATGTTCTGATAGCCCTTTTTTACTTCAAAGATTGACGGGTGAAGACTACGGTCAGCTCCTACTATTCCGTCAGCGCAGTAGATTCCATGAGTCTTCTTTTCTCCGAAGTCTCCTCCATACAGCCACAATTTTTTTCCATCTTCAGTGGTTTTTAAAATTGCCTGATCAACAAAATCCCAGATAAAGCCGCCGCACCAGGCGTCATACTTTTCAAAATTATCAATATGCTCCTGGAAATTACCAAGGCTGTTTTCCATCGAGTGCGAATATTCACAATTCAGAATCGGCATGTTCTTATACTCTTTACTCTTGAACCCCTTATAATCAGACTCTAGAGTATTCATGAATTTCTCAAAAAAAGTCAGCGTAACATCTCTGTTCTCACCATAAACTTCTTCCCGCTCCGGACTAGGATACATGATACTAAGCACATCAGTGACCTTAAGATCAGTATCACCCTCATAGTGAAACGGACGTGTTTTGTCAATTTTTAAAGCTGCTTTTTTCATTTCCATAAAATTGGTACCATAACCGGCTTCATTTCCAAGTGACCACATTACGATACATGCGTGGTTCCTGTCACGAAGAACCATTCTCTCCATACGATCAACTACTGCGTCTGTCCAGATGGGGTTGCTGCCCGGTACACCTTTGCGGCGGACACCGTGGGTTTCAACATCTGCCTCATCAATAACATAGAGCCCATACTCATCACAGAGCTCATAGATATATGGATCATTTGGGTAGTGGGAAGTCCGCAGCGCGTTGATGTTGTGCCGCTTCATTATGAGGATGTCCTTCAGCCTCGTCTCATTCGAGACTGCCCAACCTGATTTTGGATCAAAGTCCTGGCGATTAACCCCTTTGAAAATTATAGGGCGGCCGTTGATCAGGAACCGGGCATCTTTTATTTTAATTTCTCTGAAACCAAAATTGAAATTCTTAACTTCAACAAGCTGCCCGTCTTCTCCCCGTAGAACTAAAAATATACGGTATAGGTTCGGGGTTTCGGCATTCCACTTCCTTGGATTCAGTATGTTCGTTGAGAGAGACAGCAGACTCTTTCCTTCTGAAAAAATAAACTTCTCACTAAAAAGCGGATCACCTAAATCTTTATCACCGTTTTCAAGCATGAAAACCTCAAACAGCCCTTCCTTTCTGCCGTCAACTGTTAAAATCTCAACATCGAGATGGAAGTTTGCATTAATGTAATTTTCATCAAAACTGCATCTGGCAAAATAATCTCGCAAATAAGTTTTGGGCTCCGAATACAGGTAAACATTTCTGTAGATTCCGCTCAGAAACCACATGTCCTGATCTTCAAGGTAGGTTCCGTCAGAAAACCGGTAAACCTCTACAGATAGAGTGTTCTCTCCGCTTTTAAGAAAACTGGTAATATTAAACTCAGCCGGAGTCATGGATCCTTGAGAATAACCAACCTTTTTTCCATTAACCCAAATGTAAAAGGCTGATTTAACAGCTCCAAAATGGATAAATATCTCACGTCCGTTCCAGTTTTCAGGAATATTAAAGCTGCGCCGATATGAACCCACCGGATTATCATTGTGATCAATTTTTGGAATAGCGCTTTTTCTGGTGTTGATTGCAGGCGGATAGGAAAAGGCAAGGTAATAAGGTGTTCCCCATCCCTGAAGCTCCCAGACTCCGGGAACATTAATTTCATCCCAGGAGGAAATATCATAATCAGTTTTCTGAAAACCTTGCGGACGATCTGAAGGTTTCTTTGAAAAATTAAATTTCCATTGTCCGTTTAAGTCAAGTTTCCATGGAGACGTCTTCCCCGAAAGCGCACTCTCTACATCAGAATAAGGCAGGGCGAGATTCTTAGCGTCTTCCTTATTCCGCTTAATTATGAAGGGATTTTCCCAATCTTTCCGGTTTCGATATTTACCCTCAATTTTCACAGGCTCTCCTGAATAATGTATTGATGTGTCAGTGCTATAACAGTTTAAATATTCCTTATTCCGTTCAATAACAGGTTCGTAAGACAGGTCAGCATCGCTGCCGGTGGAACTTCCTGTTCAATTTCCAAGTGTTCACCCCTGCTGACTATCCTCTGCGATAGAGCAAGCATAGCATTCTCGATTGTTTCGACAGTAAGTGGGACATCAAGATCCTCTCTGATTGACCCATCTATAATCCCTTCTTTTAAATAACCCCGAAGAGGACTGTCCATTGTTCGCATCATCTCTACAAACCGATCTGATAAAGCATTGTAAGGATAGGCACCGGTAAAATAATAATCAAACTCACCCATGAAACGGATCTCGTTTTCAGAAGATCGGTAATATTTCTCTGTCAGGGTTAGGAGTTTGCTGATTTTTTCAAAACCGTTCTTGCCTTTGATTATACTGGACGTAGTTTTGAGCTTCTCTATCATTTCCTCGAAGATTTTAATCTCAATCTCGAAGGCGAGTTCTTCCTTAGTCTTATAATAGCGGTATACCGTTCTAACATTTAGATCTATTTTTTTTGCGATTTCAGACATACTCGTTCCGGCCAGGCCCTTAGTGATAAAAAGTTCTTTGGCGGCTCTAATAATCTTAACCCGCCGCTCACTTTTCTGCTCGTCTCTGCTCATCAACCATCCTTTAAAAGTGTCACATTTATGACACTTTTAAAGGATAAGTTAGATAATTATCTCTGTCAATAAAAATCTGATTATTAAAATCGATAATTTACAATAATGAACGCCCGCTCTGGTGCAGCTTGGAGGGGTGAAGACCTAATTACTTGCTTGAAGCAGAGGATGTTTCTCATTTGTTTTAACTTTGAACGGACTGATTTTGCCGTACTAAGGATATTTGATATACCGAAATCAATTCTTTGACCATAATTATAAAGAGTTGACATTTTTCAATATTGCTTACTATAGTTTTATTTAGAAAAGAAGAGGAGGAGTCATAATGACAAAGAGGGAAAATCTTTTAAGATCACTTAGAAGAGAGGGGTTTGAAAAAATCCCCTGTGATATACCCCTGACTGTCACAAAAATAAAGGAATTCAGAAAAAGACGACCTTTCAGGTTCATTTCATCCTATTATGACTTCTCACACAGGTTAAGCGGCTGCTTATATAAAGCCGGCTACAAGGGGAATGGCAAACAGCTGTTTTCTCACTTATCTTTGCCTAAGCGATTTGACGTTGATCCTTTCGGGGTTGGCATGTCGTATGGTTCAAAAGAAGCATATCATATGTGTCATTTTCATAGTCCTCTGGAGGGAGAATCAACAACTCTGGAACAGATCAAGAATTTTAAATTACCAACTCCTATTCCAGGCATGGAGATTCTGCTGAAAATATTTGTTAAATATTGTCATCGAAATGGATTGGCAGCTATGGGTTACGTGGAACAAACCGTATGGGAAAGAGCCTGGCTAATCAGAGGTATGAACAACCTTATGATGGATATGATGATGGAAGATGACAGAGCAACTGCTATTCTGGATAGAATAACAGAGCATTCATGTACAACAGTAGCCATGATGGCCAGAACTGGTCATGATATTATTGCATTGGGTGATGATGTGGGTATGCAAAGTACGCTGATGATGAATCCCGACCTCTGGCGAAAGTGGCTCAAACCACGTTTGAGCAAGGTTATCAGGACTATAAAAGAAATAAATAGTGATGCCATGATCTTCTATCATTCCTGTGGTTATATTGAACCGCTCATACCTGAATTGATTGAAATTGGAGTAGATATTCTAAACCCTGTTCAACCAGAATGTATGAATTTCAAGGAGATTCATCATTTATATGGCGACAAAATTTCTTTCTGGGGAGGTATTGGTGCCCAGACAACATTTCCTTTCGGAACAACAGATGATGTACGGGCAAGGGTGAGGGAACTGTTCGAGATTTGCGGTGAGAAGGGCGGACTTGTTATTTCCCCGGCTCACGATTTAAGTCCGGAAGTTCCCTGGGAGAATCAGGAGGCGATGCTTGATGAAGTTCGAAAATTAAACATAGGAAGATAATTTTTGATAGTCGATTAGGAGACATCTGCTCTAATTTCTTAATCATGCTTTCTCCCTATACTTATATGTAGCTCTTTAATAGTGACACGAAAAATGCAGAAAAAAATATACATTCTTGGTGACAGTAAATACCCCTTTTTTATTTCTATATAAAATGTTCAATATTTCTGAGATATGTTTAAGCACTACTTAAGTGGGTTTTGACCCCATAGTATCGCCGGGTGAAGGACAGAGGAACGCGAGTGGAAAGATAATAGACTGGAGGCCATTGTTCGCGACCTGATTAAACGTTCCCGGGCCATACTTGGAGGGCAGTTCTCCGAGCAGTTCTCCTCTGAAGCTACCGCGCCTTGCAAGAATGCTTGCAGCGGCTGATAAGCAGAAACTCTTTCAGAAGATTGGTGATTTTTCTGTTCAATTCAAGTTTCGGGCTGCTGAAGCCCGTTTCTGATATGGCGGTTAATCATAGTCTTAAATATCTGTTCGGCCGACGAGTTTTTGTTTCCGTTTGTGTTCAATGTGCTCAGGGTCTCCGAAAATCCTTTTTCAATCACCGTATCGAGGAGTTCTTCTTTGCTCTTAAAGTATAAATATATTTTGCGGGGTGAATTATCTATGCGCTGCGCAAGCAGTCACATGTTCAGGTTTTCATAGCCGGTTTCCGCTATTATGCTGAAGGCTTTGTCGAGGATTAATGTCTTGAGATTTTCTTTATGTTCTTTTTTTCGGTTTTCAGTACTCATAATATTCCTTAAGTAAACAATGTAAACAGTGTGTACTACAGTTTGTCAAGAATCATCAGCCTCTCTGATTAAATTTTCTTGGAAAAATCAGATTCTATTATTATATTCTCGGGTATAAATCTTTTCTGAACCATTTGCGGTTCATCTGCCTGCGCAGTTGTTTTCACGTTGGCGTTTTCAGTTCTGAAATAAGAAAAAACAGGAGATAAAGATGAACATAAAAGAACAATGTGTGGGTTCAATTTATTACAAGCTGACTGGAGATTCCGGGGAGATTATAGATCAATCCGGAGAGCAGCCGCTTTCCTCTGCTGGAATGGTGCTTAAATTTGATGTTGATGTCGTTGCTGTCAGGGAAGTCACTGAGGAAGAGCTTGCTCACGGGCATTCACATAGTGATGGAGGGCATCAGCATTAGGCTGAACCAGGAAAAAGATGAGTGAAATATTTGACATCGTTGATGAAAATGACAATGTAACAGGCAGGGCCTCACGGTCTGAGGTTCACGGTAATCCGGAGCTTATCCACCGGGTTGCCCATGTGTTTGTATTTAACAGTTCTGGCGCCCTCTTCCTCCAGAAGAGGGCGACGGATAGTCTTGTGCAGCCCGGGAAATGGGATACCTCGGTCGGCGGCCATGTCGATTCCGGGGAGGCTTACCTTGCAGCTGCCGTCAGGGAGACAATCGAAGAGCTTGGGATTAGGGCTCCTGAAGGCTCATTCGAATTCCTCTATAAATATCTTCACAGTAATGATTTTGAGTCTGAGTATGTGAGCAGTTTTAGGCTGGTATGGGACGGCCGGGTAAGAGTACAGCAGTCTGAGATAGATGAGGGACGGTTTTGGACTATTGATGAAATCCGGGGCGCCGAAAAATCAATCTTCACCCCGAATTTTCTCGAAGATCTTGAGCGGTATTTCAGCCGGCGGTAATTCCGCAGATAATCATAATCTGCGCCGCGAGATAGGTTACGACAATTATTGTGCCCATCCCCCTGAACTTCGTCTTGAGTTTCCTCACTCCAATCAGGCTGTCGGATATGATGAACAGCAGGCTGCCGCTGAAGGTGAGGATGAACGAGGGGGACGGTACGCTCCATATACGGAGGAGCGCACTGTAGCTCATCAGCAGAAGTACCGACAGGTAGAATGCCGCGGGGTAGAAGATCGAACTGACGTTGGGCCCGATGAATTTTTTAAAAAAAAGGGCAAAGAGGATGTAGGGCAGCAGCATCACCGTGCAGAGCAGGGGATGCTCTTTGAATACCGCGAGTCCTCCTGAATCAATTATAAATACCGCGATATAAAAAAGATGCCCGACTAAAAAGGAAAGCGCTCCGGCTATAAACCAGCTTTTACGGCTTCTCATCAGAAGTAGATCTCCGATGTATCCGAAAATAAGCGCCGTCAGGACGAGAGGATCCGGAGAGTCGGTGAGCAGTAAATACATACCGGTAATTGCCGGTATCCAGAAGGGTTTTGTAATAAGTTTTATTCGATGCAGACTAACCATGATTATTAAAATTATCATATGAATGTTAGAATACGCAAGTTTATTTAAACATTTAGCAGCAGTTCTGAATTTGGCTTCAATTCCCCCGAATGTCGGCCCTTGCTGACCCCGACACCATCAGAAAAAGGTTCGGAAGACCTCAATTTTTCTCAGGCGGCACCGGGGCCCCCAGCGGCGGTATACAAACGCAGCCAAATTCAGAACTACTGACGTCCCGGAAGCGGGAATAAAAACTATTCAACACACGGCAAAGAGGAATGATTTAAATATTTAGGCATTTTAAAGATTATTCAGGGGCTTCCAGAGATTAAATTTAAATTGCTGAAACATTTGTAGACTCATGCCACCTTGGCAGGTATAATCCCTGTAATGGCAGATATAATAGTAACTGGACATAAAAATCCCGACATGGATTCGGTCTGTTCGGCATGGTGTTATGCAGACTTTAAAAACCTGACTGACACAGACAATAATTACATTCCGGTTAGATGCGGAAATCTGAACAATCAGACAAGAGCTGCCTTTGAGTCCGCAGGAATAACTCCCCCGGCATTTATAAAGGATGTCGGTCCTAAGGTAGCAGATGTAACAAAGCGGAACATTGTTAGCCTTGATATAAATGAGCCCGTGTTCAAGGCTATCAAGGTTCTTGACGAGGAGAATATCAGCTGTATTCCTGTTTTTGAGGATGGTAGAATTTTCAAAGGGATTATAACCATTCATCAGATAAGCGGCTTTCTCATTTCCGAGAACCTCGGCAAGCGCCCTATATATAGCTTTAGAATTAATAATTTCCAGAAAGTTCTCTCCGGATATTTCTATAAGAGGGGTAAAGACAGTGAGTTTTCCGCGCCTGTTATGACTGGAGCTATGCCGGTTGAAGTCAGCCGCGTGAGAATTGAGGCTCTGAAACCCGATAAACCGGTTCTTGTCGTCGGTCTAAGGGAGGATCTTATAAGATTTGCGATAGAGAATGAGTTTCCCGCCCTTATTCTTACCGGGGTTGAAGATGATGCCAGGCTTCCGTTTGATTTTGATACATACAGCGGAACAGTTTTTATTTCACGTGCGGATACTGCGGAGACTATCAGACTGCTTCGGCTTTCTGCCCCGGTAAAAGAGATTATGAATACCCATCCGGAGATTATTCAGGCTGAAAGCGCCTTCGATGATGCAAAAAATCTGCTTGTTAATTCCAAGTACCGCGGACTCCCGGTTTTCAATGACGGCAGTTTTACCGGTATAGTTACCAGACGCTGTTTTATTGAAAAACCTCTTAAGAAACTGATAATGGTTGATCATAATGAACTATCTCAATCCGTCCCGGGTGCCGATCAGGCCGAAATTGTAGAGATTGTAGATCATCACAGGATCTCACCCCAGCCGACGAAGATGCCAATCTACATGAATATCAGGCCGGTAGGCAGCACATGTACAATAGTATTTAGTCATTATCAGAGTGCGGGACTCGAGGTCGAACGAGGATCGGCGATGCTGCTGCTTGCGGGTATTCTTTCGGATACGGTTATTCTAAAATCTCCAACAACAACAAAAGAGGATCGGGTAACTGCTGAAATACTCGCAACAATCTGCGGTAAGTCTGTTGAGGAATATGGCAGACAGCTTCTTGAAAATTCAGCTGTTCTTGATAAAACACCGCCCTCGGAGCTTATAGACGCCGATTTTAAGGAATATACGGAAAAGTCCATGAACTTCGGGGTTGGGCAGGCTGAAGTAATCAATCTTGATGGTGTATACAGGCTTAAAAATGATTTTGTTTCCGAACTCAACAAAATTTGTGTTAAGCGTAAGCTTGACTGGGCAATGCTTCTTGTTACCGATGTTATTAATGAGAATTCAGTATTACTGACTACCGGTAATCCCGAAGTTGAAGATCTTCTTATTTATAAAAAACTCGAAGATAACCTGTTTGATCTGCCAGGAATTCTTTCAAGAAAGAAACAGCTACTGCCGGAAATCTTAAGAGCAATAGAAGATTCGGGATTAACGAAAACGAGGAAGCATTTAAAGTAAATGGATACCGTAAATAGTCTCAACCCCCATTTTATGGACGCAAGGATTATCAATCCGATATTAAACGGTACTATCGATCTGTTCCATGAAATGCTTTTTATCGAGCCCACCTATGGGGAGCCGTTTATTGTAAAAAACAATGGTACTCACCGGTGGGAAATCTCGGGAATTATCGGGGTGGTTGGTGATAGTGAGGGGATAGTGGTTCTTCGGGTAACAAATTTACTGGCAGAGAAGTTACTCATGAAATCACAGGTGATTGTTAAAGATGAGACTGAAAAACCAAAGATTATTAATGAAATGATTAGTGAACTAGTAAATATTATTTCTGCAAAAGCATTGGGCGGATTGAAAGATTTTAATGTTAAATTAACTCCGCCGTTTACTGTTCAGGGGAAAAATCATGAGATCAGCTGGCCCAGCCGGACTCCTATTATCGGTGTGCCTTTTCAGACTCCTTATGGACCATTTGAGGTTGAAGTCAGTATTTCGAGTAAGACAGGTAATGCCGGATGATTAATAGGTTGAATGAAAACATCATAAAACGGACTAAGCAGGTTTTTTTAACAATGTTTCAGGTAGAAGTTGAAGCCGGGGCACCATATATAGTTGATTCTGAAATCGATACTGGATGGGATATTTCAGGCGTAATAAGTGTTGCCGGAAGTCTCAGTGGATTAATTACAATGAGATACCACAGAAGACTCGCTCAATTCCTGCTGGAACACTCCAGGCTTCAGTCCATGGATTATGAAATGAATCACAGAATGTTGAACGACATGATAGGTGAGGTGGCAAATACCATTGCCGGAAATGTACTGTCGGAAATAGTAGTTGATGAGCTTTTGATCTCTATTCCTGTTGCGATTCAGGGAGAGAATCATACAATCAGTTGGCCGAGAAATACCGAAATTACCGCCGTTCCGTTTAAAATAGGATCAGAGACCTTTGTCGTTCAGGCAGGTTTAAAATAATCTGCCATATCCGCCGGTGTTCTGAATAAAGCGTCCGCCCCAGAGGCCGATAGTACAGCTTCAGTCTGAACTCCCCATGTTACGAGCCCGCTTTTCATTTTTGCCGCATGGGCTGCCTCATGATCTGAGATAGTGTCGCCGATGTACCAGCAGTTTTCAGGCCGGGCGGCAAGTCCAGCGCATGCCTGGAGCAGTCCGTCGGGTGAAGGTTTGTTTGCCTTGACGTTTTCTTCACCTAGTATAATTTCCAGATCATATGAATACTGCAGCTTCGCTGCGGCTTTTCTGATGAAGATTCCCTGATTGTTGGAGACCATGCCCATCGAGTACCCATAATCAACCAGAAGATCAAGGGCTGCTGATATTCCGGGATATACTTTTAGATAGTCTATACCGATTGTGTGCATCTCAGAATAGAAATCTTCCGCCATCTTTGCCGAAACACTGCTAGCGGTAGTCCCCGTGTGATATTGGAATCTTTCTTCAGTAGGATAGGGAAAGCCTTTAAGTATTTCATCGGCAGAGTGTTTTCTGTAGCCGTTTTTCACCAGGATGAGATTGGTACATATTATTACCGCTTCTATAGAATCGACGAGGGTCCCGTCATGATCAAAAATAATTGCTGTCTTACGCATGAAACTTTATAACATTATTTCTGTTTTTAGGTAACAGAGCCTTTGGTGAATTGTGTTATAAACAGCGGAAGTCTTTATGAAACGTCTTCATATTTCTATATAAGAAAAAGCGAAGTAAGGGTGAAATATTATGGACTCATTGAGTCTGTAGTATTATCTTTTCTTAATAACTATTTTAAGGAGTCGGTTTTGGCTATTGTTGAACTTATAGATGTGAAAAAGGTCTATCCGCTGGGGAAAACCGAGGTACATGCAGTTAAGGGCGTCAGCTTTGAAATTTGCAAGGGTGATTTTATCTCTATCGCCGGCCCGTCAGGGAGCGGAAAATCAACCATTCTTAATATGATTGGATGCATCGATGTGCCTACTGAAGGCAGCGTATTGATAAATGGAACTGAAACCGGCGGTCTGTCGGATAAGAATATTACTGAATTAAGACATGAGGTCCTGGGTTTTATTTTTCAGTCATTCAACCTCATTCCGGTGCTCAATGTCTATGAAAATGTTGAGTTTCCGCTGCTTCTCGGGAAATCAGACATGAGTAAAAAAGAAAAGACAGACTGGATTGATATGCTGATTGAGGAAGTAGGACTGTCCGAATGGCGGAATCACAAGCCGAATGAATTATCAGGCGGACAGCGGCAGAGGGTGGCCATTGCCCGTGCCCTTGCGACTAAACCGGAGATAGTTCTGGCAGACGAGCCGACAGCAAACCTCGATTCGGTAACAAGTGAGGCAATAATCACGCTGATGAAGAAGATAAACCGTGACCTCGGTACAACTTTCATTTTTTCAACCCATGATCCTTCTATTGTGGAAGTAGCAGACCACATCATAAAGCTCAGGGACGGCCTTATTACCGAGAATTACCGGCATGAAGACAGCCGGGCCTGCGGGAGTGATGACTGATGCCTGTTCTTCTGCGAATTGCTATCAGAAACCTCCGGCAGCATAGCTCAAAAAGTCTGATAATAGGAATAATCATGGCAGTTGGCGTCATGATTCTCGTTGTCGGCAATACTCTGATTAATACGATAGACACCGGGATTGAGCGCAGTTTCATCGATAATTATACCGGCAACATCATGATTACCGGTGTAACAGATAATAAAATCTCTCTGTTCGGGGTTCAGTCGCCGGGCGGCTTTGAAGAGACTCCGACAATTCCAGATTATCCGGAAATAATGGAGCATCTTGCCTCGGTATCAGGTGTAATTGATATAACCAGCCAGGTGACCGGATTCGGAATAATCAATGTTGAAGGCGCTGCCGAGGACAAAGGCCCATATATGGGACTGCTGTTCGGGATTAAGCCAGGAGAATACTCCAGGATCTTCGACAACGCTAAAGTTACCGAAGGAGAGAATCTTGCCCCCGGCTCGGAAGGCCTTCTGATGTCGCGGAGCAACCTTGATACCCTGAATGAAATATTTGAAACAGACCTTGGCGTAGGTGATAAAATACTGATTACAGCCCCGGGTTCGGCAGGTTTTAAAATACGGGAAGTACCTATCTCCGGTATCTACAGCCTCGAGTTTGACTCCGAGGCCGCAAGCTTTATTTCATATATAGATGCCCAGACCCTGCGTGTACTCAAGGGGATGAACCTAGGAAACCAGGGAGAAATAGAACTCTCGGAAGAAGAAACCTCACTCCTGTCAGCCGACAGCTTCGACGCTTTTTTTGATGTTGATGCCCTCTCCGGCGAGGCCGAGCTTGAGTTTGAGATGAGCGAAGACAACATCTTCAGCATCCTGGAGCTTGATACCGGTGTCAATGAGGATGAGATTGTTATTTCTGATGATGTCTTTGCCGAAAAAGAGGAGGTTCCAACCGAATCTTCGACCTGGGAATACATCCTGCTTAAAACCGTGAATCAGCGCTCTGCTCTGAGGATAATTGCAGAGCTAAACCTTTGGTTTGATGATGAGGGCATCACGGCAAAGGCCTGGGATTGGAAGGCCGCGGCCGGACCATTTTCCACAACGGCTGATGTAATAAGAATTGTCTTTAACATAGCCATAATTCTGGTGGCAATTGTCGCGATAATTATAATGACAAATACTCTGGTAATCAATGTCGTGGAACGCACAGCTGAAATAGGCACCATGAGGGCCCTCGGTGCTCACAAGGGCTTTATCAGGCGGATGGTCTCAACCGAGGTTTTTACTATTTCAATAATTTTCGGATTCCTCGGAATGATAGCCGGAATTATAATTCTTTTGATAGTAGGCCTCATTGGATTCGAGGCTACGAACGCCTTTCTTGAAATCCTGTTCGCGGGCCCCGTGCTGAAACCGGTTTTCTCACTGTTTTCGGTTCTCGGCTCCTGGATTATTGTAATTATCATCGGAATGATAGCGAACATCTATCCTCTGCGCCTGGCGCTGAAGGTTCAGCCTATCAAAGCCATGATGAGTGAGTAGGGAGGAACCTATGGTTCCTCGGGCCTTTTTTCTTCGAAAAAAGAGCCATAGAACAAAATTCCGGATTATATGGAATTTATGGAGTAAAAATGAGAGACGTAAAAATTGCACTTAGAAATCTGACCCGTCAGAAAAAAAGAACAATTCTTCTGGCTGCCGCTATAGCCTTTGGAATTTATATAATAACGATGATAAACGGTTTTACCGGCAGTTTTATTGAGAATGTCAGTGAGAACTTCTCAAACATGCTGGCCGGCCATATCTTTGTTGAGGGTGTAGAGAAGTCTGAGACAGGAAGGACTCTGAATATTGTCAGGAATGATGAGGAGCTGATGCTCGCGATAGAAGAAACAAATACTCCATGGAAATATATAACCAAGCGGTCAGATTTAGGCGGGACCTTGATTTTTGCAGGTGAGTCTATGCGGCAGAGCATCACTGGCGCCAATTGGGAAATTGAGGAGTATTTTAAACAAAGGATTATTCTCAAGGAAGGAACCTTTGAGCAGATGCAGGAAGAGAAGCAGGGAATTATTCTGAGTGAGAAGGTGGCCGAGAAGCTGAATGTTGAGATAGGAGACAGACTTCTTGTTAAATGCCGTACCTATACCGGGCAGCAGAATGTCGGCGAGTTTGTGCTTACGGCAGTCCTTATTGATGCGAGCATGTTCGGCGGCACTACGGCATACGCCAATATTTCATATGTTAATGAACTTCTTAATCTACAGCCTGAGGAATATATGACCCTTGGTATCTATCTTGAGGATATGGATCTGATCGATCAGGCGGCGGCGGCCCTTTATGCGAATCTCCAAACTAAGGTGAGCATGTTTGAGCGTCAGTCTGATGATGATGAGAATCCCATTATCGCGATGCTTGAGCAGCAGGATGAGGAGGAGTGGGAAGGGCTTAGATTCCAACTGATGACCCTTAATGATATAATGAAGGAAGTACAGCAGATAGTTAATGTTCTTAATACTGCAGCGCTAATCATACTCCTTGTACTTTTCGGAATAATAATGGTAGGAGTGACAAATACTTTCCGTATGGTACTGATGGAGAGAACCAAAGAGATTGGAACCATGCGGGCGGTAGGTATGCAGCGAGGAATAGTCCGGAAATTATTTCTCTATGAGGCTTTCTTCATCTCGGTAATCGGCGTTGTCTCGGGACTTATTCTCGCGGGATTGACCATGTTTATTCTCATGCAGATATACTGGGGAGTCGAGACGCCCGCCTTCATGCTGATGAAAAACGGATATATGACATTTATTCTTTCTCCGCTGCAGGTCCTGGCAAATTTCGCTATTGTAAGCGGTTTGACCTTGGTAGCAGCCTTCTTTCCATCAAATAAAGCCGCTAAGCTTCAACCCGCGGATGCTCTGCGGAGTACTAATTAAGATTTTTTAGAACAGGGATACTTATATGAAACGATTTTTATTGATATTAATGATTTTAAGTGTGGGGACTCTATCCTTTGCCGAACCTGATTTTAAGCTGATGCTAGAAGAAATTGATCAGCTCGGCAGCTTCGATGATACGGATTTCTCCTGTGTCTATACCTTCGTCTCGGAAAAACCGGGAGAAGAGACCGAAGTAACTCAGGCCAGAATGTTCAGGCGTGATGCAAGTGGGCAGTTTGTGATGCTCATCCTTAAACCTGAGTATCAGAAAGGGCAGGGATACCTTAAAGTTGATGATAACGTCTGGTTTTATGATCCTGAGAGCAGGAAATTTACCCATTCTTCCATGAAGGAAAATGTTCAGAACTCGGAGGCAAAGAACTCTGATATGGACGGTCTTAGCCTTTCGGAAGACTATGACGTTAACAGCTGGGAGCAGGGTAAACTCGGAAATTTTGACGTATATATCCTTAATCTCGTCTCAAAGAATGATGAAGTTTCCTATCCGAAGATAAAACTCTGGGTAAGAACCGACAGGACAATAGTGCTGAAGGAAGAAGATTACAGCCTGTCGGACCGGCTTATGAGGACGAGCTATTATCCGAAATATGTTCAGGTAGGAGAAAAATTCGTGCCGTCTCAGATTCTTATTGTGGACAATCTTCAGGAAGGAGAGAAGACCCAGCTGACTATGAAGAACCCGTCAACAGCCAGCCTTCCTGATTCGGTCTTCTCCAAGGCTTATATTGAGAGAGTAAATAATTGAGACAAGCTCTGCTTTCGGTTTTGCTCCTCCTTTGCCTGGGAGTAAGCGTTCATGCCCAGGAAACGGAGGAGGCCGCACCTGCGGAAGCTGCAGAGGTAGAAGACCCCTTCGCCGATGCCTTCCCTGAACCCTTTGCGGAGCCTGTTGATGAGCCTGTTGATCCTTTTGCAGAAGCTTTTCTCGATCCCTTTGCCGAACCTGTGGATGATGAGGAGCTTGATGTTTTAGATGATCCCTTCACCGCCTCGGATGAGGCTTCTGACGATCTCGAATCGTCGGAAGATGAAATAATCAGTTTTGAAGATTTCGATTCGATGTTTGAAACCGGGGATATGATAGAAGTAGTTGATGAGGAGACAGCAGCTCAGGCTGGAGCCGCCGATGAGTTTCTGCTGAGTGAAGGAGTCGAGTTCGGCGGAAAGTTCAACGGCTCGCTGCCGATGAGCTGGGATTATGAGAACCTGTATACATCGGATTTTGATATATTGTCCCCCACATCAAGTCTTACCCCTTCAGTTACAGCTGATCTGTTTTTCGATGCCCGGCCTAACACCGATTACCGGGTATTTGGAAAACTCGGTTTTACAACCGCCTCCGGGGATGCTGCGACCGTAGCGTCGCTGATTCCGGAAGGCGGATTGACTTTTGAGCAGACGACTGATGAAGACGGTAATATATCTTTTCAGACTGTTAATGACGAGGATCAGGATCCTAATAATCCGGACCAGAGCACAATTACTCAGGAAGATGTCGAGGGAGATGATACTGCTACGCAGATTAACATATCGGTAAAGGAGCTTTTTGCTGATTTTGACTGGGATGACAAGCTCTACTTCCGCTTTGGAAAGAGTACGATTAAATGGGGAGTAGGCTACTTCTGGAGCCCCACCGATGTGCTGAACCTTACATCAATAGATGTTGAGGATCCTACAGCCGACAGGGAGGGGCCCGTCTCATTTAAGGTTCATTATCCCTTTGATATCCACAACCTCTATCTTTATCTTATAACTGAGAATGTTGAAGAACCGCTTGATACGGCAGTAGCCGTGAAGGGCGAGTTTGTAATCGGAGACAGCGAACTTGGAATCGGCGCTTATTATCAGCGTGATCTTGCTCCGAGACTGGTAGGCACTGTCTCAACCTCGATAGGCGATGTTGCAATCTTCGGAGAGGGGGTCGCAAGCTGGGGATCGGACAGGGTTTTTGTCCGTCCGTCTAAAGATCAGAGCGCAGCCGAAGAAGATGAAGAGGATGATCTAAAGATAGTTCTTGATACCTATAAGATTGATGACCGCCTGTTTTTTAAAGGAACGGTCGGAGCAAATTATATGTATGATTTTGATGATGAGGGCGGGAGCCTGATGCTAATCGGACAGTATTACTATAACGGTGAAGGCTATGACGGCTCAACTCCCGGTCTTCTTGAGGCAGCCGCCCATCTTTCCCAGAATGCCGGCGACAATGGGCTGACGCTTCCCGCCGGGGAGCAGCCTGAAGGTTATGAGGATCCGCCTGAGGTGGGAACAGGAGATATCAGCGGATTCGGTCAGCATTATGCGGGAGCGATGGTTTCCTGGAGTTCAATCCTTGGAACCGATTTAAGCTTTTCAACCCTGGCCATAGTAAATCTTACCGACCTCTCCGGAATGGTCATTCCGACCTTCAGTTACAAGCTGATAGATTACTTGTCCATGTCTGCCGGGATGCGGCTCACCTTCGGAGATGAGGGTGATGAGTATACCAATCCGGCGGCCCTATTCGGTTTAGGTGGAGCCGATGCATGGAAGGGGCCTACAATGAGTTTCACGCTGGCCTTTGATGTCGGCGGAGGAAGTTTCTGATGAAAAAAAATAATTTCTCGATAATTCTAACATTATCCATTCTGATAATAATCCTGATATCCGCCTGCGGAAGCGCGGGGCTTGCCTCTCCCACAGGCCTTACCGCTGCCGAGGCTGATCGGGACAACCCGAACCGGGTTCAGCTCAGCTGGCTTCAAGTTCCCGGCGCCGATATTTATTATGTCTATCGTGATACTACCGAAGACGGAACCTTTTCGACGAATGCCGGGTTTTCGGTAACAAGCGCCGCCGATGACGAGGGTGAGCTCCGTTACTATTTCATGGAAACTTTCGATGAGGGCGAAGGCGGAACCTACTGGTACGGGGTAACGGCGGCAGGCAATTCTGATATCAGCGTTGAAAGCGCGATGAGCGCGGCCGTCAGTGCCTCTACCTACAGCGGCACCTGGAGCGCCGCCGATGCAACTATTATAGGCTCCGCGGCCCAGCTCTCACTATCGGCTTCAACCTCGGCGCTTTATGCCGTCTACGGCAGCACCGCCATAAGTGTGAAGAAGTACGCCGAAGATGAGACGAGTGAGGAAGACACCCCTCCGGATATCTGGACGTCACTGACAGGCTCTCCGGGAAACGCCGCCGCGGGGCTCAACGCCGCACCTGCTTTCTCAAGCCTGATCTCCGGAGGCGAGCTCTATGTTGCCTTTGCCGACTCGGATGAGACCGGCAAAGTCTCTATGAAATATTATCATGACTCAGGCACTACAGATGTTCCGTCATTTGCCTGGACCGCGGCCGGTGCTGCAGGGTTTAACGATGCTGCGGCAACGAATATAGCCTTGTCGACTGCCGGAGGATTTTCTCAGGATATCTATTCAGCCTTTCTTGAAGCCGGAGTAATACAGCTGTATAAATACAACTCGACGACCGAGGGCTGGTTTGTTTCCGATATTTCAGCCGATGTTCTGAATGTGTCAACCACGCTCACAACCCTCAGTCATAATAATAATCTCTATCTCGGTTATGAGGATACAGTCTCTTCAGGCATCTATGTCAGGGCCTATGATGACAATGTTACCGCCCTCCAGGCCGGAGGCCTGGTAACGGCATCGAATATTGTCGACGGAAACGCGGTCTTCGTCTCAGGCGGAGGCGACCTCTACGCTGTTTATTTAACTGTAGGAGGTAGCCTGTCGGTTAAAAAACTTGTCGCTGCGACATGGACCGATCTTGACGATGTTAACAGCGATATTCCTCCGATGGCATCTGATGCATCTCCATACGGAACCCTCGACGCCCACTTTTTTAACGGTTTTCTCTATATTTTCTATATAGACAGCAGTGACGGCAAGGGGTACGTAAAGTACTACAGTGAGGCCGACGGCTGGCAGAATGCTCAGAGGGTCGGAGGAGGCGCGCTTACGGAGAGCAGCACGGGACTCGGGAGTTTTCAGCTCGCGTCGGCCGGAACGAAGCTCTATGCCGGCTATATTGAGGACGGAAAGGGCTACGTGAGAATACTAGAGTAATGAAGATCTTAAATATAATACTTACCGCGGGCGTAATTGTCGCTCTCGCGGCGACAACATTATACAATTTCTCTGAAACGGCTGCCTCGCTTTTAATCTGGCCTTATTTTATCGCAATTCCTCTGTTCCTGATTCTTTATAGATTCGGGAAGTGGATAAATAAGATCGGCAGACAGAAACAGCTCGATCAAGGTTGGGGTAAAGCTTCAAGCCTTCCCTTCGACATTGAGCTCTCTAACATAAAGTCAGCATATGAAGCGGCTGAGTTTTCTGAGGGAGCGCGGACTGCAGAAGTAGATGAAGGCAGCTGGAATGATTTAAATCTCGATGAGGTTTATGCTCATGTAAATCATTGTCTCAGTTCTCCCGGCTATTATCAGCTATATAAGAGCCTTAAAAACCCTCTAATAGATAAGGGAAAGCTGGCAAACAGAGAGTCAATGATCGCCTTCTTCGAAGAAGAAGCCGTGAAAACCGGAAGAGGAGCCTGTGATCTGCTAGGCCGAGCCTTGCTCTCGTTACGGACATCAGAGCATCTTGATATTCTCAAGCTGATAGATAGAAAAAATGACTCAGGAAGGCTTTTTTCTGTCTGCATTGTAATGAGAGCCCTTGCTATCCTCTCCATTGCCGGCTTGTTCTTTTTGAAGATTGAAATGGCTATTTTGTTTATTTTTCTTATTTTCATTGGGAACCAGATACTGTCAAATATATTGAAAAAGAGAACAAAGGGTTCTGTACCTGCGCTATCAGGCTTATTAAGATTGATAAGGGCATCGGAGGAGATAACCGGCCATGAATTTGCATGTGAAGCTGTGACAAATTTGAAAAACAGTCTTAAAGAAGAGACTTCTAAACTTCACCGGGTGAAAACTTTTACCAGATTTTTATATGGAAAGACTATAGCCTTGGATAATCCAGTAGATGTTTTATGGATGTATATTGATATTTTCTTTTTAATAGAGGCAATAGCATTCTATAGATCTTTAAATTTTATTCATTCGCATCGATCGGAGGCGTTCAGGGTGTTTGCGCTCATCGGTGAGTTAGATGGGCTTAGATCAATAGTCTCCCTCAGGAACGGTTTTTCCGGGGAACAGACGTACTGCCAGCCTGTCTTCAACATTGGTCAGCGTTTTATAAAAACTAAGGAAATATACCATCCGCTGTTATTCGGGCCTGTTAAGAATGATATTGAATTGGATACCCCGGGCCTGCTGCTGACTGGAGCTAATATGGCGGGGAAATCTACATTTTTAAGGACAATCGGGATAAATAGTATATTGGCTCAGTCTATATTAACTGTTTTCGCGGACTCCTTTGAATCGGATATTTTTATTATAAGGTCCTCAATTGATAAACAGGACAGCATCATGAGCGGGAAAAGCTTATATTACGCCGAAGCAGAGAGGGTAGGTAATATTCTGAAATTGGCATCCCGGTCTGAGTTAACTGTACTCTGCCTGTTTGACGAGCTGCTATCCGGTACCAATACCGAAGAGCGGGAGGCTGCGGTTACCTCAATTATCCGTGGAGCGGCGGCGATGAATACCCTCTGTCTGGCCGCAACCCATGATCGAAGGGTTGTTGATGAATTTTCAGGCAGTTTTCAGCTCAGACATTTTACCTACCATTTTGACGATTCAGGCCTGGTCTTTGATTATAAACTGAGGGCCGGCCGCGTGAAAAATGGTAACGCTATCAGGCTTTTAGAATATCTGGGTTATCCTGAAAAAATTGTCTACGACGCATATGAGTTAATCAAGTAGCTGTCTGATTGTGATATCTTATTGCAAATACTAATTAATTATTATACCTTATTTTAAAACTTGCAAGAGGAGACCTCTTTTGAATGACCAGATTAAATTGATTGCACAGAGAATAAGTGAGCTTAGGCGTATTTCAGGTGAATTCATCACCGACGCGGCTTCTGCCTGCGCAATAGGTGAGTCCGAGTATGCGCAGTATGAAAGTGGTGAACATGATATTCCGGTAGGAGTTCTTCATTCGATAGCTCATCATTATAAAGTAGAACTTACAACCCTTCTTACCGGGGAAGATCCTCACCTTCACTCAATTGCTATAACCAGAAGCGGGAGGGGTGTTGAAGTAAACAGGCGGGTTCCTTACAAGTACTTAAGTCTTGCCTATGGGTTCGCCGATCGCAAGGCTGAACCATTTTTTGTTTCGGTTGCTCCTGAAACTGCTGATTTTTCCCCTGAACTTAATACCCACCCGGGGCAGGAATTTAATTTTGTATTAAACGGAAGTATAAAACTTTTCTTCGACGGCAGGGAATATACCCTCGGGAAGGGAGATTCAGTTTTTTACGACTCCAAAAAACCTCACGGCATGCAGGCAGTCGGGGCGGCTGCGGAATTTCTATCAGTGATTTTTTAATAACAATTGTTTTTCAAACAGAGCAACAAATTTTCAAATTGACTCAATGGAGTAAGTATGTACAGAAAATATATCAGCGGTGATTACGGCAGTTATGAAGAATTAATGGAGAAATACAGGGTTAATGTACCCGATAATTTTAACTTCGCATATGATGTAGTGGACTGGTACGCGGAGAATGAGCCGGACAAGGCTGCTCTGGTCTGGTGCAATGATAATGAAAAAGAGCGTCGTTTCAGTTTCAGAGAGCTGAAAGAACTTACCGACAAAACAGCTAATTTCTTTTCAGGCCTGGGAATCAAGAAGGGTGATCGTGTAATGCTGATCCTTAAAAGACGGTTTGAATTCTGGTACTGTCTGCTTGCGCTTCATAAAATCGGAGCGGTAGCGGTTCCCGCGACACACCTCCTCACTGAAAAGGATATTTCATACAGAAACAATGCCGCGGGCATCAAGATGATTGTAGCCGTGGCTGAAGAGCAGGTGCTCAAGAGTATTGACGGGGCTGCTTTGGAATCGGAAACCTTAAAGCTTAAGGTCTTTGTCGACAGCGGTTGTGATGTCCCCGGCGGTCTCGATTCAGACTGGATTGATTTTACATCGGCCCTCGAGAAAGAAAGCGGGGATTTTCAGAAACCGGCTCTCGATGCCCTTCCCGTTCTCGATGACACATCTCTGCTCTATTTTACATCGGGGACAACCGGCTATCCCAAGATGGTGCAGCACGATTTTGCCTATCCGCTTGGGCATATTGCAACGGCAAAATACTGGCAGAATGTGAGAAATGACGGCCTTCACCTCACCGTTGCCGATACTGGCTGGGCCAAAGCCGTCTGGGGTAAAATTTACGGACAGTGGCTCTGCGGCAGCGCCGTTTTTGTATATGACATGGATGCATTTGTTCCAGCTAATCTGCTAGAGAAGCTTGAGCAGTTCAAGGTGACAACCTTCTGTGCTCCTCCGACAATTTACCGTTTCATGCTGGCAGAGGGACTCGATAAGTACGACCTTTCGGCCCTTGAGTACTGTGTTGTGGCAGGTGAGCCTCTGAACCCGGAAGTTTATAATCAGTTCCGGGTTCAGACCGGTATTAACCTTATGGAGGGTTATGGGCAGACCGAACTTACCCTTGCGGTAGGATGTTTCACCGGAATGGAGCCCAAGCCCGGCTCTATGGGCAAGCCTGCTCCCGGATACGACATAGCGGTAGTCGACCAGGAAGGAAATAAATGCGCCGCGGGCGATGTCGGGCAGATTGTAATTTTCATGGATGAGTTCAAACCTGTCGGTCTTTTTAAGGGTTATTACCGGGATGAGGAGCTTACGAGGTCGGTTTATCATGACGGAATCTACTATACCGGCGACACGGCATGGATGGATGAGGACGGCTTTCTCTGGTTTGTCGGTCGAACCGATGATGTCATAAAAAGCTCGGGTTATCGCATTGGTCCTTTTGAGGTTGAAAGCGCGCTTATAGAGCATGACGCGGTTTTAGAATGCGCCATTACCGCTGTTCCCGACGATATGCGAGGGCAGATAGTGAAGGCTACGGTAGTCCTTGGTGCAGGATGGAAGGATAAGGGTGACGGCAAGCTTGTTAAAGAACTACAGGAACACGTAAAGAAGGTTACCGCGCCCTATAAATATCCTCGAATCGTCGAGTTTGTTGATGAACTTCCGAAGACTATAAGCGGAAAAATTCGGCGTGTTGAGATAAGGGACAGCGACAACAGTTGAAAAAAAGGGGAACTGGGTCTAAAGTATTATTATGGATAATAAAGAACGGGAAATAAAAGAGTTAAACAAAAAAATTGGAACTTCCAATACAGTAATTCTCAAACTGCAGGAAGATCTAGGTGAAATTGCATTTGCGGATGACTCGGAAAAGAAGGGTGAATCTCTAGCGAATGAAAAGCTGAAAGAGATTGAAGCCATAGATAAGAAGATCAGCGAAGAGCATAATAGAATTCAGGAGATTCTGAACGCTGTCGAACGGGCTGATGAGATAGAAGCCCTGCGGAAGAGTCTTAATGATAAAATTCGTTCAATTGAACAAGACAATATGTCCAACTATGAAACCATAGGGCGGGCAGGTTATGAAGCTTATAAGCATGGAGAACTTCCAGAGGAGAGGTACGCCGAGTTTTTTGAAGAGGTTGTCAAACTGAAGCTACATATCGAGGAACTTGAACTTGAGAAGAGCCGGCTTGAGGATTCAATAAACAGCCTGACTCTTTTTAAGAGGGTGAAGGCCGGAGCAAGAACCCTCTATCTTAAGAACTCAATCTCTGGTAATTACAGGCTTCTTCAGAAGGATTACAAGAAGTCAGGTGAGAAACTCTGTCATTCAGAACTGGTGATGAATCTGGAAGCAGAATCGGTTGAACATGCGATGAAACCTTTTAAAGAGAATCTTGCCGGTCTTGAGAAGCTTGAGAAGGAGAGTATTGCTCTTTCTTCAGAGAATGAACAGCTCAAGGGCAGCCTCGAAGGGCTGGGAGCCGGTGCAAACGCGGTCAGGACCGTCTCGCAGATAGAGAAGGACGTCAATGATTATTACTATCTGCGTAAGGGAAAGCTTCGTGAAATTGGAGAGCTTCTGTTCCTGAATCAGAAAGATCCTGTTGTGAAATCTCCAAAAGCTAAAAATATCTTAAAAGATATCGAGAAAGAAAATGTCAGCATAAACGAATATCAGAATGAGATAAGCAGATATGAAGCCGAGATGGAGATAGAGCGACAGAACAGGGAAATTGAACAGCTGAATAAAAAAATCAACGGTTATGAGGAAAAAATACAAACCTACAGCCAGGAAGCAGATCAACTCAAAGAACGGATTAGCAACGCGGTTGAAGATATAAAAAAACTTGAAGGAACAGCCAAGCCTGGAGATAAAAAGAATGACTAAGATTGGAATTATAGGCGGAAGCGGTCTGGATAATCCTGAAATTCTCAAGGATCCGGCAGACAGAAGCCTGGATACTCCATATGGGAAGCCCAGCTCCGCTCTTAAGGAAGGCTGCATTGGTGATACGTCGGTTGCCATCATAGCCCGCCATGGACGGACGCATACCATACCTCCGACACAGGTTAATTACAGGGCAAATATTCATGCCCTGAAAGAAGCGGGCTGTACGCATATTATTGCAACCACAGCAGTAGGTTCGCTTCGGAAAGAGATAGAACGCGGGCATTTTGTGATTCTTGATCAATTTATTGATTTTACCAGACTGCGCAGCCTCACTTTTTATGATTGTTTTAAGCCCGGTAATGCCATGCACACCGCAATGGCGGACCCCTTTGATTCGGGACTTCGAGCCAGGCTGATAAAAAGCGCCGGTGAGCTCGATCTGCCCTTTCATCCCGCCGGAACTGTCGTTACCATAGAAGGGCCGAGATTTTCTACAAGGGCCGAATCGAAGATGTTCAGGATGTGGGGAGCCGACGTTATTAATATGTCCATTGCACCTGAGGCTATTCTCGCGAATGAAGCAGGCATTCCCTATGCCGCGGTTGCGATGAGCACCGACTACGACTGCTGGAAGGAAGACGAAACCCCGGTGTGCTGGGAAGATATCATCAAGGTCTTTTCAAGTAATGTGGAGAAAATGACACGGCTGCTCTCAGCCGTTATTTCAGAAATAAAATGATCGCAATAATCGCTGCTATGCAGCCTGAAATAAAACTCATTAAAGACTCTGTCGAGAACCCTGAAAAAATTGTATGGAAAGACTGGGAATTTGTATGCGGAAAACTAAGCGGAAAAGAAATTGTCGCCGTTCAGACGGGAGTAGGCAAGGTCCTGGCGGCCCTCGTTACCCAGCGGATGATCGATGTCTTCAGCCCGTCGGCAATAATTATGACCGGAATAGCGGGAGCTTTAAACCCCGACCTGCATAGGGGAGACATAGTAGTCGGAACCGATTGCCTGCAGCATGACATGGACGCTACCGTCTTTGGATTTAAACGGGGGCAGATTCCCTATACAGATTACCGGATTATCGAATCCGATCCTGCTCTTGTGGCTGCCGCTTTAAGTTATCCGGCTGAGAAGCTCAGAACCGGCAGAATCCTGACAGGTGATCAGTTTGTAACCGGTTCGGGCGACGCGGCCCTGAGTTATCTCACTGATGAGCTCGAGGGAGACGTTGTCGAGATGGAGGGCGCCGCCGCGGGACTAACCGCAAAGGTTAATGATATTCCCTTTCTTCTGATACGTGTTATTTCTGATAAGGCCGACGGCAAGGCAAAGGGAAGCTATCAGAAGTTTCTGAAATCCGCTTCCGAGCGAAGTTTTCATCTTATCGAATACCTTCTCGAGGGAATCTGAACCAGACATGAAGAAATTTTCAATAACCGGAAGTACGAAGGCTGAAGCCGTACTGGCCTTTACAACCCTTTTGTGGGGAATGACATTCATCGTCATCAAGACAGGTCTTGATGACGCGTCTCCTTTGATGTTTCTCTGTCTCAGGTTTTCCGCAGCTTTCATCCCCTTTGTAATTATATTCCGAAAAAGGTTTCAGAATCTTAGCGCTAAGACCATAAGACGTGCTGTATTTCTGTCCCTCTTTTTCTTCAGCGGATATGCTATGCAGACAATCGGGCTGAAATACACTACCGTTGCCAAGTCTAGTCTTTTCACATATCTGTTCGCTGTTATTGTGCCTCCGCTGCAGTTCTTCTTCACCGGAAAGAAGCCTAAATTACTTAATATATCGGGTCTGGCTGTAGTTTTCTGCGGAATGATTATATTCACTTCACCCGGAAATTCCTCCATGAATATTGGTGACTGGCTTACAATTGTGGGAGCTGTGGGCTACTCGTTTTTTATTATTTTTGTAGACAAGTATACAGGCGAAGAGGATCCTGTAGTTCTAACCGGCTTCCAGTTCCTTGTCAGTGCCGTGATTGCAGGTGTCCTATCGTTTTTTCTTGAGGAAGCATTTGTCCGACCGACCCTCAACCTCACTGTTTCCATCCTGTACCTCGCGATACCGGGGAGTATAATTGCAATAAGCCTCATGAATAAATATCAGGGCGGCACTACACCAGTTAAGGCCTGTATCATCTATGCCCTGGAACCCGTGTTTACGATTTTTTTCGGCTGGATGATCCTGAAAGAGGGGCTTACATCAGCGGAACTTCTCGGAGCGCTTCTAATCATTGCGGGAGTTGTTTTTACAGAGGTAATAGGTGCATTGAAAAAGCGGAAAAAAGCCCCGCTCTGAGGCGGAGCTTCTATCAGCGGGAACTACTATTTTAGATAGAAGTAGATTTTTGTCTGAAGCTCTTCCTTTTTTACTTCATCGGGCGAGTTGAGATACTCCTCATACATGAAATCTTCAGTCTCGCGGCCTTTGTCCTTTACAAAGGCTGTAAGCGCGTTATAGGTCCCCTCCATGCTGTCATACGAGCCGGTATGCAGTGCCGTCGCCATCTCACCAGATGGGAGTTTTGAAGGTTTAACCCTGCCGGCCGCCTCGAGCGTTCCCGCAACAGGAAAACCGGCCTCAATATCGAGGTTTTCCATATCCATGTTGCGGTAGAGTACAAAGGGAGCTCCGGTGAAAGATAAGCCTTTCTGCGTCACGAGGCCTGCAATCTCACCGTAAATCCCGCCGAGAACCTCGGGGAGCTTGATGGCCGGGCTGAAGAGCCGGATTGTAAGTGTTTGAACTTCTTCTTTTCTGATAATTTCCATTTTTTTCCTCCTGATAATAAATCTATTATTACACAGGCAATACGACAGCTGTATGTCGTATATAAAACGAATTATTCGTAAATAGATGCAATTTTTTCCGCGCTGCCCCTGATAATGCTCCTCAGATAAGCCGGCTCCAGGACCTCGACAAATTCACCGAAGCTGAGAATGTAACCGTAGAGCCAGCCGGACTCCGGCATCATGAGTCTGACCGTAAGGCTTTTTTCATCTTCGGATACAATATCGCCGCCGCCGTAGAACTCTTCAATCAAGGGTTTCATGACGGTGGAAAACCTGAGCTTTAGCTCGATATTCTGACTGTCAAGTTCCAGTCTGTTTTCATCATTGAAATCATCAAAAGCTTTGTCTCTCCGCTTAAAACCTCCGGCGAGAATTTCCGGCTCCTTGATTCTGGATATCCTGAAGATACGGTAATCATCTTTAAGCCGGCAGTAGCCGAACAGATACCAGGCACGCCATCTGAAGACCATAGTCATGGGTTCTACAGTCCGGATTACAGTTTCGAATTTATTGTTGGTATAACTGAAATTAACGAGGCGCTCAGATTCTACCGCTTTATTGATAATCGCGAATATCCGGCGGTTCTCAGCATTACCCCCAAGCATGCTGAAATCGATGTGGAGTTTTTCATTCTTCTCATGAAAGAGATCTTTTCCGAGCTCAGGGACGAGGCCGGTTATCTTTTCAATGGTATTGTCAATTTTTTTGTCTTCTATTGATGAGCCAATTCCTTTCAAAGCGGTGATGATGTAGTAAAGATCATCCATACTCAGCAGCTGCCTGTCCATTTTATATGTATCCATGATGCCGTATCCGCCGTTTGGACCCTGAATACTTATGACAGGCACCCCCGCAAGGTCGATTGTTTCCATATCTCGCTGAATAGTCCTGATTGATACTTCAAATCGGTTGGACAGTTCACGAGCACTTACAAGATCGCGGTTCAGCAGGTAAATAATAATAGAAAGCAGTCTGTCTATCTTCATATGAGCTGATCATAGAAGAAGTGCCCGAGGCCGTCAAGAATAAATAAGTAATAGAAGCTCTGTCAAAAATTATGTTATTGAAAACCTGCAGTATTTTTACAGAGTCTTTGAAATTCCCTCAATATACTGAATACAGGATTCTGCTTCCATCGGTTGACTTTTTTACTCATCAAAGATATATTTAACGACCTATTATATGGAATAACGCCTCAGGCCGAAGCCTGGGTCTTGAAAGGAGATATAGATGTCAAAATCACATAGAGGCTTTGGTATTCGTGAATTAATAAGCAACGGCAGAGGGACATGTCCCGTATGCAAAAGAACTGGCATTAAAGTACTTTACGAATATGAGAAAGATGAGAAAAAAATGATGATCTGCAAGCAGTGTAAGGTTGCAATTCCCCGTGGAAAGAAAGCCGACGAAGTAGCAGCTCTTTAATCAATTTTTTAAACGAAAACCAAGAAAGTCCGGCATCTGTCCGGGCTTTTTTTTGGTTTTGCCCTGAGACTCGAGCATGACACCATGGGAATGAATAATATTTCGTAGAAATTGAGCCTTTAAGGGCTGTCAGATGGAATTAAGCAGGTCTTCGATACTGTATTTTCTGAGGGCTTCGGTCCCGTGATTGTAGAATTTATATATCTGTTTCACTGCCTCGAGCTTGTGATCGGAAGAGGGTTTAAACCTTCCGAACAGTGATTCAATGAGGTCGGCCCCTGTTATCCCGGACAGGCTTCGGGCCGGAACCCAGCTCATAGGTTCTTCTCCTACAGTGAGCAGGAGATCATTTTCGACAAACATCGAAGTAATCTGCATGATATCGATTATTGATGAAGAAAAAATGAGGCAAAGATCGTCAACTGTCAGCGGTTTATCTCCTGTTTGAAAATTTTCGGATATTTTCAGATATATCTGAAATCCGAAGATTAGCCGTTCTACCGGATTCATTTCAAAAACCTCCACGCCATTTGAAGTTGTGCCCCAGTGCTGGTGAATCCAGGCCAGCTCCATCGATCCGATTATTATCATCCAGAGTATATATACCCAGAAGAGAAATATCGGAATAACCGCCATCGTGCCGTATATTACAGATGCTCTGATAGCCCAGCTTGAGATATTAACAAAGCCGTATTTTGCCAGTTCCCAGAATATGGCTCCGCTTAAAGAAGCAATGCAGATGCTTTTGAATTTGACTTTCCCCGACGGCGCGAGACCCGTGATGAGCATGATGAGCAGGAATTCGACGATAAAGGGTGTTATTCTCAGAATCAGGCGGTTAAACCATGCAAAGTTTTCAACTGCTACAAAAGAAAAATTTAGGCTCGAAGATATTGAAGTACTTACTGCCAGAAGAAGGGTTCCGACTATAATTACGGAGGCATAGGTCGTGAATTTACTGAGAAAATTCTTTTTCACCCTGCTTCCCCAGACCGCATTTAGGTTCACATTTATAGTATTCAGTAGAAGAATGCTGGTAAGGATGAAGAAAATTAGACCGACGACTCCCAGTTTGTCAGAGTTTTCAAGGAAGTGTTCGAGGATGCTGTTAACTTCGGCCTGCTTTGTCGGAACAAGCAGTTGGACGATGAATCCGGTTATTTGATTTTGAACAGAAACAAGCGCCCCGAAGGCGTTCAGTAATGAAATTACAACCGCTGCAAAGGGAACCACCGACAGCAGGGTAGTGAACGCAAGGCTTCCTGCCCGCGCAAAACCCGCATCTTTGGTGAATTTTATATAGATTCGGCAAACAAGCTGCAGAATTTTAATTAAAAGGGAAAGCGGCTGCCTGTAAACCTCAGCCTGCAGATTAAGTATCTTGTTCATATTTTATTTTATCGGTAATTACACTGTTGTTCTACATATTGTCCTTAATGTAATTACCAGCTGTAATTGAAATTATCATGATAATAATCTATGATAGGGCATGATTGAAAAGCTTTTATCGGATCTGAGCGGATCCATTATTTATTTTGTTGGAATTAAAGGAACAGGGATGACAGCCCTCGCCGAGATCTTCAGAGCCCGCGGCGCGATTGTCACCGGTTCTGATGTATGCGACAAGTTTTACACCGATGATATTCTCTCTGAAATGGGTATTCCAGTGTTCGAGGGATTCAAGGCGAAAAATCTGCCCGAGAGCACCGCCCTCCTGGTACACTCCGCCGCCTATTCTCCCGAGACAAACCCGGAAATAATCGAAGCCGGGAGGCGGAACCTCCCTATTCTTTCCTACCCCGAGGCGCTTGGAATTCTATCAAGGGAAGGCAAGGCGGCCGCGATTGCCGGGGTTCACGGGAAAACCACAACAACAGCAATGGTGGGAACGCTGATAAAGGAAGTAGGCTTGGCCGCTTCCGTACTGACCGGCTCAGCCGCGGCGAACTTTAATGGAAGATCTACAATGGTTCTGGGTGATAAATATTTTGTAGCCGAGACCTGTGAATATAAACGTAATTTTTTGAACTTCAGTCCGGATTACATGATTATAACCAGCATAGAAGCTGATCATCTTGATTATTACAAGGATTTTGATGACGTGCTCAGCGCATTTGTGGAGTATGCCGGAAGGCTCTCTGAAGGGGGCAGGCTGATCTACTGCGCCGATGATGCGGGAACGGTTCAGGCTGCAGATAAAATCCGCGGTCTGCGATCCGATCTCTGTTTTCATCCCTACGGGTTTACTGCTGAGGGTGATTACAGGCTCTCCTCCTATCGGCGGGAATCAGGCCGACAGCTTTTCAGGCTTGATAAGTTCGAAAATCGTGATTTCGCCATAAATGTGCCCGGAATGCATAATATTCTTAACTCCGCGGCCGCGGCTGTGCTTCTGACTGTAATGCTTGATGACGAGAACCGCGGTGATGAAGCGGAAGATGGAATTGCCTCCGGCCTCATGAAATTCAGAGGAACCAAGAGGCGATCCGAGATTATCGGTGAGGCAGGCGGGATTCTTGTAATGGATGATTATGGACATCATCCCGCAGCGATAAAGACAACCATTGACGGTATCCGGGACTTTTATCCCGACAGAAGGATTCTCGTCGATTTCATGAGTCATACTTATTCGAGAACCGAAGCGCTGCTGGATGGTTTCAGCAAGGCATTCGGATCAGCGGATGTTGTTATGCTGCACAAGATATACGCGTCGGCACGGGAGGCCGCCGGAACAGTTACCGGTAGGGATCTATATGATAAAACCTGCGGACATCATTCAAATGTCAGTTATTTTGAAGAGGTTATGGATGCCTGGGACTTCCTCGAACAGGAGATCCGGCCTGGGGATCTCTTTGTAACAATGGGAGCCGGCGACAACTGGAAACTCGGATATAGACTGTATGAAAAATTAACAGAAAATCAACAAGGATGCGCCGAATGAAAAGTATGACAGGATATGGATACTCAGAGTACCAGGATGAAAAACTTCATGTGACCCTCGAGCTTAAATCATATAACAACAGATATCTTGATATAATTATTAACCAGCCGTCCTTCCTAAATCCGCTGGAGCAGGAACTCAGGAAATATATCTCGAATAATGCGGAGCGGGGCAGGGTTGAACTCTATGTCCGCGTACGTGAGCTCGAGGAGGACCTTGTCCTGCATTTAGACCGGAGCGCCGCGGCATCCTATGCCCAAACCCTCCGCGAACTTGCCCGGATGGCTGGACTCAGCGACAAGATTGAATTATCACATCTGCTTGCCTTCGAAGGAATACTGAAAACCGAGAAAAAACGTGACCTTGATAATTACCGGAACCAGATTATGCCGCTTCTTGAAAGCTGCTTTTCTCAGTGGGAAGAATCAAGGCTCGTCGAGGGGCGGTCTACTGAAGAAGATATAAAAAATAGTATAGCTGTAATATATGAGGCCATCGGCTTATTCGAAGATAAAGCCTCCGAGATTGAAACAAATATCAAGACCAATATTCGAAAAAGATTTAATGAAGTACTTGGTGATCAGATTGATGAGCAGCGGATTCTTACCGAAACCGCGGTTCTCATAGTCAAGTATTCGATAAACGAAGAGATTGTCAGACTGAAAGGGCATCTTGATTCATTTCTCGTGGCAGCATCCACCGGTGAGGCCGTCGGCAAGAAACTTGATTTCATATGTCAGGAGATAAATAGAGAGGTCAATACAATAGGTTCAAAATCATTTATTCTTGAAGTCAACCAGAGAGTAATTGAGGTTAAAGACAGCCTCGAAAATATTAGAGAACAGCTTAGGAATGTAGAGTAGTATGAAAAAGGGAATCAAGATAGCAATATCCGGAAAGAGCGGCTGCGGGAACTCGACCGTCAGCAAGCTTGTGGCAGAAAAACTTGAGCTGCGGATGATAAATTATACCTTCAGGCAGCTGGCCGAAGAAAAGGGCCTTGAGTTCTGGGATCTCTGCGAGAAGGCGAAAGATGATTTCTCCTATGATCGTGAGCTCGATACAAAGCAGGTTGCTATGGCCTCCGGAGGTGACTGTGTTCTTGGAAGCAGGCTTGCTGTATGGATGCTTGAGAAAGCAGATCTGAAAATTTTTCTTACTGCTTCGGCCGGGACACGGGCAAAGAGAATACATACCCGCGAAGGCGGTGATTATGATGAAGTCCTTCGGATAACTGAAGATCGAGACCTGAATGATTCAGGCCGGTATAGGGCTATCTATGATATTGATACCGATGAGCACGGCTTTGTTGATATCGTAATCAATACCGACAGGCTGGATCAGCATCAGGTTTCCGACATAATCGTAAAAGCCGCATCTGTCCTTGTTTAAAGTGATCCGGTATATTTACACTTTATAGATTTGCTGATATTGTAAATGATTATTCTTATATATTCAGGAGTTATTGATGGTTATCCCTCTAAACAAAATAGTTGATCTTCAGGATGATGTTTATGCCTGTACCTGTGCTATCATCAAGAGAGCGCAGCAGGTTACCGTCGCCGGGGACGAAGAAGTAGATAAAAATAACGGCAAGGTTGTTACAGTTGCCATTGACCAGATTCTTTCCGCTAAAGTAGAGTACGAAATCGAGGAATAGTATCCGGGCATGAAAAAAATCCCGATTATTCTGATTTTCGGCCCTACCGCGGTAGGGAAAACAGAACTCCTTTTATCACCAGTTTTTAATAATTCAGAAATTATCAACGCCGACTCGATGCAGGTTTATCGGGGAATGGATATCGGCACAGCAAAGCCCGATAAGGGTTTTCTTAAACGGGTGAAGCATCACCTGATCGATATCCGCAACCCCGGTGAGCAGTTTCATGCCGGTGAATTTGTGCAGCTTGCGGACAGCCTTGCCGAGGATATTACCTCCTCGGGCAAGCTCGCTGTAATCTGCGGGGGATCCGGATTTTACTTAAGGAACTTCATCTACGGACTTCCTGAGGCTCCTCCCTCTGATGAATCAGTCAGAAACGAGCTGCAGGCCAAACTGTCCGCAAAGGGCGCTGTAGAGCTCTACAAGAGACTCCAGAGCGTAGATCCGGTGGCAGCCAGTAGAATTGAGTTGAATGACCACTACAGGATTGTCCGTGCCCTTGAAGTGTATAAGGTCTCAGGAAAACCTCTGTCGAGTTTCAGCATTCCTGATAAGCCCAGAGCTAAGTATGATATTTATCTAATCGGGCTGCAGAGGGACAGAAGTGTCCTTTATGAGAGAATTAATGAGCGTGTGGATCTCATGTTTAATTCCGGACTCGGAGAAGAAATTGATAGATTGAAGGCTGAAGGCTGTGATGCCGGTTCTCCCGGGATGAGGGGGATAGGGTATCGTGAGTTTTTTCAGGCAGAATCCCAAGGCTTTGGTCCTGAACGCGTTGTGGAATTGATCAAGCGCAATTCAAGACATTACGCTAAACGTCAGATTACTTATTTCAGACAGCTCGAATCAATAAACTGGTTTCAGCCAGATGATGTTGAGGGCATAAACCTTGGAATTAGACATTTTCTCGAAAGATAACCGCCGAAAAGATTTCAATAACGGTAGACGGATCCTTCCAGGCGTTGACAGGCAGCCCTGCTTTCATGCAGGTATGCTGCAGGAAGGTCATTCTGTCCCATCCCTGTTCGAGTGCAACCTGAGGCAGAAGAACTCCGCCTGAAAAACCTTTCTGCATGTAGATTCCGTGTTTTCCCGTTTCAATTTCCGATACATCCTTAATCTTCCATAGAGGGGAGAGTACTGAAATCTCAATATCTATGAGTTCGAGCTCCTCGGTTCTCAGGGGCGGGAATCTCGGATCCTCAAATGCGCTTGAATGGGCCATCTCCCTGATGGTCTCAATTAGGGGGCGGCGGCCGATTATGTTCCCTATGCATCCCCTGAGTATTCCCTGTTTGTGCAGGGTCACAAATGCTCCGCATACTTCGCTTAGATGATCAGTCGGCTCAGGGTAGGCGGGTTTTTTGCCGGAAAGATCTGCTTTTATTCTCTCTCGTGCCGTTATAAGCAGAATGTCTTTTTCTTTTTCACTGAGTGTGAAATCCATAGAAACCCCCTCTGTTTTTTTCAGATGAATCAGGATTCGGATGAATCGGGATTCATCATACTGTTTAGCCTCGCTTGCTCCAGTATAACCGATAAATTCTTCTCATGGGTAGGAATTACAAGACCTTTTTTTCCGTCCTTCGGCCTGCGCAGATATTTAACCTGTGTGTAGTAAAGTTCGCCTTTTCCCGCGGTCTTCCCTTTGCTGTAATACAGAGCAAGATTTCCTGCATCCAGCATGGTCTCAAGGGGAACGGACTTTCCGCGGATTGTCTTGATGAAGACATAGCCACCGGGATAATCACGGGTATGAAGCCATATATCGTTTCCTCTGACATAATTACGGAGGAGGCTGTCGTTTTCTCTTGCATTTCTTCCAACAAGAATTGTAAAAACACCGGATCTGTAATTTAGTCCGGGAGCTTTATCTTTGACATCGAGTTTATTCTGTTTTGGTACTGAGCTGAGAAAATCCTCAATAGCAGAAGGATCATCCTCTGATTCAATCCATTTTTGATCATTCTTTGTGTTTTTAAGCATTACCCTGTGGTTGTTCAGATCTTCAAGAACCTTTTCAATTCCTGATTTGGCCTTTCGGTATTTCGTGTAGTATTTTTCCGCGTTTTTTTCGGGACTCAATGCAGGGTCAAGCTCGATATCTGTTTCTTCATTGTCGCGGTAGTAGTTCTGAACCCTGATCCATTTGTCGCCCTTTTTTATCATGTGCATGCTGCTCATCAGAAGATCGCCGGTCTGCTTGTACTCCTCAAAACTCTCATAATTAGCAGATTTTTTCTCAAGCCTTTTGATAACCGAACTTACCCTCGCCTCATCTGAGGCAAGTTTTTTTAGGGCTCTCTCTCTCAGTCTAAGAAGTGTCTGCTCAGCTTCGATATTCTCGTAATAGTCGCATATCCGCTTATTAAAAGAGTCTTCACCGGCTAGTTCGCGGACCGTGAAATTTCTGTTTGGGCCTTCTTTTGGAAGCGGGGGAGAAAATACTCCTCCCGAGACCTCGCTGCGGCCGGGCCGGCGGTAGAAGGCGTCGTGGATGAGCCCTATAGAGTCTGTTGCAATGATATTGGCGGCTCCGCTCCAGAGTCTTATCCAGAGAAGAATTTCCTCGCCAGCGCGCAGCATTTTAATTCGGATAATTCGGTCATTGTTCAGCTGCTCAATTTCGAGAATACGCCCTCCGCGTATCCTTGACCTCATAAACTGCGAGAACCGCTGGAGTTTTACTTCATTTACCGGCGCTTTTTCGGTGAGATGTATTCGTGTCTTTCCCGGTGCAAGGCAGATGATAATACCGAAGCGGGTTCCAGGTTTGTAGAACTCAAGATAGAGAGTGCTGAAATTAGGCTGTTTTATTTTCTGAAGATGTGAACCCTCTAATTCGAGTTCACTTAGAATCAGATCAATTTCTTTATGGTTTAACGACATATCTTCGGATTCTATACGGAGAGACGGCTCTTATCAACAGCAGAAAGGAAGCTTTGTTCATCATGTTCGGAAAAGAAGACAAGAGTCACCTCACGCGGCAGACTGTTCTTCTTGAGATGTTCGATGATGGTTTCATAGGCGATTGTGGCTGCTATTTTTTTTGGAAAACCGTAGATGCCGGTTGATATCGCAGGAAAGGCCAGTTTTTTAATGCCGGTCTCGGAAGCCAGATTCAGAGAATTCTGGTAGGCCGAGGCAAGTACTTCACGTTCATTGGTTTTTCCGCCGTGCCATATGGGCCCGACTGTATGGATAATATAGTCGCTTGGCATGTCTCCGGCGGTTGTAAGTACAGCTTTTCCCGGAGGAAGACCGTCAGGATATCTATGGGCTCTGATGTCGCGGCATTCGGCTAGAATGTTCGGACCTCCGGCTCTGTGGATTGCCCCGTCTACTCCGCCTCCGCCGAGAAGACTGGAATTAGCCGCGTTTACAACCGCATCAACTTCAAGACAGGTGATATCTCCGAACACAGTTTTTAGCCGACCAGAACAGAAATTATCCATATGTTCCCCCGGACATTATAATAGATGTGATTTTGTTATATGTCTACTTTTAGTTTATTCTGCCGGAGAAAAAAACGCGTTTAGATTGATTCCGCTTTACAGAAATATAGTAGATAGAGCATTACAGGCCTTCCATAGTGGTGAGAAGCTGTGACATCTCATCATCGGTTCCTATTGTGATTCTGACAAAGTCGTTGATTCCCTCTTTGTCAAAGTATCGTACAAGAATCTTTTTCTCTTTCAGGCGCATGTAAATATCTTCACCTCTTAATCCATCTTTGCGGGCAAAGACGAAATTTGCCTTTGACGGCAGGACTGTCCACCCTAAATTGATAGCTTTAAGAGTGAAGCTATCTCTTGTTGTTATTATTTTGCTGATTACATCTTTTCTATAGGAAGAATCAAAAATAGAGAGTTCTCCGCACCTCTGGGCTATGAAATCGACGGGATATGAGTTGAAGGAGTTTTTGACGGTATTCAGCGCGCTAATGAGCTTCTTATCACCGAGAGCGTAACCAAGTCTCAGCCCCGCAAGCGATGAGCTTTTTGAGAAGGTCCTTACAACAAGAAGATTCTCATAGTCGTTTATAAGTGATGCCGCGCTCTCGCCTCCGAAAGCAATGTAGGCTTCATCAATTGCCACGAGTCTGCCGCATTTGTAATTGTCTAGAAGATATTTTATCTTTTCAAGAGGCAGGCAGATGCCCGTAGGCGCGTTAGGATTAGGGAGAATAATACCGGTAGAGTCCCCGTCGAGATAGCTGTCGATATCGAGCGAGTAATCACCTTGAAGGGGAATCTTTTTGTACGGGATATTATAGAAGCCCGAATACACCGGATAAAATGAATAGGTAAATTCGGGAAAAAAAAGAGGTCCGTATTTTCCATCGAAAAAGCCGAAGAAGACGAATGAAAGAACCTCGTCCGAACCGTTTCCTATGAACACATTCTCAGGCTCAAGGCCTTCGGCACGGGCAATCTCTTGTCTCAGGTTTTTTGATGTCGGATCAGGGTAGAGTCTAAGCCGTGAGGCATCGATATCAGACAGAAAGTCCTTAATGAGGGGGGTTGGAGGGTATGGATTCTCGTTAGTATTAAGTTTGATGAAACCGCCTTCCTGCGGCTGTTCCCCGGGGGTGTAGGGGGTAAGGTTCTTCATTCTGTCTGCAAACATGGTGGTTCTCCGCTTAAATATTCTGGCTTATAACAGGATATAATATTAATTATTAAATGTCATCAGGGTAAAAAAATTACCCCTGGACTGACAGTCCAAGGGCAAACGTATAATATCAGATAATTTTAAATTTCTCTTATACCGTAGTTATCTACGATGAAGTCAATATCCTTATCGCCCCTGCCGCTTAGGTTGACGAGGATTGATTCCCTCGGTTTTTCCTTTGCGAGTTTCATAGCATAGGCTACGGCGTGAGCGCTTTCGAGGGCCGGAATTATTCCTTCTTTTCTGCTGAGGGTGTAGAACGCATCGAGGCAGTCATCGTCCGAAGCTGTTACGTAATTTACCTTTTTAAGGTCTTTGAGCATCGAGTGCTCAGGTCCGACGCCAGGATAATCAAGGCCGCTTGCTATTGAGTAAACAGGTGACGGCTCGCCATTTTCTTCCTGCAGAAGATAGCATTTGAATCCATGAATGATTCCCGGTTTTCCGTATGTAAGAGTAGAGGCGTGATCTCCCGGTTTAAATGAGCGTCCGGCTGGTTCTACTCCGTATAAGCTGCATTCCGGATCTTCAAGAAAGGACGAGAAGATACCAATTGCATTGCTTCCTCCGCCGACACATGCAACGACATTGTCTGGAAGTTCTCCTGTCATTTCCTGGAATTGATCTTTTGCTTCAATACCAACTACCCTCTGGAAATCTCTTACCATCATAGGGAAGGGGTGAGGCCCTACAACCGAACCGATACAGTAGATTGTAGTAACAGGATCTTTAAGATAGGCCTCAAAGGCTGAATCTACCGCTTCCTTTAGAGTTTTCAGTCCGTGTGATACCGGAACAACTGTTGCTCCGAGCAGCTTCATTCTTATAACATTAGGATGTTCTTTTACAATATCAACCTCGCCCATGTGAATCTCACATTCAAGGCCGAAATAGGCGGCTGCGGTAGCAAGGGCAACACCATGCTGACCCGCTCCGGTCTCCGCGATGAGCTTTTTCTTTCCGAGGTATTTGGCAAGCAGCGCTTCTCCCATGCAATGGTTCAGTTTATGAGCGCCTGTATGGTTAAGATCTTCACGTTTAAGATAAATCCGTCCTCCGAGTTCATCCGAGAGGGTCTTTGCAAAATAGACAGGGGTAGGTCTGCCCTGGAAATGCTTTCTTATACTTCTAAGTTCTGAAATGAACTGATGTGATTTACTGATTGAATAATAGGCATCTGTGATCTTGTCCATTTCTTCCTGGAGTTGGGGCGGAATAAAACTTCCTCCGTATTCTCCGAAGTTTCCGTTTGTATCAGGCAATGTCTTGAAATAATTTTCCATAATTGTATCTCCTTACAGTAACAGGATGATAGCGTGGAATGACGTTACTGTCAATAGAAACATCATTCCACTCATGAAAAAGTATCTTTTAGGTGAGCAAGGCTCTGATCTCGGATACCATGTAAAATGAACCCGTTACAAAGACAGGTTTTCCGTAGGACAGGGCTCTATCGAGGGCGTCGGAAGGATCCTTCAGCAGTTCGGCTGATATTCCGGTGCTGCTAAAAATCCTGAAGACCTCATCCGGGTCGCTCTTCTTGAAAGTGCCCGGTGTTGATATGACTACCCTGTTAAAAAGGGCGCTTAGAACCTCGGCCATTCCATGGGTATCCTTGCCGTCAACAGCGCCGAAGAGGAGGGTTCCGCCCGCCTCTCCTGTCGTCTCAAAGAAGGCCTGCGCGGATAGTATCGCTGATTTTGGGGTATGAGCGCCGTCGAGCACAACCTTCGGGCTACCGGCCGGGGCGAATACCTCCATTCTGCCTGGTAGAGCAGTGCTGGGTATTCCCAGGGCCAGATTGATATCCGAAATTCCGGTTTCTTTCTTTCGTTTTAAATGTGCGAGGACAGATACTGCCATCGCCGCGTTTTTAGCCTGATAGAACCCGGCCTGTTTTAGCTTGAAACTGATTTCTTCTCCGGTTTTCAGCCTGAGCAGAGCTTCCTGCGCCCATGGGCCGGATTCCGTTTTAACTGAAGTAAGGTTAGTAACGAGATCATCGGGAAAGAAAATATCCGAACACTTTGATGCCGCGGTCTGCCTGAATACGCTTTCCGCCTCGGGATGCTGGTCCCCCGAAAATACAGGGACACCCTTCTTGATAATTCCGGCCTTCTCAAGGGCAATCTTCTCTATTGTGTCTCCGAGATATTCGGTATGTTCAAGTTCAATCAAGGTGAGAACTGAAGCTTCGGGAATTATCACATTTGTAGCATCCAGACGCCCTCCGAGTCCGGTCTCAAAGACTGCCCACTCACAACCGCTTTCCCTGAAGATGAGAAAAGACAGAAGGGTCAGGAGTTCGAAGGTTGTCGGCAGTCCTCCGGGAAGGTTCTCTCCGCCGGATTCGGCCTCTATTACCGACATCATCATCGAGGCTGTCGCAGTATATAAGGTCTCGTCGAAGAAGGTGCCCGCCATGCTGATACGCTCTTTATAAGTCTCTACATGGGGCGAGGAATATAGCCCGGTTTTAATTCCGTTAGCAGCGAGAATCCCGGCGATGAAGGCCGCAGTCGAGCCCTTGCCCTTGGAGCCCGCAACGTGAATGGATTTAAAAGCATTCTGGGGGTTACCGAAGAGGGGGAGAAGCGCGTACATCCGATCCAGACGGTATTCCCGCGCAGTCAGATTCGGAGCTTTTTCGAGATTAGTGAACGACTCGAGGTGGCCGAAGGCTTCGGCAGAGGTTCTAAAGTCCACGGTCTTTAATCGCATTCCCATGGGTGATGAAGCCCTCATAATCGGCGAGGGCTTTTACATGGCCCGCTGCTCCGTTGAGTCCTTCCTTCGATGCATATACGACCGATGAGTATTTGATAAAATCCCTCACAGATACCGCAGAGTAGGTCTTGGCCCCGCCGCCTGTGGGCAGTACTGCGTTAGCGCCCGTTGAATAATTTGCCAAAGAGAAGGGCGTATTCTCTCCGAGAAGGATTTCGCCGGCATTTTTTATCAGAGACAGGGTGTCGAAGGGATCCCTCGTCTGCAGCTGAAGATGCTCGGGTGCAAACTCGTTGATTATGTCCGCCGCTTCTTCGATTGAATCAGTTATTATTATGCCGCCGTAGCCCGAGAGAACGTCTTTTACGAAGGTTTTTCTCGGTTCAGGCAGCGCCTCTGTTTTTTTTCTCAGTATCTCCGCGGCAGCCTCGGCGAGTTTTTTCGAATTCGTAAGAAGAATTGCCGAGGAATCAGAGCCGTGTTCAGCCTCGATAAGAAGGTCTATCGCGGCTTTTTCAGGATCAGCTGTTTCATCGGCTAGTACAATAGCCTCAGACGGTCCGGCGGGGAGTCCCGCGTCGACCCTCGATGAGAGAAGTCTCTTCGCGGCGGCGACATATTTGCTGCCCGGGCCGGAAAGTTTTACAACCGGCCTGATTGATTCAGTGCCCAGGGCCAGGGCCGCGATGGCCTGCGCGCCGCCTACCCTGTATACCTCGGTAACTCCGCAGAGCCCTGCCGCGTACAGGCAGGCCGGATCTATTGAGCTGTCTTCATTCGGGGGAGTGACAACGACAATCCTCTCCACTCCTGCAATGAAAGCCGGAACGGCAAGCATGTACAGCATCGAGGGGAAGCTGCCGCGGCCCCTTGGAACATAGAGCCCGACTGAAGATATAGGCATTGCCTTTTCTCCGGCAAAGATGCCGGGCCGGATCTCGGAGAAGGTCATCTCTCCAGGCCTCTGGCTGTTGTGGAATTTCTTGACATTATCAATTGAATACCGAATTGCCGCCTTTACATCTTCACTGAGCAATTTTTCGGCTTTTCCGTATTCTTCCTCTGTTGCGCGAAGGGAGATTCCGGAGAGATCGACGCCGTCGAATTTTTTTGTCAGTTCTCTCAGCGCCGCGTCACCGTCTTTCTCGACCTTGGCAATTATCTCTTCAACTGATCCGGAGACCTCGGAGATGTTCAGCTCGGAACGCGAGAGGATCAGGCTGCGTTCGTCTTTACCCATGTCTTTCCATCTGCGGATATTTATCTTCATTGCATTTCCTTATCTTTAAAGGTTTATCATCGTCCGAAGTGTAAACTCTTTGTAAAAAACAATCGATTTTTTCATTTACCCCTGTGAAAGCAGTATAAGAATTATATATTATATAAGTCGGCATCTTCCGGATATCAATGGATTATGCAATTTATTTGAAATAATTTCTACAATCGGGGCGCTATGACTTTTAAAAAATTACAGCAGGCATTGCTTTCAGTACTGACATCACTCACTGTATTAATATATTTTTCTTCCTGCGGGCCGGTCTATGAGCTGTCGGTAGAAAGCAGCGGAGGAACCATTACGATGAACCCTGTCGGCGGAAGCTATTTCGAAAACCAGGTGGTAAGCCTCAACGCTCAGCCTTCTTCGGGCTACTATTTTACCGGCTGGGGGAACATCTCATCATATTCATTCGACTCTGCCTTGAGTGACGAAATATCATTAACCATGCCCGGAGAGAGTATCAGGCTGACGGCAGCCTTTGCCGAGAAGGGCAAGGGCTGGACATTTCTCATCTACCTGGCAGGAGATAACAGCCTCTCAGGCTATGCAAGCATTGATATGAACGAGATGGAGCAGGGCCTCTATGATGCCTTCAAGGCGGGTAATACGAACCTCGGCAGCGATGTGAAGATTCTCGTGCTGGCTGATTTTTCCGGCAGCGGCAACACCGCCCTTTATCTGATGAGCCCGGATAATTCGGATGTAATCGTTTCTTCGAAGATAACAGGCTGAAGTTTTCCTGCCTCCGATGAGCTGAATATGGGCAATCCCGATACTCTGTCCGATTTCATCGAGTTCGGGCTTGAGACCTATCCGTCTCTGTACAACGCTCTTGTTCTCTGGAATCACGGCGGAGGAGCTAAAAGCATCAATTTTGACATTCTCCAGAGCAGGGAAATCTGTCAGGATCTAACAAGCGGTGATATTCTCAATAACAATGAGGTCCAGCAGGGTATTAAGGCGGGCCTCGCCGCCGCCGCAAGCGTAGCCGCCTTCGACGTCCTCGGCATGGATGCCTGCCTGATGGGGACGGTTGAGACGGCCTACGAGCTAAGGGAGCTTGGAAGCTATTTTACCGCCTCACCTGCCGAGGAATGGATCTGGGGCTGGGACTACCAGCGTCTCTTCGGCAATTTCTCAGTTAGCGGCAGCATCCCCCTTCCTTCCGCTATGGCCGACATGATAGTTACCCAATATAAGCAGTCCACCGACACCGAGTCCACAAGCCTGCCTAACACTATGACGGCGGTAGACCTTTCGATGATGTCTGCTCTAAAGACCGAGATAGACAAGCTTGCTGTCCTCCTCTATGGGGCTGGAGAGTCATCCTTCGAAGCCCGGCGAGACGCCTCGGGATATTTCTATGATCTCGATCCGTCAGATACATCTCTGTATGCTCCCTATACCGACCTTTACTCCTTCTGTAAGGGTGTAACCGGAGATGCGGCCGGGGCTGCTTCATCGGTTCTCACCGCCCTCGACTCGGCCGTTGTAGGCTGCTACGCGGAGTCAAGCGGAATCGGGCTTGATGATTATTATGGTACGGCCGATGAGGATGCCCTCCGGGGGCTTTCAATATTCATCTCGCATGGAGAGAAAACATATCTTAGTAAATCGCACTATGCCTATCATTATTGGTACTATGACGATGACGTCACGGGCTCAGACAACATAACTGTCGGCAGCCTCGATTTCTGCACATCCGATACGGATGGGACGGTTGAATCCTGGCGTGAGCTTTTCGAGGCCTGGTATGATGATTATCCGTCTGATGGATATACTTTGGGAAAATATTAGCTGTAGACTATCCTGCCGGCTGAGATAGTCATGTAAATTCCGGCCTGCCTAATTTCTCCGGGTGACATGTCAAAGAGATTGCCGTCAATTACCGCTATATCGGCGGCCATTCCCGGTTTCAGCATTCCAAACTGGTTTTTGGAATACATCTGTTTTGCCGACCCCGCCGTGTACAGCCTGAGTGATTCAGAGAGGCCCAGCTTTTCTTCCGGAATCCATCCGCCCTCGGGTTTCCCGTCTTCATGAAGACGGGTCATTGCCCTGTAGATTCCCTGCATAGGGTCAAGCGGTGATACCGGGAAGTCCGTTCCGAAGGCTGTATCAGCTCCGCCGTCAACAAGAGACTTGAACGGCCAGGCCCATCGGCACCGCTCGGGGCCGAGGATGCTGTGAAAAGGATGATTCGCGTATCTTTCACTCCACAGGTGATCAGGCTGTACTGATGCTGTCACCCCGAGGGCTTTAAAACGTGGAATATCGACAGGCGCGATGTTTTCGATGTGTTCAATTGTATGGCGGGTTGCGTTGAATCCGTTTTTCTTTCTTACCTGCTCAAATATATCAAGGCCCAGACGTACCGCTCCGGCACCGCAGGCGTGAAACCTTATTCTGAATCCAAGCTGATCGAGTTCAATTGCCCGCTCTATTGTTTTCTCGGCTTCTACGAGGGGAGGGGCGTTAAATCCAGGCCTGTCACTGTATGGTTCGATGAGGGTTCCGGTATACATAGCGGCGGTTCCGTCAAGGAATTCCTTAACGCCGCTGAACTTCAGGAAATCGGAGTCATAGTCGTCCCGTAACTGAAGGAGCTGCCCCACCGGGGTCTTCATCGGAAAAACCGGAAAAACCCGGCATGAGAGCTCGTTGTTTTTGAGAAATTGTTCATAAATACCGCAGTTAAGAGTATCAAAAATCTGAATGTCGCTGAAAGATGTTATCCCGCAAGCTGAGGCTGTATCGATGAGATTCTGAAACAACTCGTTTTCGGCCTCAGGGGTCAGGCTGAAAACAAAGGGGGTCACAAGTTCAATTGCTCCCGGTTCTAGAAGATAACCGCTTGGCTCACCGTCTTTTCCAATAGAAATATGTCCGTTTTCCGGCTGTGGTGTAGTCTTTGTAATACCGGCTTCCTTTAAGGCTGCCGAATTCAGCCAGATGCTGTGAAGCTCTTCATTAAAAAGATATACGGGTTTATCTTTTATAAGACGGTCAAGCGAATGTTTTGAAGGCAGATTGTTTTCTGCCCAGCTGTAGTGGTTCCATCCGAAGCCTATGAGCCGCGGAAGATCTGAGGTCTCGTAGTAGCGCTTTGTTTTCAGGGCCGCGTCTTCTTCCGAAACGCAATCAGCTAAATTAACAGTCTTCGACTGAAGGCTGCCGAGAAATCCGTGGATGTGGCTGTCGCAAAATCCGGGCATTATAAGTCGGCTCCCGCAGTCAAAGAAATCGCCGGATGACGGCAGATCTGATCTAGCGAAGCTGCCTCGGAGCACTGAATCGATCTTTCCGTTTCGAATAACAAGGGCGCCTGGAAAGGCTTCGTTGTCGGCAGATGTAAAAATATTACTGCTCTTAAGAATTAGATCGCTCATGAAAGTTCTCCTTACTTTTTCGGCTGCCCAATCATAGAGGGCGATACAGTAGGTTTCAAATTGAATAATTCAATGACACCGCCCATACTCTCGGGTGATACCCACACCGAGATTACTTCCGACTCCGCGTACACCCATTCTTTCGGTGTCCCCTTTTTTTGGGTGTCAGGTTCGGATTGGTACCAGCCGTTTTTTAATTCGGTTCTATTGATATTCCCTGAGACACTGCCGAATTGTGAAAAGTCTTCGGTTCCGGCAGATATGTATCCTGAGTTGTCCCAGAGATTTACCATCGGTATGTATGTGAAGACATTTCCACCTATGACTATTCTGCTGAAAACAGGAGGCAGCTCATTATAGCGGTAAAAAAGCCGGCCTACAGAGCCTTCGCTTCGGCTTCCCTTATTTGTGATTTCGGTCTCATAAGCCCAGCCGACGGCCGGACTGTTTTCTTTGAGCGGTTTGCCGGCGGAAGCTGAAGGAATATGTTGACTGCCGGATAGCGGAGAATCAACAGAGGTGCAGCTGAAAGAGGAAAGCGGTAGAAGCAGTAACAGTAGTAGAACTAATATATCCTTTTGTTTCATAAATAAATCATATCAGAATGTCATGTTAAAAACCATAATTAGTTTATTGTTTGTCTCGGTTTTTTACTCTATAATGAGACGATGAAAATTATGTTATCAGGCGGAAGGATATTATCCACCGAACGAAGATCCCTTGTTATGGGAATATTGAATACAACCCCTGATTCTTTTTATGCTGGAAGCAGGAAGCCGGAATTATCCGAAGGCCTAGAGTCGGCGAGGCAGATGATTGACGCCGGGGCGGAAATTATCGATATTGGAGGAGAATCAACCCGGCCGGGCGCAAGCTATATTGATGCGGATGAGGAAATAAGACGTGTTGTCCCGCTGATTAAGGCTATCAGGGGATTCTCCGATATTGCTATTTCGATTGATACCAGGAAATCGGAAACAGCGGAGGCGGCGATAAGGGCAGGGGCTGATATTATCAATGATATATCGGCGCTAAAGGATGATACCGAACTAGGACTCGTTGCCGCAACCTATGATGTGCCCGTTGTGCTAATGCATAAAAGAGGCACTCCCGATACTATGCAGCTAAATCCGCGTTATACTGATGTTCTTGAAGAAATCCTGAATGAGCTGGAATTATGCATCGGCAGGGCTCATAGTTTTGGAATTAAACAAGATAGAATCATTATCGATCCGGGCATCGGCTTTGGTAAGAGGCTTGAAGATAATCTTTTAATTTTGAATAATCTCGGGCGGTTTAAAGCTCTCGGCTATAAAATGCTGATAGGTCTGTCAAGAAAATCTTTTCTTGGAGCAATTACCGGCGCGCCGGTTGAGGACAGACTCTCTGGCAGCCTTGCCGCGAATATGTACGCGGTGATGAACGGCGCGGATATTCTTAGGGTTCATGATGTGACCGATACTGTGAGGATGCTTGATATTCTTTCTGCCATCGAGGGAGCTGGTCATTAATGGAGAAAGTTAACCAGATATGGGTCTTTAAAGACCTGATAAGGCCGCTTCTTGATATAGCGATTCTGTCATTTCTTATTTACCAGATGTACAAGATCCTGATTCAGACAAGGGCTATGCAGCTTCTTAAGGGAGCAATGCTTATAGTAGTTATATATGTTGCGGCCTTCATTCTGGAACTTGATACTCTCCGATGGATAATGAATGCCCTTGCGACTGTTCTTGTTGTAGTTCTTGCTGTGGTTTTTCAGCCGGAACTAAGGAGTATTTTCACGAAGATAGGTCAGAGAGACTGGTTTAAATCAAGTTCGGGGGCAAAACCCAGGCAGATTGAATCGGTACTCAATGCCGTAGATGTTCTTGCAGGCAGAAGGCGCGGTGCGCTGATTGTTTTTTCCAGGAAAATGGGACTTAAAAATATAATTGACACTGGCACTCTTCTGGATTCAGATTTGTCATCGAGTCTCATTCTTACAATTTTTAGTTTTGATACGCCCCTGCATGACGGCGCGGTCATAATTCATAACGGAAGAATCGCCTCGGCCGGATGTTTTCTTCCGCTCTCCGAACAGACTGATATAAGGCGATCCTTCGGAACGAGACATAGGGCAGCCCTAGGTCTGGCCGAAGAGACCGATGCAATAGTACTCATTGTTTCAGAGGAGACGGGCGCAATCTCGTTAGCCTATGACGCAAATCTTTTTTATGATCTTTCTATCGAGGAATTGAGACGAAAGTTGAAATATCTTCTGAATTCACGGGAAGAGACGACTGTGGTGGAGGAAGATAGTTTTGCTTAACAGATTATCCAAAATTATTGAAAGAAACTGGCCAGCCAAAATACTTTCGGTTGTCGCAGCTATTATCCTGTTTCTTTTTTATCAGGCAACAAATCTTGAGGAGCGCTTTTTTTCCGTTCCTCTGGATATCATAATCAACGAAAGCTACTCGATCTCATCATCAATTCCGTCGAGTGTGAGAGTCAGCCTGAAGGGGTCGGAGGAGAATATCTTCATGATTCTTGAGGATGATATTGAAGCCTATGCTGATTTTTCCACCCATTCGTCTGAGGGCCTTTTTAAGGCTCCCATAAAATTTAGAAGGACGGGGGCCGCGGAAAATATTGAGCAGCTCGAAATTCACATTGAGCCTGCTGAGCTGACACTGGAACTTGAGCGGAGAATTTCCCGGCAGGTCAAGATTCAGCCCCAGTTGATAGGTTATCCTGAGAAGGGCTGGGAGCTTGATCAATATCTGCTCAGCACGGAAGAGGCCATGGTCGAGGGGCCGAAGAGTCACATCGAGGGGCTTGAGTTCATTCCTACTGAAGAAATAAATCTGGACGGAAAGAACAGCGACTTTTATCTGCGAACCCGGCTGAAAGTTAATGATCCATATCTAACCTTTCCTTCAGGAGATTCTGTCGGGTTTCAGGGAATAGTAAAAGAAACTGTTATACTGAAGACTTTTGAAGAGGTCGGGATGATCTACATTGATCTTGCTCCTGAGCTTTATATCACAGGTTCCGATATAACGGGATCAATCAAGGTTCAGGGTAAGCAGATACTTATGGAATCAACTGTAAGTGGTGACTTCTCGATCATCGCCGATTGCGGAGATATTACTAAACCGGGGAGATGGGTTGTTCCGGTGTCGCCTATTATTCCCGCCGGTCTGTTTGTGCTTAAATATACACCGGATGAAATAACAATTGATGTTCAGAGGCTGGAAAAAGAATGATTTATGGAATAGGTGTTGATATAGTCCATGTGGACAGACTAGTGAAATGGGGCAGAACTCCCGGACTTATAGAAAGATTTTTCCATCCTATGGAGATCGTAGATGCCCAAAACCGGAGGTCATCCAGGAATGTCTCCCTTGCAGCGAGGTTTGCCGCGAAGGAAGCCCTCGGAAAGGCTCTCGGTACCGGGCTTAAAGGAATTCAACTTAAGGATATTCAGGTTGTCTCAAATCATAACGGCAAACCCGATATTAAAGTTCACGGAACTGCCGCAAAGGCAATCGAAGCTTCGGGCGCACAGGGGGTTTTTCTGTCGATGACTCATGAGCGTGATAATGCAGTTGCAGTAGTAATTTTGGAGATCTAATTCGGAGGGGCATAAAGCTCTGAATTTTGGAATTCCCTCGAAGTACATGAAGATAGTTAAAATACTGCCGGTCTATCCGGATATTATGGAGTATTAAATGGCTGAAGGCGAGAGTAAGATTTCTTACTGGTCAAAAAAGGATGTGGAATGTCCGATTTGCGGCAATTCATTCAGGAAGGAAGAGCTTTTAACAGGGCGGGGACGGCTTATCGCCGGAGAACTTACCGGAGAACTTCACAGGCAGTATGAGCCTTCACAGAAATACGGTGATATCTGTCCGCTTATTTATCCGGTTATCGTTTGCCCTGCCTGCTTATTCGCAGCCTACGCTCAGGATTTTGAGTCAGTTCCCGAGAGTCTTATCGGTGTTCTTGAAGACGAGACTAAAAAACGGAGACAGAACCTCGAGAAAATAATTCCGGAAGCTGACTTCAGCAGCAACCGGGGGCTGAAAGAAGGTGCGGCCTCATATTTTCTGGCTATAAGCTGCTATGAGCATTTTCCACCCCATAGTACTCCCACAATCAAGAGAGGAATATCGGCGCTTCGTGCTGCCTGGATTTTCAATGATCTTCACCGGAAATATTCGAATGAGAATTACGATTACCTTGCTAAAATATTCTATCATAAGGCGCAGTTTTTCTACGGAATGGCAGTCGAGTATGAACAGGACGGCATCGAGAGCCTGGCTGAAGTGCCTCATCTCGGGCCTGATCTTGATAAAAACTATGCTCACGACGGGGTTTTCTACCTCGGCGGCCTGCTCGAGTATGAGTATGGCGATCGATCCGATCCTGAAAGCCGTAAAAAGAGACTTGATTTCGCAAAGAGAGCGGTAGCGAGGCTGTTCGGAATGGGAAAGGCGTCGAAGGATAAACCGTCGGCACTTCTCGAGCACGCGAGAGAACTGTATGAGAGAATGTCATCAGAGGGCAAGTAAAGTTAGAATCGATGAAAAGAAATATTAAACTCACTGTCTCATATGACGGCACTGATTTCAACGGCTGGCAGGTGCAGACAAACGGCAGGACTGTTCAGGGTGAAATAGAAAAGGCTCTGGGGATAATTCACCAGGAAAAAATAAAACTGACCGGTTCGGGCAGAACTGACTCGGGGGTACATGCTAAGGGGCAGATTGCCAATTTTTATACCGAAAAAGACAATATCCCGGCAGATAAATTTACAGCCGCTCTTAATTCAATGCTTCCGCGTGATATCAGAATACTTAAGGCTGAGGCTGTCTCTGATGAATTTCACTCACGTTTTGATGCAAAAATCCGGATTTACCGTTATTATATCAAGGCTGGAGGAAGCTGTGAGCCGTGGCATGACAGATACTGCTGGAGAACGCGGCATGTTCCCGATATTGGAAGGCTTAACCGACTTGCCGCGCCCCTTTCGGGTATCCATGACTTTACAACCTTCACCGCGGCCGGAGACCCAAGTAAGTCCAAAATCAGGCAGCTGTATACGGCGGCCTTCACTATTGAAGGGGCCTTCCTGGTTTTCAAGATAGCCGGCAACGCGTTTCTCTGGCGAATGGTCAGGAGTCTTGTGGGCACGTTAATGCAGCTTGAGGAAGGCGGGGCAGGTTCTGATGAGATGAGACGAATACTCACCAGTCTTGACCGCAGCGAAGCCGGAACAACAGCTCCGGCGAGAGGATTATTTTTAGAAAAGGTATTATACGATGAAAGATCAATTATCTGATTTTATTGAAATAATTAACAATGCAAAGGACGTTATAAACGGCGGCTGGAAGACCGAGCATGAATCGGTGACCATAGGCTGCCGGCCTGGCGCCTCATCGGGGACCGACAGCCTTGAACTAATCGCCGCCGAAATACTGAGCTGCGTTAAGTGTAATCTGTCCAAGACGAGGCATCATCCTCTTCCCGGGACCGGTGTTATTAATCCTGTAGTCATGTTCATCGGTGAAGGTCCCGAACCTGATGAAGACAAGACCGGCGAGTCCTTCGTGGGCCGGGCTGGAGAATATCTGGATAAATGGCTGGATGCAATTGGTCTTGAGCGGAATAAAAACTGTTTTGTAGGAAATATTATTAAATGCCGTCCTCCGGAGAACCGTGATCCTCATCCCGATGAAATTACAGCATGCCAGCCGTTCCTGTTGCGGCAGCTTGTCCTTATCAAACCGACGATAATAGTAACCCTGGGAAGGTTTGCCTCCCAGGTAATCTGCGGCAGCGACGAGGGAATTGAAAAGCTTCGGCGCAGGGTCCATCAGTATGAGGGTATTCCTGTTGTTCCGACCTATCATCCAAGCTCTGTTCTTCGAAATAAGGAACTCCGTGGTGCTGTGTGGAGTGATCTTAAGAGGGTAAAAGAGCTGGCCGATGAAATAGGACGACGAAATTAACGGTGATTCCGGGGAAATCTCCGGCTATATAGAGGTCGTTTTTAATACTCCCGCTCTGGGGTCCTATACCTATGCCGTTCCCACTGGAATGGATGCCGAAGTTGGCATGAGGGTGAAGGCCCCCTTCGGCAGAAGAAAGCTGATAGGTTTTATAATTTCGACGGGAATTGACATCTCGGAATTAGAGTATAAGATAAAAGAGATAGAAAGGCTCATTGATAAGCAGCCTCTCTATGGGCAATCTGAAATAGCTCTCGCTCGCTGGATTTCGGAGATGTATTATTGTTCACTCGGGGAAGCGCTGTCTATTATGCTTCCGGGTGGAAAGCGTGAGAGCCGGATTCCGGCCCTCGAAGATTTTGAGATTCCACCGAATAAGGAATTGATCCTCTCTGACGAGCAGAGGGCGGCCATCGACGGCATCCTTGCTGAATCTCACGGCACCTTCTATCTTTATGGAATAACCGGCTCGGGGAAGACTGAGGTTTTTTTGCAGATTGCCAGGCGGATAATTGATGAGGGACTCGGGGTGATCTATCTTGTGCCCGAAATATCTCTGACTCACCAGCTGACCGAAGACGTCCGGGCAAGATTCGGCTCAGGGGTAGCTGTCCTTCATTCCGGACTGACTCCTTCGCAGAAGCTGGTGGAATGGCGGAGAATCCGCTCCGGCGAGGCTGAGTTTGTAATCGGCGCCAGGAGCGCGGTATTCGCCCCCGTTCGGAAACTAGGGCTGATTATTATCGATGAGGAACATGAGGGCGCGTATAAATCAGGCTCGAAGCCGAGATACAATGCCAGGCAGGTTGCAATGTACCGGGCCGGAGTAGAGAAGGCGAGGCTTATCATGGGTTCGGCCACACCGTCGATGGAAGCCTGGCATCAGGTTGATACCGGCCGGATTAAAGGATTCAGACTCGGTAAGAGGCTAGCCGGAGGGGCGGTTCCGACTGTTGAACTCATCGACATGAGAAAATATAAGACATGCATCTCAAAGCCTCTCGAAGAAGAAATAAAAAAAACCTACGAAGAAGGCAGGCAGACAATCCTGTTTCTGAACCGCAGGGGGTTTTCTTATTTCTTTCACTGCCGAAGTTGCGGTTATGAATCAAGATGCCGGAACTGTTCGGTTTCACTGACCTACCATAAACAGCGAAACAAACTTGTCTGCCATTATTGCGGATATTCGGAGCAGCCTAGAGTTGTCTGTCCTGAATGCGGCTCTCTCGATGTGGGTTATTCCGGTTTCGGAACCGAGATGATAGAACTTGAATTGAATACGCTTTTCCCGAAGCTAAGGATAGAGAGGGTAGATACTGATTCGGTCAAAGAGAAAGGCTCTCTCAAAGACCGGCTGCAGAGATTTAAAAACGGAGAAATTGATATTCTTCTTGGAACCCAGATGGTTGCCAAAGGGCTTAATTTTCCCGGAGTGAAGCTTGTAGGAATAGTCCTTGCCGATACCGGTCTGCATCTTCCCGATTTCAGGGCTTATGAGCGGACCTTCAACCTGATTGTTCAGGTGTCAGGCCGTGCCGGCCGGTATTTTCCTGACGGGAAAGTAATGATTCAAACCTATAAGCCTGAAAATGAGGCTATTCGGATGGCCGCGGACGGGATGCTCGAGTCATTTTATCGGAGAGAAATTGAAATAAGGCAGGAATTGGGTTTTCCGCCCTTCGGAAGGCTGTTCAGGCTGGTTTTCAGGGGGAAGAATGAAGAGCGGGTGATTGCCTCGGCCGAGGACTTCGCTTTTAGGTTTGATATTGACGGGCTTCCTGAAGACTCAAATACTGAGGTCCTGGGACCCGCGGAGTGTCCGCTCTCGATGATATCCGGAAATTTCCGCTATCAGATAATAATCAGGACTGATAACTTTAAACCTGTTCATTCCCTCTTTAAGGGGGCATTGGCCCAGTACAATCTTCCCTCCGGTGTCTATATAGAGGCGGATGTTGATCCGGTTAGTCTTCTTTAACCGAACCTTGAAAGTTTTATTAAATATCCAGAAACGCCATATGATCCTTCGAGTTTTTGGCTTTCTGCTTCAATGACGCAATGGTCTCTGTGAGTTTATCTATACTGTGTTCACCCACAGATGATATTATACAAATGACCGCAGCGCTCACTGACAGTAAGGGGAATTTTGCGTCCCCTCCGTGTCGGTTTTGCGCGGTTATGTAACCCTGTTCCCGGTGTTCTTTTGTGTAAAACGGGAGAACATCTGCTTCAAATTGGTCTATAATACTCTTTATTTCCAGGAGAATATCTTCACGGTTGTTGCTTCGGCCGCTGTATCCAATGAAAAAATCATCCCCCCCGATGTGGCCGGTAAAATTTTTCCTTACAATCCGGTGTTCAAGGAGTATGTCCGCAAAGAGCCTTATTATCCTGTCACCCTGCCGGAACCCGTAAGTATCGTTGAAGGGTTTAAAATTGTCAAAATCGAAATAAACGCAGATGTGAAATCCTACTTCCTCTCTTATTATTCCGGAAAGATAGTTATTTATACTCGTATTGCCGGGTAGTTTTGTAAGAGGGTTCTGGTCCTGGGCTATAGATATCTTTTTCTCACTCAGGATGCGGAGGATCGCGCTTGAATCAAGAATGCCCCTGTATTTTCCGTTCTCGGTAATAATAACGCCATCGAGGTCTTCGTTCAGGCTATAGAGTTCAAGAATTTTCTCTATGGGATTATATATTTCCATAACAGGAGCCCTGAAAATAAGGCTTTCTATCCCGTTTGTAGCAGACTGATGCTGCAGAATCGAGATTCCGTAGGGAGAATAAACATACTTTTTAAGATCTGATTCCCGTAATAGTCCTAGAGGTTCATAAGAAGTGTTTACAACAGGAAAGCAGCATTGTGTCCCTTGCCCTTTTCTGAATCTCTCGAGTATTTCTTCAGTAGATACCTTCTCAGAAACTGAGGGAACCTCTTTCATTTCACGCTTAATAAGGTTTTTATCCCCGTCTGTTTTGCGTGACTGACTGTTCACGAGTTCCTCTACAAGAGGGTAGCGCAGAAGAAGTTTTCCGGGGTTGCTTTCAGGCCTTTGAATTAAATAACCTTGAATATAATCACAGCCAATCTCACGACAAACATAAAATTCTCCAATGGTCTCAATTCCCTCTGCAATTACAGATATTCCCATCATGTGTGCAAGATTAACGACATTAGCAACAAAAAATTTCTTTCTGCTGTCATCATTAATGTTTTCGATGAAGAATCTGTCAATCTTAATAAAATCAGGCTCGGAGTGATAAAGAAGTGTCAGCCCTGAATATCCGGAACCGAAATCGTCAATTGCTATTCTATAGTTTTGATCTTTGTAATCTCTTAGAATTCTATGAGTGTTCTGGTAATTTGCAAATTCATGTTTTTCAGATATTTCAAAGCAGATGTTTGTTGAATGCATACCATTGGCTTTCAGGAACTTTTCGGTGTTCCCGGATAAATAATCCGGCATTTCCAAGACTCTATTGTCAAGATTATAGAATAGCTTCAGATCGGAGAATTCTTTTTTTTGATAGAAGTTCTTGATTGCCAGCTCTCTTAAATGCAGATCGAGACTGTAGAGTACCGTTTCTTCATATGCAGAGTTAAATACATCGTTTATTGATTTAAAACCTGCTTCATTATAACCCCGGAGCAATGCTTCAAATCCGAGAGTAAGCCCGGTGTGGATGTTGACTATCGGCTGATAAGCATAATGTAGATGATTTGAGCTGTCCATCCAGCGCTGCAGTGAAGTTATCTTCTTTAGATCCGTTCTTATTAGTACCATAGATGCTGAGCTTAGACCCCAAATGTTATAAAATGATTAATATATGGTTAAATTTGGGCTACCTGTTTATACACGGATATTGCACAGTTTTCGCCTTCTACTTTTCAAGCGTATAAATAAATAGTATTATATGAGTATGATAGATGTAGTTACTGTAGGCTCGACCTACGAAGACATATTACGAAAGCAGGCAGCGACTGTTGCGGACATTGACGAGAAAATCGTCAGGCTGACAACGGCAATGATTGAGTCGCTTGAAATCCATAAGGGTATAGGACTAGCTGGTCCTCAGGTTAATGAGCAGCTAAGGCTCTTTGTTACCCATGCGCAGGATGATATCCCGAGAGTTTTTATTAATCCCGAGATAATTATGACCTCTGATGATATTGTTCCCTATGAAGAGGGTTGCCTCAGTATTCCCGGTGTCTGGGCTGATGTTATGAGACCGGCAGAAATCACAATTCAGGCATGGAATGAGAAGGGAAGGCCTTTCACCATTGATGCCCATGGAATCCTCGCGCGGGTTATTCAGCATGAGTATGATCACCTGCGCGGAAGACTTTTTATTGACCGTATCGAAGAAAAAAAACGCGAACGGCTGATGAAAGTTTATCTGAAGAATATCGGATAAGCCGGTTATGCGAGTGTTTTTTGCGGGAACTCCCGAAATCGCCGTTCCCTCACTGGAAAAGCTTGCCGAAAGGCATGAGGTTGTAGGTGTTCTTACCAATCCTGACCGTGAGTGCGGTCGGGGACGGGAGATTAAATGCTGTCAGGTTAAAATGAAGGCTGATGAGCTTGGTATTCAGACTTTTCAGCCGGAGAAGCTTGACGAGGCCTTCATCGAAGAGATCAGGGCTCTTGAGCCTGAAATTCTTGCTGTCACCGCCTATGGGCAAATCTTCAGGAAAAATTTCATCGATATTTTCCCTTACGGCGGGCTTAATGTTCATCCGTCCATGCTGCCGAAATTCCGAGGAGCAAGCCCTATCCAGTCAGCCCTCCTGAGTGGTGATGATGAGACCGGTATTTCCATTCAGAGGCTTGCGCTGAAGATGGACAGCGGGGCCATCCTTGCTCAGGAGCAGTATGTCTACAGCTCTGATGATACGGCAGAGTCTCTTACCGTTTATTTTGCTAAGCGTGGGGCCGAGCTTCTCGCCGAGGTCGTCGACAAGGTAGAAGCCGGTACGGCTGTCGAGACCCAGCAGGACGAGTCGGCGGTCAGCTATTGTTCCTATATCACGAAAGACGATGGGCTGATAGACTGGACCGAACCGGCCTCGGCAATAGACCGAAGGCTCAGGGCCTTTACACCATGGCCGGGAGTATATACATTCTTTTCAGGGAAGAAACTAAATATCCTTGAAGCTGAGCTATATCCGCAGGAAGACGCGGAAGGTGAATGCGGCAAGGTGATTCGCGTAGATAAAAAAGCGGGAATTCTGATACAAACAGGTAGGGGAATTCTTGCTGTCCGGATGCTGCAGCTGCAGTCAAAAAAAGCATTGGACTGGAAATCATTTACAAATGGTGTAAAAGATTTTACCGATGCTGTACTTGGAGGTTAATAGTGGGGCCATTTGGTAGGAAATTGCAGAAACTTTTGTTCGGTGACACAACAGATCCGGATAAACGGTTTTACAGAACTTTTATTGTATTCGCCGTTGGGATAATTATTATCATGCTTTTCGCAGGCCTTACAACCTTTTTCCTGTCACTCAAGGGAATAGAAAAGACAATGGTACCGGATGTTACCGGGCTTGAGGTTGAGAACGCCCTCGTTGAACTGGAAGAGAAGGCTCTCTATCCTGGTATTCAGCTCAGGTACACCCAGAATATTGAAGACAAGGGGCTTGTCGTCGGCCAGGAGCCTGCTCCCGGAACGAGTGTTAGAGCTGGTTCAAGGGTAGTCCTTAAAATAAGCAAGGGCTCGGCTGTTGAGGAGCTAGATGACTATGTGGGCTGGAATGTGGATGATCTTGAGGCTCATATTAAGAGTATGGTATCAATCTACGGTCCTCTTTTGTCGGTCAAAAAACCTATTATAAAGATTAATGATAATTCCCAGGTCGGGACAATTCTTGTTCAGAAACCTGCTCCCGGAACTGAAATATCCGCCGCGACCGCGATTGAGCTCGTTGTGAGTAAGGGTCCGCTCGGACAGAACCGGAAGGTGCTCAACTATACCGAGCTTACCTTCGGCGAGGTCATAGAGAGCGTAGTTAAGTTAAACATTCAGTTTGTTTTCACATCCAGACCGGCCGGAAGCAGAGAAATTCCCGGTACTGTGGTTAGCCAGTCCCCTTCGTCCGACAGTGAAGTTCCGAATGATACCATAATGCAGTTTGTCATAGCTGCTCCTGAGAAGACTCCCGATGGCTATGTCTTTGGAATACTCGAGCGGACACTTCCTGATTATCAGGTGCCGGTTACCCTGAAGGTTGATGCCATCACTCCTAATGGCGAACGAAAGCTTCTGTTCATGATGAAGAGTAAGGGCGGTCTTATAACTATTCCTTATCTCGAGGAAGAGAGCACCCTCCTTAAGGTGAGTATCTCTGACAAAGAGATTATCACTTACTCCATAAGGGCCGTGAGGGGAGAGTAGGCGGACTAAGAAATTGGTCAATGTTTAATTTATCAGCGCGGGCATAAAAGTCCGTGCTTTTTTTGCAAAAGATGCTTGATCCATTGGGGCCGGAGGGATAGTATTGTTATCAATCAGCGCGGCTGTCGTATAATGGCAATACCCTAGCTTCCCAAGCTAGAGCCGAGGGTTCGATTCCCTTCAGCCGCTGATAATCCCCCTAATAAAAAGCCTTACGACTAAGCTTATTCAGTGACTCTACCGCAAAGCCCAGGCCGGGAATCGAACCGAACGAGCGCGCGAAGCGGAAGGGGCACAGGACGTGCCCCGCCAGTGAGAGAGGCGGCCTGGAGGGTGAGGCAAGGAAGCCGACCCTGGAAGGCGATTCCCTTCAGGGGTTGTGAATATTTCCAAATGAGCAATTTAAAATATCTTTGCTGCATGATTCTCCTGATTTGAATTCTTTTATAATTTCACCTTTAAACATGACGAGTATTCGATCACACATTCCAACTAGTTCTGATATATCAGAAGAAATTAGCAGAATTCCAGAGTCAGAGTGAGCTATCCTATTCATGAGATTATATATCTCTACCTTTGACGGAATATCAAGACTTTTTGTAGGGTCATCCATTAAATATATTTTACTATCAAGAAGGGCCCAACGGCATATATTTGATTTTTGAATTGTTCCAATACTTTGTTTACTTATTTTAATTGTAGGATCCTGCACATTCATGTGAAAATAATGCATTGATTCACGAGCTTCAATGCTTATTGCTTCACTATCTAAAAAGCCTTTTTTTAAAAACCGGTTATAAGACATCATCATTATATTTTCAATCAAGTTTAAACTTGGGAAAATTCCTTTTAAAGTGTCATCACCGACGTAGGCAATCCCATTTTCAATCCCGTGCCTGGGTTGGCATATATTGATATCTTCTCCATCGATTAATGTTTTTCCGGCTATGGCTTCTTCTAATCCGAATAGCATTTTTGCAATTGTAGATTTACCTGCACCCTGCAATCCTGCCAGACCTAGTATTTCACCGCTTTGAAGTGTAAAGCTGGCGTTTTTTACTGCTCCATTTTTGCTGCTGATATTTTTAACTTGAAGGAGTGGTCTACCTTTCTGTGCTTTTGTTTTAGGATAACGATTAAGGTAGTCTTCTCCTGCCATCGAACGGAGGAAATAATCCTTTGAATCTAATTTAGAATATTTTTTGTTAATGACAATAGATCCGCTGTTCATGATAATAATTTGATCAGCAATTTGAGACACTTCTTGTATCATGTGTGTGATGTATATTACACACGAACCTCTATTTTTAGCTTCAAAAATAGAAGTTATGATATTCTCTGTTTCGGTTATTCCCAGAGGTGCCGTTGGTTCGTCTAGTATTAGAATATCAGGATTATCATAAAAAGATCTTGCAATCTCAATTAATTTACATTCTGGTAGACTTAAATCCCTTATTAATTTTTTTTCATTAATATTGATATGAAGGCTATCTAGTATTTCTCTTGCTTTCTTGTTATTACGTTTATTATTTAGAATACAAGAATTACTAAAAGTAAACTCATTGTTGATTAATATATTTTCTGTAACAGTAAGGTTCTCAAATAGGAAGTTTTCCTGACACGCAATTTTTATTCCCAGTTTTGCTGCGAGCGAAGAGGATAATTTGTGTATTTGTTTGTTTTTGATGGTGATGTTGCCGGAATCAATTGAAACTATTCCAGCAATAACTTTTGCTAAAGTAGATTTGCCTGCACCATTTTCTCCCAAGATACAATAAATCTGACCTTGTTTGAATTCAATGTTTATATTATTTAAAACTGTATGATCTCCGTAATATTTGAAAATATTTTGAAGGCGAATAGTATTGGCGGATGGCATATTGTAGTCTCCTTCAAATGTCAAATGTTGTTAATAGTTTTATATTCTTTTCAAAGAAAGTTCTTTTATATTCATCGAGATCGCAACGATTTGTAACAACACATGATATGCTTTCAAGAGAAGCCGCTTGATACATTCCAATATGATCAAATTTTTCGTTATCAGCCAGGACTATTAAAGTTTTGGATATATTAGAAATGAAATTAATTAAGTTGGCCTTATTGAGTGTGTTGCAGGTGATACCTGCCTTCAGATCAATTCCGTCAATGCTGATAAAAGCTTTATTTACAAATATTTTACTGAGACTTTCTAATGATGCGGCATCTGAAGTGTAAGGGATGCCGTTTATATCTTTGAGTTCTCCTCCAAGCAGATAAGTCCTTTTTATTGAACCCATCACTTCATTTGATACCGCGACATTATTAGTAACTACCGAAATCCCTTTTAGCCTTTTGATATTCTGTGATAGAAGAAAACAGGTGGAACCAGGCCCTATGAAAATGCTGTCATCTTCTTCGATAAGGGTTAAGGCCAGCTCTGCTATTTTTGATTTTGCTGTATGGTTTGAGATATTTATACGACTAATAGTTTCTGTAGTTTCAGTTTCACATAAAACGGCACCGCCATGAATTTTAAGAAGGAATTTATCTTTTTCCAGTTTATCAAGATCTTTTCTGACAGTAACATCGCTGACATTGAGAATTGACGTCAAAGTAGAAATATCGGCTGTTTTGTTTTTAATTAAGAAATCTTTAATAATTTCTATGCGTTGAGCCGCAAACATGAGCAATTCCCTCCAGGAAACAGTTAATCGATTATATCATAATATCAAAAAAACAAACGAATCAATTAAAAAAAGATTAAAAACGAAGAAAAGGTAAATAATACAAATATAAATTGACAATATGGAATTTGATGCTATAATAATTCTAATAAAAACGAATAATAACAAACAAAAACTAAATATATATAAATATTTAGAAAATATCTGTAAAGAAGGCAGCGAGTGGATAAATATATAATTGGACTTGATTCCGGTACTTCAAGTATTAAAGCAGTATTGTTTGATCTTGCGGGAAATGAAATTTATAAGGAGAGTTTTACACTCAATGCAATACAGCCCCTAGAAAGTTGGTATGAAGAAGATATTGATGAAATCTGGGATAAAGCAAAAAAATGTATTCAAGCAATCACAAGTAAGTATAAAAAAGAGAATATTGTCGGTATTGGAATTACAGCACAAGGTGATGGTCTATGGATGCTGGATTCAGATGGACAAGCTGTTCGCAATGGTATTTGCTTTTGTGATGGCCGCGCATCTAAACAGCTTGAAGAATTAAATGCTGAAGGTGTAACTAAAGAAGTATTTAAGTTAACAGGGAGTACTATTTTTACTGGTAACCAGGGGTGCATTCTTAAATGGATAGAAGAAAATGAATTTCAGAGTTTGGAGAATGCAAAATATATAATGCATTTGAAAGATGTATTATTTCATAAATTAACAGGTGTTATTTCAACTGATTCAACCGATCAATCTTTAACCATAATAAATATGGAAACGAGGGATTATGATGATAGGTTATTTAAACTATATGACCTGGAGAAGTGTAGGAGTAAATATCCTGAGATTAAAGTGATACTTGAAAACAAGGCCATCGTTAAAGAAAGTATTGCCAAAGAATTAAACTTATTAAATGGAACAATTGTTACTTCAGGTCCTATGGATGTTGTGGCTTGTGCCTTAGGGGCAGGTGTTATTGGCAAAGGTCAAGGCTGTTCGATTATTGGTTCAGCAGCATTGCATGAAATGGTTATTGAGAAACCATGCAATGATGATGTTTTTGCAGGAATGACGGTAACCCATGTGACTGACGATAAATGGTTGAGATTGATGGCTTCTCTTGCCGCTACACCTAATCTCGAATGGGTGCTTAAAACTTTTGGTTCAGATATAAGAAGCAAAGCTGATAGTCTGAATGAAAATGTCTATAAGTATGTGGAAGAATTAATAAAAAAAGTTCCTATTGGAGCAAATGGTGTAATTTATCATCCTTATATTCTTGCCGGAGGTGAAAGAGCTCCATTTATTGATTCTAACGCAAAAGCCAGTTTTACTGGAATCACTATGAGTACTACTTTATCTGATATTCTTAGGGCATGTTATGAAGGTGTTGCATATGCAATGCTTGATTGTTACAGCCAGTTTGCTGAGGAGGTGACTCAAATAACTGTTTGTGGCGGAGGAGCAATGAGTAGTTTCTGGTGTCAAATGTTTGCTGATGCGGTAGGAAAGACAATAGTGACTGTTAATGGAGAGGAATTAGGAGCAAGAGGTGCCGCCATTACAAATGCAGTATCACAGGGTTTTTTTACTGACTTTAATGATGCTGTAAAAAGTCTTGTTAAGATTGAAAATACATATACTGCTAATCCGGAAAATCATGAAAAATATTTAAAATTTTACAGGTTATATAAAAAAACATATGAAGCACTCATGGAGACCTGGAAGATTCGACATGAGGTTCTTTTTACTTAAAGATTATTATTTGATTTACTAATGGAAACTGGGGGTCAAACCCTAAATATATAAGGAGGTTCTTATGAAAAGAACTATAAATGTTGTACTTTGTATAACTGTATTTGCATTGCTATTAAGTGTTTTTTGCGGATGTTCAGGCCGCAATTCAGACGCTGCGGATAGTAAATCTATTAATATTGGTGAGGGTGTTCAGGTTGCAGAAGGGATGCCTAAAGAGTTGAGATTTGTGTTAGTACCAAAAGTTGTTCATCCTTGGTATGACGCGGTTAAAAAAGGAGCCGAAGAGGCTGCTGCAATGCTGACAAAAACAACAGGAACTAAGGTTGTGATTGATTGGGCAGCTCCAGTTAAAGCTGATGTAGCATTACATACAAATACTATTGAGCAGACAATTGCAACTAAGCCTGATGGATTGGCCATAGCCGTTTTAGACGCACAGGCAAATACTCCTCAGATTCTTGAAGCACAGAAAAGAGGAATTGCAACACTTGTTTTTGATTCTTTGCCGCCGGAAGGGACAAATGTAACAGCAATTGGAACAGATTATTTCAAAGACGGCTATACGATAGCTAAGAAATTAGCTGAAGATATGGGCGGAAAAGGTGATGTTGGTCTGTTATTAGGCTTTCCGACAGCACCTAACCATAAAATGAGAGTGGATGGTATCAAGGCTGCTTTAGCGGAATATCCTGGTATTAAAATTGTCGGTGAAGCTAATGATAATGATAGTCTTGATGAAAGTGTTAAAGCTGCTTCACAGCTGATTGCCGCTCATCCTTCAATTACCGGTATGATCGGACCTGATGCTGCTGCTCCAATTGGAATTGGTATAGCAATTAAAGAAGCAAACAAGGTCGGAACGATTAAGCTTGTAGGTCTCGCAGATTTAGATGAGATGATTGAAGATGTAAGAAATGGTGTAGCATCATGCACTCTCGTTCATAGAACAAGACAAATAGGTTGGTGGATAACAATGCTTTTATATAGTGCAAATACAGGTGGTGATATGCCTACTTTTGTAGATGCAGGAACATTCATGGTTTATCCTGAAGATGTTGATTCTTTTAAAGATCGTCTGTAAATACTAAAACTGATACAGCATAGTGCATGCCCGAAATAGGCATGCACTATATCATTTAAATAAAATATATTATCAAGGAATACGTAATGAGTGATGTAGCCCTTTCTGTGAGAGATATTTATAAATCATTTGGTAATGTAGAAGTTCTTAAAGGTACAAGTGTTGAAGTAAAGACTGGCACAATTCATGCTCTTGTAGGGGAAAATGGTGCTGGAAAGAGTACCCTAATCAAGATTGTAACAGGAGTCTATACAAAAGACTGTGGAGATGTGTTTATAAACAACGAAAAAGGGCATCTGGATTTAATGAGAGAGAAAATTGCATTTGTTCCCCAAGAACTAACGTTGTTTTCTCAGTTAACAATTGCAGAAAATATTTATATTGATGAAGAACCATTAACCGATTCAAAAAAATTTATAGATTTTAGTAAGATGAATAATATGGCTAAAGAGCTTCTGCATGAGTTAAATGTAGAAGTTGCACCTGAGACAATACTTTCAGAATTAAGCGTGGCAAATCAACAAATGGTTCAGATTGCTCGTGCTATAGCTAGGAAATTTGATATTTTGATATTAGATGAACCAACGGCTGCAATAACTGTTATAGAAACACAAAAACTTTTTGAAATAGTTAAGACTTTACGCTCGAAAGGGAAATCTATAGTTTATATCACACACAAACTTGATGAAGTCCAAGAGATATGTGACGATATTACAATTTTAAGAGATGGAATCTCTATTGGGACATGGTCGGTTTCAGAAATCTCCAGAGATGAGATTGTCAGGCAAATGGCTGGCGGGAAACTTGTTAAATATAAGTCTCCGGACAGGAAGGCAGATTCTGGAAAAATCCTTATGGAAGCCAAAGCTATTTCTGGTTATGGTTTTTATGATATAAGTTTTCAACTAAGAAAAGGTGAAATACTTGGAATGGCTGGACTTGTAGGTTCCGGACGAACAGAAACAGCCGAGGCTATTTATGGTGGAACAAAAATAATATGTGGTGAACTTTTTGTAAATAATATTCGCGTAAACAATAAAACACCAACTGATGGTATCAAGAACGGGATTATATATCTTACAGAAGAAAGAAAAACAAAAGGAATTTTTCCTAATCTTAGCGTTATAGAAAATATTATGATTCCAATCATCAAGAATTATAAGAATGGATTATTTGTATCTGAAAATAAATTAGAGATTGAGTCAGCAAAACTTGTAGCACAATATAACGTCAAGGCGCCTTCTATTAAAGAAGAAATGTGCCATTTGAGCGGTGGTAATCAACAGAAGGCACTACTAGCTAGAGTGGTTGCTATGAATCCAAGAGTTGTCATCCTTGATGAACCAACCAGGGGAATTGACGTTAATGCACGTGCTGAAATATATGACAAGATTGATGAACTCGTTTCAATAGGGATCGGTATTATTGTAATTTCATCGGAGATGGAAGAACTTCAAAAAATTACTGATAGAATTCTCGTTTTTCATGAAGGTACTGTTAGCAAAGAAATAAAAACAAGTGAAGCAAGCAATGAAAACTTGTTACGATATGCAATGGGTTTCAATGATGAAGAAGAAGATGCTCATGAAATGCAAAATAATAATTAACTGAGGTGGGAAAGATGATCATTAAGAATGAAAACATGGGAAACTTTTTTAGAAAAATAAAGAATTTTAAAGAAAGTGGAATTTTAATAGTTCTTTTAGGGATGTATGCCTTAGTAAGTATATTATCGCCGAACTTTTGTTCTATGTACAATTTCGGTGTTCTTTTAAAAGCTATAACCTATTTATGTTTCATAGCACTAGCACAGCATATTGTTCTCTTGCTTGGAGATATTGATTTGTCTGTAGGTGCAATTGCGGCTTTTAGTGGTGTTATCTGCGGTTACGCAATGGGGCAGTTCGGAATACCTATTGTTCCATCAATAATTATTGGTTTGGGCATTGGGGTTCTCTGCGGATTATTGAATGGGCTTATCGTGACATTGCTAAGAGTGAATGCTTTAATAGCGACACTCGGTACTCAGGGAATTTTCATAGGGCTAACACTAGTTATTACTAAGGGGTCTGCTGTAATGGGTTTACCAAAGGGATTCTTTTTTTTAGGACAAAAGGTTTTTCTAGATTTTATACCTCTTGCCTTTATTATAATGATCGTAGCTCTCATAATAATTACGATCATTTTAAGAAAAACTCCTTTTGGAAGACATATTTTTGCGGTTGGCAGTAATAAAGAAGCGGCCAGGGTTGTCGGACTTAGAGTAAACCAGGTAAAAATCAAAGCATTTATGATGTCCGGCCTTTTAAGCAGTATGGCAGGAATTCTTATGGTTTCGAGATTAACCTCTGCCCAACCATCAATTGGAGATGGCTGGATTATGCCTTCGGTTGCTGCCTGTGTATTAGGGGGAACACCACTTACCGGTGGTGAAGGTTCAACGTTGGGAGTTTTAATTGGTGTCGCAATACTAAGTATAATCGAGAATAGTATTGTACTTTTAGGTATCTCGCCGTATTGGCAGACATTTGTAAGTGGATTAGTTGTGGTTATTGCTGTGGCAGTAGATTCGATGAGACAAAGAAGCTCATTAAAGAAAAAAATACTAATAGAACAGAAATAATAGTTGTAAAGGAATAATATATGATTTGCAGAAAAGGTGAGCATCGTATTGAGACAAGAGAAAATGCACGTGGCGGAAATGGAAAAGTTCTGATAAATCATTTACTTGAATCTGAACAAGTTTTTAATAAAAGCCGTATGTTTTCTTCGGTGACATTGGAACCTGGCGCGTCGTTAGGATATCATATTCATGAGAATGAAGTGGAGTTCTTTTATATATTAAAGGGCGCTGCGAAAATAAACGATAACGGCTCTGAATACATTCTTTACCCGGGAGACACTTTATTTACAGGTGATGGTGAAGGGCATTATATGGAAGCTTGCGAAGGTGAGCCATTGGAATATATCGCGATAATAATACTTAAATAAGGCGTTTCCGGCTCAACAAAAAATCAGTAGATTCTATGGTTACAATTCGGTCGCCTATACATTCTTTCTATGCAGTCGTCCATTATTTTTATTTCCCGAGTACAAATCCGGCAGCAAGCCCTATTGTAAGGTCTATAAGTTCCAGAGGGGCGACGGCGGCACTGTAATCAGGGCTGGTGGTGTAGCGGGGACCAGCTGAAAGTGATAGATTGAAGCCGGGATTGACCGCCCAGGTAAGCCGGGCTGCAAGTTCGGCTGCCATTAAAAAGTAAGGGGCCGGCCGGCTGATAATAAGCCCCGGCATGAGGGCTGCGGTTACAGAGAATTGCAGCGTTTTACCTTCGATGATGATCAGGCCTGCCTGAATGGGAAAGAGCAGGTTAAGGCCTGTGTAGCTGTAACCAGCCTCAACACCGGCTTCGAAGATGAGGGCATCGCTTTGATGCTGCAGAGTAAAGGTCATTGCAGTGCCGTTGAAGCCCGGATCCCAGGTTCGGTTAAAGACGAGGCCGGGCGTGCCGTTGAGTCCTGTTCGGGCTGTCCATGTCTCCGCGGCAGCCAGCGGTGAGGTAAGGCAGGGCAGTGACGCGGTAACGCTCAGAATAATTAATATAAGCATGATTTTTTTCATTATCTCTACATCCAGCCGTTTTCCGTGAAGAATTCGCCCATGTAGTTGATAACCTCTGCGTGAAAAGCTTCACGCGTGATTGTCGGAGTATAGTCACCGTCCTGCGGGCCGTATGTCCCGAAATAGGAGTGGCTTCCGCCGTCTATCTGGTGTATGACCGAATAGTTGCTTTTTTCTGCAGGGTAGATACGGCTCGAAGCTGTCAGCCAGGTTGCAGGGGGAATCAGGTCAAGGGTTTGCTGCATTCGCTCCGGGTCGTTTACTTTTTCAATAGAAGAGTAAAGTGATAACACCGCGCCGGACCAGGTTTTTAGGCTGGAGGTGCCGGGTGGGTATGAGTCCATGAAGATGATTCCGGCATGGGCCGCGGGATTCGTATTGACTGTCGAGGCGGCCATGGACCCGCCGAGTGAGTGCCCGGCGATTATCCATTTTTTAATCTCCGGATAGGAAGGAATTACTGAAAGGCCTGCATCGATGTCAAGGACTGCAAGGTTTGACGGCATTTTAACGATAATGGTCATGATGCCGCAGACCTCAGAGAACTGCGCAAGGAGTTCGTTATAGACATGGCTGTCAACAAGTCCTCCTGGATAGAAGATGAGGCCGACACTTGAAATTCCCGCGGCTGTAGGTTTTATTTCTATAGTCCGTCTTGTTTCGCTGATGGTGACAGCCGAGCCGATATCAGAAGGGGAAAAAGTAGTACTGTAGCTGCAGCCTATAGTGATAAGGGCGATTGAGAGGCCCATCATTATGCTGAGCATCGTTTTTTTCAGTACTCGAATATCGGTTTTCATAAAATAATTGTAACGAGAGCCGCTGAAAAGATCAATTACGGGAAGTGCCAACACCGATACTGACAAAGACAATCAAGTGCTGATGTCTACGTGAAAATATCCGTTGTATTACAGGATATAAATGATAGAATACAGATGAAAAAAAAGAAAAGGAGCACTGTAATGCCACATATTAACGCGTTTATACCCATGAAGTTAACAAAAAAAGACGAACAGAGGCTTGTTTCCCGACTTGGCGAACTGATCACTATAATCCCCGGGAAAACTGAAAAGGGTCTGATGGTTTCTGTTAATAATGATTCACCCCTCTATCTGGGAGGAGTTTCTCAGGAGAAAGCAGCATATTTAGAGATTAAAATTTTTAAAGATTGCGCTCGGGATATTAAAAAAGAACTCGCCGCGCAGACCATAAAGATGCTGGAAGATGAGTTCTCTATTCCTAAGGAACATGTCTATGTTAATTTTTTTGAGGTGTTTGACTGGGCGGCGCGCGGACAGCTGATGGACGTATGATTTTATAAGGGAAATTACTATCCTTAAAAAACAGATTGGCCTCGAACCGAACCGGATGATTTTTACTGCCTTCATGTGGACAGGAAGACATACTCATAAGATGATAGAAGACAGCTTGGAATAAACCTGTCAAATACATGAGCAAAGCCTATCCGCCAGCAGCTTCTTGATAGCGGAACAAAATTATACAGAGATTTAACAAATATGGTCATTACCGTCAGGGATGGTAATGGCAAAAAAGACCGGCAGACAGTTCTCTTAGACAGGCTGGTTAAAATACTTCGAGAATACTATCGCAAATCAAAGATAAAACCTGTTTTCTATTCTCTTGAAAAAAAACGGTTCGTCACACAAGTTTGAACTAAAAAATAGTATTATTCTTATGCTGTTTATTTTACCTATGAAGGTTAGTCAGGCCTGAAGAGGCCCTCACTGAGCTTTTTCATAGCAGAACACATAGTCTTAAATCATTTAATGAATTGACCCTCCACCTGATTCAAAATATATTAAGTAGATAAATGTGGCAGCAGGAGTAATATTTGGAAAGATGGAATCTTAGACATGTTTCGTTTTATACGTTAGCTATTATAGTTATAATAATCGCTTCGGTGGTGGTTCCGTCACTAACCGGATTTCAGAGTATTATTCAGGCATATCAGAAAATATTGTTTGTAGTACCGGTGCTGTTTGTAATTGCGGCATTTCTTGCACTCAGAATATCAGAAACAGGAATTGTGCTGATCTCCCTCTCTTTTCTAACTCTGGCTCTTTCGGAACCCTTAATTCAACTTGTCAATGGCGGCGGTTTCGGTCTTCCGTTTCCTGAGTTCTGGTTGGATTTCTTTACGATACTTCCCTTTATTCTGCCGTTTTCTTTAAGCTTGATATTCCTGGTTCCAGATAGAATCGGAAGATTGTCTATGACAATAATAATGGTAGGGCTTTCACTCTTCCCATTACTTTTTGTTTTTTTTCCGGAGGATATAAAATTACTGCTAATAAGGAATATCCAGTACGACAGCTTCCTTTTTCCATGGCCGGCTGTTGCAGCTTCATTTCTTCCTCTTGCCGGACCTTTTATTTACCGTGAAAGACGCACGGGGACTTTTTCTGCTGCGCTCACCACTTCGCTCATCCTGTCCCTTCTTCCATCGATGTTAATCCTTGAAGATTATCTAAGAGAGACTAGCTTTCTCTTGGCTGGAATGATTTTGCTCCATTCATTGTACCGGGTGTATTGGGATAATTCATATATTGACGAGTTGACAGGTTTGTTTAACCGTAGGGCACTCGATGAAAGACTGAAAAAACTCCATGGCGGATACGCCTTGGCCATGGTTGATGTAGACCATTTTAAAAATTTTAATGACTCATATGGCCATGATGAGGGTGATAATGTTCTGAGACTTGTATCTAAAATCCTATTCACACATTTTGGTAAATATGCATTCAGATACGGGGGGGAGGAATTCTGCGTTATTTTTAAGAAGATCAACGCTGAATCCTCTGCTAAGGAAATGGATGAAGCCCGCGGTGCAATAGAAGATCATATGTTCTCCATAAGGACAAACATAAAAAACCGAAAGAAATCAGCAAGGAAAAAAGGGGTCAATGGAATAGAAAAGGTGAGATTAACAGTGAGCGCCGGGATAGCCGAACCTGCGAAATCAAACCGTGATGCCCTGTCTGTTCTTAAAAATGCCGACAAAGCCCTTTATTCGGCGAAAGAGGGCGGTAGAAACCGGGTGGAGATACACCGAAGCCGAAAGTAGCACAGCGATAATTATTTTACTGTACTTCATATTTATCCTCGTTTTTGCAATTACGGCAGAAGGTCCGGCTCCTGAAAGGAGGGCGCCCGACTATACTTCGTTATATCTGAAACAGATCATTTCGTGATCGTTAACCATGCCAATGGACTGCATGAAGGCGTAGCAGATGGTTGAGCCGACGAACTTGAATCCCCGATTCTTTAAATCCTTACTCATGGCATCGGAGACGGAGCTTGTGGCCGGGAGTTCGGAGATGGTTTTAAATTTATTAGTAATTGTTTTGCCGTCTGTGAACTGCCAGAGGTAGGTGTCGAAACTACCAAATTCTTTCTGAACTTCGATAAAGGCCTTGGCGTTTGATATTGCCGATCGGATTTTTAGCTTGTTACGTACTATTCCTGCATTGCCAAGCAATTCTGCTATTTTCTTTTCGCCGTAGTTTGCGACCTTCAGAACATCGAAGTTGTCAAAGGCCGCCCGGTAATTATCACGTTTCCTGAGGATTGTAATCCAGGACAGGCCTGCCTGGGCTCCTTCCAGGACAATAAGTTCAAACAACTGCCTGTCATCGTGGGTTGGAAGGCCCCATTCTTCATCGTGGTATTTTGTATACAGCGGGTCTTCTCCGCACCATGCGCATCGTGTTTTCATAAATTGATTTTAATATGTTGAACAGCAATTGCAAAGAGGCTGAATATGGCGAGAATAATCATGACAATAATAGTAAAATATAATATATAAGCAAATATTAATAATAAGTTTATATTTGAAATTTAAAATTGACAAAATCAAAATTAATGTTACTATATCAAATAAAATATAAAAAGCATCTAATAGGAAACTATTGATGCAAATTGGAGTGGAGGTATTCCAAATGAAGAAAAACATATTTTTCCTAATAATTGCTGCAGTTCTAACTGTAGGTTCGGTTAATGTTTTTGCAGCCGGACAGCAGGACGATACAGATGGTCAGCTCAAGATTGTTTATTCACAGATTGATCTTGTGAATCCGTTCTTTATTTCAAGGCTTGAAGGAGCTAAGGCAAAGGCTGCTGAACTAGGAATTAAGCTGATTGTCGATGATGCGCAGTGTAATGTCGCTAAGCAGGTCTCATCGATGGAAAACTACATTTCACAGGGCGTTGACGGAATAATCATAATTACTGTTGATACTGCTGCCATGACTGATATAGTTGAGCAGGCTAAGGCCGCAGGAATCCCCGTAATATCTGTAATAACCCTCGTTGAAGGTTCTTCCGCTAAATGTATTCTCGATGAATATGACTTTGGTTACCAGGCCGGTCTAAATGCCGGTGAATGGGTTGCCGAAGAGCTCGGTGGAAAAGCTGACTGTGCAATTCTGGGATATCCTGATATGCCGCAGAATAAGTATAGAATAGACGGAATGAGAGACGGTCTCCTGTCGCTTGCTCCAAATGCTAATATTGTTTCAGACAATCAGTCGGCAAACAATACTGAAAACGGCATGAAGTGTACAGAGATTCTTCTTCAGGCAAATCAGAACCTTGAGGTTATTATATGTCATTCGGATGCAGTTGCCCTCGGAGCTTTTGAAGCTGTAGTAGGCGCTGGCCGTGAGAGCGATAGGTTTTTTATCGGCGGAATTGATGCAACTCCTCCGGGACTCGACAAGATGAAAGAGGGTGGAATCTTCAGAGCAAGTGTAGATATGATGCCCTATGCTGAGGCTGCACACGACATTGAGATGATGGTTCAGCTTATCAACGGTGAAGAGGTCGAAGATCACAACATCGGTTTCGAGCGGGTAACCTGGAAAAATCTGGACGAATATCTTTCATCCAAATAGAACCATTTTTTTATCATCCTTATAGCCGCCGCAGTTTCGGCGGCTTCTATACATAGAGGCTATTTCATTAATTCTGGAGTAAATAATCCGGGCTTTTTGAAATAGCCGTCTTTAAAGGAGTTCATTTTGGCTGAAAACATAATTCTTGAGACAAGGAATATCAGCAAGGGCTTTCCTGGGGTCCAGGCACTTGATAATGTCGGATTTAATCTCCGTAAGGGCGAAGTCCATGCCCTGATAGGTGAGAACGGGGCAGGAAAGTCAACTTTTATAAAAATATTAACCGGTGCGTATCAGCCCGACAGCGGTGAGATTATTCTAAATGGAGAGCATTTGTCTCATCTGAATCCGCATCAGGCAATGGGATGCGGAATTTCGGCAATTTACCAGGAATTTAATCTGGTGCCTTATCTGAGTGTTGCCGAGAATATTTATTTCGGAAGAGAATTTACAAAAACATGTTTTCTCGATATGGATAAGATGAATGATTCAGCTTCCGGAATATTTGATGAGATGGGTGTCGATATAAATCCGAAGACCCGTGTATCTGAGCTCAGTGTCGCTTATAAGCAGCTGGTGGAAATTGGAAAGGCGGTCAGTCAGAACTCACGTATTTTAATTCTCGATGAGCCGACTGCCGCTCTGACGAACAATGAAACTGAAAATTTATTTAAACTCATAAAGAAACTGCAGTCTGAAGGTGTTTCAATAATCTATATTTCACATCGTCTTGAAGAGCTTCAGGAAATAGCCGATAGAATTACGGTTTTTCGAGATGGAGCCTATATTGATACAGTTGCTATCGGGGATACTGACAGGGCGGGCCTTATAAGCCTGATGGTAGGCCGCAAGCTCGGCGTAGATTTTCCAAAGCCGGTGAAATCAAGTGATGAGACGATTCTGGAAGTGAAAAATCTGAGTACCGAAGGTTTTCTGAAAAATATCAATTTCAAATTGAATAAGGGAGAGATTCTTGGTTTTGGCGGGCTTGTCGGGGCTGGGCGCACCGAGGTGGCAAGGGCTATATTCGGTCTTGATGCAATTGTAAAAGGAGAAATCTTCATACATGGAAAGAAGGTTTTCAATAAAAATCCGGCTGCCGCCATTGCGAACGGAATTGGGTTAATCCCCGAAGACAGGAAGGACCAGGGAGTTCTTCTCAATTTATCAATCAGAGAAAACATTGGATTTACCTTCATCGACAGGATTACCGACTGGATAATCGTAAACCGAAAGAAGGAAAAGAAGCTTGTTGATGAATTTCAGAAAAAGCTGTCTATCAAATGTTCATCAACCGAGCAGCTGGTTTCAAACTTGAGCGGAGGAAATCAGCAGAAGGTAGTTCTTGCTAAATGGCTGGCGGGAGACTGTGAGGTTCTTATCTTTGATGAGCCCACCCGCGGCATAGATGTCGGCGCTAAACAGGAAATTTACAGCCTGATAAGAGAGCTTGCTGAATCAGGAAAGGGAATAATATTTATCTCGTCGGAGATGCCCGAGCTTATTGGAATGTCCGAGAGGATAATCGTAATGCATGAGGGTGGTATTGAAGGCGAATTGGCTGCCGGAGAGGTCAGTCAGGAAAAGATTCTTGATCTGGCTTCGGGTATTAACTAACTTAAGGAGGATAATGTGCCTAAAGGTTTTAATTTGTTAAAATCAATCCGCAAACACGGAATATTCTATGTATGCGTAGTCGTTTTTATATTTTTCGCAATAGCATCTGATGCTTTCTTGTCAAAGAACAATCTGATGAATGTTGCAAGACAGGTTTCAATGCTTGGAATAACAGCGGTTGGAATGACTTGTGTAATCCTGACATCGGGGATAGATCTGACGGTAGGTTCTGTTTTAGGACTTTCGGGAACGGTCTGTGCTAAACTGATGGTGGAAGCCGGAATGTATCCGGCTCTTGCGGTGGTTGTCGCACTCATAGTTGCCTGCCTCTGCGGCGCGCTCAGCGCGTTTCTCATAACTTCAGTGCGGATTCCGCCGCTGATTGCGACTCTCGGTTTAATGGGGACACTTCGCGGGGTTATTTACATACTCTGCGGCGGTCTGCCCGTTTACGGTTTTACTAAGGCCTTCAAGGTTATAGGTCAGGGCTATATCGGAATTATCCCGGTACCGGTTATCATAATGGTAGTGATATTCATCATCGGTCATCTATTTCTCAACCGGTCGAAATACGGACGTTATATTTACGGACTCGGTGGAAACGAAGAGGCGGCAAGACTTTCAGGGGTGAGTGTTCGCGGAATGAAGTACGTTACCTATATGTTTTCATCATTCTGCGCGGGCATAGCAGGCATTGTTATGCTTTCCAGGCTTTACAGCGCGCAGCCGACAACCGGAGCGGGCTTTGAGATGAACGTTATTACCGCAGTAGTGCTTGGAGGAATAAGCATTGCAGGTGGTGAGGGTAAACTCAGCGGAGTAGTAGCCGGTGTTATAATAATAGGTATTCTTACAAACGGCATGATTCTCCTTAATATTGACTCATACTGGCAGATGGTTGTTCAGGGTCTTGTACTGCTCATGGCCGTCGGCGTCGATCAGTTGGGCAAGGCAATGCTGCATAAGTCAAGAAAAGCCGCCTGAAAACACCTAAATATTCGAGAGAGCTGGAAATCCCGCGGGGTTTCCAGCTTATATCCCCTTCTTTAGAGCCTATAATTGGTTTGATTTTCTCATTAATTGTAATATAATGAATTTAGATCGATGTTATATAGTATAGAGATTTAATAATTGAGGCCCAAATGCAGGATGACAGCCGGAAAAAAATACTACTGGTCGAAGACGAGGTACTGATTTCCCTGAATGAAACAATGACGCTTGAGAAGGACGGGTATGATGTCGTTACAGCTGTCAGCGGAGAGGAGGCAGTCTCCATAATAAAATCCGGGACCCCTGTTGATCTTGTATTAATGGACATAAACCTCGGCAGCGGTATTAGCGGGACAACCGCTGCTGAAATAATCCTCGAGGAAGCCGACATACCACTGATTTTCATGTCATCCTATACCGAGAAACAAGTTGTCAGCAAGACCGAAGGGATAACATCATACGGCTACATCGTCAAGAACACCGGAGAAACGGTCATGTTGACATCAATCAGGATGGCCTTTAAATTATACAACGCTAAGAAATTCGAAACAGGCATGTGGAAGGCAACAAGTGTCTGGGAAAAAACAATTGATTCAATCAGCGACAGTATTCTGCTAATTGACTGTGATAGCCGTATTGTTAAGTACAACAAAGCCTTCAGTGATTTTATAGGCTCTGGTGATGCCGAACTTTCCGGTCGGAAATGTATGGAGCTTGTTCATGGTCTATCCTCTGAGTATCCTGATTGTCCGTTTGGGAGGATGAAGAACTCTCTTAAGCGTGAACGCCTTGAGATGGAGATTAATGGTATTATATGTGAGGTTATCGTCGATCCGATTTTTGATGATAAAGGAAGGCTTAACGGGGCGGTACATATTATATCGGATATCTCGGTGCGAAAGTTTGTGGAGGACGAACTCAAGCAAAAAATCCAATACCTGACTCATCCGGAAGTCGACGGGAACGATCTGACCTTTTTGGAGCTTTTTGACATAAAGCAGATTCAGAAACTTCAGGATGATTTTGCCTCGGCACATGGAATTGCCTCAATGATTACTTACCCCGATGGAACTCCGATAACAAGGGTAACTAATTTCTCCCGGTTCTGTTTTATAGTCCGTTCAACTAAGCAGGGGCTCAAAAACTGCCTGATATCAGATTCAGAACTCAGCATCCTCTCTGAAAGCGGGCCCAGGGTGCAGAAATGCCTGAGCTGCGGTTTGTTGGACGCTGGAGCGGGAATAACGGTAGAGGGAAAGCATATAGCCAGCTGGTTTATCGGACAGGTCAGAGACGAATCAATAACTGAAGATGATATCAGAGAGAAAATCAGAAAGATTGGTGCAGATGAAGAGGCGGCGGTTGAGGCTTTTTATGAACTTCCTGTAATACCCGAGGAGAAGTTTGAAGCGCTTGTGGGCCTTCTTCATACTATGGCCGGAATGCTTTCTGAGAGCGCCTACCGAAATTTCCTGCAGGCCCGGATGATTTCCCGCATATCGGAGAGTGAAAATAAGATTAAACAGCTGCTTGCGGAGAAAAGTCTTCTGCTTAAGGAAGTTTATCACAGGGTTAAGAACAATATTTCTTCCCTGGGGGCTCTTCTGTCGATGCAGCTTGAGTTTGCAAAGGAGCCTGAGGCAATAGCGGCAATAAAGGACGCTGTCGCTAGGATAAACAGCAGCAAGATAATCTATGAGAAGCTGCTTAATACTGAAGGCTATGATGCTCTTCCAGTTAGGCCGTTTGTTATGGATCTTTATAATGAAATAAGCCGTATGTATGATAGGAAATCAAAGACGAAGGCCTCGATTTGTATAGATGAAATTGTTCTGGACGCCGAACTGCTTTTCCCGCTCGGCATTATGATAAATGAACTGCTGACAAATATGTTTAAGCACGCATTTGACGGAATGAATGACGCCGAGATAATAATCAATATTCTGAAGAACGATGATTATATTGATATTGAATTAATGGATAACGGATCGGGGATGCCTGATAATGTCGCAATCGAAAGTGTCGGAAGTTACGGTCTCAAGCTGGTGAAGATGCTGGCAGCTCAGATTGGTTCGGACTTGAGCATCGACAACAGGATAGGCGGCTCCGGCGGAACAGCCTGTAGATTTAAAATAATGACCTTCGCGAGGTAGGTCGATTTGGAATAGTGTCTTGAAATTAATACCTTTTTCAGTTATCCTCAGGCCATGTTAACAATAAGCGATATAACCCTCTCATTCGGGGAAAGAGTACTTTTTAAAGACGTAAATATCAAGTTTCTTCCGGGAAACTGTTATGGTATAATTGGGGCCAACGGATCCGGCAAATCAACCTTTCTGAAGGTTCTTTCCGGCGAACTTGAGCAGGATAAGGGAGAGATAATTAAGACTCCCGGTGAAAGAATGGCAGTCCTCCGACAGGATCAGTTCGCATTCGATGAGTTTTCCGTAATTAATACAGTTATTATGGGTTATGAAGAACTCTATAAAATAATGGTTGAAAAAGACGCCCTATATGAAAAAGAGGACTTCAGCGAAGCAGATGGCCTCCGGGCCGCTGAGCTTGAAGGCGATTTTGCTGAGATGAACGGCTGGGAAGCAGAGCCCGAGGCGGCAACCCTGCTTAGTCAGCTTGGTGTAACCGAAGATCTTCATGAAAAGAAGATGAAGGACATCGAAGGAGCTCTCAAGGTCCGTGTTCTTCTTGCCCAGGCTCTGTTTGGAAATCCTGATATCCTTCTTCTTGATGAGCCCACTAATAACCTCGACCTCGAGTCGATTACATGGCTTGAAGACTTCCTTTATAAATTTGACAATACCGTCATAGTTGTTTCTCATGACAGGCATTTTCTAAACAAGGTCTGTACCCACATTGCCGATGTCGATTTTGCAATGATAAAACTCTTTGTTGGAAATTACGACTTCTGGTATTTTGCCAGTCAGCTTGCAACGAAGCAGATGAAGGATGACAAGAAGAGGAAAGAAGACAAGGTTGCCGAACTTAAAGAGTTTATCCAGCGGTTCAGTTCCAATGCCTCAAAGGCAAAGCAGGCAACAAGCCGTAAGAAGCTGATCGATAAACTTACGATTGATGATATCAAGCCGTCATCGAGGAAATTTCCTTACGTTGATTTTAAACCCGACCGTGAACCGGGAAATAATGTTCTTACAATTGAAAATCTCAATAAAACTATTGACGATGAACCCATACTGAAAGATTTTTCTCTTACAGTCAACAAGGGTGATAAAATTGCATTTGTCGGTCCTATGCACTCAGCAAAAACCGCCCTCTATGATATCCTTTCAGGAGTTACTAAAGCTGATTCGGGAACCTTTGAATGGGGCGTTACAATTAAACATGGTTATTTCCCGAAAGATAATACTGAGTTTTTCGAGCAGGATGTGAATATTGTAGAGTGGCTTCAGCAGTATACAGTTGATGCAGATGAAGCATTTGTCAGAGGATTTCTCGGAAGAATGCTTTTCAGCGGAGAGGAAGCTCTTAAGAAAGTAAGTGTCCTCTCAGGTGGAGAGAAGGTTAGATGTATGCTTTCAAAGACAATGCTCTCAGGTTCCAACGCGCTGATCTTCGATGAGCCTACAAACCACCTAGACCTTGAGTCAATAACAGCCCTCAATAACGGGCTTATCAAGTTCCCGGGTGTAATTCTGTTTAACTCACATGACCACCAGTTTGTACATACTTCGGCAAATAGAATTATAGAGTTTGCCCCTGAAGGTATAATTGACAGCAGGATGCCCTTTGATGATTATCTCATTAATGAAGACATCAGGGCGCTTCGTGACAGTCTGTGGCATGGCCATCATGACTTGTCGATCTGATGCTCTACTATCTCGATATTTTTGGTACGGTGATTTTTGCAATCACCGGAACCTTTAAGGCGATTCGGTATGAACTCGATATTCTCGGGGTCTGTACCCTCGCCGTGATGACTGGGGTGGGGGGCGGAATCTTCCGCGACCTCCTTCTCGGCGACTCTCCGCCCGCGGCCTTCAGAGATGAAACTTACTTTTTAGCCTGCATTGCCGCCGGCCTTATGACCGCCGTTCTGGCATCGAAGATTGCCCGCGTCTGGAAGCTTGTTAAAATTTTCGATGCTGTCGGTCTTGGTGTTTTTACCGCGATAGGAGCGGCTAAGGGGATGGACTTCGGTCTCGGCTTTGTGGGAATTCTTCTTACCGGGGCAATAACCGCTACAGGGGGCGGAATGATCCGTGACATCCTGGTTCGTGAAATCCCTTCGGTAATCAGCCGTGATTTTTATGCTACCGCTTCCTTTCTCGGTGCGGCTTCCCTGATAATAGCCTCCTACGCGGGAGCCGACCGAGGGACGCAGATTGCCGCCGCCGTAATTGTTACCACTCTCATCCGGCTTATAGCAATGAAGACCAGTCTTTCTCTTCCAAAAGTCCGCCGGATTCCCGGTTTTAAGGGCAGCTCTTCCGAATAGTAAAGTCGGCCTCTTCCGCATTGTAATTGTTTCTACACCTCATATTACGCTTGTCATTTTCAGCGTTTATAGCTATATTTTTACCATATGGAACGAGTATACCTTGATAATAATGCGACTACTATAGTGGATCCGGCGGTCAAAGACGCCATGGACCCTTTTTTCACCAGGATGTACGGGAACCCCAATTCTCTTCATAGTTTTGGAACCGAACTGCATCCTTATATGAAAATAGCTCTGGATAGACTTTACTCCGGGATAAATGCCGGTGATGAAGATGATATCATAATCAACAGCTGTGCTAGTGAGGGGAATAACACTGTCATAAAATCGGTTTATTTCGATTCGGTGCTTAAATCCGGCAAGACTCAGATGATCACAAGTTCAATTGAGCATCCGGCGGTGTCCAAAACCTATCGCTTCCTCGAAGAACTCGGGGTCGAAGTGTTATGGCTTCCGGTGAATAAGGACGGAATAATTCATCCCGATACGCTCCGAAGCGCGATAGACCCCGACAAGACTGCCCTTGTTTCAATAATATGGGCGAATAATGAGACGGGTCTGATTAATCCGGTACAGGAATATGGAGAAATATGCCGTGAGAACGGCGTTCCGCTTCATCTTGACGGCGTACAGGCAATCGGTAAGATTCCGGTAGACATGAAGAAGGTTTATGCCGATTTTATGACATTCAGCGCTCATAAATTTCACGGCCCCAAGGGTGCCGGCGGACTCTATGTGAGAGAAGGCAATCATATTACACCGCTTCTTCACGGCGGAGAGCAGATGGCAGGCCTCAGGGCCGGTACAGTTAATACTGCCTTCATGGTAGGCATGGGCTATGCTCTCGAGCTGGCAGTTCAGAATCTTGAATTTGAGGCCGTCGAAGTGCGAAGGCTTCGGGATAAACTAGAAGACGCTATTCTTGAGATTGAAGATGTCGAGATAATCGGCCGACGTGATATCAGAACTCCTAATACTATTCTTGCCAGTTTCCGGGGAATAGAGGGTGAGGCTTTTCTCTGGGATTTGAACCAGAGGGGAGTTGCGGCTTCTACCGGAAGTGCCTGCGCATCTGAATCTCTGGAATCAAATCCGACCTTCGTCGCGATGGATATAGCCGCCGAATTAGCCCACACGGGCATGAGGTTCAGTCTTTCGAGATACACAACAGAAGATGAGATAGATTACGCAATTGATGCTGTAAAAAAGTCAGTTACAAGACTCCGCGGAATTTCCTCTACGAGTAATAACGAATACATCTAGATATGGAGATAATATGGCCAAGAATGATTTAATAGGCGGCGCCCTTTGGGAGAAGTATTCAGATAAAGTAAGTAAAAGAATGAATAATCCGAAGTATATGGGCGAAATTTCCGAAGAAGAGGCTTCAGCAAAGGGTGCGAAACTCGTTGTTGCCGACTTCGGTGCTGATTCCTGTGGGGATGCGGTAAGACTTTACTGGATGGTAGATCCCGCAACTGATAAAATACTCGATGCCAAGTACAAGAGTTTCGGCTGCGGTACTGCTATTGCATCGAGTGATGTTACCGCCGAACTCTGCATCGGTAAAACCGTCGATGAGGCTGTGAAGATTACTAATCTTGATGTCGAGTTTGCGCTGCGTGACACGCCTGATACTCCGGCCGTTCCGCCTCAGAAAATGCATTGTTCGGTAATGGCATATGACGTTATCAAGAAGGCTGCTTCAATTTACAAGAATGTCGACATGTCTGTCTTCGAGGATGAAGAAATTGTCTGTGAATGTGCCAGGGTATCGCTCAGCACAATCAAGGAAGTAATCAAACTCAATGATCTGAAGACTGTTGAGGAAATAACCCAGTACACCAAGGCCGGAGCCTTCTGTAAATCCTGTATTAAGCCCGGCGGACATGAAGAGAGGAAATTCTATCTTGAAGACATCCTCAGGGATACCAGAGCTGAGATGGAGCGAGAGAGGCTCAATTCCGGTCCGGACGATAAGGCCTTTGGCGAACTAACTCTCATTCAAAAACATAAGAAAGTAGAACAGGTAATCGAGGAATCAATTCTTCCAATTCTCAATGCCGACGGCGGAAGCGTGGAAGTAGTGGACATGAAAGAAGTTGATGACTATACCGATGTATATATTCGTTACAAGGGAGCCTGTGCGGGCTGTGCTTCAAGCAGGACAGGAACTTATGAGGTTATAAGCGACACGCTCCGAAAGAAGGCGGACGCCTCAATTAGGGTTCATATCCTTTAGATGAGGGCCGATAACGTTTCTGAATTAATTGGCAAGACTCCGCTTGTCAGGATAAACCGGCTCTGCGGGAAAAATGCCGAAGTATTTGCAAAGCTCGAATACTTCAACCCCGGCAGTTCGGTAAAGGACAGAATAGCGCTGGCCCTCATTGAGGACGGTGAGAACCGCGGTCTCATCAGGCCCGGCACAGTAATTGTTGAGCCTACAAGCGGCAATACCGGAATAGGGCTGGCCATGGTCTGCGCGGTAAGAGGCTACCCTCTGATTCTGACAATGCCCGACACCCTGAGTATCGAGAGAAGACAGATTCTCGCGGGCTTCGGAGCGAAGCTTGTGCTTACCCCCGGCAGCCTGGGTATGAGGGGGGCTGTTGAAAAAGCCGAAGAAATTGCGGCTGAACTTTCTGATTCCTGGATACCCGGGCAATTTACAAATCCCGCAAATCCTGACTGTCATTTTGCGACAACAGCCCGAGAGATCTGGCAGGACTCGAACGGGCTAATCGATATACTTATAACCGGAGTCGGCACAGGCGGAACCATAAGCGGTACCGCCAAAGGCCTCAGGGAGCTAAATCCCGACCTCAAGGTGATAGCGGTTGAGCCCGCCTCATCCCCGGTTATTACGCAAACGATGAACAAAGAAGAGCTGAAGCCCAGATCACACAAGATTCAGGGGATAGGCGCCGGGTTTATCCCTGAAAACCTCGATCTCTCGGTGATTGATGAGGTAATGGCAATTAAAGATGAGGATGCCGCGGACTTCTCTCGCCGGCTTATGAAGGAAGAAGGTATCTTTGCAGGTATATCGGCCGGCGCTGCCGCCTGCGCATCCTTCAGGGCCGCACAGCGTTCTGAAAATAAGGGCAGGGTAATAGTGTTCATCGTTCCCGACACTGGAGAGAGATATCTGTCGCAGGGAATGTTTAACTGATAATGTTTATTATAGAGAGGCTCTTTTAAAAAATCAGAGATTGAAAATCTTCGATTTTTTGAAAGGACTACCATAGATTTAAATGCAGTTTTTTGCAATTTGTATATTATATATTAAATTAAATTCATGCAAAAACACTGCAAAGTGAATTTCAAAAATAACCGATTTTTGAAATTCACCCTGGAGAGTGAATGCCAAATTTTGCTGACGATGATTTTAATCTTAAAGATGTGATTAACGATTTATGTAAACCAGAATCCTATAACAAGGTCTTCCTCCGTCCGAAATTTCATGATATCCACATGCCGTCCGTCGAAGAGCTTAAACAGGCTGTTGAGATGCTGCGCTCGGTTATCTTTCCCGGATATTTTATACATTCGGAAGTGCGTGAGAACACTATGGACTATTACATCGGTGCAACTCTCGACAAGTGCTACACCATCCTGACCGAACAATTCAAGCGCGGATATTGTTTCGCATGCGGATCGGATTCAATATGCTCGATCTGCGAGACCAGTTCGGAAAATGCGGTAAAGCGACTTTTCAAGAGGCTGCCCTATATAAGAAAGATGCTGACAATGGATGCCGAGGCTGCCTATGAGGGAGATCCGGCGGCACAGAGTCTTGGTGAAGCCGTCTTCAGCTATCCGTCGGTCAGGGCCCTGACGAATCATCGGATAGCTCATGAGCTGTACCGGTTCGGAGTGCCGATAATCCCTCGGCTGATAAGCGAGATGGCCCATTCTGAGGCGGGAATTGATATTCATCCGGGAGCCGAGATAGGCGAGAGGTTTTTCATAGACCACGGTACGGGCACGGTAATAGGCGAGACTACGATTATCGGCCGGAATGTACGAATCTACCAGGGAGTTACCCTCGGCGCGAAGAGTTTTCCGATGGATGAAGACGGAAACCCCATCAAGGGGGTACAGCGGCATCCTGTTGTCGAAGATGATGTGATTATTTACGCCGGAGCCACAGTCCTCGGCCGTGTAACGATAGGCAAGGGTGCCGAAATAGGCGGTAATGTATGGATTACCCGTGATGTTCCTGCCGGAGAGCGTGTCATTCAGCGCCGGGCTGACTGACAGGCTCCTTCACCGGAGGCTTAAATTGACGGGAGTGCAAAGGATCTTGACGGGGAACCTGTGCTGACTGCAAAACCTACTTCAGCTTTCAGCTGACCTCAGAAACTGTAATGATATTATTATCATGATCAAAGAATTTTAGCATTCTCATTCCTTGCTCGTGGAAGTCAATTATGTCGTCCTTAAGTGTCACTTCTTCGGCAAGAAGATGAGCCTTGAAAGCGTTGAGGTCTTCAACTCCGAAAGTGAGGAATTCGTTGATTGGGTAGGTTCCCTCTTTACGCCACTGATTGATGGCAATAAATGAATTCGATACTCCGGGTACTGCAAGTTCAATCCAACCTTCGGACTCGAAAGCTTTCTTGAACCCCAGGATATTTGTATAAAACCTTTCGGTCTTCTCGATATCTCTCGACCATATAAATGAAATAGAATGTTTATAACTTAATTGCACTGTTAACTCCTTATCTGCTTAGGGTAGATTACATTTAAAACATTGTCAATTTTATGAAGTGTGTTATCAATATTTTTAAGCGCATCTGGTGAAAGAGGGGTAAGCATGCTCTTGTTTTTTAGCTTCCTGATGATCCTGTGAACCGAATCAAATCCGTCTCCGAGGGACAGATCATCATTCAGGTGAGCCTCAAATTCCGGCCTTATTTTCTGTATAAGCGTCTTGACTTCGGGCGTTACCGAGCCGATGTCAGCCTGAGATCTTATTCGGCTCAGATCATTTCTAAAAGAGTGCAGTTTCGCGGCAGACTTCTGGAAATTTTCATGTGTATAGTTCAGTTTTTTTCGATAATGCCTGTAGGTGAGAAAAAAACGAATGTCTTTCCAGTCTTGCCCTTCGGCAGCGATATGTTCAGGATAGATGATATTCCCCCTGCTCTTAGACATTGAAGTTCCATCTACGAGGAGATGCTCACCATGCATATAGTAATTAGCGTAGTTAACTCCGGTATAGGATTCCATTATTGCGATGTTGTAATCATGGTGACGGTAGATGTTGTCTATGCCGCCGCAGTTAATATCAACCTGTGATCCTATGCTCATCGTGATTATTGCCGGATCCTGGATATTCCAGGACGGTCTGCCGCGGCCGAGATCCGTATCCCAGTAGGGATGCTCTCCGTTTTCATTACCGTGCCAGAGGATAAAGTCTCCGAGATTCCAGCGGTTGCCGTTGTAGGTATCCTTCCTGAACCTGCGCTTCTGCTTCGGCCACCGGTTCATATCAAGCTTGAAAAGTTTTCCGAAATTCTCAGCTTTCAGCGGATCAAAGAAGTAGCTTCCCTGGTGTTCATATGCGTGTCCGCTTTTTACAAGCTCTTTAATCATGTGAATAGTCTGCTCAATACTCTCTGTTGCGGATATAAGATGCTCGGGCATGATGAAGCCGAAGCCATTGAGACTTTCCCTGAAAATGGCCAGAACATCATCAGTCAGTGTTTTGATATCCGTATCCATCTTCTTTGCTTCAGAAATTGTTTTATCTTCAATATCAGTCAGATTCATTGCCCTTTCGACATCAAATCCTTTATATTTTAAATATCTTACCAGTAAATCTTCATATAAAAATGTCCTGTAATTTCCAAGATGAGCTTTCTGATAGATAGAAGGTCCGCAAGTAAAAATCTTTACCTGGTTATCCTTCCGCGGTCTGAAGTCTTCAGTCTGCCGTGTCATGGTGTTGTATAATTTCAGCAAAACATACCTCCGTTTCTATGAATATATACACAGGGGCATGAAAAGTCGATAAAAATTGACCCCTCGAAATAAATTACCTATCGGGTTATAATGTCAATATGAGCAGAATTGATGTACTAAAGAAACACTATGAACCGAGACTGGAAAAATTCAGTGACAATTCGAAGGTTCTGGACTGGGAGAACGAAGATGCCCAGTATAAGCGGTTTATCGCGATGACCGATAATCTGGACCTGTCCGGCCGATCCATTCTCGATGTCGGCTGTGGCTGCGGTGATCTCTCTGCATGGCTTAAAAAACAGAACATCGATGCCGATTACAGCGGAGTGGATATTCTTGAGCAGATGGTCCTTCGAGCTAAAAACAGCTATCCTGGCGTGGTCTTTTACTGTGCCGATATCTTTGATTCGGAATTTAACTGTGAGAGTGAGCTATGCCGTGAATCATTCGATGTAACTTTTGCCTCAGGTATTTTCAATCTTAATGCGGGGAATAATGAGAAATTTCTCCGGAAGGCTGTTCCCGTTCTCGCCTCCATGTCAAATGAGGCCTTCGTCTTCAATCTCCTTGATCCCTCATCGCCCGACAAAGATAATAATTATTTCTATTTTGAACCAGATGAGGCGATAGCGCTTGCTTCCGTATACGCAAAAAAGATTGAACTTATTCAGGGATACCTTGATAATGATTATACATTGATATGTATTAAGTGAGGGAATCTTAAATACTTCAGGAGGAGATCATGGGATGTTTTAATCTGGCCTTGATTCAGATGCCGGTGACTGATTCGAAGAAGGTGAATCTTGATAAGGCGGAGGAGATGCTGCGTGCGGCCGCGGACCTTGGCGCCGATATGGCCGCGCTTCCCGAGATGTTTATATGTCCCTATGACAACAGCAAATTTCCAGAGTACGCGGAATCTGCTGACGGACCGACATCGGAACGGCTGTCTAGGCTTGCAGATGATCTTAATCTCATCCTTGTGGCGGGATCAATTCCCGAAAAAGACGCCGATGGAAAAATCTATAATACCTCTTTCTCTTTTTCCCGGAACGGGAGTCTCATTGGTATCCATAGAAAAATTCACCTGTTTGATATTAATATTGAGGGCGGCATCAGCTTTACTGAATCCGATGCTCTGGCAGCCGGGAAGAAGGCTACTATTATCGATACTCCCTGGGGGAAGGTAGGAGTGGCTATCTGTTTTGATATTAGATTTGCCGAGCTGTTCAGGTTTATGGCACAGGAGGGCGCGCATACGGTGATTGTCCCTGCAGCCTTTAATATGACCACCGGACCGGCTCACTGGGAGCTGAGCTTCAGGATGAGAGCCGTCGATAATCAGATTTATATGGCCGGGCCTTCTCCGGCGAGAAACAATGAGGCTGGTTATGTCTCATGGGCGAATTCAATCATCGTCGACCCCTGGGGAAGGGTCCTTGAGAAGCTTGATGCCGATGAAGGAATAATAATTCACGAGATAGACCCCGGCTACGCGGAGAGCATCAGGGCGCAGTTGCCGATACTCTCCGGAGTTAAGCAAGAGGGATATTCGTTATAAGAGTCCGAAGAGCCATCCTGCGAAGGTTGATAATATTACTACCAGAAACACATAGACCGACGTCTTCTTTATGCCCAGCTCACCATTAATGACAAGGATGGACGGTAGAGACAGTGACGGGCCTGCCAGAAGCAGCGCGAGAGCAGGTCCCCTTGCCATGCCGGCGCCAATGAGTCCCTGGAGGATTGGCACTTCTGTCAGAGTCGCAAAGTACATGAAAGCACCCGATATTGCCGCAAGGAAGTTTGACGCAACCGAATTGGTTCCGACCAGGGATGCAATCCATTCCACCGGAATAAGCGCCTGATGGCCCGGACGACCGAGAAGGAAACCTGCAACAAGGACGCCTCCGAACAGGAAGGGCAGGATTTGAAGGGCGAAATCACGCGTTGCTCCTCCCCATTGTTTTAGATCATCGCGGCTGAACCATTTTACGAGTGAGACGATGAGTAACACGCCGAAGATCGCGGTTATCAGGTACTTATACCGGAAAATCAGATCCCAGGCTGAACTGCCTCCCTTCGAATTCGCCCAGTTTACAAAGACGAGGATTCCTATCATCGAGAACATATAGAGCATCATCTTCCCAAGAGATTTTCCTTCTCCATCATCCTGGTATTTAAACATCCTCTCATCGGCAAGCCTCTTCTCATCTTCCTTTCGAAAGATAAACTGCATGAGAAGTCCTATAACAACCGCGAATGTTACCGCTCCGGCCATTCTGGCAAGGCCCAGCTGCCATCCGAAGACCTTGTATGACATAACTATAGCAAGAATGTTGATGGCCGGTCCTGAATAAAGGAAGCTTACAGCTGGTCCAAGTCCTGCACCCTTTTTGTATATTCCCTTGAAAAGGGGAAGTACCGTGCATGAGCAGACCGCGAGGATTGCACCTGATATCGAGGCCACACCATAGGCGACGGCCTTGGGTGCCTTGGGCCCCAGGTAACGTATAACAGCCTGCTGGTTTAAAAATACCGTTATAGCGCCCGCGATGAACATAGCAGGCACTAGGCACAACAGAACATGCTCTCTGGCGTACTCGCCAAGCATCATAAAGGCTTCGCCTATGGCACCTGCTATCCTGGGGCTGTCAAACGGAATGAAGTAGGCTCCTGCAAACACGGCAGCTATAAACAGGAGAACTTTATTCGGAGAGAGTTCATTTTTTGCCATCTGGTTTTATACTTCCTTTAAGATTTTTTCAATCTGTTCTGGTTTTAACAGTTTGCCGCTTGATTTAACATCGCCGTCTATGGCCAGTGCAGGAGTTATCATTACTCCCATACTCATGATGGTGTCCATGTCTGTTATCTTCTCAACTACGGCATCAAGCTGAATATTTGCAACCGCTTTCCTGGCATTGGCCTCGAGGGCCTTGCATTTCGCACATCCTGAGCCTAAAATCTGTATAGTCATGTGAACTCCTTAAATGTTCTAAGTTTCTAAATAATGAAACAAAGAAACAGAATAGTCAATAGCATGTTGACAAAGTTTCTTAAATTTGAAACTATGAGGCAGATATTATGATGAATGAAAACGATAAAAAACGATGTGAGCTAAGGGCTCATATGTTCAAGGCGCTCGCGCATCCGGTAAGGATATTCTTTTTAGAAAAACTAAAAGAGGACTCGTGGTGCGTCTGTAAACTGGCTGAAGAGGCGGGAATTCCGAAATCCGCAGCATCTAAGCATCTGTCACAGCTAAAGGAAGCTGGACTCGTGGATGACGAGAAAAAGGGCACTATGGTTGAATACTGTTTAACAGCCCCCTGTGTTCTAGAGATGGCATCCTGTGCCGAAGGCGCGGTTCTTGCTAATAGACGAAAGAATCTCGGTTTATAGCGGAAACCATAACCTGTAATCAAGAGTCTGTTTTGAGACAGTCAAATAGAGCAGGGATTCGTCAATCAGGAATCTTGAATCAGATTTTCAAGCTCCGGGGAACGTTTCTGGATAGCCCTTGAATATACGGAAAGGAGGCGGTTCTTCTCATTGGGGCCAACTTTCCGGTAATCTCCTTCAAGGCCGTTCTTTTGTACCAGCCTGTGGATCTTGAGCTCGCCGAGAGAAGGCAAGGGTTCGCGTGTATAGTGAATTACATAATCATGCAAATCATCAAATTCCTCGATAAATTCCATATACTCATTATTTCCTAGGTCGTAAACATCACCCTTCTTCGGCATATCATTCTCCTGCTGCATTCTGCTTTAAATAAAATAATCCAAAACTGCCTTTTTAGCAATGAAAAAGAGGCTTTGATCAATTAAACTATTGCTTTATAATCCGGTTATGATTCCAGCAGATATCAAGAATTTACTTGAACAGAATAATCTCAAAGCAATTGAATTTGAGGACGGCAGTACTCCCACCGCGGTAACCGCGGCTGAAAAACTTGGAGTAGAAACAGGACAGATAGCAAAATCAATTTTGCTGAAAGGCAAAAACAGTGGTTTTTATCTTGTAGTCTGTGCCGGAGACAAGCGGGTTTCGACAGCAAAACTGAAAACCTTGATCGGAACAAAGACGCGTATGGCGACGCGGGAAGAACTCTTTCAGGAGCTCAGCTTCAAGCCGGGAGAAGTCTGTCCGTTCAGACCGGAGAGAGTTGCGGTTTTCATAGATAAAAGTCTTGAAGAATTTGATCTGGTATATCCCGCCGCGGGCACTGATTCTTCAGGTGTCCCTGTAACTTATGAAAAACTTATCAAGATGACTGGTGCCGGCGAATGCGACGTAACAGGCTGAAATTTATAGGCTGGGTAATCCCTGCAATGGTGCTGATTTCCTGTAACGGAAGGTTCGGAGCGATGATCCCGGATTATTCGGCTTATAATGCTCTTGCTCCTGGTGGGCTCGAGGTGACTCTGGAACATGATTTCAGCTTTGAAGCTCTGGATGGTTTTCGGGGGCTTATTCATGATTTTAATAATACAAATGAATATGGAATTAACATAAAGCTGACATCAGGACAGTCCGAAGGCAAGGCTGATCTGAGGTTTGTGGCGTCCCCGGTTGCCGCATCAATGCTTCGCCGGGGAGAGAGCATCGAGCTCTCACCGCTTGTATATCATCCCGTCTGGGGGTTGGAAAACAGGCGTGATGATTTTTACCGGGAGGCAAGAGCCCAGACCGATTACTGGAGCTTCAGCAGGAAAATAACCTCGATTCCAGTTCTAATGAGTGCGGAAGTGCTGCTTGTAAACAACGGGATTCTGCAGGAATATGGTTTCTCAAAATTTCCCGGAAGCTGGCCGGTTATGAACTTTCTATTATGGAAAATAAAAAATGAAGGCTTGTACAGCGGAATGGGGATGGATTTCAGTGCTGACTCGGTTATAGCCATGATAAATGCCCGCGGCGGATCCATCCTGCGGCCTGGCGGTTTTTCATACAGTTTCAATAACCCTGTGGTGAACGGGACTCTCCGCTATATTCGCGAACGCTCGGAAGACTTGGTTATCTCCGGCAACAATACCGATTATCTCAACCAGAGTGAGTTTTCCTTTGGAAAACTTTTATCTGCTTTCACCGGACCTGAGGGAATCAGGTATTATGACAAGCTCATCAGGGCGGTCAATCCTGATCTCAACTGGACAACGGCTCTCCTTCCGACAAGACGTCTTGGTAGCGGTTTGACCGCGGACTGTCGAAGCAGCGTTGTAATTACTGCATCGGATTCAGAAAAACAACTTGCCGCCTGGCTTTTTATAAAGTGGCTGACCTCTGTGGATGTTCAGGTACGCCTTGCCGGAATAACGGGTTCATTTCCCGCGAATTTCAGGGCGGCTGAAAAAATCATCGAGTCGCCGTCTGCTGCTGCTTCTCTGCCTGTCCAATGGGTTTCTGCTCTGGAGAAATTTCATAAGGCTTATAAAGAGTTACTTCCGAATTTCTCTGATTATCCTGAAGTTTCGCTTAAGTTTGAAGGTTTAATTGAGGGTTCTCAGAACGGAGATTTGATATGGATTGAAACCTGGAAACTAAACAGGGAAGTTAAAAAGCAAAGGCGAGATGAACGAAAAAAAAGGCGGGAATAAGATGAAGAAAGTATTAATGGTCTCAAACAGCTGGCGTCCATCGGAAGAAGAACAGATATGCCTAAAATGCGGAAGCAGTATCGAGTACAGCTGGGGAGATTATTCCTTCAGATATTTTGAAAAAAAAGATAAATCTGATTTGGGGATACTCTGCAAGAGCTGTGCTGTCGAGCTGAAGAATACGGATAAACAAGTTAAGGTAATAAACAGATCATATATAATGGATTTAATCAGTATGAAGAATTCCGGCTGGAAACCCCAGCCCAAACAGAAGGCGCGGTGGGGTTCCGGCGGCTCAGACTCCGGTGGAGGAGCGGCGGGTGAAATCAATCCTGATAATAAAGAAGATGCTGATAAATGACAGCAGGCCCATAATTCCGAAGACTATTCTGTAAGAATCGGCGGTAAGGAATGAGAGAGTATCAAGGAGTTTTCCGCTCAACAGCGAAATACCCATACTCAGCGGGAGCAGGATTATTGAGGCGGCAGCGAAGATACTAGTTGTATCTGATGCTCCGGAAATAATTTTTACTGCCGGAGCATAGATGAGACTCCTTATCGCTTTTGAGAAACCGAGAAGAACGCTTGCTCCGAGGAATACCGGAAGACCTGTGCCGGTTACTAGCAGGATGACCGCGCCTATACTGCATATTCTTGAAATAACGCATTTGGTTTTCAGCTGAAACAGATTGAATGAGCCGAAAATAATGTTTGTTGTAATCTGTCCGGCATAATTAAATCCTACGAAAAATCCGGCTGCCGCTGCAGGAGAAATATTGTGATAAACTACGGCATAGTTGGCATAAAATGACATGACGGCGATAACCGCATAGAGTTCAATGTCGCTAAGCAGAAAGAGCATGAGATTTTTGTCGCCGAGGGTGCTTTTAAAGGCCTGGCGGATGAATGAGCCGAATCCCTGTCTGTCTATTTGGGTATCAGCCTTTGATTCCTCTTCTTTGGTAAGAAGAAAAGCGAATGACCCGAAAAAGAATAACAGTCCGCAGAAGATAAACAGCAGTGCTGAATTAGATGGAGTAATGCTCCGGCTATGGAAATAATCGGCGATAAAAAAACTGCATATAAGCCGGCCGGCAGATTGTGCAATCATCATTATCGCAACTGCCGGTAGAAGCTGTGCGGGTTTAAAAAGTTTCACAAAGTAATTCTGCCAGACCGGGAGAGTCATTCCAATTCCGATGCTGAATACCGAATACAGGATGAAAAAGACAGCGAGAGTCGACGAATGTTCACCATTGCTGAGCAGCAGGAACAGGCCGAACAGCAGGATGGCTAATGCCGGATAGAGATGGAATTTTATGACCGCGGGTCTCTTCCTGGCCAGGGGTTTTGTCCAGTAGGCGGAAACCAGGCCGAATAGCGCCTGACTGGCAAAGGCTATACCGGGAACAAAGGCTATCATGAAACTCGTCGCGCCGAGATCCTTCAGGAAGAGTTGAAGGAAGGTTGATTCTAAAACCAAGGGAAGTCCCATTCCCCAGAAGAACTCGACAATTGAAATTCCAGCTGTATTTTGAAGAAAATTACTGTTTTCTTTGTGCTCTATCATCATTCGGGATTTTATACTAAAGTAGTAACACTTTACAATACAGGGATGCCAATGAAATTTAAATTGCTAATCTTTGACCTCGACAACACCTTGTTAGACTATGAAATGGCTGAGAATTACGCTCTTGATGAGACCTTTAAATATTTTAAATTAGAGTCAACCGAGGAGCTCAAAGAGTCATTCCGGATTATTAATGAGGAAAACTGGCAGAAACTCGAGAAGGGAGAAATTACCTCTGTCGAGCTTAGGGTATTGCGGTTCGAACAGTTTGGCAGAACCCAAGGTTTAAAATGGAATCCGAACGAGGTTAGCAGAATATATCTTGAAAACCTGGGGCGCGGAGGATTCATTATTGAAGGCGCGGATGTTCTGCTTGAGGATCTTAAAAAACACTTCCGGCTTGCATCTGTGACTAACGGAATTTCTGATGTGCAGAGGGCAAGACTTGAAAATTCTTCCTTTGACGGATATTTTAATCCCTTGGTGATTTCCGACGAAGTGGGGGTGGCTAAACCGGATCCCGAAATATTCCGTATCCTGCTTGAGAAGGCTAATATAACCGATAAAGAATCTGTCCTGATGATAGGCGACAGCCTTACCTCGGATATAATGGGAGCGGCGGCATTCGGCATACCGTCCTGCTGGTATAACCCGAAAAATCTGCCTTCAGATTCTGATATAAGCCCCGATTTTACGATTACAAATCTTGAGGAAATTAGAGACATAGTTCTCTGATTCAGGTATATTAAACTATGGCATATTCAGACGATTATTTAAGACAGCTCAGCCGACAGAAGGCAAAGGGCGTAGCGGTGGAGCCTGAAATGGTTCGTACACTTTTTTCCAGGTATGTTTCAGATCTTCCTACCGAACTGTGTTGGGATATTTTAAATTATTTCCTCGAAGGCTCGGATGCGGGGCAGGTCCTGGAAATTGCCGAGCGGTTATCGGTGGTGATTGATCTTTTTGAGGGTGAATACGATGAAGATGATCTCAAGCTGACCGACGAAGAGCTCTCGTTCATAAGTGAAAGCGTAAACGATTTCGCGATTAATTTGACCGATGATATGTTGATGAATGTAATGCGGGCCGCGGTTTCCCGCAGGCTGATGGGGTAACTTATGTATTTTAATGAAGAACTTAGACCCGGAATACGGGATTATCTTAAAAAATCAATATGGACGGGTCTTCTTCAGGGGCTCTGCGGAATAATTTTCGGCATCTATACTCTGATATCGCCCATCGGAACTCTGAGTATATTCCTGTCCGTGATTGGACTTTTGCTCCTCCTTCATGGCGGCCTTCTTGTTATTTCGGCATTGATGGGCATCAGAAGTGACAGCATGTGGCTCGTACTCTTTGCGGCGGGACTTTTTCAGCTGCTTCTCGGGCTGTTTATCGTATCAAAATCAGATGGCCTGTCGGAGATTGCGGTAATGCTTTCGACGGTAGGGCTCGGGCTGATAGGAATAATGACAGGAACAATCAGCTTGATTTCTGCGATAAGATACCGTGATGCGGCACATAATGTCTGGTCTTATATCTCCCGCGGAGGACTGTTTTTTATTATCGGTGTGGCAATGCTCCTGGCTCCTTTTGGATTCGGAACGGCAATGGTAAGAACAATTGCCGTTATCGCAGTTTTCCTAGGTGCGCTTCAGAGCTGGGGCGCGGTTAAACTCTATATAGAACTCAAATCTTGACGCCTGCACCAGGGGTTGTAGAATTATCCGGAGGGGAAATTGAGCTTAATTAAAGTGAAAACATTCTGTCTTGGAATGTGGATGACAAATTCTTATCTCATATCAAAAGAGGGAAGTTCTGCCTGCTGGCTTATAGACGCAGGCTTTGAACCAGGGAGCATGATAGAGGAAATAAAGGCCGCGGGCCTGAGGCCTGAGCTGCTTATCTATACTCATGCCCACCTTGATCATATTGCCGGAGCCGACGCAGTAATATCGGCCTTTCCTGAGATCAAGACCGCAATATCTTCCGAGGAAGCAGCCTTTCTCTCTGATCCGGCCCTTAATCTCTCTACATCAACCGGTATGAATATAACGGCACCTCCTGCAGATATGGAACTCTCGGACGGCGAGGAACTTGATTTTGAAGGCTTTATTTTTAAAGTTCTGCATACTCCCGGACACAGCCCGGGCGGAATATGTCTGTATCAGCGTGAAAGTGATATTCTTTTTTCCGGTGACACCCTGTTTCAGGGTTCGGTAGGCCGTTATGATTTTCCGACCTCAAACGGAGAGGCTCTGATGGCTTCGATAAAAGAGAAGCTGATTACTCTTCCTGATACCACTATTATTTATCCGGGACACGGCGGTTCGAGCCGGATAGGCGATGAGAAAAGAACAAATCCTTTTCTATAGGAATCGAAAGGGTTTTCTGAGTCAGGCATTCGGAAAAATGTCCGCTGCCGTATATGAGAACTGCGAAAATATCAGTTCTTTATAAGGAGCTTGAGAAGTCATTTGCCAGGAAAATAAAGAGATTTAAGGTGAAAAAATGAAGAACCTTTACAGCTTATTATCCGGGAAGGCAAAGAGCCTCCTGTTTTTCTCAGTATTACTAGCTGCCGGTTTTCCGCTTTTAGCAGAGGTGATTTATATCGAGGATATGGGCTTTGTTATAGATCTGCCCATAGGCTGGGAAGTGATGGATGTTACCGAATCACGTTATACTTTCAATGATTTTACAGGCGACGCTTTTCTTCAATTGAAAATGTGGCCGGGAGACAAATATGACTCAGCTGAGGGTATGTTTGATCTTGTCGGCCAGGATATAGGCGCCTCGGGTGAGGGCGACAGCTTCGACTTCTATGGCCGGGAGGCTGTTTTTGCCTCCATAGATTTCATATCCGGAGATTTTGATTATTCAGGCTATGGTCTATTCGCCGATGGTGAGGACTATGATTTAACCATCCTCGCTTTCGCCTCATCCGCCAAGGCGGAGCAGCTTGCCGATTACCTTTTGTCGGCACTCGATTCATTTTCACTTTCACCTGGGCTGATGTTTAATCCGGGTCCGGTCAGCCGGTACTATCTTGAGTCATATGAGAGCCCCGAGAGGGTGGATGCCGTAACCGCTTTTGAAGGTGTTGCCGTGGAATGGCAGATTGATAATCACGCGGTTGAAGCCTCACAGCTTGTAATTGAGCGTGAAGCAGCAGTTCTCTCCGATTATAAACCCCAGACCGAGGCAGGGACAGAGGCCTGGAAGCGGTACTACAGGATGGTTTACAGGGATACTTACTCCCGGCTCGATTATCCGGCGGCTCTGCTGAAAGAGCGGCTTAAGGCTTCCCCCGGCCAAACCTTAAGTACCGAAGCACATGAGCTTGAAACAGCAGAAAGGCTTCTATCATGGGTTCAGCTCTTTAGCTATCGGCGCACAGGCGGGTCGGACCTGATTAGCCCGTTTTCGGCCGCGGCCTTTCAGGAAGGTGACTGTGACAGCCGAAGCCTCCTTTACATAATCCTGTTAAACCATTATGGTATTGATTCCGCTTTAATGGTCTCATCGATCTACAGTCACGCAATGGCTGCCGTGGATGTTGAGGCAAGAGGAGCAAAAATCAGAATAAATAACAGAGATTTTACAGTCGCCGAGACTACCGATGATGTTGACATCGGGATGATAGCAGCCGATATGGCTGATCCGGCAAACTGGATTATCATACCGTTAATGGAGAAGGAACCATGGAATTAAAAGGATATCAGAGAAGCTACCTTACAAAGCTGTCTCACGAAATTAATCCTTCGGTTATGCTCGGCACTAAGGGGCTGACAGAACCGCTTATCAGACAGACCGAAGAGGTCATCGAACATCATGAACTCATTAAAGTGAGATTTGTTGATTATAAAAAGAGCCGGGAAGAACTATCACTCGAGCTTGCGAAGGCCGTCGATGCTCAGCTTGTCAGGGTGATAGGAAATATCGCAATTCTTTACCGGATGGCGAGAATCCCGGAACATCGGAAAATCAGAATACCCACAAATAAATAATTGAGGCTATTGTGAACAAAGTTCAGGATTTCTAAAAATCAGGGATTGAAATCTACGATTTTTTTGAAGTTTCAACCTTGGATTTCGATGAAGTTTTTCGATGACTTATTGTTTTATAAGATTTTAACTTATTATTGTTGAAAATATTTCGAAGGCTCTGGTGAAAAACAAACGATTTTTACCAGAGCCTCAGGTGCTGTTTTTTATTTACGTTGTATATAAATATTGGCAATCAATTATATGCTTCCTCGGGGAATCGGGGTATTTTACCTACTGATTATCGTATTCCAGAATTTTCTCATCGACATATTCCAATATTATTCCGGCCTTTTTGAACATTTTTTCTGATTCCTCACCGGCGTGGTACTTACTCTCGCAGACAACTCTTATGATTCCGCAGTTGATTATAAGCATCGCGCATGTGCGGCAGGGCGTCATTCGGCAGTAAAGGGTAGCGCCGTCAATGCTGATTCCGAGCCTTGCAGCCTGGCAGATCGCATTCTGTTCGGCGTGTACCGTCCGCACGCAGTGCTGGGTTGTTGAGCCGTCCTCATGTGTCATTTTTTTCATCTGGTGGCCTATGTCATCACAATGAGGCAGCCCCCTGGGAGAGCCAACGTAGCCGGTAACCAGAATCTGTCTGTCACGCGCTATGACGCAGCCGCTTCGGCCCCGATCACAGGTTGCCCGTTTGGATATTGCGTTTGCAGTCTCCATGAAATATTCATCCCAACTGGGCCGCTTGTATTTTATTTCAGACATTTTCATCTCCATATCGGGCTTTGCTGTTAATTTATAATATATTAAAAGCATCTGAATAGGAATATTTATTAATAAAAAATCATCATGGAGAAAAAAGAAAGGGCTGCGGTGCGGCAGCCCTTTCTTATCAGAAGTTCCAAGCGTTCTATTCATGCTCGAGTTTAAGAGTAACAGTGGGAGCATTGCAGATCTCATCCGGGCCATAGTACTGGATGGCGCCGGGGTATCTGAAACTTGTCTTTTCAGCCCATTTTTTTCTCGAAGATGCAAATGTTTTAAAGGGAGTTTTGTCCATTTCTACCAGGGCTTTCTTTATGACCGGTTTATTCCTGCCGTGCCTGACTTCAAGGTTCATCATCATCGTAACGGGAATTCCTCCCGCAATCCATTCGGAGGAAGGTTTAGAAAGGTTTTTAACTGAAGACATATAGCCGGAAAGACCTCCGGAAATCAGTATGAATGCTGTATAACCGAGGCCGTAACAATAATCTGCATCAAAATTGGATGGAAATGCGCACCGTCCCTCGTATCCGAAAAAATGATGCTGATGGCTGAACAAGCCGGAATATTTTCCTTCACTCTTGAGTTCGGCAAGTTTAGACTCAACCATATCTATTAAAAGTATTTCGGTCTCAATTCTCGATACCTGGACATTCCCGTGCGGATCCCTGTCCATCAGCAGCTGTCTCTGGATATTGCTCGGGAGAGATGAGAATGCATAGGAAGAGTCTTTAGATAAATTCTTGTTTATCCATTCTGCCTGATCTTCGAAGGTGTGGAGGGTATTGTAGTAATCCCCTTTTTCGGCGAGCATATCATTCACTTCGCTTATAAGCATTCCCATCTCGGGGATAAACTCAATCAGCCCCTCGGGAACCAGCACAACTCCGAAATTCTCATTATTTGCCGCACGTTTAACAACGATATCGGCAATATTATCTACTATTTCTGATAGGCTTGTCCTGTTCTTTTCAACCTCTTCTGAGATAACAGCATAGGTCGGTTGGGTCTGCAGGGCACATTCAAGGCAGATATGTGATGCCGAGCGTCCCATAAGCTTGATGAAATGCCAGTATTTCTTTGCTGAATTAGCGTCGCGCTGTATATTGCCGATGAGTTCGGAATAAGTTTTGGTTGCGGTGTCGAAGCCGAAAGATGTCTCGATATGCTCATTCTTCAAGTCTCCATCGATGGTTTTAGGGCATCCTATTACCTGGACGCCGGCATCTTTTGACTTAAAATACTCGGCAAGCATGGCCGCGTTGGTATTGGAGTCGTCTCCGCCTATTATTACAATTGCTGTGATATTATTCTTGCGGCAAACCTCGAGGCTGGTATTGAACTGCTCTTCGGACTCCAGCTTTGTTCTTCCCGAGCCGATGATGTCGAATCCTCCGGTATTTCGGTATTCTGCGAGATATCCGGAAGTTATTTCAATTTTTTTATCTTCTACGAGGCCTGAGGGGCCGCCTAAAAAGCCGTAAAGTTTGGAATCGGGGTTACCAGCCTTGATTCCGTCAAATAATCCGGCAATTACGTTATGCCCGCCGGGAGCCTGCCCGCCGGAGAGAACTACTCCAACATTGATTATCTTAGAAGCATCGGCATTCGGGCCTTCAACAAGCCTTGTTATCGGCATTCCATATGTACTTGGAAACATTTCCTTAAGGGCTGCCTGATCGGATATTGATTCAGTAGCCGTGCCTTTTTCAATACAAATGCTTCCGACATCCTTTTTAAGAATTTCAGGTAGACGCGGCATGTATTTATACCGATCCCTTTGCAGTGGTGATAGATCCATAGTTTCTTACTCCTTTTATATGTCTGGTCAAAATATATAAAAAAAACGGGAATAGCACAAGATTGCATAGATATAACCAAATTAGAAAAAAGGTGGAAATTTGTGCTTAAATATTATAGTTTTAATTATGGCTTTATATAAAATTGAAAATAATATTCAGAAATATGCCTGGGGTTCGGTTACATCTATACCGGAACTTCTGGGTATTCCGAATCCGGATAAAGAACCTATGGCTGAGCTCTGGATGGGGGCTCATCCGAAGTCTCCATCACTCATAGTAAGCGGCGGGGTAAAGACTCCGCTTAATGATTTCATCGCCTCGGATCCCGACAGAGTTCTGGGGCAGCAGACAAGCAGGCGCTTTGCCGGAAGGTTTCCCTTTCTTTTTAAAGTCCTTGCCGCGGGCAGTCCGCTTTCCATTCAGGCTCATCCCAGTATCGAGCAGGCTGTAGCCGGCTTTGCCAGGGAAAATGCCGACGGGATAGAGCTCGATGCTTTTAACAGGAATTATAAGGATGATAACCACAAGCCCGAGATTATCTGTGCACTTACCGACTATAGCGCTATGCGGGGATTTCGTGAGCCGGCGGAAATTGCCAGGAATTTTAGAAAGCTGGGCGCAGGTGTACTGGAGGTTGTCTCTGACAACTTATATAACAGCAGCCCGGAGAATTCGGAAACCGTTCTCAGGGAGTTCTTTTCTGTTTTGATGAACCTGAACCGCGGCGACATGGCGGAAATTATTGAAAAGGCAATTGACCATTCCTGCGGCAGATGGTCCGAAAGAGGCAACGGGCTCGAGACTGAGGCATTCTGGATAAGGCGGCTTGCAAAGCTTTATCCTGGGGATATTGGGATTATCAGCCCGCTTTTTCTTAATATCATAAACCTGAAGGAGGGGCAGGCTATGTATCTTCCAGCCGGAGAACTGCACGCCTATCTCGAAGGATTGGGAATCGAGCTGATGGCTAACTCTGATAATGTCCTTCGCGGCGGACTCACCTCCAAGCACATTGATCTGCCTGAGCTGCTGTCTACTCTCAAGTTCACCTCAGGCGCGCCTGAGGTCCTCGAGGCTGTAAGGATTACAGATTATGAGTCAGGCTACCTCACGCCGGCGCCGGAGTTCTTTCTTTCGAAGATTGAAATTACCGGCGGCGAATACAAGCCGCCAACCGGAGCAAACGAACCGGGGCTTCCGGCGATAATGATCTGCACCTCGGGGACAGTTGAGTTTGCCGATGAGGATGGGAACCAGCTCTCTATAGGAAGAGGTGAGTCGGTGTTTGCGGAATACGGAAGCAGGATGAAAATAAGTGGCGACGGAGTACTCTTTCGGGCATCGGTGCCGGGGGCTTGATGAGAATATTTGTTGATGCCGACTCATGCCCGCAGATTGTCCGCGGGATAATTTCACGGGCCGCGGAGAGAGAGGGGCTTGAATGCGTCTTTGCCGCTAATCGGAATATTCCTCTGCCCGAGAATGATTTTCTAAAAATGGTTATAGTCGAAGAGGGCGAGGGTGTAGCAGATCAGTATATTATCGATAACTCGACAGAGGACGATATTGCTGTTACCCGGGATATTCCTCTGGCGGCCGAACTAGTCGAGAATAAGGTGGTTGTCTTAAATGATCGCGGTGAGGTTTTTACCCCGGAAAACATCAGGCAGCGGCTGTCAATTCGAAATGTAATGAAGGATTTCCGGGATTCAGGTATAATGCCCGATGCTGACAACAGCTTCGGACGAAAGGAAATTCAGCTCTTCGCCAATGCCTTTGACCGGGAACTCAGAAAGTTAATAATAAAGACTAAGGCTGTTTGAATTGCGGATAATTCTACTATGCCATCGCCTTATATAAATCCAAATTCCCGTGGCCAAGTTAATTAAAATTCCGCGCTGTGAACTGTTCTTGGAAACGGAATTACGTCCCTGATGTTCTGCATTCCGGTAAGGTACTGGATGAGGCGTTCGAACCCTAGTCCGAAACCGGCGTGGGGAACCGAGCCGTAACGCCTGAGATCGAGATACCACCAATAGTCCTTTTTATCAAGGTTCATCTCCTCCAGTCTGGCAGTTAATCTGTCGAGGCTGTCCTCGCGTTGTGAGCCGCCTATAATTTCCCCGAGGCGGGGAACCAGGACGTCCATAGCGCGAACTGTTTTTCCGTCATCATTCATCTTCATGTAGAAGGCTTTGATTTCCTTTGGATAATCGGTGACTATAACCGGTCCGCCGAAGACTTTCTCGGTAAGAAATTTTTCGTGTTCCGACTGAAGATCCGCTCCCCATGACGGCTTGAACTCGAAACTTCCTGTGTTCTTTTCGAGTTCCCTGACCGCTTCGGTGTAGGTGACTCTGTGGAAATCAGAATCGACTACGGATCTCAGTGATTCGACAATGCCCTTTTCGATAAATTTATTGAAAAGATCCATATCTTCGGCACAGTTCTCCAGAACATATTTAATAACATATTTGATGAAGTCTTCGGCAACGTCCATGTCTCCGTCGAGGTTGCAGAATGCCATCTCCGGTTCAATCATCCAGAACTCGGCAAGATGACGGGCGGTGTTTGAGTTCTCGGCCCTGAAGGTAGGCCCGAAGGTGTAAACATTTGAATGAGACATGGCGTATATTTCGGCTTCGAGCTGGCCGCTTACGGTAAGGGAAGCCTGCTTTCCGAAGAAATCCTTGCTGTAATCTACCTTGCCATCTTCCTTTGGTATATTATTCAGATCGAGGGTTGTTACCTGAAACATCTCTCCGGCGCCTTCACAATCGCTTGCCGAGATTATCGGAGTATGGATGTAGAAAAAGCCTCTCTCCTGATAGAACTTGTGAACTGCGTAGCTGGCGGCGCTCCTGACCCTTGTTACCGCGCCGAGCGCGTTGGTTCTTGGCCGCAGGTGAGCAATTTCCCTGAGGAATTCGAAAGAATGACGTTTCTTCTGAAGCGGATAACTGTCCGCCGGCGCTTCTCCCAGAAGTCTGATCTCGGCTGCCTGAAGCTCTACCGGCTGGTTCTGGCCCGGAGATTCAACGAGGATGCCGTCAACCTCGACACCTGCCCCTGTGGTGAGTTTGGAAAGAAGTGCTTCGGGATTATATTTTTCCTTATCAACAATAACCTGAAGGTTTTTCAAGCATGATCCGTCGGAGAGCTCGAAAAAACAGACGTTTTTTGAGTCGCGGCGGGTTCTAACCCAGCCTGAAACTGTTCGGGATTTCTCCTCTGGTTTCATTGCAAGTATTTCTTTTATAGATGGTCTCATGTTATACTCCTGGAATATTGATATTATAGAATTAGCACAGTTCTGATTCTAAGTCAAACTGAACTTATACAATAGGGGAAATATCTTGGGAATCCAGATTATCGGAACAAAAAAATGCCGGGAAACTCAAAAAACCGAGCGGTATTTCAAGGAAAGAAAAATTGCCTATCATTTTGTCGATTTAAGTCAGAGAGAACTAAGTCCGGGAGAACTGAAGAGCCTTATTACGACGCTCGGAGCAGACGAGTTGATTGATACCGGCTCGAAGTTGTATAAAAAAAGAGGTATGGAGTATATGGACTTTGATGCAATAGAAGAGCTTGCCGAACATCCGGATCTAATGAAAATTCCAGTAGTTCGAGACGGCTCGAAGGCTGTAATAGGATGGGATCCGGAAAGCTGGAAAACACTGCTGGGTGTGGAATGAATATGGTTGAAGTTAATTCAGAAATAGGACGCCTTGAGAAGGTAATCGTCCACTCTCCTGGGAAAGAGATTCAGGACATGACTCCCAAGATGGCTGAAGAGCTATTGTATAACGATATTATACCTCTCTCTGTTGTCAGCGATGAACATGCCAGGCTTAAAAATATTCTCGGACGTGTAGCCGAAGTATATGAGTTTACTGATCTGCTTACCCAGTCGCTTGAGGATAAGGAAGTAAGAACCGCTTTCATAGACAGACTCATAACGGTCGCCAAAATACCGGAGAGAAGGGAAGAGCTTCTTGAGCTTGATCAGCTTGGCCTCGTGAGGGTAATAGTAACCGGACTGCCGGAGAAGAAATGCAGCCTTGAGAAGTATCTTTCGGGTCGGCAGTATGATATAAATCCTCTTCCCAACCTGTATTTCACAAGAGACGCGGCTATGGTCTTTGGAGATCAGGTAATTTCGGGTGCAATGGCCAATAGGGTCAGACAGGCTGAGTCGGAAGCCGCCGCCCTCTTTTTTGAGAATCATCCGGCTCTCGCTAATGACGGATTCATCCTCGAGGGGCACCGTAACGAGAACGGTAATCTGACAATTGAAGGTGGTGATTTTCTTGTGCTCTCGGAGGTTTGTCTGCTGATAGGTATTTCCGAGAGGACGACTCCGGCCTCGATAGATCATATAGCCCGGACGATAGGGAAAGACAAGCCGCTGACAATCTTCGCAGTTGTGCTGCCGAGAGAGAGAGCGACCATTCATCTCGATATGATTCTGACCCAAATAAGCCGGAATGAGCTGATGATATACGAACCCTATATAGTTGGAAATCAGAAACTTCGCTTCATAAAACTTGAGGTTAAGCCAGGACGGGAACCTGTAATTTCCGAAGTTCCTGATCTTCTGAAAGCTTTAAGGCAGGAAGGATTTGATATGAAACCGGTATTCTGCGGGGACGCCGATCCTGTTCAGCAGCAGAGGGAACAATGGCTCAGCGGTAACAACTTTTTCGCGATAGCTCCGGGGAAGATAATAGGTTATGCCTGCAATAATTACACTATGGATGCTCTAAGCCGGGCCGGATATGATATCAAGACAGATGATGATTTTCTCCTTCGAGGAGACTCGATAGACCGATATGAAAAGCTTGTAATAGGGATAAAAGGTGTCGAACTTGCCCGCGGCGGCGGCGGAGCCAGGTGTATGACCTGCCCTGTAAAGAGGCAGCCGCTTTAATGACAATAGACGGATTAAGGTATGCTGTCATAGGCAGCGGCTCCTCGGCGAACTCATATATCTTTGACTACAAAGGATATTCGTTCATTGTTGACAACGGTTTCTCATGCAAGCAGGCAATCGAGCGGGCACAGCAGCTCGGTTTCGATCCGGATAACGTGAAATATATATTTCTGACGCATTCACATGATGATCATTTCAGGGGAATAGAGGTCTTGTCACGTAAGCTTAAGGCCCCGGTAGTACTTCACGCGGAGCTGAACCTGAACCGGAAGATCAAGAAGCACTTCTATAGGCGGAAGGACATAATGCCGGGCTGTTTCTACACCGAAGGCGATTTCCGCTTTAGGGCCTTTCAGACGTCTCATGATGCCGATTTTTCATTAAGCTACCATTTTCAGCTCGGGCCGGCAGTCTTCACGATCATTACTGATACCGGAGTCGTTAGTATTGAGATGCTTGAGTTAGCCTCTCAATCCGATGTGCTTTTTTTGGAGGCTAATTATAATCAGAGAATGCTCGATGACGGGCCCTATCCGTATTTTCTAAAACAGCGTATTCTGTCTGACCATGGCCACCTGTCAAATACGGCCGCCCTCAGTTTTTTAAATGAAGTCGGGCAACGGGAGGACGCGAGGCTTAAGGAAGTATATTTCTGCCATCTCTCGGATACTAATAATTCACCGGAAGTTCTCGCCGAGGATATCGGTCGTGAGCTCAAATGGAAGGGAAGTTGGGTAATCTGCCGGAAGGGACAGATGCAGCCTCAACTGTGAGATTAGCGACTGTGCGGTCGGTGGCGTATTGCAAAAAAGGGCCATAAAATATAAGCTTAGAACCTTATGAAAAAGACAAACAACCTGCGCATCCTCACAGAGGAGCGCGCGATATCACCCAACGAACTGAAAAAAGAGTTCCCGATAACTGAAAACGGCAGCCTTACCGTTTTTAACAGCAGAAATATTGTTGAAGATATTCTTGAAGGACGTGACAACAGGTTCCTTGCAATTACAGGCCCATGTTCCATTCATGATGAGCATGCGGCGCTTGAATATGCACAGAAACTAAACGAGCTAAGGCTGAAGTATGAAGACAGAGTATATATAATAATGAGGGTTTATTTTGAGAAACCCCGAACAACTATAGGCTGGCGCGGCCTTATTATTGATCCTGAACTCGACGGCTCATACAATATAAATGAAGGGCTCCGTAAGGCGCGCAGGCTGCTTGTCAAGATTACAGACATGGGGCTTCCTACCGCAACCGAGGTTCTCGACCCGATTATTCCTCAGTATATTGCTGATCTGATGAGCTGGTCGGCCGTAGGCGCGCGGACAACCGAGAGCCAGACTCACCGTAATATGGTAAGCGGGCTTTCGATGCCGGTAGGTTTTAAAAACGGTACGGACGGCAGTGTTGAAAAGGCTATTAACGCTATCGAATCAGCAAGAAATCCCCATAGCTTTCTCGGAATTGATGATGACGGGCAGACCTGCATCCTGAGTACCAGCGGGAATGAGGCAACTCATCTGATACTGCGCGGCGGCATTGTCGGCCCGAATTATTATGAAGAAACAGTTGAAGAAGCTGAGGATCTATTTAATAATAATAATATTCATCCGGCTATGATTGTCGACTGCAGTCACGCAAATTCCGGCAAGAAGCATCAGAAGCAATTCAGGGTGCTCAGGTCTATTATTGAGCAGAAAAAACGGCATCCGGCAATTAAGGGCGTGATGATTGAGAGCAATCTTTTTGAAGGAAGTCAGCCGATCCTGAAGGATATTTCGAAACTGACATACGGTGTTTCGATTACCGATGAATGTGTGGGCTGGGATGTTACAGAAGAGATGATAGAGTACATCTGGTCTGAGCTCGGATAAACGGGAGGAGTTTGCGGATGAAGAGAGTATTAGTATTTCTTGCGGACGGATTTGAGGAAGTAGAGGCGGTAACCCCGGTTGATTTTCTAAGAAGAGGCGGAATTGAGGTTGTGATTGTCGGAATCGGCGGCGGGAGAATTACCGGCGGACATGGTATTGAGATTACCGCCGATATCAAACTTTCCGATCTCGGCCCCTCGGAAGCCGGGAGTGCCGATGCCCTGGTCTTTCCCGGCGGAATGCCCGGAGCGTCGAATCTTGCCGCCGAAGAGAGGGTTAATGTCCTTATTACCGATTTCAACCGGCAGGGAAAGCTGATAGCCGCAATATGCGCCTCTCCTGCCGTTATTCTTGCCCCGACAGGGGTTCTTGACGGTCGCAGAGCAACCTGCTATCCGGGGATGGAGAAAATGTTCGGAGACGGAACTTCTTTCAGTTCCGACAGAGTGGTCATTGACGGTAATATAATAACCAGCCGGGGTCCCGGAACGGCCATAGAATTTTCCGCCGCCATTATAGGTTACTTTAACGGACCGGAGGCCAAAGCAGATGTTTTTGCTAAATCTCTGCAGAAGGAATAGCTGGAGTAATAGGTTTCTTGACAAGCAATAGGTTTCTTCTTGAAAAAAAATCTGCTTTGAAGTATGATTAATACAGAGGTAAAAAAATGTTAAAGAGGATTCTGACCGCATCAATCATTATTCTTTTCGCGGGTATTCTTGTTACAATTTCGGCAAGAGAGTTGCCGGCAGTTTCGGTGGAGAACCCTCCCGTAAAAACAACAATCTTCCTGGGAAAATAATCATCAGCTAAATAAAAAAACGGCCGCCCCGAAATCAGGGCAGCCTTATCTATGTTAAATAATATTGTGAAAACTTAGCAGTTTCCGCAGCAGTTTCCACAGCCACAGCCTTCTTTGGCTGCAGGCGGGGTAACTATAATCTTATCAAGACCCTTCCATTTCTTAAGATCTTTCGGAAGACCAGCTTCACGTTCCTTGTTTACATAATCACATGATTCAAAATGATACTCATATTTTGTATGAACATCGTAAGTTCCCTCGAGAAGGGCATAGGTGTCTTCCGTCATTACGAGTTCTTCGTTTGTCGGGATGACAAAGACCTTGACCGTTGAATCATCAGTACTGATGCAGGTTTCAGCATTACGGGTCATCGACGCTTTATTCTTTTCATCATCAATCTTTATACCCATGTATTCGAGGCCTTCGAGGGCGAGTTTTCTTGTGATAGGTCCGCGTTCGCCGACTCCTGCTGTGAATACGATGGCATCGGGTCCGCCGATGGCGGCCGAATAGGCGCCGATATACTTCTTGATTCGGTAAGATTCGATCATCTGGCAGACGATTGCTCTCTCGTTACCTTCTTCGGCTGCAATCTCGATATCCCTGCGGTCAACCCATTTTTCGGTAATTCCGAGAACACCGCTTTCCTTGTTAAGAGCCGTTTCAACCTCGGCCGCACTCATGCCGGTCTTGTCCATGATGAAGAAGGGTATTGCGGGATCAATATCGCCGCTCCTTGTTCCCATTACAAGCCCTTCGAGGGGGGTAAGGCCCATTGATGTGTCGAATGAACAGCCGTTCTTAACGGCATTGATGCTTGCGCCGTTGCCGATGTGAGCGATAACAAGGTTGGTTTCAAAAGGATCTTTGCCCAGGAGGGCGGCAGCACGCTTGGCTGTATACAGAAAAGAAGTGCCGTGGAATCCGTATCTTCTTACGCCGAAATTTTCGTACCATTTATAGGGTAGAGCATAGATGTAGGCCTGTTCGGGCATCGTCTGGTGCCAGGCCGTGTCCATTATCGCGCAATGCTTTACATCCGGTAGTACTGCCTTCGCGCATTCAATACCAATCAGATTGGCAGGAATGTGGAGTGGCGCAAGCTGTTCGAGCTCACGAAAAGTCTTCATGGCCTCATCATCGATGATTACCGACTTGGCAAACTTTTCGGCTCCGTGGACAACTCTGTGTCCGACAGCCTTGATTTCAGTAATGTCTTTAATAGCACCATACTCATCATTCAGGATAGATTCAATGAGAAGATCCATTGCTTCTTTGTGAGTAGGGCATTCTCTTTCAATTTTAACTTCGTCGTGGCCACTAGCTTCATGTTTGATAAAGCTTCCGTCAAGGCCTACTCGTTCTACAATACCTGCAGCCAGTGTCTCCATTTTGTCCCAGTTATAAAGCTGGTATTTAAGTGATGAACTGCCGCAATTAAGGGTTAATATAACCAATTACTTCCTCCTAAAAATTATACACCTGATCATACATAAAAACACGAGATTTTCAAGCAGGTGATTTGGGGCAAATTGAATCAGAATGTAAAAAATAGATTTATATAAGGGTATGGATCAAAGAAAAACGCTAAGTTTGGTTTTCATCCTCCTGTGCTTGTTGATACAGCAAGATTATGCAGGCCCTCAGGACGCAGATGCGGGCAGGTCTGGGCTCACGGTCTCGGTGAAAAGTTCGCTCAATAACATCGGAGATTTTACAAACAGGCTTCGTCTTGTCAATGAATATATCCGGCTGAGTGTCCTGTCAAATATAACCGGCGGCGAGCTTGATTTTATCGAACCTTCCTTAATGTCAAAACCCTTTTCGGCCGGAAGACTGAAACTTAAAGGAGCCGTCCGGGAATTCTATACTTCTGGATCTTTCTCGGCCGGCTCGACTGTTTTTACAGAAAGCTCGGGATTGACTATTACCGATTCATTCAGCGGTTCTTCGCGCTATGGCGCCTTCCTCAGTACTGGAAGGACGTGGGCTTTCGTTCCGGATTCCGCGCTATGGGCGTTCAGGACCAATAGCGGAACCATGTCGGCAGGCCTGCTCTTGAAGAACATGGAGATGCTGCGGACGGATTCTCTCCTGGTCGAGACAAACTTCATTGCCTCAGCCGGTACTGTCCCGGCCCTGTCCTCCTCTGCCTGGTTCGCTGAAAGTCCTCTGCTGCCGGAACAGTATGCGGCCAACTTGGCAGCCGAGCTAAGGTTTGTATTTCGGCTCCCGGCTAGCTCGTATGGAATAGATCGCCTGATGAAGATAGGAACCGGAAGAAAGGCAATGAGACCATTAGGCGAAGGATTCTCAACGGCAGTGTCGGCCGTTGGTGAGCTTTCTCTTCCTACTTACACCGAGCGGGGAGGAGCCTTCCGGGGATTTCTCTGGCTTGGAACCGAAGCCGTTTCTTTTAAAGGATTTCTTGAATTTAACACCGACGGTTATATCTCTCCGTCAGGCAGCAGGAGACCCTCGGCGGGAAGCGGCGGCGGCCGTCTTTTTTTCGGAACTGGTGAAATATGGAAGCTTGATCTAAGCGCTGAGTATAACCAGTGGCAGGCTTACCCGGAAGTTCTTCTTGGCCGGGTTATTGAGAAGAAGGAAGAGTTCTCTGTAATAGCAGCCCTGAGTTCCGACAGTTTTTGGTTTAGGTTGAACGGAGCGTACAACTGGTGCTTTGATCGAAACGGGGTATTCTTTGACAAAGGTGACGCTTCCGCAGGTTTCAGGACCGAATCATATGATCTTATCACGGCCGCGGAGGTGAGAGTATCAGGATTAAACATCTTTAAGGTACCCGAAGATCAGCGCCTGGAAACTGATGTTGAATTCCGTTGGAATCCTGACGGGTTTTCGGCCGGAACAAACTTTGGCTTGAAAGCAATGCTGTCGCCTGGAAGCTGTCTCGCTGACGAGGCAAAAATAAAACTGAATTTGAAGGCCTCGGTAGACGCCTATTCTGTAAGTGGAAGGTTCTCGGTAAATATCTATTACAATAAAGACGGAGATGTTTTAAGTGATTTTATTGAGAAATATACACCTGAATTCTCTATTGGTTTTGAAAGTTCTTAATCCCTGAGGCAGAAATGGACAATCTACCAAAAGTCGGAAAAAAGTCAAATTAAAACATTGATAAATACGGAAATTAGGTTTACAATCATCAATAATTTAGAAAAGTATTGTAGAGTTTACGCAAACAGGAGCGAAGAAATGGAAAAACTGCTGGTAATCAACTGTGGCAGCTCATCGCTTAAATATGAAGTATATGCGATGCCTGAACGAATGAGCCTTGGTAAAGGACTTGTAGAGAGAATCGGAGCTTCGGTGGGTAATATTACTCAAAAATCAGGAAACGGAGTTTTTGAGACAGAAGAGCCACTGCCGGATCACGATGCGGCAATGGCTCTTGTGAAGAGAGCGCTCACCGACGCAGGAAATGGAATATTAAAATCGATTGATGAGATTACGGGAGTAGGACATCGAACCGTGCATGGCGGTGAAGATTATGCCTCTTCAGTGATAATTGACGACGATGTTATCGATGCGATAATAAGAAACAGTGATCTTGCCCCCCTTCATAATCCCGCGAATCTGACGGGAATTAAGGCCGCGATTGAAATGCTGCCGGGGGTAACCCAGGTAGCTGTGTTTGACACCGCCTTCCACCAGACCCTGTCTCCGGCATCTTATTTATATGGACTTCCTCGGGAACTTTATACAAAGTACAAAATTCGAAGATACGGATTTCACGGAACAAGTCACCGCTATGTATCAAGTGAAGCTGTGAAGCTCATGAAAAGATCACCTGAGAATACCAACGTTATCTCCTGCCATCTTGGAAACGGGGCATCTATTACGGCAATTAAACAGGGGAAGTCGGTAGAGACCTCCATGGGTTTTACCCCCCTGGAAGGTCTGGTTATGGGAACCCGAAGCGGCGACCTTGATCCGGCAATTATATTATTCCTTCTTGATAAGGGATACAGCAAAGAAGATATTAATCGGATGATTAACAAAGAAGGCGGACTGCTTGGCCTTTCGGGCATATCCAATGACATGAGGGATATTCATAAGGCTGCAGATCAGGGAAATGTAGATGCTCAGGAAACCCTGGAAGTCTTCGCCCACAAGATAAGACAGTATATCGGAGCCTATTCGGCAAATATGATCAAGGTTGATGCACTTATATTCACCGGCGGAATAGGTGAAAACGATACGAGAATGAGGCAGAGGATTTGCCGCCGACTTCAGAACATCGGAATTGTCATGGATGACGAGAAGAATCAGTCTAACGGTTCCAGGCCGGGTATTGTCTCAAGGGATTATTCTCCGGTAACTATAATCGTCATGCCGACAAATGAAGAGCTGCAGATAGCCATAGATACTTATGAGCTGATATCTCAGGAGCAGCAAGTAAACAAGGGGTTTATGGCAGAAGCCATTTTATGACATTAGTCATTGTGTAGGTGTTTGGAAAAGGCTATGTAGGCCTTCCTATTGAGGCTGTCCTTGTGTTGCTTGGACAGCCTCTTTTTATTACAGCATTATTTTCGCAATCTCAAAATAGATTGTAAGACCCGCTACATCTATGACTGTTGCCATGAGCGGGGCGGACATCACGGTTGGATCAAATCCAAGCCTGTTAATTAAAAGCGGCGCCAGGGTTCCTACAAGTGTCGAAAACACGACGACAAAGACCAGTGATACTCCAATTGTTATCGATTGTGAGAATAATGCGCCCGGCGGAAAGAAATAACTTCTTAACACAATAACCACCCCGGTTATCAGTCCCATCGTTATTCCCACAATAGTTTCTTTTAACAGTATTATTCCAGCGTCTCTCGAGTGAATCTCTCCGGTTGCAAGTCCTCTTATCATTAGGGTCGATGACTGACTGCCGGAGTTGCCCCCCGTCTGGGTAATTACCGGCATGAATATGAAGAGAAATGCTGCTGTGGTGATTAGCTCAGAGTAATGGTCAATTACATTTGAGGTAACGGTTCCGAGAATAAGGAGTACAACAAGCCATGGGACTCTTTTTTTTACGAGACTCCAGATTGAGCTGTCAAGATAACGATCGATGTTACCTGTCATAGCTCCCATCTTGTATGTATCCTCGGTGTGCTCCTCGCGGATGACGTCGATGATATCATCGAAGGTTACTATTCCCAGAAGTTGGTTCCTGCTGTCCACGACCGGAACAGCAATCAGGTTATAAGTTTCAAGGGTTTTTGCAACCTCTTCCTGGTCAGTTTCTTCGCGAACCGAAACATAATTTCTTTGCATTATATCGTTTATGAGCATGTGGTCATCAGATTTAAGTAGATCACGTAGCGAAAGGACTCCGAGAAGGCGCTGGAATTCATCTAATACATAGATGTAATAGACTGTTTCAACCTCGACGGCTCCCTTTCTTACAAAGTTTATTGCCTGAGAGACGCTTATGTCCGCCCTGACGGCAAGATACCTGGGCGTCATCAGACCGGCCGCATCGTCCTCATCAAATCTCAGTAGAAAGAGGGTTTCTTTCTTTGCTTTCTCACTGAGGCTGTTCCATGCTTCTTTCCGGACTTCGGGAGAAACGGACTGAATAAAGTCGGTAAGGTCGTCCGGATCCATTTCAGATAGTATCTGGTTTATACTCTGCGCTGACAGTGATTCTATCAGTTTTTCCTGTTCCGTATTTGACAGTGAGTTGAGAAGATCGACCTTTGCCTCGAGGGGGAGGTTTAGCATGATCTTTAGAGCATCCTCAGTATTGAAAGTGCCCCATTCCCCTATTATCTCCGCGAGAGGGATTTCTCGGAGGATTCTCTTTAGTTCCTCCGGAGGAGTCTCGACTATGTTCAATTTATCTTTAAGTTCCATGGACACCTCCGGTAATTGATTTAAGTAAAGGATACTCCGTTTAAGGTATTATTTAAAGTAAATTATGCAACTAAAATATAATGCACCTATTATGGAGAGCGTCTTATATTAACTAAAATTTCCTATCAGCTGAATCTCGGGTTCAAGTTCAAAACCATATGCCTGTTTCACTTCTTCTCTTGTGAAATTAATCAGCCTGAGTATGTCCTTCGACGTGGCGCTTCCGGTATTTATTATTATGTTTGCATGTTTATCCGAGATCTTCGCGCCGCCGATAGTTTTTCCTCGTAGGCCCAGCGAATCGATTATCGCACCGGAGGGCTCTCCGAAACTGCGGTTATTCTTAAATATTGAACCCGCGCAGGGCGCCGCGTAATGTCCTTTCTTCTCGCGGTCACTGCGGTTGCTGTTCATGTTTTTCCGGATTATTGCAGGATTCCCGGGATTCAGATGAAATGACGCTTCTATAATTACTGATTTAATGTTCTGAAACGGAGATTGTTTGTAGTTGAAAATCCCGTCTGAGTTTTCCATTGTCAATACGATTTTTTTCTCATCAATATAAGTTACGGTCTTGAGGATATCGGAAAAAGAGGTTCCGTAGCATCTCGCGTTCATCCAGATGCCTCCGCCAATTGTCCCGGGCATCCCGTAGAATGAGTCGAAACCGCTTAATCCGGCCGAGTATGCGGCCTCTGCCGCTTCATCTACCCTTGTTCCTGCTCCGCAGATGAGGGTTCCGTCGGAGTCGACTTTGATCGCGTTCAGATTAGTCATATCAATCACAAGTCCACTTATGCCTTCATCGGACACAAGAAGATTCGCTCCGCCTCCCAGGATAAAAATCGGGAAATCGAGGCCGAAGGCGCCTATCTGTTCTATAATTGATTTCAGCTCTGTCGTATCGGCGGGCTTGATGAAAATCTCAGCTGGGCCGCCCGTCTGGAAGGTTGTATGGTCAGACATCGGCTCATTGAAATGTAATTCGCCGTTGATGTTGATTCTTTTGAGTATATTCCGTAAATTATCCACAGACGGATTTTACTTTATAATCCGATGTTATTCTATACACAGGAGGTTCGCAATGGAAGTTAGACTGCATAATACTCTCGGCCGCGAAATACAGGTTTTTAATCCTATCAATAAATCAGAGGTCGGACTCTACTGCTGCGGACCTACAGTATATAATTATGCTCATATCGGAAATCTGCGAACCTATGTATTTGAAGACCTTCTGCGGCGGAGCCTCGAGTATGCTGGCTATAGTGTCAATCATGTAATGAACGTTACCGATGTCGGACATTTGACAGGTGATGAGGATGACGGCGAAGACAAGATGGAAAAAAGCGCCCGTGAAACCGGCAAGACTCCTGAAGAAGTAGCGGCCTTCTATACCGAAGCTTTTTTTACTGATATCGACCGTCTGAATATAGTAAGACCAAAGACTGCCTGTGTAGCTACTAAGCATATCGGAGAGATGATCGCTCTTATAAAGAAGCTTGAAGAAAGGGGATTCACCTATACTTCCGGCGGAAATGTTTATTTTGATGCCTCGAAGTTTGAAAGATACGGAGAGATGGCCCTTCTTGACCGGCAGAAACTTCGAAACGGCGCGAGGATTGAAATAGACACGAACAAAAAGAACCCGCGTGATTTCGTACTTTGGTTTACTAAATCCAAGTTTGAGAATCACATAATGCAGTGGGATTCTCCCTGGGGGAAGGGGTATCCGGGCTGGCATATCGAATGCTCGGCTATGAGTATTAAGTACCTTGGGGATCAGTTTGATATCCACTGCGGCGGAATTGATCATATCCCGGTTCACCATACCAACGAGATTGCACAGTCAGAGGCCGCAAGCGGTAAGAAATGGGTTAACTACTGGGTTCACGGAGAATTCCTGTTGATGGACAAACAGAAGATGGCAAAATCGGCAGGTAACTTTCTTACCCTCCAGACTCTGATTGATAAGGGTTATGAAGCTCTCGATTACAGGTTTTTCTGTCTCGGCGGGCATTACCGGTCACAGCTTGTTTTTAATTTTGATTCACTCGATGCTGCAAGAAATGCTCGTCTTAGTCTTAATCAGCGGGTTTCCGAGCTTAAATCTGAAGCTGAACCGGTTGCAGCCGGGAACCTGACAGGTAGAGCGCTGGAGATTATGGATAAGTTCAGCAAAGATATTCTTAATGACTTGAATGCTCCAAAGGCTCTTGCCTCTATGTGGGCCCTGCTGAAAGATCAGGATATTGCCGCTTCGGAAAAACTCGGCGCCGTTCTTGAGATGGACCGGGTGCTGGGGCTACAGCTTGATAAGGTCGAGAGTGATAGTCCTGAACTGACCAAAGAGGAAATGGCGCTGATAAACCAGAGGGAAGCAGCGCGTGCTTCTAAAGATTGGGCCAAGGCGGATGAGGCACGTGATAAGCTGCTGTCAATGGGGATTATCGTTAAAGATACGGCAAATGGTTCCCAATGGAAGAAAAGATTGTAACTTTAAGTAAGGTTTGTTGTTTATTATGATGGATGATGAGAGGATTGTCGAATCTTTCGAACAGGTTTATGAAGAGGTATTCTCAGTTCTCATCAAAATTGCGTACTATATTACCGGTGATACGGATGTCGCGGAAGAGCTTTCTCAAGAGGCTTTTTTAAGGTATATCAGCCGATCCGTGAGTATTTCGACTGTTGAACAATCAAGATACTGGCTGATCAGGGTGGTTAAAAACCTATGTTATAATTATGTAAAACGGAAAGGCCGAGAAGGCCGTGCTGTTGACAGAATAAAAGAACTGCCGATGTTTGAGTTGTCAAATGGAGAGCAGGAGCTTGTCAGAAAAGAGAAGATAGAAACCGTTCAGCGGGCGTTGATGCAGCTTCCGTTAAAACTTCGAACGGTTTTAATCCTGAAAGAATACGGTCAGCTCACTTATAAAGAGATTGCCGTCATTCTTAAAATAACAGAAGGGAACGTGAAGGTAAGAGTGTATAGAGCTAGAGCCGGTTTGGAAGAGATTCTTGACGGGGAGGGCTTCGATGTGTCCTGACAGTCAATTAGTATCAACATATTATGATAAAGAGCTGGATCAAAGATGGTCTGGAGAAATTAAAAGCCATATAGCCGGCTGCGATAAATGCGGGATTCAGGTGTCCAAGTATCAGGAAATGAGCAAGCTGCTTGGCAGCTGCAGGGTGCCGGGCGAACAGGAAATGAAGCTCAGGGTGCTTGGAGTAATCGAGCGCAGGCGCAAGGTTGAATATCATGAAGTTTTCTGGAAAAAACACCTGGCTGTCTCTGTTCCTGTCTTAATGGGAGCCGCAGCCCTGATGATAATATTTTTTGCCGGAATACTGATGGGATTTTTTCCTTCTCAGACGCGGGATTCTCAGGTTGTTGAAGAAATCAGGACTCACAGCATAGGTATTAATGTCCAGGTAATAAATCTTGAAGATGCGGCAGCATATATTCTGGCAGACGATTCAGGTTTTGATCTGCTGATAACTATTCCGTCAAATGAGACTCTGTCGGTAAACGGTGAGCCCCAATTGATAAGAGAAGCTGATTACAAACGGGGTCAATAGTGAAACATCTTCTGTCGGGTATTTCTCTTTTATTTTTTGTAACTTTTTGCATTGCGGCTCAGTCAGACGATTTTGATATAAAAGATATCGAAGGTAAAAAACTCTCGGTAAATTTGAATACCAGGCTCCTTGGTACCGAGAATGAAACTGTCTGGCATATGGAGAGTACGAATCTTACTATATCCGGGGAAGCGGTCAAGGTTAAACTAAAAGGGGAGAATCTCGTTCTTATAGCAAATATTACGCCTTATCTTAATCCTGATAATACAATTTTTCTTGTCGCGAAAGGAGAGATTTTTCTCTCGGATAGTGATGACAGCGAAGAAGTTAAATACTATACTACGCTGCAGAGTCTGCCTGTCGAAGACGGCGAGAAGGTTATATTTTTTCCACTGGGCATGGCTTATGATTCCAACAGCAATTTTTACAGCATAGAAATGGAGATTCAGGTCTTGTCTGCTGAATACGGGGACGGCCAGGCAAACAAAGAATGATAAAAAAGATTTTAAAAAGCAGACTCTTTATTCCGCTGCTGCTTCTGGCAGCCGTCGGAGGCTTCTTCGGTGTAAACGCTTATAATTATTACAGATTTCCCGCCATTACCGGTATTGAACCCAGCGTTGCCTATCCTGGTGAGCTTATATCAATATATGGCTCATTTTTCGGCAATTCAAGAAACGGTGCCGAGGTTAGAATCGCGGGTGGCAGGCCTCTGTCGCATTCCTATCAAAACTGGAGCGATAATCTGATAATAGTTCAGGTTCCTTCTGACGTAGGATCAGGAATGGTCACCGTTGAGACCCGCAGAGGCCTGAGCAACGGAGTTCTTTTTACAAATCGTGAACATATACCGATAATACTCTCAGGCCCCCAGAAACCCGGATATCCTTATCTTGAAGCCGCTGAGCCCGAGAGCGGTTCCGTCGGAGCTATGGTGACTATAAGCGGCCTTAATTTCAGCCACGAGAGGGGGAATGCCGCAGTTTTCTTTACAGCGGCAGGGGTTAGTGATGATAATTTAATAGGAGATGATGCACTCTCCGGGATGATAGAGTGTTCCGAGATTGATTACGATTATGAGAGCTGGGATGAACAGCAGATACAGGTTTTTATCCCGGACGGCGCGTCTTCCGGTAATATCAGAATACAGACTGACCGAGGAATCAGTAACGCTCTTTACTTCGAGGTGACAGGCAGCGCCGGAACCAAGACTTTCTTTGATAAAATGGGTTTTCAGGTGGAGTACGGAATAGATATATCCGGAGTCGACGGAGATGTTTCTAATGGTCTTGATTTATGGGTACCGGCCGTCCGTTTCGGACTGGAGCAGAGGAATGTTGAAACTGTCACTGAGCCTGTTCCGTTGTGGAATGACTATATGGGAATAATGCGCTACCATCTGGATAACCTGAACCGGGATCAGACATATTCTGTCTCAATCAAATCATGGCTCGAGCGCTACAATGTTGAGACGAGGATAGTTATTCCCAAGGTTAAGAGCTGGTATAATGAAGATCGCAGACTATATAAGGTCTATACAGCACCTGAAGAGCAGATACCTTCGGATGATCAGGTGATAATTGATAACGCCGCTGCGGCCGTTAGGCGTGAGAGTAATCCCTATCTTAAGGCCTCCGCAATTTATAAATATTTGCTGAAGAAAATGAAATATATGAATAGAGTCTCCTCATCGTCAGTGGTGAAAAGCCTTGAGGCAGGCGAAGGTGACTCTTATACCTACAGTATTCTGTTTACTGCGCTCTGTAGGGCCTCAGGCATTCCTGCGAGGCCGGCGACAGGTGTTCTTGTATATAATAATAAACAGGCCACTAATCATTATTGGGCTGAGTTTTATATAGACGCTTTTGGATGGATTCCTGTCGATCCCGCTCTCGGCGACGGGGCGAGGTTCGGAAATTTTCCCATAGATGAAGATCTTGATCCCGTCGAGTATTACTTCGGCAACCTCGATAATCATCATATCAATCTCACGAGGGGTATTGTTCCCGTGAAACAGATAGCTCCCGACGGACGCATCTCCGGCAGGAAGGGAAATTACTCACTTCAGACAATTTATGAAGAATCAATCGGAATAAAGAGCTATTCATCTTACTGGAGAGCTGTTAGAATTGTTGATTGGTGGTAGAGGTCTTTTTGTATTGTAAAAATTGCATCTTGATTTCCTTTCGATTGTGTTTATGATTAAGGGTGTCAAAGCCGATATTATAGAAGACGTAAAAAATATTTCTGGTTAGGTGGGGTATGGATAATCCTTTACAACTCTCTTTACAGACTTTCCGCAAGGGCTCGTACATCATAGTTGAGGGCAAACAGAAAGCTGATTATTTTTACATTATCCGGAACGGTAAAGTTAGGGTAAGTAAAGAAGTTGAAATTGTCGAGGAAGTTGGCGGAAATGTTCTTTCCCCCGGTGATTTCTTTGGAGTTGTTTCAACAATGTCTTCACATAGTCATATCGAAACTGCACAGGCGCTCACGGACTGCGCTCTTATAACGGTTCACCGGGAACAGTATGGGCTTCTTATTGAACGAAATGCTCCGGTTGCCATGAAGATTATTCAGCAGTTTTCTCAGAAGATGCGTTATCTTGATGAAGCATTAACAAGGATCACATTTAAAACCACAGCAGTGGATGATCTGTCTCATCTTTTCAAGGTTGCCGAGTATTACGCAAGGCAGAGCCAGTATAATCAGGCTTATTACGCATACCATCAGTATATTAAGTATTGTCCTGATGGTGTTAACCTGAATGTCGCCAAGGAGCGGATGGCAAAGATACAACCTTATTCAAAGGTCGTCTATCTTGACGATGATGAAAAGAACTTCAGCAGAACCTATCCCAAAGATACAATGATTTTCAGCGAAAGCCAGCCTGGTCAGGAGCTATATATTATTCAGAAGGGTAGTGTTAAAATTTCGAAGATTGTTAACGATAATGAGCAGCTGCTTGCACTGCTGAAGCCCGGTGATATTTTCGGCGAGATGTCGCTGCTTGAAAATAAACCGAGATCGGCTTCAGCGATTGCCCATGATGAGACAGTGCTGATGGCTGTAAATAACGCTAATTTCAATAGAATGGTTGCGTCCCAGCCTCAGATAATCTCTAAACTGACTCAGCTTCTGTCCGAGCGTATCTGGTTTATCTATAAACAGCTTGCGAATACTCAGTTAAGTGACTCTCTCGGGCGAATGTATGACACGCTTCTTATTCAGCTTGAAAAACTCAGAATTCCGATGGGCCCGCAGGCATACACCTTTGATTTCGGGCCTCAGGAGCTTATTAACCTTGTCGGACTGCCGAAGGATGAGGGTAACGTCCTTATCCGGAAGATGTTTGAAAATACTAAAATCAAGATTGTAAATAACAAAATTCATCTGACAAGCACAGAAGAAGTAGAAAAACAGGCTAAATACTACAGGAAGATGGAAAGAATAGATAAATCACGGAAGAAAGGATCAATTTCCAATCTTTAATCTGTGATTTTTCGGAAAATAACAGTTGCCGGCACTTATTATACTGTCCCCCAGGAGTGATCTTCGGAGGGATATAAGCTGCTGGAAACTTCCCTCCAGAGCGATGATGAAGGTTATATTCCCCTGTATCGCAAGCCGTTCAGTAACCCGCTCCGAGAGTTCAGAGGCGGCAGCGTGAATGAATATTTTATCAAAGGCGATTATCTCTCCGAAAGCCCTCATGTCCGCGTTCTCCGCGATGTGGATATTTTCAATTCCAAGTTCGGTATAAAGCTCCCTGTAAATTGAGACTCCTGAAGTCTCCTCTATCAGGTAAACCTCCGCGCATAGTCTGGAAAGAAGGGCGGCGGCATAGCCCGCATTATTACCCGCAATTAGAATAGTGTCATCAGAATCAGGAGAGAGAAGGCTTACCGCGGTAACCAGATCGCCGGGTGACGGGACTATAGCGCTGTCAAAACCCGGCAGAGCAATATCAGCATAGGCAATAGATCTGTAGGCAGCATCAATAAAGCGATGCCTGGGAATAAACTTTACAGTATCGATGACGGTAGAGTTCAGTCCGCGGCCTGAGCGGCTGAGGACTCCGGCCAACTCACTGCTTTCGGCTGCGAAACTATCGGTTGTCGGGAGTTTGGTGCTCTGTGCCGCTGCGGAGGCTGTGATGATGAAGAAAATAAGTGCTGACGAAAAAATTCTGTTAAAACTATTATTTCTCATGTATAAAATCTATCACAGCAAGAGCACTTTCACAAGCTGAAGCCGAATAGCCGTTTGTCAAGACTGCCCTTAATATTGATGCTTTACCTCTTATCTGATAGTATCGGATTTTAATGTTAATGTACCGGAGTGTGAGAATGAGTTCCAGTGAAATGCCTAAAGCGTTTAATCCAAAGGATTTTGAAGATAGAATTTATGCCTACTGGATGGAAAGCGGCAGTTTTAAACCATCAGAGAGCGAAAAAGATCCCTTTGTTATTGTTATCCCGCCGCCAAATGTTACCGGCGTTCTTCATATGGGGCATGGACTCAATAATATTCTTCAGGATGTCCTGATACGTTATCACCGAATGAAGGGCAGACCCACACTCTGGGTTCCCGGAACTGATCATGCGGGAATAGCAACTCAGAATATAGTCGAGAAGAAACTCCGAGCCCGCGGAATCGATCGGCATGAACTGGGCCGGGAGAAATTTGTAGAAGAAACCTGGAAGGTGAAGGAAGAGCACCATACCATAATAAAGAAACAGCTTCAGAAGATAGGCTCCTCCTGTGACTGGAGCCGCGAGCGCTTCACCCTCGATGATGGCTGCTCCAAGGCTGTCCGCGAGGTTTTTGTAGGCCTGTATGAGAGAGGTCTCGTTTATAAGGGCAATTATCTGGTAAACTGGTGTCCGTCCTGCGGAACTGCCCTCGCCGATGATGAGGTCGAGCACCATGAGGTAAACGGCAAAATGTATCATTATCATTATCTTCTTGAGGATGGTAGCGGGAAAATCGAGATTGCCACAACAAGGCCTGAGACTATGCTAGGCGACAGCGCTGTAGCGGTTAATCCTGAAGACGACCGATACAAGGCCCTCGTAGGCAAGAATGTCAGGCTTCCTCTGACTGACAGGATTATCCCGATAATTGCCGATTCCTATGTCTCCATGGAGTTTGGAACAGGTGCCGTAAAGATTACTCCGGCCCATGATCCTAATGACTGGGATATTGGCAACCGTCATAATCTAGAAAGAATAAATATATTAAACGAAAACGCAACACTCAATAATAATGTCCCCGAAAAATATCGCGGAATGGATGTTAAAACCGCCCGTAAGGCCGTTGTAGAGGATCTGAAGGCCGAAGGGCTCTATCTTAGTGACAAAGACCATCTGCACCAGGTCGGACACTGCTACCGCTGTAATACGATAGTCGAACCCTATCTTTCGAAGCAGTGGTTCGTAGCCATGAAGCAGATGGCAGGTAAGGCGATTTCAGCCTGGGAAAAGGAAGAGGTTATATTCTATCCCAGGAAGTGGGAAAATACATACAAGCACTGGATGACAACAATCCGCGACTGGTGTATTTCACGCCAGCTCTGGTGGGGGCATAGAATCCCTGTCTGGTACTGCGACGACTGCGGCGAGATGATTGTAGCAAGGGAAGAACCGAAGGTCTGCCCAAAGTGCGGAAGTAATGCTTTAACCCAGGACAGCGACGTCCTTGATACCTGGTTTTCGTCCTGGCTTTGGCCTTTTTCAACTATGGGCTGGCCCGATAAGACAGATGACCTGTCTAGATATTTCCCGACAAGTACTCTTGTAACCGGATATGACATTATTTTCTTCTGGGTTGCAAGGATGATAATGGCCTCACTCGAGTTTCAGGGGAAGGTGCCATTCAGGGATATCTATATAACAGGACTTGTACGTGACAAGACAGGACGAAAGATGTCAAAATCTCTGGGTAACGGCCTTGACCCGCTGGAGATTGTGGATGAGTATGGAGCCGACGCGCTAAAATTTACCATGACCTTTCTTTCTGCTCAGGGACAGGATATCCTCATAGATACCGAATCATTTAAGCTCGGCTCGAAGTTTGCAAACAAGGTTTGGAACGCATCCCGCTACATCATGATGAATGTCGAGGGGCGCAACATCATTGCGTTCGAGCAGATTGAATTAAAAGAAATTGATAAATGGATTCTTCACAGGCTCAATGAGAGCATAAAGGCTGGTGATGAGGCTCTTGCGGTCTACCGCTTCAATGATTTTGCCCAGGTTGGTTATGAGTTCTTCTGGAACGATTTCTGTGACTGGTACATTGAAGCCTCAAAGCTGTCGCTCTACAGCAAGGATGAGGGAGAGAAAGACCGAGCTATCTCGATACTCGTCTATGTTCTTGAGCAGTCGCTTAAGATGCTTCACCCCTATCTGTCATTTATTACAGAAGAGATATATCAGAAGCTTCCGCAGACCGATGGAGCACTTATAACAGCCGAATATCCAGAAGTAAAGGACGCTTGGAGTTTTCCCGAAACTGCGGATTGTTTCAGTCTGCTCCAGGATCTTATAAGGGGAATCAGGACCCTCAGGTCCGAGTTCACAATCCCGCCTGAGAAGAAAATTCCGGTTACTGTCTTCATGGCAGAGGGGTTCAGGGCGGAATCATTCTTTACCTCGCACGAGGCTCTTATAGCCCAGCTTGTAAATACTGATGAGCTTTTACTCACTACCGTTAAGCCTGATCCGAGTGGAAGTGTTGCCGCAGCTGGTACCGGATTCGAGGCCTTTGTCTATATCCGAGAGGTTATCGACATAGAGAAGGAAATTGTAAAGCTCCGGAAGGAGAAGGACAAGATGGAGAAGATGGCGGGGCAGACTTCCGGGAAGCTTGGAAATGAAAAATTCTTATCCAATGCTCCGGAAGATGTTATTGAAAAAGAAAAAAGCAAACTCGCCGAGTTCAAAGAAAGAGCTGAGAAGATCAGCTTCTACATTGCCGAGCTTGAGAAATAGTATATTCATTAGGCGAATTTCCAAAATCATATAATTCAATAAAAAAGGCTGTCTCCGAACCGGGCGGCCTTTTTTATTGAGAAAGATTTATAAGGAAGCTGCTCCTGTTTTCGGGGAACTAATAACTTAGTGTTTGCCGCATGTTATTTCAATAATGAATAGGCAAAAAGCAAATATACTATGGCGAGGCTTTGTTAATCTTGAACTTCGGTGACCAAGGCATCAAAGAGGGTCATCATGTCCTCATTGGTCTTGCGGAGGCGTCCGGCAAGAATTTTGGAAATTACCCTGGTAACGGATAAACCTATGTGAGGATCGGAATCTCCTAGGCTGAGAAAGTTCTCCTTCCCTATGACTAGGGTTTCAGAGTTTTCTTTAGCTACAACAGAAGCCGAACGTTTGTCGTCATCGATCAGAGCCAGTTCTCCTATGAAGATGTTATACTCAGCCTTCAGGCTGGTTACTACGTAGTCGTCGCCGGCCATTGTTTTCTTTAGAATATCTACACTGCCTTCAAGAAGGATGAAGAGCTCATCACCCATTTCCCCTTCCTTGATAATGTAATCACCCTTGTGAAACTTTCTGAGCGAACTAACTTCAATGACTCTTTTCATCGCAACTTCATTGTCCTTGATGGCTTCAAAGAGGGCTATGTTTTTTAATTTTTCCAGGTACAGTCCGGATACTGCTTGATTAAATATTCCCATAATGTCCCCTTAAATCGCCGCTTCAGCGACAGACATCTCGGCTTTAATGTATGCGCAGCGTTCTATTACAATGGCTTTTGAGTGTTTGGCGATGATGTAATCGTCGGACGGAATAAAAATTGGTTTGTTTATAGCAAGGCCTTTTACCTGTTGAAGATTTGTAACAAGTTTTGATATATCGGGTGTTTTCTGAGCCTCTCTTACAGCTTCCATCTTTACCTTGTTAGGAGAACCGGTGTTTTCCAGAATTCCGATTATTATTGTACTATTAATGTTGGTTGCTGTTCGGCGGTAATTTGCAAAACTGGATCCTATATACTCTTCTGGTATATCTAATGTGTTTATTCTTGTATTCGATTCGACATTCGAGATGAGGTGGTTGAGAATGTTGGAAAGTCCGTTAGTGATTGTGGTTCCGGCAAGCATCTGACGGTTTAAATCTCTAGGAAATAGAATTTCATCGCAGAGAGCGTTCTTGAGGTAGGGCTCGTACTTATTATCAACAAGTTCGGCGCAGACATAGAGGTCTCTTGCCAGGGCTTTTATGGTGATGACTGTCATAACAGTCTTCGAGTCGGCCTCCGAGGAGCCTCTGCTTTCATATGTGTCGGCAAGAATAATAGCCTTGACGGCTTTTTGAATGTTAGCTCTTTTCAGCGTGTCTTCGGAGAAATAATCACCCCTAATATATTTAACCTTCTTTAGCTCGGGGGTTTCCTTAAGCGCTTCAATCTTGTCGGTTTCAATATTGGATATTATCACTATCTTGTCTGGCTGGGTATCCTCCGACAACATGAGAATATCTTTGAGTATGTCGCTCATATTATTTTTCCAGCCGCAAATTACTATATGATTGTTGAGTTTGGGAAAATCCATCAAACCCCTCCTTTTTCGGGTATTGCGTTCGACAAATACTGAAGCGAATGTACCTGAGAGCAAGCTGACAAGGGCCATGCCGCCGAAGATGGCTATCATGGTTATTGTCTGGCCTGGAACGGTAACGGGTGACTTGTCACCATAGCCTACTGTGCTGAAAGTTACGACAGCCCACCAGATGCCGTCAAAAAATGTCGTAAACTGGTCGTTTTGGCCTACTTCAATGAACGTAATAATTGCAGCGGTGCCGCCGAACAGAAGAACGAAAAGTATAGTCAGTTTATAAAACGGAGACTCTGTGAAAGTGTCGAAAATGTGTTTTATTTTTTTTCTTGTTTGTTTTAATTTCATCTTCATTTCTTAATAGGATATTAAACAAAGTGAGCAGAATTGGCAAGAGTAATTATCAATTGTCGTAAAAATGGAATTGGTGAAGAAAAAAAATGACAGATGTAAATAATGCGTATATACAGGAGGGTTTATGTCTGAATCCAAACCCACCGAGAGAACAGCTTTTATGGATTGGAATAAGCCTCCGATTGATTTTTAAATAAAGTAGAAAAAGGCCAGAGATTGACTCTCCGGCCTTTTTTTACTTTGCCCAGCGAAGCTGGCAACCTCCGTTCTACTCGTTTTCGTTGCTTAGACCAGTCTTGTCAATGAGCAAGAAAAAGAGACTCAGAACAATGGCTGCAACAGTTGCAAGACCCATTCCTTCGAGCTCGACAGGCCCTATTGCTATTTTAGCTTCACCTACGCCGAGTATGAGGATTACCGCCGTATATATCAGGTTGCGGGTATTTCCGTAGTCAACCTTTGATTCAATGAGCATCCTGAGTCCGGAGGCTGCTATCATTCCGAACAACAGTATTGAAACGCCACCCATTACAGCGGTAGGCATTGCAATGATGATTGCACTGACCTTCCCGCTGAATGAAAGGACTATGGAGAAGATTGCGGCTCCGCCTATTACCCAGACAGAGTAAACCTTGGTAAGTGCCATCACTCCAACGTTTTCACCATAGGTCGTAACAGGCATTCCTCCAAAGGCTGATGAGAGAATTGTTCCAACACCATTTCCGATATAGGATCTCGAGAGGCCCTTGTCTTTTCTGATGAGCGATCTGCCAACTATTTTCTCGGTAACAGTCAGATCTCCAACATGTTCTGCAAGAACGACGAGGGCTGCAGGAGCAATAACCATAATCGCCCTGAAGCTGAACTTCGGTGTTACGAAGGTCGGAACCTGAAACCACGGCGCGGCTGTTATACTGCTTGTGTCAACCATTCCCTGAGTCATGGAGAATAGATAGCCCGCAACAACCGCTATGAGTATCGGGACTACTCTCATGAATCCTCTGAAGACCACGCTGACGACTATAGCAACTGTTAGCGTAAACACGGACACTAAAATTGTTTTACCGGCCATCTCCGGAGCAACTGAACCCGGAACAAGACCCGCGAGCCCTGCAGCAAATCTTGCCAGACTAAGGCCTATTACCGCCACAACCGAACCCATTGCCGCGGGCGGCAATATGAAATCTATCCAGCCCATGCCTACTTTGTCGACAATAATACCGGCAGCGATAAACACTATCCCTATTACGATACAGCCGCTCATGGCCGCTGCCTGTCCTTCTATCGCCGTTATTGCGGCTATTCCAGCAATAAATGCGGCACTTGGTCCGAGAAAAGCCGGAATTTTGCCTCTCGTTATTACTATGTACAGTAGGGTACCAATTCCATTGAAAAGCAGCTGAAGCGCAGGGCTTATTCCTACGATCATCGGAACAAGGACTGAAGCTCCGAACATTGCAAATAGATGTTGAAAAGACAGCGGAATGGTCTGGATTATCGATAATCTTTCATCTACCTGTATCTCTCTTCTTGCCATTTTAATCTCCCTTTTTTATAGATTTTCCTCTTGATTTTCAAATGAGGTCTATTTGAACTATCAGGATTGTTTCTAATTTTGCGCAAACATAATTTGCTTATTGTCTTTTGCGGAGACTATTACAAGTTGTCGATAGGGTCAATAGTTAAGTTGGGAATACGGTAAAAATTTAACGAATTAAGTCGATTTGCTTAACGCAAGAAATATTATGTCTGAAGGGCATAGGTTAACGCAAAGTCCACAGCCTTAACAATTATTTAATTTGAGGCAAGACTGGTGACGTCTGAGGGTGAGCTTTAACCATGCTCTCACCATCTTGTCCTCTAGTCAGTCTATAATCAAACTTATATTCATGAGTCATGATTGAGGATCCAACCTGGCTCTGGACAGGATCCCGACGAGGTAACCGCCGAGAAAGGCTGCGTCTTCGGCAGGCAGGAAATTCGTTATATTATCAGAATAAAGAATATTGGCTTCTAAAGGGAACTCGTCATCGGCCTTAAAGATTTGAACAACCATATCAATCTTCGGAAAAACAGGGATAACCACTGAATAGTCTCCGGTGATCCACTTTTTCCCGCCAAGTGATGCACCAGCCTCGAGCAGCTCTTCGGGTCTTTTTATGAAATTGCTGATAAGTTTATCCAGAGCCCTCTGTTGAAACGACTTGAAATAAAACATGCCGCCCGGAATTCCTCTGAAACTGATGAATTCTCCCCTCACCGGGTTCTCGTCCATGGAGGTTAGGTAATGCAGAATAAGCACCTGCACAATGATTGGAACACCCTTGGTGATAAAACGAACTTCGGGCATGCTTATCTCATAAATCCCACTGAGAAAAGCAATTTTATAGGTTCCGTTTTCAAATATTGCTCCGGTTTTCCGGCATATTTCACCCGATTTTGCATTCTCAAGGATACAAGCCGCTTTATCATAGGCAACGAGCAGACTGTTCTCTATCTGCCTTGTGTTCGACATATTCCCTCCATGAATACAAAGAATCTTCAGTATTTAAGGTTAGGGTGGGGTAAGTGAATTGTCAATTTATATTTTTAGAAGTTTTGCTTCTCAAAGTAAAGTATAGTATAATACAACGATATTGATTGTGTTTTTCCATTTTATGAGGAGTAAATATGAAAGATATTAAGAATGATCCCGCATTTGTAGAGGGGATGGAAGCTTTCTTGATGGGTGATTGGTCAGCTGCAAAAGATTCTTTTATGCAGCTGGAAAAACATTTCCCCGAGAATGATCATGTCATTTTCATTCTGGGTAATATCTATTATTCTCTAGGAGTACTGGATAAATCTATCGAATACTATAAAAAAACCATCGAGATTAGCGATGGCGATGTCTGCGGAAATGCCTACTATAAAATAGGGGTAAGTTATTTTAAAATGGGGAAATTCACCGAAGCCCTGCAGGCATTCAAGCAGTCAATTCAGGCCGAGAAATCACAGCATGTCATGGTTTATTATTATCTTGGGTTAATTTCCACTCACCTGGGCAATGATGAGCAGGCTATCAAATACTTTGATAAACTGCGTCTTGCGTCTCCCCAGACGAAAATGGCTATATTTATTGAAGCTCAGTTAAAGGTGAAAAGACACGAGTTTGAAACGGCAATTGAATTGCTGCTGCAATTTCTGGAAGTTTCGCCTGAATTTGCCGAAGCCCATCACCTGCTCGGTGCAGCATATATGGGTCTGTATCAAAATATGAAAGCGCTCCGCTGCTTCAGAAAGGCTGTGGAATTGAATCCGGCTGATAAAAGAAGTGCTATGGAAATTTCCAGACTATCTACTACCGACTGGCCTTAATTTGTAGTTTCTATCTTCTGAAAGCCTCCAGATAGGAATCAGCGTAGATAGTCCGGTTCATAATGAGATCAGCCGTCAGAATTGCATTGACAAGTTCGGTATCGTTGACATTCAGTATCACTGCGTCCAGGCCGTGGGCAATTAACATTGATACAAATATACGGTTTATTAGTCCTTTTTGAGTTGTGCCGTTAGAAATATTGCTCAATCCGCATACAATATGACAGGGCGGATCAGTAAAAAGTCCGAACTGGGAAGCTGCATTTAATATTTCAACCGACTGATCCTGCATGAACTTCAGGGGCATGATAATTGGATCAAGAAACAATCTGTCCGGGGGAATATCGTATTCCATGAATTTGGCCACTATGGTTCCGGCATGCTCAATCCGTTTGTCGGCAGTGGTCGGACTTCCGCTTTCATCCATTACGAGGCCTATTATCGAAGCTTTATATTCTGCCACTATCGGCAGTAGCTCATCCAGCTTTTTCTCATCTGCTATTACCGAGTTAACCAGGGGCGGTTTTCTGCAGATGGGTATAGCCTCTTTAAGCATAACAAATTTGTTGTTGTCGATGGATATCGGCAGATCGACTTCTTCCTGCACCTGTTCAATCATCCAGCAGAGATCTTCGGGTTTATTCGAAACCGCCCCCAGATTGACATCCAGATAATCGGCTTTCGCGTCGGCCTGCTGTCTTGCACATTCTTTTATTACATCACCGTCCTTATTCAGTACGGCCTCCTTGATTTTTTTAAAGCCTGTATTGATTCGCTCTCCTATCAGTATCATTTTTATCCTCCTGTTATTGAATGATCTCGCGGATTGTCCGAATTGCTTCCGGATGCGCCATTATCAGGATGTCAGCCCCTGCCTGAAGGTAGCCTTCGGCACAGACCGCTTCCCACATGGGCCCCCGCTTTCGGGCCTCTCCCCATCCTTCAAGAATGTCCTCGCCGACGGTTGCCTCTTTAGTGCGCCACACTTCTTCTCCTACATCGCATAACTGAGGTCGGGCCATTAGTTTATCTCCCTGCAGGCCTGCGCTGCGTGCCCGTTCCATTATTGTATAAACATAATCAAAGCCGTAACCGAGGGCCGCGGTTGTCTGGAACATGACAATATCATCAAGGCTGAAACCATTGTCATCCAGGAGGATATTTACCTGTTTACCGATATTGATATCGACCGGGGCTTCTGATATGAGTTTATGTTTATCAGCCTTGCATATGGCCGCCATGGTTAAATAATTTGACTCTGTTGCCGAACCCATCAGACAATTTTCACCCCGGGCAGCCTGTGAGCACTCCTGCAATATCAATCTGTCTTTTTCTTCATTTCCGCTGCCCCAGATTATAAGAGGAACATCGACGGTCTTAAGAAGATCCTCAATAAGTCCGGCACATTCTTCGGGTGATTTGTCTTTGGTTTCTGCGAGTCCTCCCCTCAATTTAATACTGATAAGGTTGACTCCGAATTCTTCCACAGCCTTCTGTGCCCACTCGAGGGGAGAATTTATTTCACTGCCAATTGCTTCTTTCAGGAAATCCGGCCAATCAGGGACGATGTCGGATATATAACCGGCAATCACAGGAGGGTGAGGTGATTCTCCGTCAAATGACAGATGAGGCATAGCGCTCTGGCCGCCTATTGTAATGGTACTGCCCCTTGTTCCACCGTCGGCCTTAAGTGCGCCGATGGTAACAGTGCTGATGCGTGATTTGCTGGTTGTTCTTATTTCAGGTATTTTCATTATTGCCTCCTATTTTTTCTATAATCCGGTCAATTGCCGAGAGCACGGCTTTGCTCTTTAAACTGCTGATCGGCAGACTATTAAACACCAGGTCTTCAATTTCTTCCTCTTTTGGAATATCTGTAAGGAAATCCATACCCAGTTCATCGATTCTTTTATGAACCTCATCGAGTCTGTTTTTATTTACCATGGAGCTGACAACAAAGGTATTGGTTATTCGGCCATTCATTTCGGATACAATATCCTTTATTTTTGCCGCGCAGCTGAAGGATAGGGGGCTCTCGCTGACCACAACAATCAAGGCATCGATGTTTGTCGTGGTACGCCGGCTAAGATGTTCAAGCCCCGCCTCATTATCAATTACTACCCAGCGGTAAGAGGGGGTCAGATCATCACAGAACTTCCTTATCAGGCTGTTAATATAGCAATAGCAGCTCGCGCCCTCACCCTTGCCCATGGTAACAAGATCCCATCCTTCACGCTCTTCAATAATCTGATGCAGCCCGGATTCGATGTAATTCGCCTTGGTCATGCCTGCGGGGAATTCCTTTATGGTCTTAAGAAGATCCTCCCGTAGATCTCCGATTGTCTGTTCCGGTTCTATTCCAAGCAGAGTTCCCAGATTACAGTCCGGATCGGCGTCTACGGCGAGAACGGGGTTCATTCCTTTGTGGACGAGGCGGCTTATTAAAAGGGCTGCAATTGTAGATTTACCTGTGCCTCCTTTTCCGGCTACAGCAATGCTTTTTGTCATGAAATTGCCCTCCAGTAATCAATATCAGTATGAGGCAGAAACATGGCTTTTTTGAATTCCTCGACGTAATCATCGGCTCCGAGCAAATCATAATAGGTTGTTGCGCTGCGTATTCTTGTAAGTTCATTGAAGGCTTCCTGATAGAAGGCTGCCAATTTTGCTCCCTTGATGGATGTGTTACCGGAAAATTTAAATTTATCCAGAGGCAGAGGCGGCAGAAGCCCGATATTTATTGCATTTTCAATATTGAGATAATAGCCGAAGGCTCCTGCAATGTAGAAAGTATCGAGATCACTGAATTTTAGTGATAAACGCTGCATTATGATGGTGATGGCCGCAAAAATAGCAGCCTTGGCGGTTATAATATTTTCAATGTCCTTTTCTGTAAGATAAATACTGTTATCCTCTTGGTTAGTTTCTTCAACCAAAACAAAACGCCTTTTATTGGCTTCACCTGTTTCTGAGGTTCGGTTCTCATCGATGAACCGGCCGGAGCGATCAATAATCTTTTCATTAAGAAGGACACTCAAGAGATCTATGATACCGGAGCCGCAAATTCCGATTGGTGGCTGCTTATTTATTGTCGAATACTTAATAATACCGGATTCGACAAAAACCTTATCCACGGCACCCGGTTCAGCACGCATGCCGCATTCGACACTTGCTCCTTCCAGCGCCGGTCCTGCGGAAGCCGAGGTGGCTACCAGCCAATCTCTGTTTCCGAGAATCACTTCCCCATTTGTCCCTATGTCTATGAGGAGCCCAAGCTCTTTCTTTTTGTACATTTGAACTGCCAGAATTCCGGCGGTCAGATCACTTCCTACCCAGCCGCTGATGCCGGGAAGTGAATAAAGCAGGCCGCGCTTGTTGACCTTCAATCCTACTTCGGAAGCCCGGAGTGGGGGCGGTTCGACGGTTACGGGGATAAATGGCTTACGTCGGATATTATTGGTCGAAAGATCAAGCAGGAAATGCTCCATAGCGGTATTCCCGGCACAGACAACAGCGTTAATATTCTTAATGTCCACATTGTTTCTTTCGCACAGCATAACGATTAGTCTGTTGATATCATCCACAAGTAATTTCTGCAGCACTTTTACACTTTTTCGTTCCGCGTGGATCATTCGGCCTGTGACCTCACTCCCGTGAATCGATTGACTGTTGTAACATGATGCTGAATCGACAGTGGTTCTGGGATGTGCATTGACCAGATGGGCAACCACTGTGGTGGTTCCCATATCTACAATAACCATATAGTTCGATGATTCTGTGTCGCCGCCTTCGATATTCATGATCTCGGCGATGTCTCTGCGCAGCCCCACTGTAATGGTTACTTTGTAATTATTGTTACGGAGAACCTTCGGCAGTATTTTTATTATTTTCAGTCCCATCTGCATGGTAGGTATATTAAGACGTTTTTTTACGCCGTTTGAAACCAGTTGATGATCAGCCTGGCCCGAAAAGATAGTAGGCGGTTCAAATTCAATATAAATTTTAGTAACAACCGGGAGGGTTTTATAATGCAGCTCATTGATGTGAGGTTTATCTTCTTCGCCGAAATTTTCCGAGACTGGAGTGCTGTTGCCTTCTCCCCGGTGTTTTTTTGGTATCTCTACTGTCAGATCTTTATACACAAGGCTCAAACAGGCCAGCACCCATCCTTTTTTAATCTGAGCTTCATTAAAAGGCCATGAAACCTTGTCCGGAATATCTCCTTCTAAAATGATCATTTTGCATTTACCGCATATTCCCTCACCGCCGCAGTTAGTATTCACCTCCAGGCCGGCTTTGCGGGCGGCTTCCAAAAGGGAAGTGCCGCTGCGTACGCTGACTGACTTGTTCGAAGGATAGAATTTAACTGAATGCATTATTTCCCCCAAATTCTATTCAGAAATCCCGGAATCTCTTTTGCCGTTTCAGGACCTATTATTACCTCCTTCCATTCAGAGAGGTCTTCAATTTCCGCCTTGAAAACCGGCAGAAGCCCCGGAATGATCAGTTTTCGGTGTTTTACTTTTTCAGCAACCTTCTGGTCTTTGAGAGCCTTTAATATCTTTTCGACTGATATTTTGTCACCCGCCCAGGAGTTGAGCACTCCGAGACCCTCGGTTTCAACAACACAGATATAGGATGGTATTTTACTTCTTTCCACTTCACCGGCTACACTGAAGTAGGTGAGGGAAAAGTTCGTTGTATACATTACCGGAGAGTTTTCATTGGGACTGCCGATTTCGTATAATTTTGCTTCCACAGTATTGGGTACCTGTGGGTCGGTATATATGTCCTGAATAATAGTCAGATTGGGTGTCACCTGCCAGGCTTCCCGGCCCTTGATTAGTACAATTCCGGAATATTTTGCCGCTGCCGCCGCAATTAAGACAGTCTCTATTTCTTCCGAATCACTTTCGAATTCACTGATTATCGGATAGCCGAAGGGACGGAATTTATTAATCAGGGCCGACCGTCTTACATGGGTTGAAAATCTGACAGCCTCTCCGATGTTCCCGCCCTTGAAGGAAAGAAGCATGTCTTCAACCCCGGCATCCTTTGCCTTGAGCGTGAAGTCGGCCAATTCTTCTAAGGTTCCGGCCGAGACTGCAAGGGGAAGTTTATTATCAGCCGCTATTTTAATAAAGTCATCAATATTAGCGGCGGTCGCCCGGTATATAAGCGGCCTCTTGTCTTTAATGGCCGCTGCCGCCGTACTCATGGGAAGAGGATCTTCACCGGAGAGAATAATCGGCAGACGGCTTTTATCTGCGGCGGTTTGTGCTCTTTCGGCCGGATTGCTGCAACCGTCCAGATCTATGGCACAGAACTCAACTTTTATTTCCTTGCCGACCCTCGTGAAATTCCGGCTGTTTATCTCGTCTATACCACTTTCTAGTTCAGCAATAGAAAGATTGGCGGCAAGCTTGACGGCAAGGCCGCATTTTCGGTGAAACTTTTCTTCATGGCGATACATTACAGTTTCCTGGCCTGTTTCGAAGACTGTATCTCCGGATCCTATCTTCACCAGTTTCATGGGAGGTGAGGATTGCTCAGAAAGAGCCACTGTGGCTTCTTCAGAAATATCCGGGCAATCTGAGATTGCCTTCTGCTTCGCGGCAACCTGCATTGCAAAGGCCATACAGGTGGGAAAACCACATTTCTTACAGTTTGTCCTTGGAAGCTGTTTGTAGATTTGCATTCCTGTCAGTGCCATTTAAAAATCCTCCATAAATTAAGAATAGAATTAGAACATTTCATCCATTTCAAGAGCCGGGTGAGAAACCTTTTCAAGGAAGGTGACGAGCTCATCCGGTTCTTCGGCATCTTCCTCGGTGGCTATTTTCTCAAATAAGTCCGTCAGGCCGTTGCTTTTGAGTCTTTCTTCCAGACGCGGGCCGATTTCATCTTTAAGCTGCTTGCTCATCCAGACGATACGCTGGTGTCCCCCTTCCGCAGAAATGAATTTATTACTGCTTATGTAGAGTTTACCTATGCCGATAAATCCTGGCACCTGAAGCCCTCCGCCTACCTGACCTGCCAGGGTTGAGAAGGTCATTCCAATTGGAGTCATACCTGTAAAATCCCGGTCAACAATCATAATCCCGTTTGCTTCCGGGACAATGGCCGCGATGCACTCGAAACAGCCGCAGGAGGTCATGGGATCTTCCATTATTGAATAAGCATTGAATTTGGCCAGTGTATTATTTGATTTTACTTTGATATAACTGTTGATGCCATCCCACTGTCCCTTAATCGGATCGATACTATTGCCTTTATTAACCGGCTCGTTTGGCCCATGTTTGTTTATCTGATAGGAAGCTTTGCTGTCCAGCCATGTATAGGCACCGCAGAGCCCGAGTCTTTCCGGAGTAATTATGCAGACATGATTGGGGGCATAGGACTGACACAGGGTACAGGAGTAAAACTGGTCCACATCTTCATCGGTCATTCCGCCTATGCGGTCATCCCTGTCGGCATAGACCTCCCTGGCAATTTTATGAAGCTCTTCCACCTTGGCAGCATCGGTATAGAATTTTATCTGGACCCTGTCAACGATGGTTGAAAACTCATTATGCATGCGGGCCAGGATGATCTCGCCGAAATCCCTGACGGTGAATCCTTTTGATTGTGCATCCTTACTGATTCTGAGCCAGATAATGGCCCGCTGACCCATGTGGAATATTCCATTGGCACAGGAGATGAATTCATGCATTCTACGCTCAAGAACAGTCTCAAAGTCTTCCTGGAACTCACGGCCGGCAACTTCCACCATCATTGCCAGCGGGTAGGCTTCTCCTTCCTTCATCTCATCTATTTCAGGTCCGATAATTTCTATCTTTCCGTCTTCCACCTCAGAGAGAGGTTTCATCCGCAGCAGTTCGAAAGCCTCGGAGAATTTGCCGCCGAACTGTACATACATGTCTTCTTTTCGCACCCGCTCACCCTCAAAGCCGGCACCGTAAGGTACTGGTATTGGGATGTTTTCCACCTTGACTGTCAGGTCGCGCAGTTCTATTGCCCGGCCGATTATTTCATCGAGTTTAATTCCGGATATTACATGCTCAAAGTTGCATATTCCCGTGGGCAGTATTTCCGGAATATTTACATCGGAAATGACCGGGAACCCGAAGTTTATAGCTCCGGCGGCGGTGGCATATTTTTCATCGGTGATCAGCTGATCCTTTCCGGCGTCCTTGTCCGAACCTAAGGCCATGACAAAGGCGTGCACCCGGTCGTTGTTGTACATCAGAATTTCTCTGGTCGCTTTGGCGCTTCCTGCCTCAATGCCTCCGAAGGTCATGGCAGAGCGGGCGGCGAAATTGAGAGCATGTATTGCGGCTGTTATATCTTTGCCGAAGGGGACGAGAAAGGTGTCCCAGTTCATTTCAATTCTTTCTTCGGCCAGTTGTTCAGCAATTGATCGTCCATTGGTATTACCGGCAATAAAAACGAGAATGTTTTTTTCCTGCAGTTCCCTGACAAGCTTTACCGCCTGAGCATTTGTTTCGGTGCAGCCTACTATCGCTGCAAATCCGGGCATTCTGCCGTCAACAAGTTTAATACCCTGAGAACGAAGAATATTGTCGCCTGAAAATCCCAGCCAGATGTCGTCGACGGAAGCTGCGCCGTTTAAATATTTAAGTGATTCGATAATTTCCTCTGCAATCAGGGTTGCGACACCCGAATCCAGGGTTTCACCGAGGTAGGGCAGCCATGTTTTTTCAGCAGGAATGGTTCCAAGCAGGCTGCGGGCCTCCTGGAGGGAAGACTCAAGATCCCCGAGCTGTTTTACCTTCTGCCCCAGAAACAGATACATAATGGGCAGGAAGTAAGCAGTATTGGGATAGGCTACAATGGATTCTTTCCCGTATTTTTTGACTGCTGTTTCCAGAGCTTCCGAGGCTCTGTCTACCATTTGGTGAGCTCCTCTTATAGCTGCCGTCGCAATTATTTTAGACATAATTCATACCCCCTGAATTATTGTATACTCCAAAGCTTCGAGATTGACCGGGAACATTTATCCTGTCTCCTTGCTGGTCAATCGATTATAATCGGAAACATCGGACAGCCCCTTTGCTGTCCGATGTAAAACGGTTCTGACTGAATAATTTTTCTTTCTTCTACAGGCCGGACAACAGGAGAGAAGTTCATCTGTTATAGTAATTTTTTCCTTAAGCTGTTCCATCTGGACGGATGTTCCGACCGGCTGCCCGCAATCGGGGCAAAATATCATCTCCAGGGCAACGCCCCAGTCTTGCTTCCTGAGTTTTTTATTTTCAATCTTGAAATTTATCACGCCTGTAGGACACACCGCCTCACAGGCCTTGCAGCCTATGCAGAGATCTCCTGCGATTTTAAAGGGGGAGACCACCTCCTTTTTTATGCCGCGTCCTGAGAACCCTATGGCCTCGGCCTTTATCAGTTCATTGCAGACTCTCATGCATAACCCGCATAGAATACAGTTCGATTTTCCCTCATCAGCAGCAGTGAAACGGGGCTTGGTTATTCCGTTTTCAAGTGCCAGTTTCATTATCTGCTGAGAATCCGGAGCCCTGGATAGCAGCAGTTCTATTATCAGTTTTCTCTCTTTGAGAACTCTCGGAGAATGTGTTTTTATATTCAGCCCCTCGGATGCGGGGCAGACACAGGCCGAATCTATCCAGCTGCGGTCAGGGTTTTGAGAGGGGTTGCTGATTTCCACTATACACAGCCTGCAGGAGCCGCTAGGGCTAAGCTCTTCATGGTGGCAGAGTGTTGGTATCCTTATCTCCAGCATGGCGGCCGCTTTTAAGATTGTAGTTCCTTGCGGAACACGGATTTTCCTGCCGTCAATTATTATTTCAACCTGCTTTGTGACCGTCATTTTCAAACCTTCTTCACTGCGTCAAACCTGCAGACTTCAAAACATATGCCGCATTTCACACATTTCGCTGTATCTATGGTGTGAACCTCTTTTTTCCGCCCTTCGATGGCTTGATATGGACATTTCACCTGGCAGAGCATGCAGCCGGTACATTTTTCATTGTCAATTTTATATTGAAAAAGGCTGCGGCAGACACCGGGGCTGCACTTTTTATCGACAATATGCTCCATATACTCATCCTTGAAGTAACGCAGGGTACTTAAGACCGGATTAGGTGCTGTTTTTCCTAGGGCACAGAGAGAGCTGTCCTTCACCATTTCTCCTATCTCCTCGAGGGCCGCCAAATCTTCTTCTTTTCCTTTGCCCTCAGTTATCCGGGTGAGAATGGAAAGAAGCTGCCACAGGCCTTCCCTGCAGGGAGTGCATTTACCGCAGGATTCTTCGACGAGGAAGGACAGATAGAATCTCGCTACTTCCACCATGCAGGTGTCCTCGTCCATCACGATAAGACCTCCGGATCCCATCATCGAGCCGAGGCTTGTGAGTTCATCGAAATCTACCGACCTGTCAAGATACTGCCCGGGGATGCAGCCGCCCGAAGGTCCTCCTGTCTGGATTGCCTTGAACTCCCGGCCGCCTGGAATCCCGCCTCCGATATCGAATACAATCTCACGGAGAGACATTCCCATCGGAACCTCAATGAGTCCGGTGTTCCTGACTTTGCCGACGAGCGAGAAGATCTTTGTGCCCTTGCTGCCCGGGGTTCCGATCTTATTGAACCAGGCGGCGCCCCGGTTAATGATGATTGGAATATTAGCCCAGGTTTCGACATTGTTCAGGTTGGTCGGCAGGTTGTAAAGGCCGCTTTCGGTGGTGTGAATGTGCTTTGTGCGGGGCTCGCCGCTGTAACCCTGCAGAGACTGCATCAGCGCGGTTGACTCACCGCAGACGAAGGCTCCGCCTCCTTTTGTTACTTCAATGTCGAAGGATAACTCCGATCCGAGAATTTTCTCACCGAGCAGGCCCCATTTTCTGGCATCGGCTATCGCCTTGATAATGTTTTCAACTGCAAGCGGATATTCGGCACGGACATAGATTCGGCCTTCCCTGGCGCCGATCGCAAAGGCTCCGATTAGCATTCCTTCAATAACCGAGTGAGGGTTGCCCTCCAGCAGGGATCTATCCATATAGGCTCCGGGATCTCCTTCATCCGCGTTGCAGACAACGTATTTCGAGCTGCCTGGGGCAATGCGGCAGGACTTCCATTTCTTGCCTGTCGGGAAACCTCCGCCGCCCCGTCCGCGGAGGCCGGATTTTTCCACCTCTCCGATCACTTCTTCCGGGCTCAGATCCGATAGAACCCTTGTCAAAGCGGAATAGCCGCCCGTGATTATATAATCCTCTATGCTTTTTGGATCGATATGACCGTTCTGGGCGAATACCAGCCTTTGCTGTTTCTCATAAAAAGGAATATCGTTTTCTTTTATCAGTTTACGGCCGGTTTCTGGATCTTCATACAGGAGGCGTTCGATCACTTCTCCGTTTTTAAGGGATTTCTCTACTATTTCATCAATATCAGACGGCTGGATGCGCTGGTAAAAAATATTTTCAGGCCTGATAACCATTAAGGGCCCGTTTTCACACAGGCCGTGGCAGCCGGTTTCCTTGATTGTGATATCGATATTTTTTTCAGTAACGGTCTTCCGGAGCAGGACCAGCAGTTTTTCCGATTCGCTGGCCCGGCAGCCGGTTCCGCCGCAGAGGGATACTGTCCGGAGAGTAGATTTTTTCTCAGTAAGATGAGTCCTTACCGAAACAAGCTGTTCGTTTCCTGTCAGTTTCATTGCGAGGTGAACTCCTGAAAGATTTTCTCTACCTTGGCCGGGGTTATATGTCCGTTGTATTTTTTATTAATAACCATTATTGGACCCAGGGCGCAGGCTCCCAGACAATTAACTGTCTCGAGGGAAAAACTGCCGTCTGCGCTGGTTTCTCCATTTTTAATACCCAGGCTGCGTTCAATTTCCTCCAGTATCCGCCCTGCACCGCGGACGTGACAGGCAGAACCCATGCAGACTTTGACGATATTGCGTCCCTTGGGTTTGAGTGAGAAAACATTATAGAAGGTGGCCACCGAATAGACATGATGAAGGGGCAGACTTAAGCCTGCTGCTACTTTTTTGATACTGTCTTCGGAAAGAAAATTGAACTCTTCCTGTATTTCCTGTAGAATCGGAATCAATGATTCCGGCGTCAGGGGGAAATCAGCTATAATCTTTCCTACTTTTTTCACTCTTTATTTCTCCAATGCCTCGCTCTGCACCATGGATACTCTGAATTTGCTTATAACTTCCTTTCTTCTGTCCGCCGTGATATCTTCAACACTGGTGAAGCGGATGGCTTTAGTGGGGCAGGCGGCGGCACAGGCGGGTATTTTCCCTTCTTCCAGTCTGTCTATACATAGATCACATTTTGATAATGATATTGCCTGCGGAACTGCCTTTATTATTCCGAAGGGACAGACCATCACGCAGGCATTGCATCCGATGCATTTATCCATGTTTAATACAACCGGTTCGTCCGGCCCGCTTCTATCCATGGCAGCTGTTGGACAGACTGTAATGCAGGGGGCGTCGGTGCAGTGACGGCAGTGCATCGGGATAACATCATCGCCGTCTGTTTCGAGAATAATCCTGGGGTAGAGACGTTCGCTGCTGTAGAGCGCTTCTACAAGAGTATTGCTTTTTGAGTGAGCCAGGGCGCATTCGAGTTCACATGTGTGACAACCCTGACATCTGCTGATAACTACCTCAATTATACTGTTCATACTATCACTCCTGGTCCAGCACCTTTAGTGCCTGCTCATAGACCATGGGTTTGAGCTTAAGGAGTTTTCTTTTTTTATCGATGTGTCTGATCATTTTATGAGCGGCTTTGACGGGATCCTCTTCAAAGGCCCATTTGCCGCCGACTTCTGCTTCGATTTCATCGGTAAGGTAATTAAACATTTTTTTGCTGCCCATCATCGGAAGAGGCTTGCCTATCATGGTATATACACCCGAGGCTACAAAATAGAAACCGATTGAAACGGCTTTTTCACTCATCCATTCCGGCGCGGCGCCGGCCGCCGGCAGATCGGAGATGTCATTTCCAAGACCGCCTTCGGCTACGATATTGGACAGAACCCGCAGGATGCGGCTGTTATCCACACATGAACCCATGTGCAGCACCGGAGGAATGCCAACTGTACGGCAGATTTCCTGCAGACCCTTTCCCGCGTATTTAAAAGCTGATTCTGGCTGCAGCAGTCCGTGCTTCGCACAGGATATGGCATTGCAGCCGGTGACAACCACCAGTACATCGTTTTTAATCAGTTCCTTGACCATCTGGATATGGCCGCTTTCGTAAGGCACATTCGGATTTGAGCAGCCGATAACGCCCGCGGCTCCCCTCAGGCGGCCTTCTTTGATAGCGTTGTTCAGCGGCCGGTAGGTGGCCCTGTATTTTCCGCCGAGAAAATCAAATACCGATTCGGCGGTAAAACCCGCTACCATCGGCTCTTTCTCCGACGGCAGATAGACAGATTCTTTATTTCGTCTGGAATAATTGTCTATAGCAATCTCTATTATCTCTTTGGAGGTCTTAATCGCGTCTGTCTCATGGAATTCTATATGCTTCACTCCGGGAATCTTTGCCTTATCCGAAGTTGTCACGAGTTCGGTATGAAAACAATCCGCTACTGCCTTAAGGCCGGGCATTATACACTGCACATCGACAATCATCATGTCGACGACTCCTGTCATGATCGCGAGTTCCTGCTGCAGAAAACTACCGGCAACCGGAATTCCTCGTCTCATCAGAATTTCATTGGCTGTACAGCATATTCCAGCTATGTTTATCCCTGTAGCTCCTGCATCCTTTGCCTTTTTATCCATCTCATCAGAGGTGGCTATCTCGGCTATGATGTCGGAGAGGGCAGGTTCATGACCGTGTACAATAACGTTTATTTTAGCTTCATCCATAACACCGAGGTTGGCGCTTGATTTCAGGGGGTTAGGTGTACCGTACAGAATGTCTTGAAGTTCAGTGGCCACCATTGACCCGCCCCAGCCGTCGGCGAGGGACGTCCTCATTCCATGATTTATCAGATGACGGTATTCGGCATCCACTCCCATATGGGTACGGTGCATGGTTTCGACAACTTCTCTGTCGATGCTGCGGGGCATAATGTTTAGTTCTTTCCATAGTTTTATTCTGGTTTCCGGAGCGGTTCCTGCTGTCTTTAGAAATCCATCCTGCCGGCCGAATTCATTTTTTGCTTCGCTTACCAGGTCGAGTGCTATCTCTTTTGCGCTTCGATCTTTTGTTTTTAAGCCGTAGATCTCGGCGACTGCCCTTAGTTTTGCTTCATCTTTGATTTTGTATGCTGAATCTCCTTCGGCTGCCATCTGAAGAGTATGAACAACGGTTCGGCCGTGATCCGAGTGGGCGGCAGCACCGGCGGCGATCATACGGCAGAGATGCCGGGCCGCAATGGTATCTGCGTCGGCTCCGCAAACTCCCACCTGGGGCCCATCCCCGAATGGATCAATTCGGCAGGGCCCCATGGAGCAGTGCCGGCAGCATAAACCAAGCTGCCCGAACCCGCACTGGGGCTGCATGGCCTCGAACCTGTCCCAGACTGTCTGCATATTCTCTTTTGCGGCAAATTTAATCATTTTTTGAGTGGCTTCATCGGAAAACGAATGGTCCATCATTTTTCTCCCTTTTTTTATATAAGCTTAAGGTGAAAAATACATCCGAAATGGACTTAATGCTCAGGCCTGATAACCCGGATTCATAATAATCGTAAACCGAATTATCAAATAATGCAACTTTAAGATTAATATTTTGATATTTAACCCGACATGATTAGATGTTTGGTTAAAAGTTTTCATTTATTTCTTATATTTCAGTTTTTAGAGGTTATTTTGCTGATTTCTGTTAAAATCTGATTGAACTCCTCAAGGGAACCTTCTGTCAGTGCATCCAGAATTGAGACCCCTGGTCTGTCGGCCTTCCGGAACTCCTCCCTGAAGGAGATAAATCCGAGTATTTTCGCATCGGGCAGGGCTTTTTTTATGAATTCCCGGTCATCCTGCTCCTTTATTTTATTGCCGACAACATAAACTCTCAATAGACCGATTTCTCCAGATAGCTCAAATATTTTTCGGGCACATTCAATCGACATCTGTCCCGGTTCGACGACGACCAGCATTATATCGACTCCGCCTGCCGTTGCTCTGCCGAGATGTTCGATCCCCGCCTCCATGTCCAGGAGTAATGTCTCATCCTTATGCAGAATAAGGTCCCGGACCAAAGCCCGGAGCAGAACGTTTTCAGGACAGGCGCAGCCGCCCCCGCCTCTGCGGATTGCTCCGAGGACCAGAAGGGAGATTCCCCTGTAGAGGGTTGCGTAGGTATCACTGATATCCGATACTTCGGGGTTCAGTTTAAACATCTGGCCGTATTGATTGACCTTAGCCCCTGTACGCTCTTCAATCAGTTCTGTCTGTTTCGATATGGGAATGATCTTATCCTGCATTTCACGGGGCATCCCCAGAGCTGCGGCCAGGTTAGCGTCGGGATCGGCATCAATGGCAAGCACCTTGTTTCCCTTTTCAGTTAAAAGAAGGGCCAGGGCGGAGGAGATAGTCGACTTTCCGACGCCGCCTTTTCCAGTGATCGCTATTTTCATTTTCTCCTCCTTTTTGCTCTTGTTTCATTATAAGTCACTGATTAAATATTTCTCAAGGAAAATCGTTTTTAATAAATGACAATTCAATTTCTCTCTTATACAATTACAGGTATGGAAGAGCAAAAAAAAGCATATTGGGAACCTAAGCTGTGGGAAGAATTAAGGTCACAGGATCCGGCGAGGATCTGTGAGCGATCCGGGGCTGATTATGATCCCGGCGGATTCTATGAGATCAGCTCTCTGGACAGAAGGGTAAGGATCTATCCAGAGGAAGAACGGCTGGAGTCCGACGATTTGGAACTTGCTTCCAGCATGGAATATCAGCTGCTCTTGGTTTCTTATCTCCTCTATGCCCAGAATATTGATCCGACAGGGGAATGGGTGTCGGAAAAGGATCTAAAGGGCGGCAGTCTCTTCTTTCGCGGTCCCCACGCGGTTCCCTCTGCTCCTCTGGAAAGACAGTTCGGTAGTGATGCCAAGGGATTCCGGGAGAAAGCACTCACCCTCGGCGGCCGCCCCGCAGAATTCGGGGACCTGTCGATGGTTTTTCAAATCCTGCCCCGTATTTCATTTGCCGTTGTTCTGTGGGTTAAAGATGAGGAATTTCCGGCCCGCGTCACATTCATGTTCGATTCATCGATTGATGCCCATCTGCCCCTGGATGTGATATTTGCCATGACGCAGGCGGCTGCTCAAAAACTGCTGGGCGAATAGTCTCGGCGGCATCCCGGCCGTCAATCCGGCTCTGAAAAATGGTCTCTGAACATGTAATAATTACTCCATCTTGATGTGCCCAAGAGGGCGCTGTCCTTGATAATACGTTCTCAGAGCAAGGAGGGGGTGAATCTGAGGTTGCCTCCGGCGTTGTCGGTGATTGAATTCCAGTCTACTCTTTCATCTCTGCAAAGATCGTCAAGGAACTCTATTGCCTTGTTGTGGGATTCAGGCACAGCTATACCGCGGGATGGAACGATTTATGAACCGATAAGGAAATCATCGGTTTCTTTAAACAAGTTCTTCAGTTTAGTCAAAGACCTTCCTCCTTTCAGACGTTAGAGGAGTTTTCAGCGCATTACTATAATAAAGATAAAAAACTGATAAGAGAAAGCAAGGCTCTTTATTAATAAATTGTATTAATAATGCGCTGAAAATCCTTTTGAGAGTTAATATTGACAAATGAGCTGTAATCAGGGTCCAGGCTGCGGATAATATCATCTTCAGCGTACTTTACCCGGACATACTCATAGAATGAAATTATCCGCCGTTTCGGAAGAGTTTTTTCGATGAAAGGAATACAGCTTTTACGGTAGGCCGCGAACAGGGGTTCGGTATAGCCTCCGTGGTGAGGAACGTGCGCATCGTAATCTCCGATTTTCTTCACAAGCCAGGCCACGAGGGCGGGACTCATGAAAGGCGAATCTACAGTCGTTACAAAATTTATATTCGAACTGCTTTCCCTCAGCCCGCTGTAGAGACCCATGAGCGGACCCTGTCCCGGTTTTTCATCGGTGATGATGCGGGCGGGGATGTTTCGGTAGGCTTCGGTTTTATTTACTACTACTATTATCTCTTTGAACATTGGGGATAGCTGTCTAATTTTGCGCTCAATAAAGGGTTCGCCTTCAATTGTCAAAAAGGCTTTATCAAGGCCGCCTATTCTCTCTCCATTGCCGCCTGACAGGATGATACAGGTCATTACCGGCCTGATTTCTCCACTTTAACGGCACAGACCTTGAGCTCGGGGATCTTCGCAATTGGATCGAGGGCGGCGATGGTCAGGGCGTTAGCCGGGTGTTCATGAAAATGAAAAGCCATGAATACTGTACCTTCTGGTACCCTATTTGTGATGTTGGCCTTCACTTCAATTTTACCCCGGCGTGATGATACGATGAGCAAATCTCCGCTTTTAACACCGAGGCGGCCTGCGTCGGACTCGCTGATTTCCAGTGCCCCCTGAGGAACGAGATCGTCGAGTACTCTGCATTTTCGGGTCATTGTGCCGGTATGCCAATGCTCGAGCATTCTGCCGGTAGTGAGGATAATGGGATACTCGCTGTCGGGCATCTCCCGGGGCGGAAGAAACTCAACCAGATGGAATTTACCAAGGCCCCTGGCAAAGCTGTCTTTATGCAGGTATTGGGTTCCCCCGTGGCTAACATCCGGACAGGGCCACTGCAGTCCTGTCTTCTCGAGGCGCGGATAGGTAATTCCGGCATAGCTCGGTGTGAGCCGGCATATTTCCTCCTGAATCTCCTCTGCACTTCGGTAATTCATTGAATAACCCATTTTTTCAGCAAGATTACCTATGATTCTCCAGTCTTCCAGGGCCTCACCCGGAGGCTCTACGGCCTTGCGTACACGCTGAACCCGCCGCTCGGTATTTGTAAAGGTTCCGTTCTTCTCGGCAAAGCAGCAGGCGGGCAGGACTATATCGGCCAGACGGGCTGTCTCTGAGAGAAAGATATCCTGCACAAGGAGGAAATCGAGGTTTTCAAGTCCCTTTTGTACATGGTTAATATCGGGATCGCTTAGCATCGGGTTCTCGCCCATGATGTAGAGTCCCCGAATTTCCCCAACGGCCGCGGCGTTCATTATTTCGACTACAGTCAGTCCGGGAACCGCTGGGAGCGCACAACCCCAGGCCGCCTCAAACTTGCCTCTTGCCGCCGGATCATCCACCTTCTGGTAGCCTGAATAAACATTCGGCAGCGCCCCGAGGTCACAGGCACCCTGAACGTTGTTCTGCCCGCGCAGGGGATTCACTCCGGAGGCTTCTTTACCTACATTGCCGCTCATCATGGCAAGGTTGGCAAGGGCCATAACATTGTCGGTTCCACTTGTGTGCTGGGTTATTCCCATAGAGTAGATGATTGAAGCCGATTCAGCCCCGGCATAAACTCTGGCTGCCCGGCGTATAGCCTCAGCGGGAACACCGGTGATTTTCTCAGCAAACTCGGGGGTGTTTTTCATTATCGAGTCATGGATTTCCTCGAATCCTTCAGTGCGTTCGGCTATGAAGCGGCTGTCTTCAAGCCCCTCACTAAGGATGACGTTCATAAGGGCATTGATCAGCGCTACATCGGTTCCCGGTCTCTGGCGCAGATGGATATCGGCAATTCCTGCCAGAGAGATTCGGCGGGGATCGGCTACTATAAGCTTTGTTTTGTCCCCGGCGACAGCCTTTCGGATATTTATGCCGATTATTGGATGACATTCGGTTGTGTTGGAACCGATGACGAAGATGACCGGAGCCCTTCCAATTTCAGCTATGCTGTTTGTCATGGCGCCGCTGCCGAAGGCCCGCGCCAGCCCCGCAACTGTGGAGGCATGACACAGCCGGGCGCAGTGGTCGACATTATTAGTGCCAAGCACCGCTCGGACGAATTTCTGCATTACGAAATTTTCTTCGTTCGTGGTCCGGGCAGATGAGAGTCCGGCTAGGGCCTGCGGCCCGTATTTATCTTTGAGCCCGGTAAGCCGCCTGGCTGCCAGGGAAAGGGCTTCGTCCCAGGAGGCTTCCCGGAAAATGCCCTCTTCCTTGATGAGGGGAACCCGGAGGCGTTCTTCGCTGCTAATGAAATCGAAACCGAATCGTCCCTTGACGCAGGTGTTGCCGTCGTTCGGAATGACCCCTGTTTCACTCGTTACCCTGACGATTTTGCCCGTCCTGCGGTGGACGTTCAAATCGAGCTGACAGCCGACTCCGCAGTAGTTACAGGTGGTACGGACTTTCCGGAGGTCTTTGGCCCGTGCCAGCCTGCGGGCGGGATATTCATACAGGGCTCCGGTTGGACAGGTGCTGACGCACTGGCCGCAGGTTTCGCATGGAGATTCCTTAAGCGGTAAATCCAGGCCTGTGCTGATTATCACATCCGCTGTGCGGCCCCTGATAGTGAGGGCTTCGGCTCCCTGTACTTCGCGGCAGATTTTAACACAACGCTGGCAGCTGATGCATTTTGACGGATCGTATTTAATCGCGAGATTATAGCTGGTATAGTTAAAATCCCTGATCTTTCGATGCAGGAAGGGGTAGCGGTTTTCATTTACCTGGTACTGGTAGGCGTAATCCTGTAGCAGGCAGTCTCCATCACTGTCACAGGTTGTGCAGGAAAGGCGGTGTTCGCTGATCAGCAGTTCCAGGGTCGCTCTGCGCATGGACATAATTTCCTTTGTCGCTGTACGGATAACCATCCCGTCTTCGGCTTCCCTTGTGCAGGCTGTCTGAAGGCCCCTCTGGCCTTCAATTTCCACGAGACAGAGGCGGCAGGCGCCTGTTGGGGTGAGCCTGTCATCATGGCAGAGGTGAGGGATGTCTACACCATTCTCCCCGGCTATTTCCAGAATGGTTCGGCCGGACCGGCAATTAACCTTTCGTCCGTCCAATGTAATTTTAACTTCTGCCATAAGCGACATCCTTAAACAAAAATCTATTTGACGGCCACTGCGTCAAAGGGGCAGACATCCATGCATTCGCCGCAGCGGATGCAAAGGGCCGGATTGATAATATGAGGTGTTTTTTTCTCCCCCCTGATTGCGTCAACGCTACAGACCTTGATGCATTTCCCACAGGCCCGGCAGGCCTCGGCGATAATGGAATACTCGATCAGATTTTTGCAGACACCGGCGGGGCATCGGCCGTCGTTGATATGGGCTTCATACTCTTTTCTAAAATATCTGATTGTAGTAAGAACCGGGTTGGGGGCGGTTTGACCGAGTCCGCAGAGCGATCCTTTTTTTACTACCCCGGATAGATCCTCAAGCTTTTTAATATCTCCCGGCCGGCCCCGGCCGCTGCAGATATCCGTCAAGAGGTTTACCATATGTTGAGTGCCAACCCTGCAGGGAACACATTTGCCGCAGGACTCCTTCTGCACGAAATCGAGGAAAAACCGCGCCATATCGACCATGCAGGTGCGATCATCCATGACTATCAGTCCTCCGGAGCCTATGATAGCTCCGAGTTCCTTCACAGACTCGTAGTCGAGAGGCAGATCGAGAAATTCATCAGGAATACAGCCTCCTGAGGGGCCGCCTATTTGGGCTGCCTTGAACGTCCTTCCGCCTGGAATACCGCCGCCGATGTCAAAGACTATTCGGCGCAGCGTAGCTCCAAGCGGAACTTCCACCAGTCCGGTATTGATAACCTTTCCGGCCAGTGCGAAGATCTTGGTTCCTCTGCCGTCCGGGGTTCCTATGGCGGAAAACCAGGTCTTTCCCTTTTCGATTATGAGGGGCACGTTAGCAAGGGTTTCCACATTGTTGATATTGGTGGGCATTCCCTTGAATCCCTTTACTGCTGGAAACGGGGGCCGGGGACTGGGCATTCCCCGTTCACCCTCGAGGGAAGCTATCAGCGCTGTCTCTTCCCCGCAGACAAAGGCGCCGGCTCCCATGCGGATCTCAATGTCGAAACTGAAACCGGAACCGAAAATATTTTTCCCAAGAAGGCCGCAGGCGCGGGCCTGCTCGGATGCAATTGTTATATGTTCTACGGCGATAGGGTATTCCGCTCTGACATAGATGAAGCCCCGGGAAGCACCAATGGCAAATGCCGCGATGATCATGCCTTCGATAATTTGATGAGGGTTTCCCTCAAGCAGGGCCCTGTCCATAAAAGCACCCGGGTCGCCTTCATCAGCGTTACAGATTAAATATTTCTGCTCACCTTCTGCCCGGCGGCAGAATCGCCATTTCTGCCCTGTCAGAAATCCGGCTCCGCCCCGGCCCCTGAGTCCGGAATTTAAGACCTCATCAATTATTTCCTCCGGGGACATCTTCGTCAGTGCCCGGGCCGCGGCCTGATAAGCACCGGCAGCCACTGCCGATTCCAGCTTCCTGGGATCAACCCTTCCGCAGTTTTTGAGAACTTCTTTGCTCTGATGCTGGAAAAAAGGAAGCTCATCCGGATCGGCTGTGGTATTTCCATCCGCGTCGGCGCAGAGTCTTGCCACCGGGAGGCCCCCTTTGAGGGTTTTCTCGATGATTTCATCCACGTCATCGGGGCTGACGCCACCATAGAGAAAATGTTCCGGCTCGATAAGAAGGACAGGGGCACGGGAACATTGGCCGTGACAGCCTGTTTCGATGATCTCAAATTCCTCTTCGAGCCCGGCCATGCGGAGTTTTTCATGAAATGCCTTTCCTACTTCTTCTGCTCCGAGGGCCCGGCATCCTGTCATGCAGAGCAGAATCTGCTTCCGGGAAACTTTTTCTGCCGTAATTCGTTTTCTGAAAATCTCCAGATCATCAGGATAGGCAATAACAGGATAGGTCATCGTTTCTTCCTTATTCATATTTTTCCAGAATAGATTTGATTTTGTCCGGCTTAAGCTGTCCGTAATAGTCCTCGTCCACCATCATGACAGGGGCAAGAAAACAAGTACCCATGCAGGCGACAATTTCGAAGGTAAAGCGCATATCCTTCGTCGTCGCCCCCGGTTCTATCTCCAGTTCTTTGCTTATACGTTCGCTGATGCGTGGACTTCCTTTGACATGGCAGGCCGTTCCTTCGCAGATGCGGACAGTATGCCGGCCATGGGGTTTTGTGTGAAATTGGGTATAGAAGGTAATAACACCATGCATGCGGCTTGTGGGAATTCCTGTTTGCCCGCTGACCCATTTCAGGACGGGAACTGGAAGGTAGCCGTAAGCTTCCTGGAGTTTTTGCAGAATAGGGATCAGGCTGTCAGGTTCTGTGTTTTTCATTTCGGATAAGATTTTTTCAGCTGGCCCGAGATCAATCGCGGGCGATTGGGTTTTCGGCATAAGAGTAATTACTCCTTATCGATAATAATAATCGAAGTTGGCCGGGAAGTGTTGGAAAAAAAATAGAAAATTGAGAAAATTTGAAATAGAAGTAAGTTATAGCTGTTTCACTTGTTTGCAGTGAGAAACAAGTGAAACAGCTATGATTTTTATCGATCCTTCAGGTGCAGAATGTTACTAAAGTATAAATTTTTGAGTATGTCCTACAACGATCTCGATGTGATCCTGGTTTTTATGAACCAATTCGTTGACATTCTCCACCGCCTGATTGATCTCTCTGGTGCCTGAGCGAATCTCTTCGATGGCATTTTTAACTTCCGCGGATATCTGATTGAGGGCGCTTACGGCACCGATAACCTTATGGCTGCCTTCAGACATCTCTTTTGAGCTTCGTTCAACCGTTCCGGTAACCTCGTTCATGTTTTGGAGAGCTGTTAATATTTCCCGTCCGCCGCTGTTCTGTTCAATCATCGCGGAACTTATTTCAAGGATTATCCTGTTCACCTCTACTACCCTGTCGGTAATCTTATCGAAAGAGGTCAGGGTGATTCCTGAGTGGGTGACCATCTCGTGAATGAGGCCGGTAATCTCCTTGAGATCGAGTTTAACCTGCTTGGACTGAAGGCTTGACTGCTCCGCCAGTTTTCGAATTTCATCGGAAACTACGGCAAAGCCCTTTCCCGCGTCTCCGGCATGCGCGGCTTCGATGGCGGCGTTCATGGCAAGAAGGTTTGTCTGACTTGCAATGTTGGCTATAATGCTGTTGGCTTCCTCAAGATTTTGGGAGCGATCTGAAATGGCTTTTACAAGTTCTTCGACGCGGCTGAGGTTGTCTCTACCTTCGGCGGAGGCACCGGTAAGCTGTATAGCGTGGCTTTCCGCTTTTTCACTGGCTCCTGATATGGTTGAAATATTAGCTATCATTTCTTCGATGGCGGAGGATGATTCAGTGACACTGGCAACCTGAGTCTGGATGGCCTCGTCCAGTTCCTCAATATTCTGAGTCATCTGTTCCATGAGGGCGGCTGTTTCTTCAACATGAATGCCCTGGGTGGAAATTTGTTTACGGGTACTTTCAATATTTGAGTCAATCTGAATGATGGAAGTCGAGGTTTCTTCCATGTTTGACGTTAGGGTCAGTCCCAGCTGTTTTAAGGCGTCAGTCTCTTCCACAAGGCTGCCTATGAGGGTATGCATCGTTGTTGTTAAGGTTTTGAGTGAACCGCCGATATAGTTAAGTTCATCTTTTCCGGCTATGTCTGTACTTTGGGTAAGATCTCCGGTTGAAAGGATTTCAATCCCGCCCCGCAGGGCAGTTATTCGTTTGATTACAAGATTTTTCATCATGAATATTATGGATGTTACCAGGAAGATCGAAGCGGCCAGACCGCTTAATGCAAGAAGTAGAGTGACCAAATTAGTCATATAATAAAAATCATTTTTCGGAAGACTAATTGCGACAATCCACGGCACGCTTGAGAGCCTGTTGAAAAAAAGCAGCTTGGTTTCACCTTCAAACTCGTACCATATGGGTTCATTTGGATCGGCTCCCTGCAGAACTTTCTTTACGGCTGAATTATCTGACATATCTGTGAAAATGATTTCATCATTGGGATGGGCAATAACGTTGCCCATCTGATCAAGGACGAAGGCATATCCCTCACGGCCGTATTTGAGGTGAGTGATTGTTGTATGTGAGAAGATTTCAAAATCGTAGGAAACGGCTATAATACCAAGGAATTTGCCTTTTTCACTAAGGATGGGCCTTGCGCAGACAAATATCGGGTGGCCGGTGAGGGGTGAAGGAGAGGGCGCGAGATCCATATAATTCTGACTCATTCGAGCATTAAGCAGTCTGTAAAAATTATTACCAGAACAGTCTAATCCTAAGGCCTCAGGGTTGTGGCTTATTATTATCCTGCCGTCTTTATCTGTTATCCATGTATTCTCGAAGTTCTGCGAGGTCGCCATGAGACTATCGATGACTTTTTGTCCCCTTTGGCCGTTTACCTCCGGGTTTTCTAATGCTTCGATGAGGTTTCTGTCTGAACTATATCCACCAATAAGATTTCTTGTTGAAGTGATTTCCGCGTCAATGATTTTTTGAAGATCTCCAATGGTCTGAAGCATTAAATGTTTTTGATTCTCACCATCTATTTTTCGAACAATAGAGCTTGTGGTGGCTACCATAATGCTCATAACTATTATGGTTGTAAGAAGGGCATAAAAGGATATCCGGAAAGATAACCGTTGCGAGACAAAGTTAGCGCGTTTCATTAGTGACTCCCGTAAAATGAAATTTAATAGATCTTCTAATAGGCTGTACTTTATCGGAAGGCGAAATACAAATCAATTCCCGAAGCTCTTCAAAAAATCATTTTACGTAAAAATATCTTCCCATTGCTGGTGAGTAAGCTTAAAGATTGCGCCGGAATGCAAATGGCATTATGATTACACAATGAATATTCTTCTTGATCATATAGGATTTGAATTAAAAGGCGGAAAACAAGCTCTGGCCGCATGTACAGTCTCAGAAACCCTTTCACCGGTCGCTGCTTTTTTTCTTATAAGAGACGGCAGGGCGGTCTATAAAGGCCATCCTGGCAAGCCGGTCATAGTACAGGGCTGGCAGGGGCGCTGCTTTTATCAGCTTGATTTCTCTGAAGTCGAACAAGCGGGAGATTATCATATCCGTCTTGTGGATGAGAACCTTCTATTTGAGAGTCCGGTATTCACAATAGCCGAGAAGCTTTTTGTTGATAGATGTATTTCCGATATTCTTTTTTATTTTAAATCACAACGCTGCACCTGGAAATGGGATGAGGCCGACCATAATGCTCCCTTCTTCGGAGATCGGAGCGACAGGGTTGATGTTTCAGGCGGATGGTATGACGCATCAGGAGATTACAGCAAATATCTTTCTCATCTATCCTACGCAAACTACATGAATCCTCAGCAGACTCCCCTCGTTGTGTGGTCGCTGCTTTTTCTTAAAGACGAGCTCTCGGCCGACAGCAGCTACAGCGGATCGCTTCTCGAGGAGAGGGCGTTGGAAGAAGGCCTCTTCGGTGCAGATTTCCTTGTAAGGATGCAGGATGAGGACGGATATTTTTATATTACCCTTTTTGACGGGTGGAGTAAGGATACAGAAAGGAGAAAGATTGCCTCTTTCCGGGGAATAGAAGGGATTCTTACGGACAATTACCAGGCCGGGATGAGACAGGGCGCCGGCATGGCCATTGCTGCCCTTGCGAAGGCTTCGCGTTTTTCTGTATCCGGTCAGCACAGCTCTCAGGAATATCTGTCGGCAGCGGTGAAAGGCTGGGATCATTTATCTGTTAATAACGGGAAATACCTCGATAACGGAAGGGAAAATATTATAGACTGTTACTGCGCGCTTTTAGCGGCTGTTGAGCTTTATAAATCAACGGGTGAAGACCGTTTTCTAGATGCCGCCAGGGATCGAGCCGGGCAGCTAGAACGTTTGTACAATAAGGACCTTGGTTGCTGGGTGGTTGAAGAGGGCAATGATAGGCCCTTTTTTCACGCCTCTGATGCAGGATTGCCGATTCTATCCCTGATTGAATACTGCGGGATTGAAGAAAAAGATTTCGATGGCAAAAGTGCCGCCGAGGAGCTTGTGCGGACCGCAGTAAAAGACCTTGTTGAGCTTGCCGGATCCCCGATGGATAATCCCTTCATGCTGGCAAGGCAGTGGGTGAAACCCTTAAACGCGGATATTCGGACATCATTTTTCATGCCTCATGAGAATGAGACCGGTTACTGGTGGCAGGGCGAGAACGCAAGGCTTGCTTCGATTTCATGTGTTGTCCGAAGGTCCACATCCTTTTTCGGCGCAGAGTCAAAATCATTCCTGTCAAATCTTGAAGATTTCGCCGACGCGCAGATGCACTGGATCCTGGGCCGAAATCCGTATGATATGTGTATGCTGCAGGGGCACGGCAGGAATAATCCCTGCTATGAGGAAAACAGTATAAATGCTCCCGGCGGTATCTGCAACGGAATAACAGCTGGTTATGAAGATGAGAATGATATCGATTTTCTGCCCGCGGCTATCGAAGGACGGGGAAACCACCGCTGGCGATGGAGTGAGCAGTGGATTCCCCACGCATCATGGTTCCTCCTGTCGCTTTCAGCTGATTTTACAAAGCGGAAGAAAAAACTCTGACAGGCGTTCAGGATTTTCTCAGATAAATTCTTTCAGAACAGTTTCATAAGGATCGGTATAATCGGAATCATCAAACCACAGAGAGAGTTCCCTGAGTGCGCTTTCGGCTGAGTCGGAGGCATGCACCATATTATTGATTGTTCCTTTGAGTTCCGCACTTCTTGTGTATCCCATGTGGGCAAAATCTCCCCTGATTGTTCCGGGTGCCGCGCTCTGGGGTTCGGTGTCGCCGTTCAGTTTTCGAACAACCGCAATAGCATGAGCTCCTTCCGCGGCAATGGCAAGAGAGGGGCCGGAAGTCAGGAGAGCAACCAGGGAGCTGAAAAAACTCTTCCCCCGGTGCTCTGCGTAATGCTCCTCCGCCTGTTCCCGGGTGCAGGATACCAGCTTGACTGCACACAGGCGCAGTCCGGCCCTTTCATAGCGCTGGATTATACTTCCTATGAGTCCGCGTTTGACACCATCGGGTTTTATAAGGATAAATGTCTTTTCCAATGTCATTATAAAAGTATAAAACCCTTCTGAACTGCGGTCAACACTGGTTATTCACAAACAGCAATTGTCTGAATTTGGCTGCAATTCCCCCCGAATGTCGGCCCTTGCTGCCCCCGATACCATCAGAAAAAGGTTCGGAAGACCTCAATTTTTCTCAGGCGGCACCGGGGCCCCCATCGGCGGCATACAAAGGCAGTCAAATTCAGAACTACTGACGTCCCGGAAGCGGGAATTAGAACTCTTCAACACGCGGCAAAGAGGAATGATTTAGATATTCTGACATTTTAAGAATTATCCAACCGCTTCCGAAGGTTAAATAGAGAACTGCAGGACATTTTTATCAATACTTGACAGATCGCAAGTTATGACTTAACGTGAATTATATGGTGTAACATCATCTCCATTTAAGGCCTTCTTGTTACAGTTAGTGAGATACTGATTTTCAGTTCTGATTTTTTTTATACAGAAGATGCACAATGCGCATCGGAGGAACTGTAATGGATCAGAATAACAGTATAATTATGATCTCGAAATTCCTCAAAGCTGCAGAACGACTTTTTTTATATGCTTTTACTAATTCTATAAAAAGTGTGACGCAGCACGATGCTATTTAAATTTTAATAAAAAATGAAAATGGATTATGAGTAAATTTTTAATAGTCGGGGCCGGAATAAGTGGAATCTCTGCTGCGGAAATCCTTGCACGGAAGGGTCATTACGTGGAAATTATTGAATCCACGGGTGCTATCGGTGGTAAGGTAAACGGTTATGCCTGTAAGGCCACTGACAGTTGCAGCAGATGCGGCGTCTGCATAGCTAACACTTCCCTCGCCGGCGCCATCCGGAACAGCCGGATAAGAACAAGAACTTCCGCTACGATAAACAAGGTCATAAACAATCATAGTCTCGATGTCTGGATCGAGCAAAAAAATCCTCAAATAGATTATTCAAAATGCAGCTTCTGTGATTCCTGTGTTAACAGCTGCCCCGTCGGCTGCATTACAAAAACAACCAGAGGAGAGTTTACCCAGTATATTTTTGATCATGAGAAATGCCTTCTGCATAAGGGGAAAGCATGCAGTCAGTGTCTGGAAAATTGCCCCTCCGGAGCTGTGGAAATCAACGGGGCTGTGTCGGACATGAAAATATCTGCCGCTGCCGCGCTTATTGCAATAGGTCATGAAAACTATGATGCCCGTAATAAAGTAAGGCTAGGATACGGAAGACTTGAAAATGTGTTCACCGGCTCCGATGTGGAAGAAATTCTGAGTCATCAGGATTATCTTTACCGTTCCGGGGAGGATGTGGCTTTCATACAATGTGTCGGCTCCAGGGATCCCGAAGCAGGGAGAAATTTTTGCTCCAGCGTCTGCTGCTCCTATGCACTCCGCCTTGCCAGAGTTTTGAAGTACCGAAACAAAGATACCAAAATAACAATATATTATATAGACATTCAGAATTTTGATAAAACCTTTACCGCTTTCAGGAATGAACTGGAGGGAATGGGGATTGATTTTGTGAGGGGAATTCCTTTCTCTGTAGAAAGGGGACGAACGGGAAAACTCAAGGTTTTAGTACCCGATGGAGGGGCTGTCTCCTCGGCGGAGCATGATGCTCTGGTGCTTTCCACGGGAATAGCCCCGGCACGAAACAGCGATAGAATTGCAGATTTATTTCATCTTGACAGCGACGAATCCGGATTCCTTTCATCTCCCGAAAAGAATATCTTCGTAACAGGGACATGCAGCAAGCCTCTGAGCATTCTGGACAGTATGACTGCCGCGGGGGAAGCCGTCCGGTTTATAAGCGGATGCGGATACGGAGAAGCAGAAATTCCGGAAATCACTCCTCATGAAACGGCCTTTGAAGTAAGAGATATTCCCCTAAGGAGGGATGTCCTTGTCATCGGCGCCGGGCCTGCCGGCATCTGCACAGCTTCAGCATTAAAGCTCATGGGCTATCCGGTTACTCTGATTGATAAAAATAATATAAAACCGGAAGAAGATCTTGCGGGAGTTGATTTTATTACAGGAAGCGAGCTTGTAAGTCTTGATGGAAGTGTGGGAAATTTTATTGCGGATATTAAAACCCCCCGGGGAATAATGAATTTTAATTTCGGTGTGATTGTGGCAGCCACGGGTACTGAAAACAACGGAAATACTGTGTCGAAGAAGGGGAATATAGTTTCTCTGGACAGGCTCGGGGAAGCTGTCTCTGCAAGAAAGAGGAGAAGAGAAGCATCTGCAGTCGCTATAGTGCTGGACCTGGAAATTGACGAGACGAGGGCCTCTACCGAGACGGCCTTAAAGACGGCTCTGGAAATTCAGGAAAGAGAAAGATATCAGGTTTTTATATTCTGCAAAGATATGAGGGTTGCCTCTCCTGAGCTTGAGAGGCTGTATCAAAGCTCGAGAGACAGCGGTGTAACAATAATTAAATATTCAGGAAGACTCTCGGTTGAAGATGACGGCAGTGGGGTGATTATTGAATTCGACGATCCCTACCTCAATAGAAGGGTGGTAGTCCAATGCATTATCGCGGGAATCAGCCCGGGGGGAATCCCACAGAAGGCCGATCCGGCATTGATGAAACTCCTGGGAATAACGGGGGACTGCTACGGGCAGATACAGGAAAACAATGTCCATCTCTTTCCAGCCGGAACCAACCGGCCTGGTGTTTTCGCCCTCGGGTCCTGCCGGGGAGAGCATTTTGGACCCCAGATACTCCTGGATGCCGGAGCGGCGGCTAGATCTATTGATGAACTCATTGCTCCTGGAATAATAAAGGTAGAGCTGTCAAATGTTGTGGTTGATCAGGATAAATGCATCCTATGTCTTACATGCATACGCAGCTGCCCATCCCGGGCTATGATAATTAACAGCGAGAAAGGATGTGCACAGAGTATCGCTGAAGTTTGTCAGAAATGCGGGATTTGCGTCGGAGAGTGTCCGGCTAAAGCCATTGTCCTGCCGGGATATGAAGATACTAAAATTCTGGAGAGTGCTGACGATGCCGGAAATTACTAAAACCAGGAAGGCTGTTATTTTCTGTTGTGAAAATTCGTCCCTGGCAGTGAATGCAGTAAAGGATACCCGGCTGCTTGAAGGATTTGAGCAGAAAGTTCTGCCATGTTCCGGAAAACTGGAAGTGGGACTGATTCTAAAATGCCTGGAGAGGGAGCATCCCTTCATTCTGGTGCTGGCATGTCCTCTGGATAACTGTAAATACTTGAAAGGCAACATGAGGGCTCGAAAACGTGTTGACCTGGCTAATAATATCTGTGAAGAAATAGGGATCGGCGGCGGCAGGGTCAGGATGGATTACGTATCAAGCCTGGATGCTCACAAGGTCGAGAGAATACTTAAGGAAGTCAGGGAGCAGATTCAAGGGGGATTGATTTGATTACAGCAGTTCAAAAACCATTTGAAGAGATCTATCAGAATATAAAAGGTATTGAAAAACTTCTTGTATTAGGCTGCGGAAGCTGCGTAACCGTCTGCATGGCAGGCGGCGAGAAGGAGGTTGAAATTCTATCTTCTTCCATAAGACTGGCTAACCGGCAGAACGGGCTGTCCATGGAGGTCGCAGAAGGAACTATAGAAAGACAATGCGACCGGGAGTTTTTTGATTCTGCGAAGAAAATGATAGATGAAGCGGATGCAGTGATCTCCATGGCCTGCGGGGTTGGCGTACAATTTCTGGCCGAAGAGTTTAAGGGTAAAGTTGTATTCCCCGCCCTCAATACGAAATTTTACGGGGCCACCGATGAACAGGGGGTCTGGTCTGAACGCTGTGCCGGCTGCGGTGACTGCAAGTTAACGGATTTCGGGGGAATCTGCCCGGTGGCCCGGTGTTCCAAAAGCCTTATGAACGGTCCCTGCGGCGGCTCTTCTGAGGGAATGTGTGAGGTGGACCCCGAGACCACCCCCTGCGGATGGCAGCTTATCTTTGACAGGATGAAGGAACTTGGGCAACTCGAAAAACTTGAAAAAACTCATCCTCCCGTCGATTGGAGTTCCGGACGCGACGGCGGGCCCGGCAGAATTATCAGGGAAGATGTGAAATTATGAAAAATCTTAAGACGGGAAGTAATCTGGAAAAGGTCTTTGAAAGCGGTAACTTTGCCGTAACCGCCGAGCTTGGCCCGCCAAAGAGCATAGATGCCGAAATTATCCGGAAAAAAGCAGGCTATCTGAGAGGCTACGTTGATGCCGTTAACATCACGGACAACCAGACTGCCATAGTAAGGATGTCTTCCATCGCGGCCGGCTTGCTGGCTATTAAGGAGGGGCTTGAACCCATCATCCAGATAACATGCAGGGACAGAAACAGGATAGCCATTCAGAGTGATGTGCTGGGGGCTTCCGCCCTGGGAATTAAAAATATCTTGGCCTTGAGCGGAGATCACCAGAAGTTTGGAAACCATCCCGGAACGAAGAATGTATTTGATATTGATTCAATTCAGCTCATTGGAATTCTGTCGGAGATGAGGGACAAGAAGATATTTCAGAACGGGGAGGAAATTAAAAACAGCAAAAATGCGCCGCCGGCCGCCCCTGAAATATATATAGGCGGAGCGGCCAATCCCTTCGGAGATCCTCTGGAGTTCCGACCCGTCCGTCTGGCAAAAAAAATAAATGCCGGCGCAGATTTTATCCAGACCCAGTGTATCTACGATATGGAAAGGTTCAGCCTGTGGATGGAAAAGATAAGGGAACGCGGGCTTCATACAAAGATAAAAATCATGGCTGGGGTGACCCCGCTTAAATCTGCCGGTATGGCCCGCTATATGAGGGACAGTGTCGCAGGGCTTACGATCCCGGATTATTATATCGAGCGGTTGTCCAAGGCTGAGGATCCTGTATCCGAAGGCCTGGCAATTTGTGTGGAACAGATTCTGGAGCTGAAAAAAATTGAAGGGCTATCCGGCATTCATATTATGGCTATTGAGTGGGAAAGGAAGGTGCCTGAAATAGTGGACGCCGCCGGCCTGTACCCGCGACCGGAGGTGTAGAGATGGAAGAGATAATAATCGAAAAGCTTGACCATAACTTTAAATACCTGCTTGCCCAGAGGCCCGGGGCGGAAAATATAAAGAAGTGTTACGCCTGCGGAACCTGTACCTCGGCCTGTCCGGTTTTTCAGGTTGAAAATGAATACAGCCCCCGGCGTATTATCAGGATGATCCTCATGGGAATGAAGGAGGAGGTTCTGAAATCGAAACTGATCTGGCTCTGTGCAAGATGTTATACCTGCTCGTTCAACTGTCCTCAGGGAGTGGATTTTTCAAACATAATGGCTGTACTCAGGGAACTATCGGTAGAGGCGGGCTACGTGGGGCCGGAAACACCGGAAAAAATTGATTTGATTACTACGCTTATTCATGAGGCTCGCAAGGATTGTATAAACTTGATTTTAGACGGGAAGAAGGAGCAGAACGGCAGCATTTCAAGAAAAATTGAGGATGGATTATCCCGGATAATGGAGGGCGGCGGCAATGGCAGTTAAGGCTAGGCCGAGTGGTTCGGTAATGGTTGTAGGGGCTGGAATTGCCGGAATACAATCCGCTCTTGATCTGGCAAACAGCGGTTTTAAAGTCTATCTGGTAGAACACTCTCCATCCATAGGCGGGACCATGACCCAGCTGGATAAAACATTTCCCACTAATGACTGTGCCATGTGTATCGTCTCTCCAAAGCTTGTTGAATGCAGCAGACATCATAATATAGAAGTCCTTACCTATTCAGATGTAAAGGAAGTTTCCGGAGAGGCGGGAAATTTTTCAATTACTGTTAATAAGAAAGCCCGCTCAATAGATCCTGATAAATGTACCGGCTGCGGTACCTGTATGATGACCTGCCCGGTTACCAACAGACTGCAGATACAGGAGATATTTGAAGAAGATGCTATCGAAGAAATCGAGGAAACCGAAAGGATAATCAATCAGTATGGGGGGAAGCGGCAGTCTCTTATAACAATCCTACAGGATGTAAATGAAAAATTCGGTTATCTTCCCGAAGGTGCCCTGCGAAGTATAAGTACGCATCTGGAACTGCCCCTTGCAGAAGTTTACGGCACCGTCTGTTTTTATAAGGCCTTCAGCCTCGAGCCGGTAGGAAAACATCTGATCAAGGTGTGCATGGGGACGGCATGTCATGTCCGGGGTGCCGGAAGAATACTGGAGGAGCTCGAGAGATATTTAGGCATACCGAGCGGACAGACTACCGAAGACCGGCTGTTTACCCTGGATACCGTGAATTGCCTCGGCGCCTGTGCCCTGGGGCCCATTGTCTCTGTGGATGGTGATTTTCATGGGAATATGTCCCTTTTGAGAACAGCAAAGCTGGTGGATGAATACGCAAAGAGGAAGTGATGGAGAAATTTAAAACTACTGCGGATTTGGAAACTTTCAGAAGAAAAATAACCTCTGTAAGGCCGGCTCCGAAAATAAGTATTACCATTTCAGTTAATTCTTCCTGTTGTATTCTCCGGGGAAGCAAGACCGTTGCCGCGGCTTTTAAGGATGAACTTGAGTCACAGGGACTAAATGGCAAGATCGAGGTTCTTCATACCGGCTGTCTGGGGTTCTGTGAAATAGAGCCCGTTGTAATTATTCAGCCCGCGAATATTCTCTATGGGAAGGTGTCCCGGAAGGATGTCAAAGAGATTGTAGCCCGGACAGTTAAAAATGGCGAGGTCCTCGAAAGGCTCCTGTATAAAGACCCTGTTTCCGGCGAGAAGATCCGGGGAAAGGGGAATATCCCTTTTTATCAAAAACAGATGCGCCATATTCTCGGCAGAAATGAAGTAATTGATCCCAGAAGTATAGATGACTATATAAAGGCCGGCGGGTATTCGGCACTGACCCGGACCCTTGATGGAATTGCCCCTACAGAACTGGTTAATATGATAAAGGAATCCGGTTTAAGGGGCCGTGGCGGCGGCGGTTTTCCTGTAGGTCTAAAGTGGATATCCTGCAGGGATGCACCCTGTGATGACGGTATAAGGTATGTTATCTGTAATGCTGATGAAGGGGACCCCGGAGCCTATATGGACAGATCCATACTGGAGGGGAATCCTCATTCGGTTATAGAAGGGATGATTATCGCCTCCTTTGGAATTGGAGCCGGAGAGGGATGGGTCTATGTAAGAGCCGAGTATCCTCTGGCTGTGGAGCACCTTAATATTGCCCTCTCCCAGGCGCTGAATTACGGACTGCTGGGAGAAAATATCCTTGGAAGCGGTCATTCCTTTTCAATCAATGTTGCCAGGGGTGCGGGAGCCTTTGTCTGCGGAGAATCTACCGCTCTCATGGCCTCTCTTGAAGGAAAGGTGGGGAGGCCCAGATCAAAATATGTTCATACCGTAGAAAAGGGTCTCTTTGATCGTCCCAGTTCCCTGAATAATGTGGAAACCTTTGCAAATGTATCACTCATCCTTGAAAAAGGGGTGGAAGGTTACCGCGAAATTGGGACTGAAGGCAGTAAAGGGACTAAAATCTTCTCTCTGGTAGGGAAGATCAATAACACCGGCCTCGTGGAAGTGCCTATGGGAATAACCTTAAGGGAGATAATCTACGACATTGGAGGGGGGATACCCGGCGGCAAGCGCTTCAAGGCTGTACAGACCGGAGGACCGTCGGGAGGATGCATTCCCGAAAGGCTTCTTGATCTCAGCGTGGATTTTGATGCATTAAAAGAAGCCGGCTCCATTATGGGATCCGGCGGAATGATTGTAATGGACGAGGATACCTGTATGGTGGATGTGGCCCGTTACTTCATGAATTTTTTAAAAGGTGAATCCTGCGGCAAGTGCGTTCCCTGCAGGGAGGGAACCAGAAGAATGTCGGAGATTCTGGAGAGAATCTGCTTAGGCGGAGGAGAGATGGAAGATTTGGAGGTTCTGGAAGATGTCTGCGAATATCTCCCGGACACGGCATTATGCGCCCTTGGGGCAACCGCCGCTAACCCTGTCTTAAGTACGTTGAAATATTTCAGAAATGAATATACTGAGCATATCAAACAGAAATTCTGCCGGGCTGGGGTTTGTAAAACTCTCTTCAGGTATGAGATAGATAAAGACCTATGTACCGGCTGTACTTTATGCAGCATGCAGTGTCCGGTAAACGCAATATCCGGCGAGAGGAAAAAGGCCCACATTATTTCTGCCGATGTTTGTTCCCGCTGCGGTATCTGTTATGAGTCCTGCCGGTTTGGTGCCGTCAAAATAATTCAGACAGGGGCGGCTGTATGACTCTTTCCGAAAACAGCGGTGAGATGCTGAATATAACCATCAATGGAAGCCCTGTTAAGGCTGAGGCCGGAAAAACGATTCTCGAAGTAGCGAAGGATATCGGTGTCGATATTCCGACCCTCTGTTATAACCCCATGCTCGAGGCTTACGGCGGGTGCCGCCTTTGTGTTGTAGAGGCGGATTTAGGAAGAAGAAAGAAAATTGTTACCTCATGCAATTATGAAATATGGGAGGGATTGAAGGTAGAAACTGATTCACAAAGGGTCCGTCGCAGCAGGAGGATGACAATTGAGCTTCTGCTTGCAAGGTGTCCTGAGGTTGAGTTTATTAAAGACCTTGCATTAAAATACGGAGTTCATGATCCCAGGTTCCCCTTGGATCATGATGACTGCCTTCTCTGCGGCCTCTGTGTTCGAATCTGTAATGAGAGAATGGGAGTTGGAGCGGCAAGCCTTGTCGGCCGGGGAGCAGAAGCGAAGATGGATACTCCCTATCATATAGACAGCGAAGTCTGTATTACCTGCGGGGCCTGTGTCTCGATTTGTCCCGCCCAGACGCCGAGGCTGAAGAAGATCTCCGGCAGGGAACCGATCATGCAGGAGTCGGAATTTGAGCTGGGATTGAAAGCCCGGCCCAATATATACATCCCCTTTGCTCAGGCCCTTCCAAATATCCCGGTTATTGACAGAGATAACTGTGTCCATTTTTACAATGATGCCTGTAGGGCCTGTCAGGATGCATGTCCTGCCGGAGCCATCGATTACACCCAGCAGGATGAACTGATAGATTTGAAGGTGGGGGCTGTAATTCTTGCTCCAGGTTTCTGCGCCTACGATGCCGACCAAAAGCCGGAAATGGGACTTGTTAAATATCCAAATGTCATAAGCAGCCTTCAGTTTGAAAGGATACTTTCGGCCAGCGGCCCCTTCCTGGGGAAGGTTGTAAGACCTTCGGATAAAAGAAAGCCCGACAGGATAGCCTTCATTCAGTGTATCGGCTCCAGAGAAAGGGAAAATAATTTCTGCTCATCCGTATGCTGCATGTATGCTATCAAGGAGGCGATTATCGCCCGTGAACATGAGGCGAGTATTACCTGTAGCATATTTTTTATGGACATCCGTGCTCATGGAAAAGGCTTTGATCTGTATTATGAACGCGCTAGGGAACTGGGAATAGAGTTTGTCCGCAGCCGGCCTTTTCGTGTGGAAGAGGAGCGGGACAGTCGGAATTTGACATTAACTTATGAGGGAGAGGACGGAGGATATAATTCGAGAGAGTTTGATATGCTTGTTCTTTCAACGGGACTTCAGCCGCCGAAGACTTCCGGGGAAATCGCGGCCAAGTTCGGCATAGAAACAGATTGCCGGGGTTTTGCCCTAACCCGTCCTTTCGAGCCTGTGTCGACAACCAGGGACGGAATCTATGTCTGCGGGCCTTTTTCGGAGCCAAAGGATATCCCCGAAACGGTAGTTGAGGCATCCAGCGCCGCCTCCTGCGCTATGGTGGCGCTGTCCGAATCCAGGGGGGAGGACGTAACTATCTTCGAGCTTCCTCCTGAAAGGGATATAACAGGAGAACCCCCGAGGATAGGGATATTCGTATGTCACTGCGGAAAAAATATCGGTGGTGTGGTGGATGTTCCATCGGTAAGCAATTACGCGGCAGGTCTTCCTAATGTGGTCTATGCGGAAGATAATCTTTATACCTGCTCCTCGGACACTCAGGCAAAAATCAAGGATAAGATAAAAGAACACGGACTTAACAGGGTCATAGTCGCCTCCTGTTCTCCGCGGACTCATGAACCTCTTTTTCAGGAAACCCTCAGGGAGGCCGGGCTTAATCCTCATCTTTTTGAAATGGCGAATATCAGAGACCAATGTTCCTGGGTGCATATGCATGAAAAAGTCCTGGCCACCGAAAAAGCGAAGGATCTTGTCAGGATGGCGGCAGCTAAAGTCAGGCTGAGTCAGCCGGTCACTTCCATTCGGCTTCCGGTTAACAAAAGGGCCTTGATTATCGGCGGAGGAATAGCGGGGCTGACCAGTGCTGTTTCCATAGCCGGTCAGGGTTTTGAGACTGTCCTCGTTGAAAAAAGCGCCGGTCTTGGAGGGAATGCCCGTGAATTAACAACTGATCTTTATGGAAATGATGTTGCCTCTCATCTGGATGCCCTGATTAAAGAGGCAGAAAGAAATGACCTGATACAAATCATGATTAATTCGGAAATAGAACATGTTGACGGTTTTATCGGCAATTTCAATACCAGAATAAAGACTGCCGGTAAAAATGATTATACCGAAATAGAACATGGGGTCGCACTTATCGCCACAGGAGCAGTCGCGAGTGTGCCCGGAGAGTATCTTTACGGCAGAAATCGGAATGTGAAAACAATTTTAGAGCTTTCCGGGGAGATCGACCGGGAAGATTTTATAGTTCCGGAAACCGCTGTGTTCATTCAGTGTGTGGGTTCCAGAGAAGATGCTAATATGTACTGCAGCCGGGTCTGCTGCAGGGCATCTATAAGAAATGCCCTTAAGCTGAAGGAGAAAGAGGAGAAGACAAATATTTTTATTCTGTATCGGGATATCCGGACCTACGGTTTCAGTGAGGAATATTACACTCTTGCCAGGGAGCGGGGCATTAACTTCATCCGGTATGATCTCGAGAACAAGCCGGAAGTCTCTGCCAACGGGTCCGGAGTTTCTGTAAAGATCTATGACAGTATTCTGAAAACAGGGCTTAATATTAAAGCGGATCTTCTCGTCCTGGCATCAAGAATTGCACCCAACCCGGATAATGATGAGCTCTCGAAATATTTCAAAGTGCCCCTTTCGAGTGAAAAGTTTTTTCTTGAATCTCATGTTAAACTTAAACCTGTCGATTTCGCGACAGACGGAGTTTTCGTCTGCGGCCTTGCCCACTATCCTAAAAACATCAGGGAGTCCATTTCTCAGGCCATGGCGGCCGGAAGCAGAGCCGTGACGGTCCTGAGCCGGGATACTATCGACGCCGCCGGAAAGGTTGCGGTTGTTAGGGAAAACAGATGCAGCGGCTGCGGTGCCTGCGTTCAGGTCTGCGCGTACAATGCCGTAAGCCTTGATGAAGAGCGGCAGCTGGTGACGGTAAATGAGGCCTTGTGTAAAGGCTGCGGAGCCTGCGCGGCTAGCTGCCGGGGAGGGGCAATCTCGCTGCGGGGATTTACCGACGAACAGATTCTTACAATGCTGAAAAATTTTTAAATGAGGTAATGAGGATGGATGGAAATAGTATGTGGGAACCCAAGATAGTGGCATTTCTCTGCAACTGGTGTTCCTATGCCGGGGCAGATCTGGCAGGAGTAAGCCGGATTCAGTATGGACCTAATATCCGTATAATCCGGGTTCCCTGCTCCGGAAGGATAAATCCTCTCTACATTCTCAAAGCATTTCAGAACGGGGCCGATGGAGTTCTTGTTTCAGGATGTCATCCCGGTGACTGTCATTATATAAGCGGAAACCTTGTAGCACGCAGGAAATTTACGCTGCTGAAAAACTTTCTCGTATATACCGGCCTTGAACCGGAAAGAATTCAATTCTCCTGGGTCTCCGCGTCTGAAGGGCAGCGCTTTGCTGCTCTGATGGACAAGGTTATAGCGGATGTCAGAAAGACGGGCCCTATGGAAAATCAAATAAAGGAACCACGGCTGGCCTATGATTGAAGTTCAGAATCAGATGAGAATCCTAGCCTCTGATCTCATCAGGCAAAAGAGGGTAGATTTTATTATCGGGTATGAACAGGGGACCCTGGCCCATACAAGCAGACCCTGTATTATCGATGTAAGAACTTCCGGTCCTGAAGTGTCGGAGAAACTTGTGTGGAACTCTTATTGCTCAAACAATCTTTCCGTATATCTTCAGAAATTTTTTGCGCCCCCTGTTCAGGGAAGAAAAAAGGATGCCGCCCCTCCGCTGCGGATTGGTTTGATTGTGAAGGGCTGCGATTTGAGATCCGTGTTAAACCTGATTAGGGAGAAGCAGGTGCCGCGGGAAAATCTAATTCTCATAGGCCTTCCCTGTACCGGAATGCTGGATAAAAAAAAGATGGAGATCAACAAGGATGAGTTGGATATTGAAAAAAATATTCAGGACAGCTGTCTTGAATGCAGGTTTTCAAATGTGAAGGGAGTGGATTTTGAAATTACCGGAAAAACCCGAGAAGTTCCCGGAGACTTGTATGAAGTTGTCAGATTATTTGAAGCCCGAACAAGGAAAGACAGGCTTGCGTATTTTGAAAAAGAGATCTCCAGATGTATCCGCTGCAATGCCTGTCGGCAGGCATGTCCATCCTGTTACTGCAGGGAGTGCTTCGCCGATCAGAAGGATATGAAATGGCTGGGGTCGGGAACAATGTCTGATACTATGATCTATCATTTAATCCGTATTTTTCATCAGGCCGGGAGATGTGCAGAATGCGACGCCTGTTTCAGGGCATGTCCTGAAGAAATAGATCTCAGGACTTTTACCAGGAAGCTGGCTAAAGACGTTGAGGAGCTGTTCGGTTTTGTAACTGATTTCAACCGCGAATCAATACCTCCCCTGTCAACCTTCAGCAGCGGGGACAGTGACTCATTCATTACCGAACCTGAGGAGGGAGGATGAGATAATGAAAACGGGAATACTGACAAAACCTGAGATACAGGAGCTCTTCTCTTCAATGATTACGAAAAACGGCGAAGAAAGCCGAATATTTGTTCCGGCGACAATCGAGGGCAGGGTGATATTGGAAGAATTTTCACCTGAAAGGGAGATATTCTATGATTTCGCGAATTTCCTTAGACCGCCCAAAGGCATTTTCTTTCCTCAGAGGGAGGTTCTCTGCAGTTTCGAGCAAGAGCGCGCGGTGGAAGTTCCCCCGGCAGCCGGCAGGATTATAATCTTCGGGATAAGACCATGCGACGCGAGATCATTTCTTTTTTTAGATAAGATATTTTCCGCCGGTTCCAGCGGTTTTGCCGATCCTTACTACCTCGGCAGAAGAGAGAACTCGGTGATTATCTCCCTCTCCTGTATCGAACCTTCTGAAGGCTGTTTCTGTACAAGCCTTGGGGGAGGACCCGGTGATGAGAGCGGGTCGGATATTGTCGCATTTGACCTAGGGGACAGACTTCTGTTTGAGGCTCATAGCGCGAAGGGAGAGAACTTTATTGAAGAAAATACGACGGAGTTCCGGCAACCGGACGCAGCGGATCAGAATGCAAAAAAGGAGAGCCTGCAGGCGGCCTTCAATGCAATTTCCAGGATTTCGACTGATGGACTTGTAGAAAAACTTGATGATGATTTTAGTGATAGTTTCTGGGAAGAGATTACCGCCACATGTCTGGGCTGCGGTGTCTGCACCTATCTATGTCCGACATGCCATTGCTTCGACATTACCGATGAAAAAGATAGAGATGGAACAGGAACAAGGGTAAGGACCTGGGATTCCTGCCAGTACCCCCTTTTTACCATGCATGCTTCCGGACATAATCCCAGAGCCGAGAAGAAACAGAGGATGCGCCAGCGGATTATGCATAAATTCTCCTATACGCCCAGGACGACAGGGGATGTTTTCTGTGTCGGCTGCGGCCGCTGTGTTAGGAAGTGTCCGGTAAACCTGGATATCCGTGAAGTGATCCGCAAGATAAATGGAGAATAGAGATGCAGAATCCCTACATGCCAAGTCCGGTGACCATCGAGCAAATTGATATAGAAAATGATCTAAAGGATATTAAAACCTTCAGGCTGAAATTTGAGAGGGAGGAGGATTCCCGGAGATTTAACTACAAGCCCGGACAGTTTGCCGAACTGTCCCTCTTCGGATTCGGGGAATCCCCAATCGGTATTGCCTCTTCTCCTACAGAGGAAGGATATCTTCTTTTTTCAATAAAAAAGACAGGGACAGTAACCTCCGAGCTTCATAATTCCGAGCAGGGCCGGAAAATGGGAATAAGGGGCCCTTTTGGAAATAGTTTTCCCTGGGATAGGATGAAGGGGAAGAATATTGTTATCGTCAGCGGCGGATTCGCGTTTACAACACTGCGTTCGGCAATTATATACATGATGGACGCGCGAAACCGGGGAGATTACAAAAATATTACGGCAGTCTACGGAGCAAGATCGCCGGGAGAGTTTCTATATAAGAAAGAGCTGAAAAAATGGCAGCAGAGTGAGGATATTGATCTTACCCTTACCATCGACAGGCAGGCGGAGGAGGAATGGGACGGCTCTGTTGGGCTGGTTCCCTCCGTCCTAAAGGATGTGAGTCCTTCGGCGGAGAATTCCATAGCCCTTGTCTGCGGTCCTCCTGTGATGATTCACTTTACCGTACCCGTTCTGCTTGAACTGGGATTCAGGAAGGAGGATATAATACTCTCTCTGGAAAACAGAATGAAATGCGGGATAGGAAAATGCGGCAGATGCAATATCGGCCATAAGTATGTCTGTGTCGACGGCCCGGTTTTTACCTTTTCGGAATTGGAAAAATTACAAACAGAGTAGGAATATTTAAAGGATTATCCGTCTTGGGGCCGGTTTTACAGATTGATTTCCAGAGACCGCCCTGAATTGACACCTGAATTGACGATACTTGACCTCCCACCTGTTTTTCCCTAGAATACCTAGTCTAAAATCTGTTATTTTCAAGTATAAATAGCATAAAATTACTTAATAATTCCTTTGGCGGAAAGGCCGGGAATGATGATATGTGGAGGAAAATTTGTATAATTCTGTTGACCCGAAAGTTAGTTTCCCTAAGATGGAGGAACGCATACTAGAATTCTGGAAGAAAAATAATATTTTTGAGAGATCCATTGAAGAGAGGGAAGGCTCTCCTGAGTTTGTTTTCTATGATGGACCTCCGTTTGCAACCGGTCTTCCTCACTTCGGACATTTTGTCCCGGGTACCATTAAGGATATTATCCCCAGATATCAGACTATGAAGGGCTACAAGGTCAGTAGAAGGTTCGGATGGGACTGTCACGGGCTTCCGGTTGAGTACGAGATGGAAAAAGAGCTCGGAATATCAGGCAAGAAGGCAATTGAAGATTTCGGTATTGCCGAATTTAATGAATCCTGCCGTTCAATTGTTCTTAGATATACCAAAGAATGGGAATCCATAATCACAAGACTCGGCCGCTGGGTTGATTTTGAACATGACTATAAGACAATGGACGCTGATTACATGGAATCCATCTGGTGGGTTGTTAAATCCCTATGGGAGAAGGGTTTGATGTATGAAGGTCATTATATTCTTCCATACTGCCCCCGCTGTTCTACTGTTCTGTCAAATCATGAACTGAACCTCGGCGGATACAAGGATGTTCATGATCCGGCTATAACTGTAAAATTCAAACATAAATCCGAGGCAAATACTTATTTTCTTGCCTGGACAACTACTCCATGGACTCTTCCTTCTAACCTCGCGCTCTCGGTAGGCGCGGACGTGGACTACGTGAAGGTGCGTGACGGACAGGAAATTTACATTCTTGCCGAGGCAAGACTGGAATCTTACTACAAGAGCGCCGAAGAGTATGAAGTTATAGAAAAGATACCGGGCAGCGCTCTTGTCGGACAGGAATATGAGCCGCTTTTCCCTTATTTTAAGGACGCCGCGGAACAGGGAGCATTCCGGGTGTTTGCGGCTGATTATGTTACAACCGAAGACGGAACAGGAATTGTTCACACGGCTCCGGGCTTTGGTGAAGACGACTATAATACATGCAAGGGCACAGGTATTCCGACTGTCTGTCCAATAGATGATGAGTGCAAGTTTACCTCTGAGGTTTCAGACTACGAGGACCGCTTTGTAAAAGACTGTGATAAAGACATTATCAAGCGCCTCCGCGAGGAAGGAAAGCTTATTAAGCGTGATAATTATCTCCACTCCTATCCGCACTGCTGGAGATGCGACAGCCCTCTTATTTACAGGGCCGTATCATCCTGGTTTGTAGATATCGGGAAGATTAAAGACAAGATGCTCGCCGCAAATGATCAGATTCTCTGGGTTCCCGCTCACCTGAAAAAGGGAAGGTTCGGCAAGTGGCTCGAAGGAGCCCGCGACTGGGCGATTTCAAGAAACAGGTTCTGGGGAAACCCCATTCCTGTCTGGAAGTGTCCCGATTGTAATGAGAGTATCTGCATTGGTTCGAGAGACGAGCTTGAAGAAAAATCGGGTGTAAGGGTTGAAGATCTTCATAAACACTTTGTCGACCATATCGAGATAGACTGCTCCTGCGGCAGCAAGATGAAGAGAATCCCGGAGGTTCTTGACTGCTGGTTTGAGTCAGGTTCAATGCCGTATGCTCAGAACCACTACCCGTTTGAGAATAAGAAACATTTTGAGCAGAATTTTCCCGCTCACTTCATCTCTGAAGGTCTCGATCAGACAAGGGGCTGGTTTTATACCCTTACAATTCTCGCCGCGGCTCTTTTTGATAAGCCGGCATTCGAGAAGGTAATTGTAAACGGCCTTGTTCTTGCTGAAGACGGTAAGAAGATGTCTAAATCAGCACGGAACTATTCTGACCCTATGGTAGTAATTGATAAATTCGGCGCCGATGCATTGCGTCTTTTTCTGATGAATTCTGCCGTGGTCCGGGCTGAAGATCTTAAATATACTGATGAGGGTGTTCTTGAGATTTTAAAGAGTATAATAATCCCGGTCTGGAACGCTTATAGTTTCTATGTGACCTATGCGAATATCGATAACGCGTCTCCAAAATCAGCACCTGATGAGCCCGATAATCCTCTTGATAAGTGGATTCTTTCCGAGTCTGAGAAGCTTGTTGCCGAGGTGACCGATCAGCTCGATGCATACGAGCTGCAGCGGGCTATTGCGCCGATACTTAATTTCATTGATCTTCTTAATAACTGGTACATCAGACGCTCGAGGAGGAGATTCTGGCGCTCTGAGAATGATTCAGACAAGAACCAGGCATATGAAACCCTCTATACGGTGCTCATGAAGCTTGTGACAGTAGCTTCTCCCTTCATTCCCTTTGTAACCGAGGAGATTTATCTCAACTTAAAGCCTGAGGGGACTCCTGATTCAGTGCATCTCTGTGATTGGCCTGTTTCCGATGACAGTAAGAGGGATATCGAACTCGAACACAAGATGGCGGTAACCCGTCAGGCCGTATCAATGGGCAGGGCTCTGCGTTCGATGCATTCTCTGAAGACAAGGCAGCCATTAAAGGCTTTAAACCTCGTCACTCGTGATGAAAATGAAAAAATGGTTCTGCGTGAGATGGTTGATATCATCTCGGAAGAACTCAATGTGAAAGAGGTGATCTTTCGCGACAATGAGGAAGAACTTGTTGAATACAGCGCCAAGGCAAATTTCAAGGTGCTTGGAAAGCAGCTGGGACCGAACATGAAAACTGCAGCCGCCGCAATAATGAAGCTTGAACCGGGTGAAATCCAGTCGCTTCTTGAGGGCGCAACCCTGTCACTCGGTCTTGATTTCGGGAATCTGGAAATAACCGAAGAATCGGTCGTAATTCAGCGTAATGAGAAAGACAACATGAAGGTTCTGAATGAAGGATCGCTTACAATTGCCCTCGATTCTGAAATTACCGAAGAGCTTCGGCAGGAAGGAATGGTTCGCGATATAGTGAGATCTGTCCAGAATCTCAGAAAGGACAGGGATCTCGATGTCACCGACCGAATAGTACTTTCAATATCGGGGAATGATAATGTAAAAGCGGCCGTTGAGGCCTTCCAGGATTATCTTTCATCAGAGACCCTGACATCGAGATGGATATGGGAAAGCCTTGACAACGCGCAGAAAGTGGAGTGCGGTGATGAAGAATGTACTATCGCGCTTGAAAGGGCGTAGTTTAAATAAATTATTAAGGGCGGCAGTCATTGCCGCCCTCGCAGTTATATTTTTTTCCTGTGCAGCTATTCCTGAAAAGGCTGAAATGTGGAGCGGAGCGGAGCTTCTGCCAGAGGCTGTAAACATTGTTATAAGCACCAGGGTTGAGGGTAATTTAGAGTTAATCCAGCCCGTTCTTGAAGTGATGGCAGATAGTATTCCGTCCGAGATGTCAGAGGATTTCCTCGAACGAACGTCTGTGATCTGGGCTGGACTGGAGCTCATAGACGGCAGTGACGGGAAGTTCAGAAACAGCATCGCCGCCGAGGGCGATTATCCGAAAGGCCTCATCGAATGGGGACTCTGCTGGAATGCCGACTGGAAAAAAGAGAAGTTTAATCCTATTCCCGGTGGAAACTTTGAGATGGTTTACTGGGACGATGAGAAGAGCGGCAACCAGATTGCGCTGCCTGCGAGTGATTACATGCTTGCATCAAGCGGAGCCATGGAAGAGATGCTTACCTCCTGGGCAGGGGGCGCCGTGCCTTCAGGCAGGGAGTGGATTGACGCCGAGGCAGCCTCAGACGTTACTATAATGACGAAGGGCCTCTCACAGGAAGAGTATTCGAGATTCGTGCCTGAACTTAAAAAGGTGCCGATAGAGTCTCTCATTCTTTTCATGAAGCGAAGCGGTGATGACTACCTTATTTCAGGAACCTTTCATATGGACAGCCCGGGCAATGCCTTCCTTTTTGCCGCTATTTTTAGAACTTTGATAGTAACGGCGAAAACTCCGGAAGGCAAGAGACAGTTCACAAATCTTAAAGAGATTAAGATTGAGAAAAACAATAATGATGTAGTCCTTGAAGGGATGAGGCTTCCGGCCGAAACTGTAGCCGCTATCGAACGTGAATGGCTTATACTGGCCGGAGTAAACTTAGGAACAAAATTATGATTGGTGTTGTTGATTATGAAGCCGGTAATCTGAAGAGTGTCGAGCTTGCTCTCAGGCATATCGGAGTTGATTTTTATATCAGTAAAGATCCCGAAAAGCTTCTTAGCGCTGACAGGATGATCTTTCCAGGAGTAGGGGAAGCTCAATCTTCGATGGAAGTTTTGGATAGAACAGGACTGGGTGACGCGGTAAAAGAGTTCGCGGCATCCGGGAAGCCGCTTCTGGGGATATGCATAGGCTGCCAGATTCTCTTCGATTTTTCGGAAGAAAGAAATACAGATTGTCTGGGGATAATACCGGGAAAGGTTCTTGAGTTTTCCTCGGATATGGGACTCAAGGTTCCTCATATGGGCTGGAATCAGGTGAGCCATCTGGGACGCCATCCTATTTTTGACGGGATAGACGATGACTCGGCATTTTATTTTGTTCATTCTTATTATCCGAGTCCGGCCTCAAACGACGCTGAAATAGGGCGTACTGAATACGGAATTGAGTTTTCCTCGGCCGTTGCCAAGAATAATGTAGTTGCAACCCAGTTTCACCCGGAAAAATCCGGTGAGATAGGACTCAAGCTGCTCAAGAATTTTATCAGCCTATAGGAGGCGGGGAAGACCATGCTTCAGAAAAGAATAATAATATGCCTTGATGTGAGAGACGGAAAGACAACAAAGGGCATCAAGTTCAAGGGTAATGTCGATATAGGCGATCCGGTTGAGATGGCCGCCGAATATTATCGTCAGGGTGTCGACGAGCTTGTGTTTTATGACATAACCGCCTCTTCAGAGAAGCGCGGGATAATGATAGACGTTGTCAGCAGGGTAGCCGAGCAGATCTTTATACCCTTCTGCGTGGGAGGCGGTATCTCCAACGTTGCAGACATGCGCTCTGTGCTGCTGGCAGGAGCTGAGAAAATCAGCATAAACTCGCAGGCCGTGAAGAATCCGGATATAATCTCCGAGGGCGCATCGCTTTTCGGCAGGCAATGTATTGTCCTCGGAATGGATGCCGCGGCTGACCGCGCTATGCCCTCGGGGTACCGGGTGGTAATCAACGGCGGCCGTACGGCAACCGGCCTCGATGCCCTTGAGTGGGCACTAAAGGCTGAGAGCCTCGGCGCGGGCGAGATAGTGCTTAATTCCATTGATGCCGACGGAACCCGGGAAGGCTATGAATTGAACATTACCAGGATGATTTCCGAGGCAGTGGGCATCCCGGTTGTAGCATCAGGAGGAGCGGGTAAGTCAGAACATCTGCGTGATGTCCTCACTGATGGCAAGGCTGATGCGGCCCTGGTTGCTTCGATGGTTCACTTCGGCGGATATACTGTCGGCGCCATCAAAGAGTACCTGTGCAGCGAAGGTGTTCCGGTGAGAATGCTTTAGTACTTCTCGCCGCTGTTTTTCAGATTTGATTATTGACCATAGTCGGTAATATTATTATATTTACAACACACAATGAAAGAAATAATTTCTCTTACGGAGACGAAATAGATGCCAACATATGAATATGAATGCAAAGAATGCGGACACAGGTTTGAAGCTTTTCAGAATATGTCAGATGACCCGCTGACTGAATGCGAAAGCTGCAGTTCCGAAGTGAAACGACTAATATTTGGAGGAACCGGAGTAATCTTCAAAGGAAGCGGTTTCTATGTTACAGATAATAAAGGCAAGGCCAAGTCTCAGCCCGTAGCCAAAACTAATGACGGCGACTCAAAGACTGATTCAGGAGCCCCGGATTCCAAGCCGTCCGACAGTAAGGCTGAAAAACCCAAGACAGAATCAAAAGCAGATTTACCTAAGAAAGAAACTGTGGCCGCTAAATAATAGCGCGGCCCAGCATTGTTTTAATTTTTTCGGAAGCTTCATCAATAGTTATCATATTATAATTTTCTCTCGCAGATAGATCTTTCAGGTTTATCTTATTTTCCTTATACTCATCTTCCCCGCAGATTATTGCAGCGGGGATGTTTTTGCGCTCCGCGAAATTGAACTGATTCTTCATCTTTTTCGTCTCAAGGTATACTTCGCAGTTCAGCCCTTCTTTTCTCAGGATTGAAGCTATATTAAAATAATGGCCTTTTAGCTTCTCATCCATGTTCAAGATTAGCACGTCTGTAAGGCTGTTCCTGGGCGCTGAAACACCGAGTTCTTCCAGTGCTGCCATAAGCCTGTCGAGGCCTATCGAAGAGCCGACTCCGGGCATCTCTTCTTTCGAATAAATTGATGCAAGATTATTATACCGTCCGCCCGAGCAGACCGAACCGATGCCCGGCAGATCATCCAGGAAGGTCTCGTAGACAATGCCTGTATAATAATCGAGGCCGCGGGTGATGGACGGATTAAGGATGAAAAGATCTTCGATGCCACATTCTTTCATCATTCCACGCACTATCCTGAGTCTTTCGCTTTCAGCCGATGGACCGCCTGATAATTCCTCAATCTTAGAAAGAATTTCCTTGAATGAGCCCGCGGCATTTATATATTCAAGAATTAAGGCGGCGTTTTTACTGCTTGTGAGTTCTTTAAGCTGCTTTATTACATTATCCTCGCCTATCTTGGCCAGTTTATCGACAATCCGCAAGATCTCTGCCGACTTCTCCATGATTTCGAGCTTCTCGAGGAAGCGGTTGAAAATACCTCGGTGAGAGAGGTGAATGTGAATTTTTTCAATGCCTAGTGCTGTAAGGGAAGCATGCATGACGGAGAGAATCTCAAAGTCTGCTTCCGGTGAATCAAGGCCGACAATATCGAAGTCGCATTGGGTAAACTCGCGGTATCTTCCCCTCTGGGTATTTTCCCCCCGCCAGACCTTCGAAATGTGATATCGTTTGAACGGAAGGTAGAGATCATTCCTGTGGGCCGCCATGAAGCGGGCAAAGGGGACAGTGAGATCGAATCGCATCGCAACGTCCCGTCCGCCGAGATCGTTAAAACGGTAAATCTGTTTATCTGTTTCTCCGCCGCCCTTACCTAGCAGCACTTCGGTATATTCGAGGGTGGGCGTGTCTATAGGAACCATGCCGAATGATTTAAAAGTATCTTCGAGAGTCTCCTGTATTTCCTTTCGGGCAATCTCGGTTTCAGGCAGAAAATCCCTGAATCCTTTAAGTACTTTCGGCTGAATCAATTTCGACATAGCTGCTCCTCTGAAGATTATTATTCTGTGATTTTAATGAAAATATGTCTTAATATCAACTGGGGCTAGGCGGAAGGTTCCCCGCAGCCGGGAAGTAAAAAAGCCGCAGCTCCCGAAGGACTGCGGCTTTTAAAGAATCAGTCTTTATTATATAGATTGGTTATAATAGCATTTCTCGAAGTATAATACTGTGAGTTAATACCGATTTGAACCTCTTCATATGCATCATCATTATTGTATGTGATGTAAAAATCGAAGTTGTTTACTGTGAGCTCGTATTCAGCATCGATAGACCAATAGCTGCCGTAATTAGCTGAAGTTAGGTAGATTGTCTCGCCTCCGTCATTACGGACCCAGGTACCTATCAGGTTAGCCTTAGTTATGTCCTCATCCTTTATAACGAGAGGTATATCATTATATGTATATTCATTATCGTCCTGATCAACGACATGGTAACCCGAGCCGTCGATCCATTTGATAATGTCATAGGTACCGCCTTCCTCATGGACGAGATAGATCTTCATCTTCGAGTCGGAGATTTCCCATTTAAAATTCGTGTCGTTAAAATTACCGCTGGTTGAACCGAATGTTAATTTTACTACATCTTCAGAGTTTTCATATTGTCTGTCTTCGACATAACTCTGTATCACCAGTATTTCATTTCCGACCAGGTCGGCGGCTGCCTCATATGTCTGGTTCTCGGAATTGGTAATAGTAGGAACTCCATCAGTCAGGGCACCTGTGAAGGTTTTCGTTTCTTTAACGCGGTTGGCCCAGATTTTGTCAGTTGCTTCTGTGTAATACTCGATGGTTATTGTGCTCTCCTTGAGAGTCCAGGTGAAATCCTCAGCCGGGGTGAAGACGTTGTTGGCATAGGTTCCGCGTTCTCCGCGCAGGTAACAGAGGGTCATGTATGTTGTTGTCCCGCTGTTTTCGAAAAGAAATGTTGTACTTTTGGTTGACCCGCCGGCATCCTCGCCATAGAAGTCCCGTGTTTCTAAGTTTGCCGCACCATCGTCGCAGCCCATTACGCTAAGTATCAGCAGCAGACTGATTATTGCGCCTGCCTGTCTGATGATTTTTTTTGTTTTCATATATACTCCTGATGAAATTTGAATTTGAACAATTTTAACATTTCAGTCTTAAAACAAGCTTAAATTTGCGGCCTATTGAGGCGGTGAATGAATAAAAATGATTTTTATACGGCCGCTTCAATTATTATAATTTGAATGTATTTGAAATTAATGTATAATAAACCATCAAATTATACATAATACTAGGAAAATTGAATTGCTGATTAGATACGGGACAACGGAAAAAGGTAAAAGAGTAAAAATAGCAAATATTTATACTATTGAAGAGCATGGCATTACAACCGGCATGATTGACAGTGATGCTCTGAAGGTCATAAAGAGGCTCAGACATGGAGGATTCAATGCCTATGTCGTGGGCGGAGCCGTCAGAGACTTACTCATAGGGAAACATCCTAAAGATTTTGATATAGCTACGGACGCGCATCCACGCCAGATTAAGAAACTTTTCTGGAACGCCAAAATAATCGGGAAGAGATTCAGACTCGTTCATATTCACTTTAACGAGAAGATTCTTGAGGTGTCTACCTTCAGGGGGCTTTCTCCCGGCGATGAGCAGAATACCTTTGGAACAATGGAGGATGATGTAAAGCGCAGGGATTTTACGTTCAATGCGCTTTATTATTCACCCGTTGATGAGCAGCTGCTTGATTATGTCGGAGGGTTTGATGATGTCAAACAGGCAACGATAAGATCGCTTATCCCGCTGGATGTTACTTTCAGGGAAGATCCGGTCAGGCTGATTCGTACAGTTAAATACGCAGCCACAACCGGTTTTGGTCTTCCTGGTAAAATAAAGAAGGCCCTTAAAAAATATTCCGGTGAACTTGAGAAGGCAGCGGTTTCGAGGCTGACCGAAGAACTAATGAAGATTCTTGCTTCAGGATGTTCAGTGCAGATTTTTAAATATTGTAGCGAATACGGAATGCTGAAATACATAGTACCGGGTATCGATGCTGATCTTCGGCCGGAACTCTACCAGAGTCTTGAAACGCTCGATGAGGAAATAAGTAAAAGCAAGACTGTAAAACGCGAATACATGATCTACTCTCTGACCAGAGTCTATCTTTCTCCTCCTACAAGCCTGATGATTAAGTCAAAGACGGCATTCAGGGACGTCTTCAAGGCAATGAAGGCTGTAATAGCTCCGCTGACTCCTCCTAACATCGAAGTTGAAAAGGCTGTGGTTCTGTATTTTAAAGAAATAGGAATCACCGTGCGAATCCCGAATGCGCACGGTCCGAAGCAGCGGCGGTCTAATAACCGAAGGCGAAGGTATCCCGTGCGAAAAAAAATGCCGCCTGAAGAACAGGCAGCAGAATAATTAGACTATATTTATCAGCTCCCGGTTGTTTTTCTGAGAGCTTCCTCTATTTCAGCCTCTCCTACACCGAGAGTCTCAAGGTGAAGCTTGACGAAACCAGGCTTCTCTTTTTCAATCTGCTGCATCAGGGACACTGCCCTCGCGCCGTAGAATCCAGGATCACCGCGGAATGAGTCAACCAGGTATTCTACTGCTTCTTCATAGCGGTTGTCCGCATAGGCATTAACGCCCAGGGCGTAGTAGGTTATGCCTTTTTCTCCGCCCATCTGCATAGCGGTTTCATAATAATATTCAGCCATCATGTAGTCACGTTCTGAATAGTAAATAAGTCCGAGATAGTAGTATGGAACGGGATGATCCTCTTTCATGCTTATCGCGTTTATAAATGTCCGTTCGGACAGGGATAGATCGCCTTCAGCGTAATAGTCTATTCCATCCTGAACAAGGTCGGGGAAGGTCTTGATCCTGTCAATATAGGCCGCGAAGTCTGTTGAAAACTCATTTTTTCCAACCCACTCAAAGGCATTTTTTATGATTGAAATCTCGTTGTTTTTTCTGTCATTCAAGGGAGACAGGGTCTTGATTGAATCCCAGAGAATTCTATTGTAGGCATTATCGCTTGAGTTCAGCAGGAAATGAACCAGTCCCCACGACTGTGCATAGAAAATATCAATGCTTGAATTGGCATTTTCAACATTCATCGTCAGCAGGGCGGGAAAGGGGATTATAGAATCTTCACTTCCTTCGGCGGTGTTGTTTATATATTTTTTAAGAGTGTATAACCAGTTGAGGTTTTCCTTATATTCGACAGCCTTAACAGCGGGAACATAGTAACTCTCTTCGAAATAAACGGCAAAGCCTTTCTGCATCCACAGCGGCGGATTAGGTACGAAGGTTTTCAGGAACTGCATGAACCCGTGGTGTGCAAGGTATTTGTCATAGACAGCGTCATCACTGTAGTAACAGACCAGCTCATTCTTGTCCGGCTGATTATACTGCAGGAAGACGAAAGATTTTTTTTCATCCGGAATAATATTTGCAATGTAGTCATCGAAAGATTTTTTGTCTTTAAAGATTTTTACCTTCATCTTGTAGGACAGTGATTCCTGATCGAAATGAAAATACTGATTATAAAACTCGAAATATGCATCGAGTATCTCAGCGGTTTCGGCAGCATGTCCGACGCTTACTTCCGAATAGATTTTATAATAGTCACTTTCAATGAGATTCATGTCCTGAGAAAAAGCGAATACTGAAAGCAGAATAAATATTATACATAATGTAATTTTTTTCATGGCGGTATTCTCCTTGAGCCTTGTATAGACAGTCAAATTTTATGCAATACTTGGAGATATGTCAAACCTTTTTCTTTTTTGAAAAGAAATCTTCCACATTAATGCTCACAGAATCAATCATAATACCGGAATAACGCTCTAAGTTGTCAACCAGGTACTCCCTGAAGCCGTGAACCATGTTTGAAACTTCTATCCCATAGGGGAGTTTAACGTCAATTTTTAGAATATAACCGCTAATCTCTTCTCTAACGGTGACTTTTTTGATGGAAATAGCGCTGTCGAACTCGTCTGCGCAGTGAAGAACCATCTGGGCAAGGGCTGGTTCAGAGATGCTGACTCTTCCTTTCTTGTTGAATTCCGGGCGAACAACGGTTTTTTCGAAGTATTTTCCCTTTTTGGTGAAGGAAAGGAACTTTTTCTCCATGAAAACCTTCACTGAATCATAGACCATCTGTGAATAGTTACGGTTGATTTCGACGGCGGGCACAGGTATTACATGTTTGCCCTCAAGGTTTCTCGATCTGATAGCCGTATTGATTTCTTCGGTTGTCGCAATATCTTCAATCTGGATGATCTTCGATACCGCGGGAAGATCAAGCCTCGCGGCTATCTTGTGCGTCATTCTTTCCGATGTTCCGATTATAAGTATCCGTTTAAATTTTTCATCTTTGAGTTTTTTTACTACAGAATCACGATGACTGCTGTCATCGAAAAGCGCGGTCTTGATAGCGCCGAGATAGGTTGGCTCTTTTTTAGCGGATTTTCCGGCAATTATTTTTTTTCCTTTGATGAGGAGTCCGTCGTCAATGAGGAGCTCGATCCCGTATTTATCAGCGATTAATTTTGAGCGGAAGCTTTTACCGGTACCGCTTTTGCCCACTAGGACAAATACTTTTACGCCTTTAAGTATCCATATGATGTTTCTGTAAAGATGATTCATATTGATATAATATAGAGAGTTAGATAAATATCCAAGTATTATATTAAAAGTATTCTATGTTATTAAGAGCGGAGATGACTTTACTCTCTCCAAGCAGCTTGTAGAGTATAGTCCGTGAGGGACAGGGCAGTTCAGCCCTGACGGACTGGAAGCCGCAGATCTCATCGCTCTCGTCGAGCTGCATACTGAATGAATGAAGGATGTAGGATCTAAAACCGGGGGCATCCCCGCCGTATTTTACGTCTCCGGCAAGCGGGAACCCGGCCGAGGAGAGCTGGCTTCGAATCTGGTGGGTCTGTCCTGTATCAATTCTGAAAAGACATAGGACGTATCGGTTCTCACTTAATAAGGGGAATACCCTCGTGACCGCTGCAGTTTCTCCGGCCTCAGGAGAAACTGATGTGCGGCTCTTGTTGTTTCTCCGAATGAGCCGATCTTGCAGTACAATGTCGGTTTTCGGACCACCGAGGCAGAGTCCGAGATAATATTTCCTTATTTTCTTGTCTCTCATCAGCTGGCTGAAGTGCGCGGCTCCCCTTATGGTGGTTCCGGCTATAATGAGTCCAGAGGTGTTTCTGTCAAGCCTGTGAAGGGGCGAGGGAGTAAATGAGAGCGAATCCTCAATATCGAATAAACCGACCTTAAGCAGCTGGGCAAGCGAATTATCACCGTGGGTGAGCATTCCTGAGGGTTTGTTCATGAGAAGGAGGTTTTTAGTCCGCAATACAGTCATCTTCTGGAGTTCGGCCGAGGCCTCTACGGGATTGATTTTCGGCAGTTTGCTGTCTGGGATTTCGTAGAAAATAGATTCGTGTACCTCTATGACATCACCTGGTCCTGTGTTGTATGACTGTTTTACCTTGCAGCCGTTAACCTTAATCCGGCCTTTCCGGAGAGATGAATAGATGAGACCTGCCGGGAGTCCGGGCAGCATCTTCTTAATCACCCTGTCGAGTCTTCTTCCTTCATCATTGCTCTTACAATAAAATTGTTTATATGCATTCACGGATTGTAATACTATCATGGCTGGTTTATAATATCCACTAATGTAGAGAAAGCTGAAATTCAAATCACGGCTGTGATTTTCGAGTCTGGCTGCAAATAATAGCAGCCACAAAGTAAGTCATAGGGTCTTTGGAATTGTCATTAATGATTATTGACGCATTTCCGATTGACGAAAATATAAACTGTTAGGGAAATGGAAAACTGCTGAATGCTCAAGAGATATATTTATAATCTTCCTTTTATTATTATATTCATCCTCTGCTGTACGATTCCGTTTTTTTTCAACGGGACCTCCGGAAGCGGAAGAATATGGGAAGATTACTACCTCGTCGGTATTCCTGAGGGCGGCTGCCCGGAAGTTCTTGAGACGGGGTATTTCAGCGGTCTCGAGACAGTATCGGCATATAATACCGTTTTCAGTTTTAACGATTTTGATGAAATGAATACTATTATGCTTAACGATATTGATGGAAGGTTTATTGAAGGAGACCCCCGTGTCGATCCGCTGATGAAAACCGCCGGCAGGTATTTCCACACCGAGTCCTCTGAAGGGGTTTCGTTTGAGCTTGTCTATGTCAAAAGCAGAAGTCCTTCGATGCGGTTTTACTTTAATACAATGTTATCCTATGGAAAACAGGTGTCCACCTGGATTTTTCCTGATTTTAATATCTGGTACCGCCTTGCGGCGGTGCTGCTTTTCGCGGTCTGCTGGTTCTTCGGCATCAGAATGCTCTCAGGAATGCGTTTTATGGCATTTCTTGCCGGTATCCCCTGGATGGCGGTTATTATCCTCAGTAGTCCTGACATGCTCTCATCATCGGTTCTTGGCTATATTATTTTTATTATGACGGTCCAGGAAATATATCCTGACCTTATTTTTTATCTTAATTACCAGGAGATCAGGATAAGCCGCAGCTCACTGTTCTTCATAGCCGGTTTTCTTATTGCGACTATTGCCTCCGCGGCCGGGCAAGTTGTGAACGGAATAATTCTGCCGCCGTTTTTAACCTCCGTCGCAGCGGAGCTCATTCTTGCCGCAATCTATTACAGTCTCAAGAGCGAGAAGGTAAGACGACAGGAACACCGCCTGTTTTTCCCGATAAAGATTTTCGATGACCGTCTTTCCGGGAATGATAACAGAAAGATTCCGGTCTATACCGCCGCGGCTGTCGCCGTCATCCTGCTTCCTCTGTTTGTAATGTTTATTACCGAAGACGCCCTGGCACCGATTCCAGTGCCGCATCAATCTGGCGCGATTGAATCATGGAGCTGGATGAATCTTGAATACCTTGATCAGGCAGCAGGCGGCCTTCCCTCGGCGGCAGATATTCTGAAGCACGAGGCTTTTCAGCAGGGGTATATGTACGGGAGGGACTACTCCTTTCCGTCAAAGGGTGAGAAATTGACAGTCGGCAGATATGTTACCGAAAACAATGGAGTTGTATATAGAGAGATTTGTATTCAAGAGTTTACAGATGATTGGTATGCAAGTATAATCGACCGCGGGAACGGAACGGGGCTCAACAAACTTTTGCTCAGCCGGCAGATGCCGACGGCAGTAAGTCTGAAGACCAGCTTTAATGTAGTCCCTGGTTATTCCCCGCTTGGGCATATAATAATTAGTCTGTCGGCACTCCTGCCGATATTTGGACTGTTTTTATCTAAGACAAGTATTACAGTTAGGAGAAAGGGTCAGGAAGCATGAAGGGATTAAAAACTTTTTCTAAGGGCGGTATCCATCCCCACGGAAGAAAGAATTTTACGAACAAGAAAGCGATTGTGAAAGCTGAAATACCGGATACTCTTGTTGTTCCAATGTCACAGCATCTAGGTGCACCGGCTGAGGCAGTTGTGTCTGTCGGTGATGAGGTATTGGAAGGAATGCAGATAGGAAAACCTACCGGTTTTATTTCTGCTTCAATTCACAGTCCGGTTGACGGCAGGGTAAAAGAAATAACCGACATTTTCCTCGTGAATGGAATGAAATCCAGGGCGGTTGTTATCGAAAAAACAGAAGGTTTTATTCCGTCGGTTAAAGAAAAGTCCGATGATTGGAAAACTAAATCACCTCAGGAGCTTAATGAGATTGTCAAGGACCTAGGTGTTGTAGGAATGGGAGGAGCTACCTTCCCCGCCAATGTCAAGTTTGCCGTACCTAAGGGGGCAATAGCGGAGTATCTGATAATAAACGCCGTTGAATGCGAACCTTATCTCTCAGCGGATCACCGGCTCTTGATAGAAAAGACCTCGGAAATTCTTGAGGGAATCAGAATTATACAGAAGATTGTGAATCCCAAGAAGATTGCAATCGGAATTGAAATAAATAAGCCTGACGCGATTGATATAATTCGCAGATGCGCCGCGGCTGAGAATCTTGATCTTGAAGTTGTGTCTCTAAAAATGAAATATCCTCAGGGAGATGAGAAACAGCTTATCAAAGCCGTTACCGGACGCGAGGTTCCTTCGGGTGCCCTGCCTATCGAAGTCGGCTGCGTCGTTTCAAATGTAGGAACGGTTAACGCGGTTTATGATGCGGTTGTTATGAATCAACCACTCTATGAGAGGGTTGTCTCGGTGTCAGGACTCGGCGTGAAAAACCCGGGAAATATTCTGGCAAGGGTAGGAACTCCTATCAGGCAGCTTATTGACGCTTGCGGAGGAATGACTGGTAAACAGATAAAGGTTATCGCCGGAGGTCCTATGATGGGTTTTGCCTTTTATGACCTTGATACTCCTGTAACAAAGGGAACCTCAGGCATTCTTGTTCTAACCGATAAGGAAGTTGCAGAGGCGCCACAGACCGCCTGCCTGTCATGCGGTAAATGCGTCACAGTCTGTCCTATGGGGCTTAATCCTACAAAGATGTTTAAATATATAGATCATTCCGATTATCAGGGCGCGATGGATACAGGACTCATGGACTGTAAGGAATGCGGCTGCTGCGCATTCACATGTCCGGCCCACATACCGCTGGTTCAGGGAATGCGATTAGGTAAGAAAATGGCAAGGAAGAAGAAGGTAAGCTGATGTCTGAAGAAATGAAATTACTAATTAAGAGTTCACCGCAGATTCATTCAAGACAAACAACTTCAAGGATAATGTGGATTGTTGTTTTGAGCCTTATTCCGTCAGGAATTTGGGGGGTCTACGCGTTTGGTTTAAGATCACTTATAGTTCTTGCGGCATCAATTATTGCTGCTTGCGCCGCCGAGTATCTTATGGGCCGGCTGATGTCCAAAAACACCCTTTCGGACGGAAGCGCGTTTTTAACAGGACTGCTTGTCGGCTATAATATGCCGCCCGCGGTGCCTATCTATATCGCCGTGATTGCATCACTGTTCGCGATTATAATCGTCAAGTGGACCTTCGGCGGACTCGGCGCAAACTGGATGAATCCGGCGCTTGCCGGCCGTGTGTTCGTGTTCTTTTCATGGACCGGAGGGATGAGCAGATGGTCAATGCCGAGGATGATAACCGACACGGTATCCGGCGCAAGTCCCCTGGGATTCATAAAGACCGGCATGCTGAGTTTTGAAGGTACCGCAACAGGGCCCATGGATTTCCTTTCAATTCAGGGATATCCGGCAGGTTCCTACATGGATTTCTTTCTCGGCAGGATTCCGGGCTGTATCGGTGAAGTTTCAGCCCTGCTGCTGCTTGCCGGCGGCATTTTTCTGATAGTTATGAAAATCGTCAACTGGGAAATACCAGTGTTTTATATCGGAAGCTTCGCGCTGCTCACCTGGATATTCGGCGGACTCGGTTTTGGGAACGGTTTTTTTACCGGTGACGTTCTTTTTCACGTACTGACCGGCGGACTGATGCTTGGAGTATTTTTCATGGCTACCGATATGGTGACCTCTCCGATAACCCGAAAAGGTATGATTGTATACGCGGTCGGCTGCGGGTTTCTGACCTTCATCATCCGAATCTACGGCTCATTTCCAGAGGGAGTATCACTGGCGATTATACTGATGAATATATTTGTTCCTCTGATTAACAGGGTGACTCAGCCGGTGAAGTTCGGAAATATTCAGAAGGAAAAGAAAAATGACTGATATGTTAAAAACAGGAAGCAAACTGGCACTGATTTGTGCCGTAGCGGCCTTCTGTCTGGGGGCTGTGAATACGGTCACCGAGCCGAAGATTGCCGAGTTCCGGGCGGCAAAACTTAAAGCCGCTCTCGAGCAGGTTTCACCCGGTGGAGTAATTGGCGAGGAAACTGAGGCCGGAGACGCTGTCGTTCTGAGCTATTATGTAGTTGCCGGGGTCGATGATGTGAGCGGCTATATTCTGAATCTAAAAGGATCCGGATATGCAGGGAATCTGATAATACTCGCAAGCTACAGTCCTGACGGTAAGGTTCTAGGCTCGGTACTGATGGAAGATGAGGAAACACCTGGTCTCGGCAAAGAGGCTGAAAAAGACTGGTATATGAAGAAATATCTTGGTTTTTCAGGTAAAGATATACCATCAGCCAAGAGACAATTGAGTCAGTCAGACAGTGACGCCATATCAGGAGCTACAATCACCTTTAGTGCTGTTGCTAAGGCTCTTATCTCCGGTTCTGATTTCGTAATTGCCAAGGGAGGGATGTAGATGCTCAAGGATTTTACTAAGGGTTTTGTAAAAGAAAACCCGGTTTTCGTTCTGGCCTTAGGGCTTTGTCCTGCACTCGGGGTTACATCCAAGGTTGTAAATGCACTGGGAATGGGCGCCGGGGTAATTTTCGTCCTCCTCGGCTCGAATATATTTGTATCTGTATTAAAGAATTTCATTCCTGAAAAGGTTAGAATACCCGCATACATTGTAATTATTGCGTCTTTCGTAACAATAGTCGAGATGGTCATGGAAGCTTTTGTTCCGGCACTTTTTGAGTCACTCGGAGTTTTTGTTCCTCTAATCGTTGTAAACTGCGTAATTCTTGGAAGGGCTGAAGCCTTTGCCAATAAGAACAGCGTTAAGTCTTCAATTCTTGACGCCTTAGGAATGGGAATAGGATTCACTTTTGCTCTTTTGATAATAGCCTTTATAAGAGAGGTCCTCGGCTCAGGCACAATTTCTCTGATTCCAATCGGCACCTGGGACGGTATTGTAAGTATTCCAGGATTGTCAAAATCACCGGCAAGAGTCTTTTCTCTGGCAGCAGGTGCTCTGCTTGTCATGGGATACTTAAAAGCCCTGTTCAATTGGGCTGAACTTAAGAAAGCAGGGGCTAAAAAATGACTTATATTGGTATTATTATAACATTTGTGTTTATCAATAACTTTATTCTTACACAGTTTCTCGGCCTCTGTCCCTTTATCGGAGTATCAAAAAATGTTGAATCGGCCGTTGGGATGGGATTCGCCGTTACCTTCGTAATGTCGATAGCGGCTCTTGCCACCTGGGCAATACAGAACTTCATTCTAGTGCCTCTTAACATCGAGTTTTTGCAGACAATTACCTTCATCCTCATGATAGCCGCCCTCGTACAGTTTGTTGAAATGTTTATCCAGAAGTCTTCTCCGTCATTATACAAGGCTCTTGGTATCTATCTTCCACTTATAACTACTAACTGCGCCGTCCTGGGTATTGCGCTCATTGCGGTTAGAAGCAATTATAATGCTATTGAGAGCTTTGTAGCGGGTATTGCAGCCGGACTGGGCTTCCTCCTGGCTATTCTTCTGATGTCGACAATACGAGAAAAACTCGATGCGGAATGGATTCCAGCCCCCTTGCGCGGTACGCCGATTGCTTTCATTACAGGCGGACTCATGGCTCTGGCATTCATGGCTTTCGATAAGACGCTGCTTAACAACCTGATAGGATAGGAGAGACAAAATGATTGACAGAGTATTATACGCTTTTCTTTCGGTCGGTATTTTAGGCGGTCTTCTCGGACTTGCCCTTGCTTTTGCGGCTAGAATCTTCGCTGTGAAGAAAGATAAGAGAATTGAAGAAGTTGAGGGAGTCCTTCCCAGCATAAACTGCGGCGCATGCGGATATCCCGGATGTTCGGGATATGCGGAAGCCATTATAAATGAGGATGCGGACATGACTCTCTGTTCTCCCGGCGGTGCTGACGTAGCTACAAAGATCGGCGAGATAATGGGAGTGGAAGTTTCGGTATCCGGAGAAAAGCTAGTGGCCCAGATTCACTGCAGAGGAACCAATGAAACAAGTCTGAAGAAGTATGAGTACAAGGGTATTGAAGATTGTAATGCCATGCATTCAGCCTTTGGAGGTGACAAGATCTGTCCTTACGGCTGTCTCGGACTTGGAAGCTGTATCAAGGTCTGTCCGGTAGACGCCATAGTCAAGACCGAATATGGATACCTCGATATCGATAAAGATAAATGTATTGCCTGTGGAAAGTGTATAGATGTATGTCCTACAGGTGTAATAAAAATGATACCTTATAGAGCCAGGGAAATTGTGGCCTGCAATTCTACCGATAAGGGCGGTGCTGTAAGAAAGTACTGTTCAGTAGGCTGTATTGGGTGTAAAATGTGTGAAAAGAAATCCCCCGAAGGCGGTTTCAAAGTTGATAATTTTCTAGCATCAATTGATTACAATGCCGAAGGCAGCAGAGCAGAAGCTGTTGAAGTCTGTCCGGCCAAATGTATCATAGATCTGGATGTTGCTGACTAGGGAGGGGCAGCAGCCGGAGAATATGTATAGTGAAGAAAGTTAAATTAATAATCGGAACCGTCAACAGTTGCTCGCTGTTAGTTGGCGAGCAGAGACTGGAGGAGATCTATGAGAGATCATACAAACCCTTTCTTAGAATCGCTCACAGTAACAACCTTCCGGTAACGATGTATTACAGCGGTGAACTGCTTTCATGGCTTATTGACAAGCATGACGGTGTTCAGATGTTGTTCAACGACATTTTTAAGAGCAGAAAAATAGAAATTCTTGGAGGAGGGTATTACTCTCCTCTTTTTTCTCTAATCCCGAGGAAGGATCGCGTGAGTCAGATTGAGCTTATGACGACTGAGATCCGTAAACGTTTCGGCAAGAGGACCCGCGGTATGTGGATTACCGAGAAGGTCTGGGAGCCGGGAATGCCGATGACGATGAATTATTCGGGTATGGAGTTTACATTCCTTGATGAGGAATTTTTTGAGGATGCCGGACTGTTTAACGGTGAGCTCTATCAGCCATGCACGACCGAAGATCAGGGCAAGAAAGTTGTAATATTCCCTATTTCCAACCGGCTTATCAGCCAGTTTCCGCTTGTTTCTCCCGAAGAAATGCTTGAACAAATCTTGGATTGCGGTTCAGATAAGGAAGAGAGGGTGATAAGCCTTCTTCTAAACGGAGAAGATCTCGACCTCGCAACTGATGGTTCGGTGCAGAGAATTGAACACTTTTTTGATTTAATTCATAAAAACAGAAAAAAAATTGATGTAGTACTTCCCGGCAAACTTGTACGGGAATACGGCAGGATGAAGAAGGTTTATTTCGGCTGTGTTTCACCCGGGGATATCGGGCGTTGGAGCGGTCCTGTTTTCCGTGAGCAGATCAGCAATGAACATGAATTACAAACAGGCGGAAAAGAGACTCCTGCCCGGCGAAAGCCGGTGAATACTCAGAGTTTTTTCAGGCATTTTCTCGCTAAATACCCTGAAAGCAATTTTCTGTATTCAAGGATGATAGATGTTCACTTTCTTATTTCCCAGGTAAGGGGAGACAAACAACGAAAAAAATCTGCGGAACTGGAATTATATAAAAGCCAGAACCATTCGGCATTCTGGCATGGCGGTGGCAGTCCAGGAATTTATTCAGCTGAAGGCCGCCGTCTGGCTTACGCTTCTCTCATCGAAGCAGAAAAAATTACCAGAGAAAGAAGCGGATTCAGGGCAGCATTCTCAAAGGAAGATTTTGACATGGATGGGCTCGATGAGCTTATCTACCGTGGATTGAGCCTCAATATTAATATACACCTTAAAGGTGGTAGTGTATTCGAACTTGATTACTTCAGAACCCCGCATAACTATCAGGGTACCATGGCGCGTCATAGAGAGTGGTATCATGAAGACGATATAAATGATTTTTATACAAGGAATTCCTTTATAGATCATTTCTTCAGACCGGACGAAAAAATTGAAAACTTTTTCAATATGACATACCGGGAAAACGGTGATTTTGTTTCGGGCATTTATGAGGTTGATAAATTTAATAAAGAAAGAAAGGACGCCCTCCTCTCGAGGCTCGGAAGCGTAATTACAAGGAAAAGTAAATTTTCCGTACAAGTAAATAAGAAATACAGTTTCAAAAGAAATTCAATAATTGTTGAATATGAAATAGTTAATAAATCCGATGCCGTCCTTAGTACAACATTCGCGTCAGAGATGAATCTTGCATTCGGTTCGATAAACGGGCCGGCAATAAGTATGGTTACAAATGTCAATGGTATCGGAATCAACCAGGATAAAGAGATATTTACTCAGAATGAAGTGAAAGAATTACTGATATATGATAAACCTCGGAAGGCGAATATAATTCTTGAATCTGATGTTGAATATGACCTGTGGTCATTTCCGGTATATACAAAAACGGGGACAGGAAAGGTAGTCGAAGAACTATATCAGTCCACCTGCTTTGTGCCCATCTGGAATCTATTGCTTGCTCCCGGTAAAAGCTGGACAAATAGTCTGCAACTTAAAATTGAGAGAAAAAGCGGGAAATAAAACCGATTTTCATGAAATGATGCCCGTGAATTCTGAAAAATTAAAGGGAAATGTATTTTATTATTTTTATTAGATGTAAGTTGTCTATTCTGTTGAGGATTTTCTAAGATAATATGCAAGAGGGGCCATCCAAAAATTATTGGATGGCCCCTATCATTTTTATAAATCTGAATTTATGGAATCCAGATAGTAACTACGTCCTTGTTCTCAGCTAACCATGCACGAGCGGCATCTTCTTCGCCTTCGTCAGATTCCCGGATGGCGACCATAAGAGATCCTAAATCGGTGTTGCTGATATTCATGTTTGAAAGAAACTGAGTAAGTTCCGGATTGTCTTCTGATAGTCCTTTTCTTCCAGTTATGTGAATGTTGCCTTCGCCCCAGACTTTTTCACCATCCTGCTCTAAAAAGGTAAGATCATAATAACCGAACATTGAGTGAGGTTTCCAGGCGGTGACGACAATCCACTCTTCATTAGAATAAGCATCTTTCAGGGCTGCCATCATTGCAGGACCTGAGGAAGCAAGCAGCTTATAACCTGCATCATCAAGGCCATATGCCGGTATAACATCACTTTCGGTTGTTTTCATGATGCCTGCTCCGGCATCTATTCCGATGATAGTTTTATCTAACCTTTTAAGGGCTTCCGGTTTCTTCAGGTCAGAGATGGTCTTGATGCCGGCCTCATACATGTATGTGGGAATAGCTAATCCGCTGAGAGTCCCTTCGTATACGTTACCAAGATCAACGAGATCATCACCGAACTTTTCAATATAATCCTTATGAAGAACGGGCAGCCATGTTTCCATGAAGGCATCCTGATCTCCTGCTGCTACACTTGCGTATCCGGGTGCTACATCAGCAGCAGTAATGGTTACTTCATAACCCATCATATCTTCCAGTACAACTTTTGCTAAATTGGTATAAGCAACACCTTCTTCCCAGTTTGCATAGACCAGGTTGGCGGTCTTTACGTCTTCTTTTGAGTCCTGTTGTCCCCCTGCAAAAATACCTGTTGCAGTAGTCGAAACTATGAGAACGATCATTAAGATCTTTCGTAAGTTGTTCATCTTTATCTCCTTTTAAGATAGTAATATATTAATTCCGAAGATGTATTTCGGAATATTTCAATGTTAATTTCCGGCAGTCCCGCAACTCGGTAAGCCTCAATTTTAACTCTTGTCCTTGGTAGTGAAAGCCTGAGTAACCCTGTCCAGGAAAATAGCCAGGATTACAATACAAATTCCGCCTTCAAAGCCCATATCAATTTTTAATTGCGTTATACCCTTGAGAACCACATTTCCCAGGCCTCCGGCTCCAATCATTCCTGAGATAACTACCATGGAAAGAGCCAGCATGATGGTCTGATTTACTCCGGCCATAATGGTCGGAAGTGCTACCGGAATTTCTGCTTTTATAAGCATCTGTTTAGGGGTTGCGCCAAAGGCTCGGCAGGCTTCGCGGATTTCAAGGGGAACCTGCCTGATTCCTAAATTGGTCAGCCGTACTACGGGAGGCAGTGAAAAGATCAGGGTTGCTATAACACCCGGAACCGGTCCCAATTTAAAAAGCAGTACAGCAGGAATTAAATATACGAAAGCCGGAAGAGTCTGCATGAAATCCAGTACCGGACGCATGATTTTCCAGGCTGAGTCTGATCGTGACGCCCATATTCCCAGGGGCAGACCAATGAGTAATCCAAAGATAACAGCAGAAAAAACAAGGGAAAGAGTATCCATGGTTTCCGACCAATATCCCATATAGAGGATTAGGAGAAATCCAATCAGGGTAAAAAGAGCAACACCTTTTCCCGCAACCCTCCAGGCCAAAAGACTAAAAAGTCCAATCATTACGAGTGCGGGGGGGAAGTGGAACAGCCAGTTAACTCCCTCTAAAAACCCCTCTACGACCAACGCTATGAAATCAAACAGCCAATCAGCTTCTTCGGTCAACCATTCAATAATATTTTCAAATCCTGCACCAATATCAAAAATTTCTCTTATCCTGTTCATTTAACTCTATTTCCTTTATTCATTCTCTAAGGTTTCTGTTTCTTCAAGTATTTCGCTGAAAACAGTTGGTGTATCGGATTCGTCGACACCCTCATTGACCTCGGCAATAATCATCTCTCTGCTGACAATCCCCAAAAACTTATTTTCTTCGTTGATAACGACTATCGGGTGTTTTGTCTGGAGAGCAGTGCCGAGCAAATCAGCTATGGCTGTATCTGGAGTTGTAGTGTAAAAATCGTGTCTTACTATTGTGGAAAGATCATTCTCTTTCTTTTTCTTTAGTTCTATGACATCCTCAATGTGTATGATTCCTTTCAGAAGTCTTTGGGAATCCACCAGATAAGCGTAGGATTTACTATGCTTTTCCATCAAATGCAGAGCAGCCTTGGGGCCGTCTTTAGAACTATTAAGAACAGGGCAGCTCTGTTTAATGGAGCCTGCTGTTATTGTCTTTGTCCGATCGACATTTTGAACAAATTCTTTTACGTAATTATCAGCGGGATTTGAGAGGATGTCCTCCGGAACCCCTATTTGTCGTATACGCCCGTCTGGTCCCAGGATGGCAATACGATCTCCAATCTTCAAGGCTTCATCCAGATCGTGAGTTATAAATATAATTGTCTTATGCATTTTGTCCTGAAGGTCGAGCAGCTCGTCCTGCATTTGAGCCCTGATGAGGGGATCGAGTGCACTGAAGGCTTCATCCATAAGCAGTATCTCCGCATCATTTGCCAAAGCCCGAGCAAGTCCAACGCGTTGCTGCATACCACCGGAGAGTTCGCTGGGAAGACTAAACTCAAAACCTTCCAGGCCAACGAGCTTTATGGCCTCCATAGCCTTTTCCCGTCGTTCTGTTTTTTCCATACCACCCAGCTCCAGACCGAATTCAACATTGTTAACAACGTTTCTGTGGGGAAGGAGCCCGAAATGCTGAAAAACCATAGACATTTTGTAACGGCGAAGCTCCCGGAGCTGTTCACTGTCCATCTTAACAATGTCCACTCCATCAATCAGGATCTGACCGGCAGTTGGCTTGATAAGCCGGTTTAAACATCGTATAAAGGTTGATTTACCGCTGCCGGACAGTCCCATAACGACAAATGTTTCTTTTCTATGTATCTCAAAGGATGCATCATTAATTGCAATGGTGCACCCGGTTTCCTTTTTTATTTCCTTTTTCGATTTCCCCTCTTTTATCAGCGGAATTGCGCGTTTTGGATTTGGACCGAATATTTTATACAAATCCTTTACTTCTATTAAAGCCATAAATTTAATCCCCTTAAATACAATAGTTGCAAAGCAATTCACCTGTGTATTATGTGAACTGCAAAAAATTTATCCAAATATATTATTTGTTCACATATTTATGCGAACCAGAAAATGAGTAGCACTTTTTTCAAAACGTAAAGAGCCATACGCAATGTTTTTAGTGTGTCCTATGGACAGACAGATGATTCTTTTTGGCTATTGAGTCGTGGAAGAATCACCATTAAAACTAGAATCAATGATAGGAGAAATTAATTTCCTAATGAATCAATGATAGGAAAAACTAATTTCCTAATGAATCAATGATAGGGAAAATCAATTCCCTAATGAATCAATGATAGGAAAAATTAATTTCCTAATGTATAAATATAGGATAGGGAAAGAATTAACTTTAGTCAACAGTAACTGCGATATATCGGTCGTTTCAGGAGTAATTGACTACATCTGGTTTGTTGGAAAAAGATTTACGCAGCCCTATTTCTTTTTATCTGATTTAATTGAGGGGGCTTCCTGACGATATTACAACTTGCAGAAAATCAGACTTTGGGGACAGGCTCTAACTATAAAAAATAAAGAGGCATAATTTCTTTTTAGCAAGCCTTAATCAGGTGTTATGAATAATTAGTTCGATTCTATAATTATTTTCTGAGTTTTTTAAAAAGGCTCTCGATCCATGGACGCGACTCAAGGTAGTAGAATTCCTCTGCAAAGAGAAACTCAGTTAAGGCCTTGTGCTTGTCGTTGAGGAAATAATAAATCTGTCCAAGATAAAAATGAATGGATGCCTCTATTTCACGGGAACGTTTAATCATCTGGAATTCAAGAAGTTTGTCAGCAGCTGATGCAAAGTTTCCGTTAAGGAAATCAGCTTCGAGGATCTGTAGAAGCATGCTGCGTTCACTGCCCGAGGGAGCGTTGCTGTCCGGTTTTAGAAGGAGCGGTTTAAGCTCCTGCCTGCTGACTTCGGGGATACGGCTTAATAATTTTTTTATATACTCTTCGGTCTCCGGAGAAACCTCGGAAAGTTCTGGTATGCTGTCTATAACGGAGGGAGAAAGCTGGCGTCCGGTCTGAAAGCCCCTTGATATTGAAAGATAAGGAAGTGGTTTTGACCGGGAAGGCAGAATTTTCGGAAGACCGACCCGTTCGGTTGATACCAGTGCTATCTCGGCGGGAATTATTGTTATATTTTCTCCCGCTTTGAAAATATAATTACCTGTTTTTATCAGGTTAGAGTCAATTATGCCGTAGTAGTATCCAATACCTGGTATGGGATAATCTGTATATAAGGAAGCAGAACCTGATAGGCTGGCTATCAGGTTTGCGGTAAGGAGATCATTCTGATCGACAATTGGTTTGATGTTCCTGTATACAAAAAGTTCGGCTGAAGGCTTGCTGCATCTGAAACTTAAACGAATTGACTTCGTTGCCGCCCTGGCATCAATAGCCGTAACAAGGGCTGGAGAATCATTTTCGGTTTTTTCTTTTATGGAAGCAGCCGAATGAGTAAGATTTCTGAACGGAATAAAAACTTCATGAAGAAGTGACTTTTCGTCTTCCATAAGGATTGCATAATAGTAATTTGTATGGGTATATGGCGGGAAATCTTCATAGTATTCCACGCCCTGAGGAATTCTCGCAATTTTGACTGAACTGTCAAAATTATCTGAATTGACAGGCGAGGTGTGGCGATAGATAAGGCAGTTGCCTTTTACGTCGCCGGTATCCTTCCAGCTGATTTTCACACTTCCCGCAGTTGACTCGGTTTTTATTCTCGATACAAAAGGGGTAAAGATGGTGTTGACCTGAGAATGAACTGTTCCCGTGAGGATTAATAGACTTATAGCTGACAAAAACAAAAAAAGACGTCTCTTCATATCTTGTATTATAATCGGCTTAATAATTCATAGACCATAGGGAAAATAAGACAAAATCGAAAATAATCAATTTATTGAGGCTCTTCCCGGAAATTGTATTATTGAAAACCTGCGGTTTTTTACAGAGCCTTTGAAGTGTTTTTGACAACTATAAGCTAAACTGTTATAGTATAAGAAGTTGTCAAAAAACTTCATTTTAATCTAAAGTTGGAATTTCATAAAATTGGAGATTTTCAATCTCCTGATTTTTATAATTCCATCCATGATAATATCTTTAGGGTTTGACATAAAAAAAATATCTTTCTAAACTGTATGAATGTTTGTATCAGTTATTTGTGATATTGCGGATATGGGTCATAAGGATCTTGTTGTCGATTTTCTGAAGAGATACGGCTTCAAGGATGTGATGGGTAACACCTTCGAAAGCACTTCGATAAGTGAGAAGGCTTTGATGAGGCTGAAGAGGGATATAGATCAGTCCACCGATTTTTATGACAAAGTAAGGTTTTATCAGTACCCTTTTGAGGGAACTATGGTAATATCGTTTTTAATAGAAAAGAAATGGAAAAAGTCTGTTATCAGAATTTGATAAGGAGATATTATGCTGCAGGAAATTGAACCTCGTATTAGGGAAATAGAAAAGAAGATTCTCGAAACATGGAGGCATCTTTGACCCGGATAAGCTAAAAGCGGAAATATTAGAATCTGAAGTAAAGACCTCCGCCGAAGGATTCTGGAATGACAGGGAGAATGCTGAGAAAATTTTTGGAGAACTGAAGCGTGCTAAAAACAGAATCGAACCTTGGGAAGAGATAAAAGCCGATTTGGAAGAGCTGCGGGAGCTTCTTTTACTGGCCGTTGAAGAAGCTGATGAATCCCTGGAGGCTGAAATAAATAAGGGCCTGGATGCGCTGATAAATAAATATAATAAACTCGAGGTTATTGAGCTTTTAGGTGAAAAATTTGATGCTAATAGTGCCTTCATAACAATACATTCAGGAGCCGGCGGTACCGAAGCCTGTGACTGGGTTAATATGCTCTACCGGATGTATTCCAGATGGATGGAACGAGAAGATTTCAAATATCAGATTCTCGATTTGCTGGAGGCTGAAGGCGGAATAAAATCTGTAACGGTTCAGGTGACAGGCCGCTTTGCATACGGATATCTGAAAGGCGAATCAGGTGTACACCGTCTTGTAAGGATTTCTCCCTTTGACTCAAGTTCACGGCGGCATACAACCTTTGCATCGGTATTTATATCTCCGGTTATAGATGATGATATTGAAGTAGATATTAAACCTGATGATATTCGAATTGATACCTACAGAGCATCCGGCGCAGGCGGTCAGCATGTTAATAAGACTGATTCTGCCGTTCGGCTAACCCATCTTGCCACCGGTATTGTAGTACAGTGTCAGAACGAGAGGAGCCAGCACAAAAATAAGGCTAATGCAATGAAAGTTCTGAAGTCCCGGCTGTTTGAGCATTATCAGGCGGAACAGGATAAGGAACACGAGAAGCATGCGCTGGAGAAGAAGGAAATCTCCTGGGGAAACCAGATACGCTCCTATGTTTTTCACCCCTACAATATGGTGAAGGATCACCGGACCAAGTGTGAAACTGGAAATGTTCAGGCTGTAATGGACGGAGATCTTTCGAAATTTATTGAAGATTTTCTAAAATGGAACTGGGCCGAGAACAAGTGAACCTGAAAAAACGCGCCTCCGGCGTGCTGATAGTAGATGATTTATCTTTTATGAGGACTGCAATAAGGGGGATCCTGCAAGACGCGGGGATTCCTGTTGCCGGGGAAGCCGAAAACGGGCTTCGATGTCTTGAATTTTATTACCGGCATCCTGTCCAGCTAGTGCTGCTGGACATCACAATGCCGGTGATGGACGGAATTGAGACCCTCGGAAAGCTTCTTCGGCTGGACAGGGATGCCAAAGTCATCATGTGCTCGGCAATGGGAGAAGATAGCTATATCATCCGTTCGATTCAGCTGGGCGCGCGCGACTTCATAGTTAAACCTTTCAAGGCTGAGCGAATTGTTTCAGCTGTAAGAAAGGCCGCCGGGCTAAATGAAGAATTATAATATCAGATCTGCCGTATTGATTTTCCTTTTTATTTTTTCAGCTGGAACTCTTTCCGCCGAGGAAAATCAGCATTTACTTCGGCTTGGCGTGTGTAAACTCATATATACCGGTTCGGGTACCGATGAGCTCTCAGGCGGAATATCAAACAGCCTCACTGAAGCGCTCTCGGATATTACTGAGAGAAAGATAGATTCAGATGAGATTATTGCAATACTCACCTCTAAAATGCAGGATGAACTCTCCTCAAAGAAGATTGAGCTTGAGAAGATTTACATGCAGAGAGATCTTCTTCTTTTCAGCAGCAGCCTCGAAGACCTTTCCCGGAATATCCAGAAGAAAAATGAGCTCATTGAAGATCTTGAGCTGGAAATTTCAGAAATGATGACGGCTATTACACAGGCCGGAGCAGATGTCGAGGTTGAAGATTTTTCTATTCTTCCCATTGAAACTGCCCATCCTGATGACGGCCGACTTTATCAAATGAAAGCAGGTAAGCCCTCCGATACGGCCGCGGCGTATAATATAGATCTGCTTGTCTATGGTTTTCTTGAGGAGCTTGAGGATTATTATATAATTGAACTGAGAGTGTGGAATAATATTACGGGCCGGGAAATCAGTGAATGGAAGACGGCAGTTAAATATAATGATCTTCAGAAAGAAATAGTTCCCGGCATCAATGATATTAGGACGATAATTCTCGGAAGGGAATGGGCCGGACTAGTAGTCGAGTCTTCCGGGAACAGCATGATCTATGTAGATGATGTTTTCTCCGGAATAGGCAGGTTTGAGAGCAGGCTGTTCGCGCCGGGGACTCATCGCGTCATGATCAAGCGGGCTGGTTTTGAGGGCGTTGAAGAGACGGTTGTTCTTGATGCAGGGAAGACCCTTAGACTTAAGCTTGATACTGAAACGGCAGTTGATCGGAAGATCATATTTCAGAGCTACCCTCAGGGAGCTGATCTTTATATCGACTCGGTTTGGGCTGGGAAAACTCCGATGCGGGTTGATATTAAGGGATTTCCGGCAGCAGTGAGGCTTAGTAAAGACGGCTGGGAGGATAAGCAGTTTTTTATCGATAGGTATTCAGATAATATCGTGGACACTAATCTTAAACCGGAATCTGTTGATCGTTCCGAATGGGTTGATGTCAACAGAGCCAGGTTTTACGGCAGTCTCGGAGCTTTCGTTCTGTCCATTCCGCTGACAGCCATGTGCTTCAGTGGTATAGAACAAACCGCCCTAGCATACAACAGAGAATACGCAGAGAATGGAATGACAAACATGGATGAACTGATCCGTCTTGAGGCTCTTAATAAGGGCCTCTACGCCGCTTATTTGGGGTCATTAGGGCTTAATTTTATTCTTTTTTTTGATACAATAATACAGGCTGTCGATTATGTGGATAGTGTAGATTATGTCAGTGATTGAAGGAGCAGGCAGTGGGTAAACCCGGTTTAGGTGAACGACTGAAGAAATTATTCAAGGCATCGGGCGGGGGTAAGGACTTTTACGACGATTTTGAAGATATATTGATAGAAGGTGATATCGGTGTTTCCGCTGCAATGGAGATTAGTGAAAAGCTGAAGATCAAGTTCGGTGGGAAAGGCCCCTCAGACAGGGATGCAGTGAGTAATGAACTGAAGAGCATCCTCGATGAGATGATACTCACTGCGGACCCCGGAGTTAATCCCGATGAGATGACCATCATCATGGTGCTCGGAGTCAACGGAGTAGGCAAGACTACAACAATTGCCAAAATGGCAGATTATTACCGGAAAAAATATGGTCTTGAACCCATTCTCAGCGCAGGAGATACTTTCAGGGCCGCGGCAATAGATCAGCTTAAACTTCATGGTGAGCGTCTTGACCTAAAGGTTGTTCATCAGCAGCCCGGTTCTGATCCCGGAGCCGTTATCTTTGACTCCATCGAAAGCGCCAAGGCTCACGGTTCAAAGATGATAATTGCGGATACCGCAGGCAGAATGCATAATAAGGCTAACCTGGTGAAGGAACTTCAGAAGATAGATAAGATAATAAACTCCAGGGCTGCTGACGCGGTATATAGAAAGATTCTTGTAATAGATGCGACAACTGGGCAGAACGGATTTCGGCAGGCGGAAATGTTTAATGAGGCGGTTGGAATCGACCAGATTGTGCTGACCAAATATGACTCAAGCGCAAAGGGCGGAATAGCCGTATCAATATCATCAAAACTCGGACTTCCGTTTTCATTCATCGGAACAGGAGAAAAGTATTCGGATTTTAGTGAATTCAGCAAGGATGGGTTCATTGAAAACATGCTTAAAGGATGAGAAAGATACTTTTTACAGTCCTGCTATTATCGGTTCTCCCGGTCCTGTGGTCATTCGATTATTATAAATCGAATATTCTGGGAATGAAACTTGGCGCCGAACAAGACTCCCCGCCTGAAGATGCTGAATTTATCCTGAGAATTGAGAAAGATTCTGAAAAGGAGAAACACAGCCTGTTCAGGGGAGCCGAAATTTACTTTATCCGGACTTTTGAGAAGACGGACGGCGGGGAAGTTGAAATAACACGAAAAGATAATCTAACCGAGACTGTTATTCGGAGACGTGGACTGATTATCTCTGAAAAAAAAGAAGAAGAGGGCAAACCTGCCGAGCTGGTTGAATATAGTTATAAGCAGGGCAGGCTCACTTCCTCTGAGTACAGCATGGGCGGAGAACTTGTCTATACCGAGATCTATACCTATGCGGCCGGGAGCAGGCTGCTTGATGTTAAGCGGATGTATACAGGCGTAACCGAAGGCTCTCTCTCATCCTTCATGTTTGATAATGGAAGGCTGAGGACCTATTGGTTTGAGAACGGCAGCGGTCATAGTCTTATGAAATTTGACAGAGAGGGAATATTTTTCAGTGAAATACTCTCAGATGGGGGGTGGAGTGAGACAAGGGAATACGGTAGGGATGAACAGGGCAGGCGGTTTGAACTTGTTAGGAATGATAAGGGTGAAAAGATTTATCTGCTTTATAATAAATCAGGAAGCCTTCAGTCGAGTTCTTCCTTTGATGCGGCCGGCGGGCGGACAGAACAGCTTCTGTATCATTGGGAGAAGGAACAGCTGATTTATCTCACCATTAAACGGGATTTGTCAACGGAGAAGTTCAGTTTTGAATATGACAGCGAAGGCATGATGCTGAATGAGACATACTCTAAAAATGGAATTATTATCCAGGAGACAACCTACAATAGTGGAGATGACAGGGTTGAAAAGCTATACCGTTATGGTAAACCGATTCTTCGTATTACATACCGCGGCGGCGAGAGAGTTGAAACTGAACAGCTTCAGGAAAGATAAATGATAAAAAAATGGGTACTATGGGTTTCATCCCGCTACATCAATGTTAACCGGAGGGGCCGGAAAATATCGCCAGGAATACTCTCATCAGTCGGAATCGGGGTCGGAGTCATGGCGCTCATAACGGTAATTTCGGTGATGAACGGGTTTCAGATGGGATTTATCGAAGACATCCTGGAAATATCCTCATATCATATACGAATCAGTGATATCACGAAAGAAGAGGCTGTCAATGTGCGGGATCTGAAGGGGATAAAATCAATAATGCCCTTTCTCGAATCTCAGAGTCTTATAAACACCGAGTACTCGATGGAACCCTGTCTAATCAAAGGAATACCGGCTGACGCAGAGATTCTTGACCCGGCATTTTTCGAGCATCTTAATATTGTTACAGGTAAGTTCAGTCCCGACACCGAAGGCGGGATACTTATTGGCAGGATAACCGCCTACAGAATGGGTGTGACCATCGGAGACCGTATATCGATTATCGCATTAAACGGCGGGACCTTCGGCAGCCTCAGGCCGGAAAACTCTGAATTTACCGTTACCGGGATCTTTAAATCAGGATACAACGACTTTGACTCATCTCTGGTAGTAATGTCACTCGCGTCTCTTTTTGGAATTGATGATTGTGCCTCTGTAGAATACGGTGTTAAACTCGAGAACCGTTTTATAGACAAGGCCGCCTCTTTGATGATTGCGGCGGAGGCCGGAATTGAGCAGGACAAGATTGTCTCCTGGAGGAGTTATAACAAATCATTTTTCAGCGCCCTTAAACTGGAGAAGACTATGATGTTCATTCTTCTCGGCCTGATTTTTCTGGTTGTTTCATTCGGCATTTTCAACTCTACGAGGAGGACTGTCGTCGAAAAGCAGGAGGAGATCGGGATAATGAGGGCCATCGGTTCAACTCCGGCTCAGATACGGCAGATTTTCGTTATTGAAGGTTTAATAATCGGTCTCGCGGGAGGACTTGCGGGAACTGCCGCCGGGCTGCTTATAACTCTAAACATAAACGCTATTCTCTCTGTTTTCGCGTTTAATTCGGGCTCGTTCCTGATAAATGTACCGGTAAGGATTGTCTTTGGCGAGGTGTTTACGATTTTTACGTCCGCGCTCCTGTTCTGTGTTTTCTCAGCATATGCAGCGTCACGGAAGGTGTCAAGAATAACTCCTCAGGAAGTCCTGAGATATGAGTGAGTTTAGCACAGTGGTTGAAAATTCATTTAATTGCAACAGTAATATAAAATTGGGGAGCAGCCGATGAGTCTTGTCCGGATTGAAGGACTTCAAAAGAAATTTAAGACAGAAGCCGAAGAGCTTTTGATTCTGAAGGATATAAACCTAGAGGTTAAACCGAATACTACTGTTGTGATTACAGGCGAGAGCGGCTGCGGAAAGAGTACTCTGCTCAATATCATCGGTGGACTCGAAAAGGCTGATGCGGGGCACCTGTCAGTTGACGGACAGAGTGTTCCCGAGATGAGTGAGAATGAACTCTCGACATACAGGAAAACTAAAATAGGATTTATTTTTCAATTTCACTACCTGATGAAAGATTTCACCTGCGTTGAAAATGTAATGATACCTTATTTCATGGCGGGAAACAGCAGGAAAGAAGCGACCGAGCGGGCCGAAGCTATTCTGGGAAGGGTAAAGCTTGACCATCGAATGACCCATTATCCGGCACAGATGTCCGGAGGTGAGAGGCAGCGCGCGGCTTTTGCCAGGGCGCTCATAAATGATCCTATGATTATACTGGCGGATGAACCCACCGGAAATTTGGATGAAGAGAATTCCAGGATAGTCGAGACGCTGCTCTTCGATCTGGTCGAGTCTTTCGGAAAGACCCTTATTATGGTCACCCATGATCTTGAACTTGCCGGACGTGGAGATTTGGAATACCTCTTGAGTAAAGGGGAGCTTCATCTTAAATGAAGATAAAACCAGGGTTTTCATTTTTTCTAGGACTCAGAAATTTCTACAGCTTCAGAAAGGGTAAGAGAAGAACTATGGCCGGAGCGGTAATAGCGGTTGCCTTGTCTATAATACCGCTAATAGTAGTGCTCGAAGTCTCGGATGGTATGATTGAGGGCATTACACGAAGGTTTATCGAACTCGAAACTGGTCATTTGCAGGTTTCATCATATGAGGAGATGTCCGTCAGCGAAATGGAGAAAGTCAGCCGTGAACTCGAAGAGCTTCCTGAAATTATCTATGCCTCGCCGGTTTACCGAGGTATGGGGCTTATATATTCTGAAAACTATAAATCAGGCATTCAGGTAAAGGCACTTCCGCCGGATATTTATGAGAAAGACAGTGGGTTCAGAAATTATCTGGAAATAACCGGCGGTGAGTTCGATCTGAGCGGGGGGGAGAATATAATGCTCAGCTCTGAGCTTGCCAGACAGCTCGGAGTGAAGGCCGGTCAGCAGATAAAACTGCTGACCGGCAAGACCGCCAAGAATGGAAAAATGATACTGCGGCCGGAGATGTATGAAATAAGCGGAATATTTTCAACCGGCTATTATGAGGTTGATTCAATGACGGCATACATCAATCTTGAAAAGGGTGAAAAGCTGTTCAGGGGAGAGGGCCGGCTGCATATTCAGTGTAAAATTATCGATCCCTATGATTCCGCCGACCAGACTGCACTGATGATCAGAGATAAATATGAGTCTTTTTCTACCGTTACATGGTTCCGGATGCAGAAGTCGATGTATGAATCACTCTATACAACAAGAATTCTCCTCCTGTTCATCATGGCAATAATAGTAATAGTGGCGGCCGTGAATATCGCCTCTTCGCTATTAATAATGGTAGTCGAGCGAAGGCAGGATATTGCAATCCTGAAAAGCTGCGGAACATCAAATATTCATATTAGAAGAGCCTTTATCTATACAGGGATGTTTACCGGCATAATCGGAGCCGTCGCGGGAATAACCATCGGTCTTCTGATATCAATGAATATAAACGGAATTATTCAATTTATCCGGAATACCGTATCATTTATCAGCGGCAGTCCTGCGGTACTCTCGGCCTCAGAGTATTATCTGGAGCAAATTCCGGTGAAAGTGAAAATTCCGGAGATTCTTATAGTCGCAGTAACGACAGTACTACTCTCTACCGCCGCCGCGCTTCATCCTGCCAGGAAAGCGGAAAAAATGTCTCCGAAAGAGATTATGCAGAAGCATTAGTGTTTCTTTTAACAGAATTTAAATTAGATTCAAGACTTGAGGGAATTTGAAAATCAGGCAGATGTGGAATTGTAAGCTCGTATTTAGATAAAATTTTTCGACAACTTATTACATTATATGATTTTAGGGATTGTTGTCAGAAACACTATAAAGGTTCCTGGTAAGGCACCGATTTTTAAAGACCCTCACTTAATTATATGGAATATTATTAGTATTTTTATTAAACTAAGAGTAAGGTGATTAAATGAAATGCGATGTATGCGGAGATAATGAAGCCGTAATTCATGTTAAACAGATTATGGGTGAACAAATAAAAGAGCTGCACCTTTGCTCTGAGTGTGCCGGTGAGAAGGGAATATCGGGTGAAGAAGATCTGATTGAATTATCTCTCTCCCAGCTGCTGACAGGTTTAATTGATTTAACGGATAAGTACAGCGGCAGTGAACAGCGTAATGTCTGTCCTGTCTGCGGAACTACAATTAAGGATTTCAGGAAGAACGCGGCAGTAGGCTGCGCGGACTGTTATAATGTTTTTAATAAGGAAATCGAAAACTATCTTGAAAATACAGCGGGACAGATCCAGCATACCGGAAAACTGCCTGAGAAGGTAGTTACCCTGAAAACTCTCCTCGTCGACAAGGAAAGCCTCAGAGCAAAACTTGAAAGCGCTATCGGCCAGGAAAATTATGAACAGGCAGCCATACTGCGTGACAGAATTAAAATTATTGAGAAGCGGGCGGGAGTCGATGATGAATAGTCCTATTATTATAGACGAAAAAAATGGATGGTTCTCACGCAAGGGAGCCTCTGATGATGTGGTGATAGCAAGCCGCGTAAGACTGTCTCGTAATATTAACGGATTCCTTTATCCTGGAAAGATGGAACAGAAGGATGAGGATGCGGTTTCAGCTAGTATTAAAAGCGCATTTGAAAAAATAGATACAGAAGACCTCTGGAGAGGCTCAGAGATTGGCAAGCTCAATCCTCTTGACCGGAAAATTCTGCTTGAGAGGAATCATCTGACTCAGGATTTCATCCTACATAGTAATAAATCAATTGTCCTGAGCAAGGATAACCTGTCTTCCTGCGCGGTGAATGATACTGATCACCTTCGAATGTCTTTTTTCGAAGGCGGACTGAGTATAAAAGAATGCGCGGACAGGGCTGATGAGCTTGATCGGAAGATAGAGAAGCACCTTGATTTCGCGGTATCATTTGAGTTTGGGTATCTTAATACCGAGGTGAACAATCTCGGAACAGGAATGAAGGCATCGGTTATGATGCATCTTCCGGCTCTGGTTAAGGCAAACCTGATTGAGAAGGCACTCAAGGCGGTTGTTCAGATTGGATTCACTGTCAAAGGCTTCATGGGTGATGATGATCATTCGCTCGGAAGCATGTATCAGATATCAAACCAGTTTACAATAGGCCACTCCGAGGCCGAGATAGTTGATAAACTCCAGAATCTGTGTACGCAGATAGCCGAGTATGAGCGGAAGGCTCGTGAAGAAATGTTTCAGAAAAAAAGAACCGAGATAGAAGACTCGGTTTTCAGGGCTTACGGCCTGCTGACAAACTGTAGAATACTGAGTTCCAATGAAGCAATTGAGAATCTGTCGATGCTGCGGATGGGGATTGGTTTGGGTTTGATAGATCTTCCCATCGAAGTATGCAGCAGTCTTATTTTTTTGAGCCAGAAATCACACATACAGAAGATGATAAAAGACGGTGAATCAAGGGCTGATGAGATGCTTGTAGATTTTACACGAGCAGATTTCATTAAAAATACCATAATTCAGAAAAAATTGTAGATTATGGAGGAACGAATGTTTAAAGGACTTACACAAAGAGCACAGAGAATACTTACGATTTTCGCGCAGGAGGAAGCAAAGAGATTTCACTCTGACCAGCTTCTGCCCGAGCACATTATTCTCGCCGTAATCAAGGAAGGAGAGGGAATAGGATACAAGGCCATGAAGAACCTGAGCATTGATCCTATAGAACTCCAGCTTGAAATTGAGAGGAATATTCCCAAGAAGCATAGCGGTCTGATTTTAGGAGATGTGCCCCCTTCCAGACGCGGTAAGAAGATACTCGAGGATTCGGCTGAAGAAGCAAGAACGCTTGGGCATGATTATATTGGAACAGAACATTTGATTATCGCAGCCTGCAATGAGAGCGGCAGCATAACATCAAGATTTTTTCTTAAGCACTCGATTAACCCTGAAAATGTCAGGACGGCAGTTGTGGAACTTCGAGGCCCGGGGAATGTTAAACCGAAGATCTCAGGCCTCCAGGCTGAACCGGGACGGAAGAAGGGGGTTATCAACGGAAAGAAGAATACTCCCACTCTCGATGAATTTGCACGGGAACTAACCGAGTATGCCAAGGAAGATAAACTTGACCCTGTAATTGGACGGGACAAGGAGATTCAGAGGGTCATCCAGATTCTGGCGCGGAGAAACAAGAATAATCCGGTTCTTATCGGTGAACCCGGTGTAGGCAAGACAGCGATTGTTGAAGGTCTCGCCCAGAAAATCGTGAATGGAGAGGCACCTGAGATTCTTCTCGGGAAAAGGGTTCTGACCCTTGATCTTGCCGCCCTTATTGCCGGAACCAAATACCGCGGAGAATTCGAGGAACGTCTCAAGAGAGTAATGAAGGAAATTCTTGCCGCCGGCAATGTTATTCTTTTTATTGACGAACTGCATACTATAATCGGCGCAGGCGGCGCTGAAGGGGCCATAGACGCATCTAACATGCTGAAACCGGCATTGTCACGCGGAGAGCTTCAGTGCATCGGCGCTACGACCCTTAATGAGTATAAGAAATATATCGAGAAGGATGCAGCGCTGGAGCGGAGGTTTCAGACAATCCTGGTCGAAGAGCCGAATGTCGATGATACTATTGAGATACTGAAGGGTATAAAGATCAATTATGAGGAACACCATAATGTTCGCTACACAGATGAGGCGCTTAAAGCGGCGGCAAAACTCTCGGATAAATATATATCCGATCGCTTTCTCCCGGATAAGGCCATAGATCTCATAGATGAGGCAGGTTCATTCAAGAGGATTAACAACAGCATCAGGCCGAAAGAACTAGCCGAGATGGAGAAAAAAATAGAAGATCTCACCCAGGAGAAGATAACTCTCGTTAATAGTCAGAACTATGAGAAGGCCGCCGCGGTAAGAGACACCGTCCGCAAGATGAAATCTGAAGTTGAAGAACTAAAGAAAGGCTGGCAGGATAGCCTTCGGCATGAAAAAAACGAGGTTGGAGCCGATGATATCCAGGCACTTATCTCGAATATTACCGGAATACCTTTATTTCGAATTGTGCAGACTGAGTCGGAACGTCTGCTTAATATCGAGGGTGAGCTTCATAAGACCGTTATCGGACAGGATGCCGCAATAAAGGTTGTAGCATCCTCAATCAGGCGGTCCAGAGTGGGTCTCAGTTCGCCGGCAAGACCTCTTGGCTCGTTTATCTTCCTGGGGCCTACTGGTGTAGGAAAAACACTGCTGGCAAAAACTCTGGCCGAATTTCTTTTCGGAAATCAGGATTCTTTGATCAGAATCGACATGTCTGACTATATGGAGAAACACAACCTCTCAAGGCTCGTCGGAGCTCCCCCGGGTTATGTGGGGTATGAAGAGGGCGGCGTTCTCACCGAGCAGATAAGACGGAGACCCTATAGTGTCATCCTTCTTGATGAAATTGAAAAAGCCCATCCTGATGTTTTTAACCTCCTTTTGCAGGTGCTTGAGGAAGGTGAACTCGCCGATAATCTCGGACACAAGGTATCATTTCGAAATGCCGTGCTCATCATGACGAGTAACGCTGGGGCCAGGGAAATAAGCAGAGGATCAGCATTGGGTTTCTCAGTCAGTGAAGGGATAATGGCTCATAGTGAGATTAAGATATCGGCAATGAGCGAGCTTAAAAGGGTCTTTCGTCCGGAATTCCTGAACCGAATTGATGATATAGTCGTTTTTCACAGTCTTGACAGACAGAATGTGAGCGAAATCTTTGACATTATGATGAGCGAAGTTGCCTTGAGACTATTTGAGAATAACATCTTCATCGAGATCAGCAAGAAAGCTAAAGAAAAGCTTATTGTTGACGGCTACGATGTTAAATATGGAGCGCGTCCGCTGCGTCGTGCCATTCAGAACCAGATAGAAGATCCATTGTCAATGGAGATGCTGAAAGGCACTTTTAAGAGCGGAGATCATATCTTTGTAGAATGTCGGAATGAGAAGATTAAATTCAGGAAGAAGACCGTTCAGAAAGAAAAAGAGACTAATGTACAATAAAAAACTTAAAGAGCTGTATTTTACGGCGATAGATTTTGAGACGACCGGGCTGTATCCGGCCGCCGACAAGATAGTCGAGATAGGTGCGGTTAAATTTAACCTAAGCGGTGAGGAGTTTCGGTTTTCCGGCTTGATAAATCCCGGTATGAAGATGCCGAAGAAGGCTTCCGAGGTAAATGGGATTAACGACTCCATGCTCGAGGGGCAGCCGGAGGCTGAGGCAATCTTTCCCGATTTTCTTGAGTTCATAGAGGGGTCTGTTCTTGTTGCACACAACATAGGTTTTGACGCGGGCTTCCTCACGAGTACCGCAGCCTTTCTTGATTTGAAGGTTTCAGATCTCCCCTGTCTCGATACTCTGCATCTGGCAAGACAATTCCTTGTCGGGCTAGCTAGCTACAGTCTCGGGAATATCGCGAAAGCGGTAGGTATTAATATTGAAAACGCCCACAGAGCTGAGGATGATGCCGAAGCCTGCATGAAGATTTTTTTTGAATGTCTGAAAAAACTGCCGGGTTATCCTGAACTCGAACTTAGGCAGTTTATTAAACGCTCCGGACATAAAACAAAGAGTCTTTCCAGAAATTATTAAATATGATAGGTTGCCGAATATGAATCTCGAAACATTTATTCTAGGAACAGGCGGAATGATGCCGCTTCCGCATAGGTATTTAACTTCAGTTCTGCTGCGCAGGGAAGGAGAACTTTTTCTCTTTGACTGCGGGGAGGGGACACAGGTAGCACTTAGAAAACTGAACCTGAAATGGAAGAAAATTACCGCTATTTTTATTTCACATACTCATGCCGATCATGTAACCGGACTTCCGGGAATCCTCATGCTCTCTTCACAGGTTGACAGAGAAGAACCACTCTACATCTACGGCCCCCCGAAGATCCGGGAATACGTTGAGTCAAGCCGCAAGGTTCTTGATATGTACATCAACTATGAAATCATCATCCGTGAGATCTCCGAGGATGGACTTGTATATGAAGGGGATGGCTTTAATATTTCGTCATTCAAACTTGAACATTCAAAGCCTTGCGTAGGCTATACCCTTACTGAAGATAAGAGACCTGGAATTTTCTTTCCGGATAAGGCTGAAGAACTCGGAGTTCCGCGAGGTCCTCTATGGTCGGATCTACAGAGCGGGAAAGATGTCAGTATTGCCGACGGGACAGTCGTCAGGCCGTCGGATGTTATGGGTGAATCCAGATCAGGGCGTAAGTTTTCTTTTGTGACGGACTCTCTCCCTCTTGATACGATACCTGAGAAGATAAGCGGTTCTGATCTGTTTATCTGTGAAGGAATGTTTAAGCACGAACTTAAAGAAGGCGCGGCGGAGAAGAAGCATATGACCGGCGTCCAGGCTGCCGAACTTGCCAGGGCCGCGGGCGGAGTAAAGAAAATGGGACTTATTCATTACAGTCCCAGATATAGCAAATCTGATTTAAAAGATATGGTGAAAGAGGCTATAGAAGTATTTCCTGAGACATTTCTTACCAGGGACGGTCAGCACATCCCGATAGAAAACGTGGATTGATCACAGCAATTCCAAATTTAATCTCCGGAAGCCCCTGAATAATCTTTAAAATATCTAAACCATTCCTCTTTGCCGTGTGTTGAATAGTTTTAATTCCCGCTTCCGGGAATTAAGTGGTTCTGAATTTGGTTGCTTTTTTATGCCGCCGCTGGGGGCCCCGTGCCGCCTGAGAAAAATTGAGGTCTTCTGAACCTTTTTCTGATGGTATCGGGGACAGCAAGGGCCGACATTCGGGGGAATTGCAGCCAAATTCAGAACTGCTGGATTGATCATCATTAAATAGTTGAGGCGATGTATTCCCTGTATTTATTAAGATCCGTTCTGAATGACATAGTTATGCTCTCAGGTTCTGAAACGGCCTTTGACAGTGCGGATTTTGCCTCCTGAATCATTCGTTTTTCCGACATCAGCCTGCTGTTTCGTGAGGTTAGGCCGGCGTATATCCTATAAGCTGAATCAGGAAAACGTGAGAAGATACTTTTCTTAAACTTCTCAACATCCGTCAAGCCTTCATCAAGATCCTTGTCCGGTATAATCACGCAGAAGGTGTCTCTGCCGGCTTCAAAGGCCAGATCCCGGTATGTAAAATGCTCAATTATTAATTCGGAGATATTCCGATAGGGTACGAATCCTGAGGGACTGATTACGCTGATGTAAACGAGGCAGCTGTCCTGATCGAAGGATGCCGCGCGCTTGAGTTCGGCAGACAACCGCGGGGAGAGAAAACGCTCCCACACAAGGCCGCTAGTGGGTGAGTATAGACCGGAGGCATCTCCGTCTGGGATTAGGTGAGGCTGCTCATCCTGAACCTGTGCTGGAGCTGTCTCAATTTCCTTCTTGAGCGTAACTTCGGCCGGAGGTTCGAGTCGAACTTCTTTATTCGCGGATAGAAATATGATTGTCAGCGCGAGGTAGCATATGGCCGCAAGCAGGGTATTTCTAAGTACTGGTAAGAATTTCCCCCTATTGAGCAGATTATATACCGATGTAAGATAAATTGTTGATTCAGTATCAGGGTAGAGAGCTGACTGAAATATCTCTAGACCCGGTGTGGGCAGGATGAGTTCAGGATGTCCGCTACTCCAGCCGTTTTCTACTCCGGGCCGACTGGAGAGGATACGGCTGTCCTTTAGCCTTAAGTAAAGCGGTCCGTCAGCCTCGGTGTATATTATAACAGCCGTCAGCCTGTGATTATCGCTGAACATTTTATCCATTTTTCCGGCGAAGTGTTCTGAAGAGAATGATTTTTCCACAGCGTAAGCGCTTTCTATCGCTGTCTGAATATTTTCTGAGGAAGCCGTGGCGGTAAGCAGTTCTTCATCTCTGATTGAGTCAATTGAGATCCAGAGATAAAAACCCAAAATTAAATAAAAAACCAAACCAATTGCAAAAAATAATTTAATACCCTTTGTTATCATACATAATATTATACGGAAGAAATTGAAGATGTATATACTTTTTTTTGCAAAAAAAATGGTATAATTCAGTTGAGGACAAAGAAATGAGTTTAAGAAAAATGACCCTGGCCGGGAGTTGGTATCCTCGAACAGCTAAGGAAGTTTCGAAAACCCTGTCAGACTGGAGAATGACTGAAGACGAGGGTGGCAGATACAGTTCAGCGGTTGTCCCTCATGCAGGTTGGTACTATTCAGGAAAGACCGCTTCGGAGGCTCTCTCCGGCGCCTGTATCGGAAAGGACATGATATTTATAGTCGGAGGACATCTTCCCTCAGGCCATCCTGTGCTTGCCGCTCAAGAGGATGAGCTCGAGGTTCCGGGAGGGGCGGCCGTAAACAGGCTCGATATCCTGGAGCGTCTGCGAAAGGCAATAGTCATTGAAGAAGATGTATACCGGGATAATACAGTAGAGGTCGTCCTTCCCATGGCGCAGTATTATGCACCTGAAGCGGATTTTCTGTGGTTGAGGGCTCCTGCTGATATCTCTTCGATCAAGCTTGCTGGAGAAATTTTCCGGATAACCGCTGAGCTGAACATAAATGCCGCGGTAATAGGATCGACTGACCTGACTCATTACGGAAGCAGCTACTATTTTCAACCTGCCGGAAGCGGAGACGCGGCCCTTAAATGGGTTAAGGAAAAAAATGATGCTGGGATAATACGTGATATAGTGAAAATGGATCCTTCGGCCGTAATTGATAATGCTAAAAAGAATAAGGCAGCGTGTTCTGCGGGAGCTGCCGCCGCGGCAGTTGAGTTCGGCAGATTAAAAGGAGTACCGAAGGGCAGGCTTGTGAATTATACAACAAGTTATGATATTAGACCGGCTGAGTCCTTCGTCGGTTATGCGGGAATTGTGTTTTAACTCCGGAATCTAATCTAGGTACATATTCAATACTTCAAGAGCCCAGCTTCTTACGTCACTGAGGATGTCGGACGCTGATTTTTCAGTATCCTTGTATTTCTTTCTAAGTACGGCGGCGACGGGGAAAAGGGTAGTCCAAATATCTTTATCGGAATAATCGAGGGTTGAAAAATAGACCGTGGGTGAGCCTGCCGGCTCTGGAAGATTTATCAGACGGCCTTTATAGTCCGAAAGAAAAGATTTCCAGTCAGTCCTTGACCTTCCTGCAGACAGCAGATTTTTTGTTGTTTTTATCTGTTTTTCAAAGGACGGAATAACAATGTCCTCTCCGAGCCCGGGAACCGGGATTATTCGGCCTGAAACTTCGGAAGAATAACGTTCGAGCCTTTCCTTGTAACTTACCATAGGCCGGGTAGTATATCGGTAGCCGTAATCAGTTTTAGACATAGTGATATTCTCGTTTCTGTATAAAAATTTATAGAAAAGAGACTCAATAGTGTCTTTTCGGCTCGATTTACCGATAAAATATGGATATATATAAGTTCCTCTAGCGTAGCTTTTGCCCTCTGGATAAGAATAATCAGCGCCGTAAATAAAGATTTCAGATGCTCCCAATGTGTCGGCCAGTGACAATGCCGCTTGGGTGACATTTCCGCCGGAAGTATCGACAACCGGGAACTTTCTCCAGTTGCGGTTTACATACATAGAGAACGGATGGCCGCTCGTGAAAAATAGAGTCTTTTCGGTTAATCTTGAGACCGCTGGAGGAGAGGCCAGATCTAGAACCAGAGGAACATCTTCCGGATAACCGGCCATAAAATGGTGGTAGGTTATCTGTTGGCAGTCAATAGAGATTACAAGGTCAGGTTTAATCGAATGCTTGATAAGGCAGGAGAGAGCAGTATCTGTTGAGATTAGAAAGCTGTTTTCCTGCCTTTTTCTGATATCATCGAGCTGCATTTCCAGTGACGGGCCTGCCGCGGCAATCAGGACTCTTTTTTTCGGAGGGATAATGGTTGTCGAGTTTTCGGCTGCCGCAAGATTTGCAATAGAGTTGATAAACCATCGTTTTCCGAACCAGGTCTGGACTGTGTAGTCATCCGACAGCGTATCGAGAACCTTCCTTATGGAATTCATGATTCCTGAAAAATATTCCTTTTCAGTTTCAACCCTGGAACGGAGAGTCATTGTCTGGAAATCTCCGGTTACAGCCGGAATATAATTTGCAGGAAGATAATCCGTTATTTCATCCTCGCTGCGATCGACAAGTATGGAAATTCTTGAATCGGACAGAAGATCGGATAAATCAATCTCTGATAGAATGGATTTAATAATTGTAATATCCTTATCAATCAGCAGAATACCGTTAATATCATCACGCTGAAGCAGCGGTCTGATGTGATAACAGGCCCCGAATCCGAAAACAACAAGGTATCCGCCGCCGCTTATCTGGGCAGAGCTTCGTTCTCCTTCTTTAACAGGATTAAAAAGGGAGTGGAGAGCATAATCTCTGCCATGGTGCTTCAGTACCGGCACCAACACTCCGTTTCTAGCGGTTTTGAAACTGATTTTTTTGGAGTTTCCGCATCTGGCTAGTTGAAGGGCAAGTTCTTCGTTGTGAAGTGAGAGGGATAGCTGGTTTCGGTTGAATATATGATTACTCTGCATATCGTCCTAAATAATCCAGAAAAGATCTGGTTCGCTCAGTTAAAGAAACGGCTTTGCTTATAAATAGCTTACTGTTTTCGGTAAAAGATATTCTCTTCATTTCAAGGAGATCAGGAAGGAAAATTTTGCCGGCTATTGATGTATAAAGTATTTCAATGATTTTTTCGAAATCGGTGGCAATGTTCTTTATGCTGTTCTCCGCCGTATTGACCGATTCGATCTGTTTACGAAGGAAGGATGAAATTTTATTACGGCGTTCATCTAAAGAGGTATTATTGTAGATCCCGAATGAAAATTTTGTTCTACCTGTAAGCAGCTGCCCGGCTTCTTCTTCGGTTATCCCGGGGAAATCTCCCGGTGGTCTTTCAAAATGATTGAGGAAGAAACAACGGTTTGAAAAGATACCGCTGCTTCTTTCAAACCATCCCCGGTAAGTTTTCAAGGCGGTAGTAGTACGTCGAGAATTCGAATTAACTTTGAAGCTATCCGGTATGTTTCTGTGATAATAAATATTATAAAGACCGTTTGTTCTCGATGTAAATTGCTCAATGTGACTGTCGAAACTATGAGGCCTGTTATGGCTGAGAATGTCGATGAATGAGAAATCAAGACCAGAAAGGATTACAGGTCCTGAAGTCAAGGTGGAAGCCAGGAATAAGGCGGTACCCGCAACGGTGCCGTTTGACGGAATATTTATGAAGGCGTCCCCGCTATCAAGAATGGCTGACTCGATGAAACTGTGCTGATTTATCGGAATCAGCAGCTTGTTATTCTGAATCACCGGAGAGATATTTGCCGTATAGGGCGAGGCCGTCAGACAATTAGTCAGGCTTCGCTGATGAAGGCCGGCATAGAAGCCCGGATCAGTTGTAACTGCTATATCGGGAATAATTCCGAAGCTCAGAAGGAACTCGATAGAAGAGGGAAGAGATATTAGGATTAATTCGGACCGTTTTTTTTTGAGGAATGAGATACTGCTCTTCAGCCCTGGACCGGAGCCGGCTATAAAGACAGCCGAGGCTGTGTGCTCGGGTATGGCGATGCTTTCCGAGAGTACATAGTTTTTAATGAAATTTCTTATAAGCCTTCGGCCGAATCCGGATGAAGTAGTGATATTGCCATGAAGTTCTCTAAGGTGCTGGGTAATGGTTTTTTTGTAACCACCTAGGGTCTCACTGAATAGCCTGGCAGATGGGGGCCATTCAACAAGTTTTAACAATTCAAGATCAAGTTCATTCATCGTTCTGTCGAGAAAGCTTTTTAAACTTTCATCACTTCCAGCATACCAGATGAAATCTGATTTAGAGTCATCTTTTCCGGCAAAGACACCTCTTGTGTAAATAGAAATAATTTTGGTTTCAGGTTTATTTGATTTAACTACTTTAGCTATATAATTGAGACATGGTTCGAGTAGAATCAGCGTCCGGTATCTGGCAAGATTCTCATTACAGTACAGGCTCTCAGCTTCTCTCAGGGGAGAGTAGGATGAATGCAGGAAAACTCCAGAATATTTCGCGGTTAGTTCGCCGTTTTTTGATAATGGAAATTCTATCATAGAACAGAACTTAAAAATAAATCAAGCTTGTCCGGAAAATCCTTTTCGTTCAGGTTAATTTCATCAACGAAAATTTTAGGATTGCCGATTAGTTTATTCTTTTCGAATAAAGAAAGAAGGCTTGCCTGAAGCTGGTTTGTGATTATTGATGTATTAACCTTAAATCTGGACAGAAAGGTGAGGAAGATACAATGTTTTGAAAGACGTTGAATATACCCTTTCCCGCCGAGCATAGAGTAGTACATCTTGAAAATATTCCGCTCTATTACATAATCATCAATGGAAGAATCAAAGTCTTTCATCGATGAAATTATTGATGAATAATCTATGAAGACTAGCCTGGCAGAATCAGATGTGGTAGTGCTTTTTGATATTTCCATTAATTCCATTTTAATTTTAACTGCTGCTTCCTTAGGGTTTAAAGGAGGCCCTATTTCCGTAGTTTCGAGATTGCTTATAACTGCCGATCTGCTGTTGAATAAAGCTTCCGACGCATTTCTTATCAGAAGCGAGGCGGAATCCGTGAAGCCTGGAGTCTCAGTGATGGTTGAATTAATGATAAAAAGAAGTCCGAAAATATCATCATGATGGCTGAAAACAAGAACGCTAAGAAGGTTGATAGAGTCCCAGAGCCGTTTTGAAAGATGATTTTTCAGGAAACCCTTAGGCACCGATGGATGAATGGTTTCACCGTTTAACACAATTTTATTTGCCTTAATGGTTTCCATGCTGATCTTGCAGCGTCTCAGACTTGTTTCGTCGAAGCCGATTGAGGAAAACGGCGAGAAGAGGCCGGTGGACTTTTCATAGGTCAGAAAAATACCAGATTCAATTTGTAAAAACTTTATTGAAGCTGAAAATATTTCCGCGGGAACTTCAATCCCATGTGAAAACAACTTGAATCGAGCCGAAAGAGCATTGACATCAGGTTTCCATTGGACTTGTTCAGAAAAAATATCATCAGGAAGTGGTTCCTCTGATATCTCAGCAAGTCTCACCGGCTCTGAGAGACCAAGTTCTTCATCCTGCGTTCCAGAGGTAATGTCCGCCGTTATTCCGAGATCTCCCGGGAGCTCAGTAAGAGGTTCATTAAGCAGTTCTTCGATATCTTCGTCATAAAGATCTTTAAAAGTTTCAAACTCAAGCTCTTCAGAAATGATAGCGTCTTCAAAAAGTTCCTCATTTTCAGGGATTGTGGGGAGCTCTGCAGATTCGTTATTTGTTGGAATCTCTACGCTTAAACTTTTTTTTTTTTAGAATCCTCAAGCCGGAGGGCTCTATTTAGAAGCCCTCCTTTCTTATCTAAATCACTCATTATGATTTCAACCCCAATTCGTCAAATAATTTTTTGTAGACATCAAAATGTTCAGATTTCGCGAACTCTTCTATCTTGTCATCAGGTAGCGATTCAAGAAGCTGGTCCATGTAAGTTAGAACAGATTTAATTTCAGCTTTAAGGTCATCCGGCAGAATCGCGAGAGCGTCCTTTTCTTCAACAGGTTCAGAAGCAGATGATGATTTCTCAGCCTCTAAATTAAGAGATTCTCCATCGAGTTCAATATCATCATTAAGTTCAAATTTCTCTTCGTTCTCATTCGGGATAGTGGAAGGTTTAGCAGTCTCAGCTGCAGGTGTATCGAAATCAGGTAGCTCGTCTAGTTCGATGTCTTCATCGAGGGCTAGTCCGTCCTCGAGAGAGGGGATATCGTCAAAATTAATTTCATCATCCAGATCAAGATCAAAATCTTCTTCATCTATGTCGAGTTCATCTGTAATGTCGAGCTCATCCGTAATGTCGAGCTCATCCGAGATATCGAGTTCATCCGTAATATCGAGCTCACCCGTAATGTCGAGCTCATCCGAGATGTCGAGCTCATCAGTAATGTCGAGCTCATCCGAGATATCGAGTTCATCCGTAATATCGAGCTCACCCGTAATGTCGAGCTCATCCGAGATATCAATTTCATCCGAGATATCAATTTCATCAGTAATGTCGAGCTCATCCGAGATGTCGAGCTCATCCGTAATGTCGAGCTCATCCGAGATATCAATTTCATCCGTAATGTCGAGCTCATCCGTAATGTCAATTTCATCCGTAATGTCGAGCTCATCCGTAATGTCGAGTTCATCCGTAATGTCGAGCTCCTCCGTAATGTCGAGCTCATCCGTAATGTCGAGTTCATCCGTAATGTCGAGTTCATCCGTAATGTCGAGTTCATCCGTAATGTCGAGTTCATCCGTAATGTCGAGTTCATC